>JBBRNV010000009.1:0-1572 GCA_038230075.1 Minisyncoccia bacterium | reverse complement strand
TAATGGACATCAAAAATATCACGAGCTGCGATTCGCTCGAGAAACGCCATCAATTTGTGAGCAAACATATCTTCTTGGACCATAACAAGCATTGAAATACCGAGATATGTTTTCATTACGTACTTGGAACCAAATTGACGAAGGTTTACCTCAACCTTGATTTTCTGTGCACCAACCTCGTACGAGATAACATTTCTCAAGTTATGCTTTTGCATATATGAGTCAGTAATTTCACCGTAATGACTTACAATTTCATTTATTTTTTCAAAAACTTCCTTTTCTTTTGTCTCATCTAATAAATCAAAATCCAAATCGACAGAGGGTCGTGGTAGGTCATAAAACATCATCGCGGCTGTACCACCCTTGAATCCTAAGTGAGGTGCGATAGAAGTATCAGAATAAATATCCTTCAAGATCTGCAACAAAATATTTTTATGTTTTGAATAGTCTAATGTCATATAGTTTTTTGATATTCTTTTATCTTCTTTTCCAAGCGCTTGTTATTATAAATCGGCAATATTTCCATCACCTTATTCCAATCCAATGAACGCAAATTATCAAAGTGATAATCTTTGGAAACATATACTCGATCTAAAAATGCACGCTCACGTGTGGCTATAGCAATCCCATCTTTGTGTTCAATGCCGGTTGTGTTACTTAAAACATAATCCTTCATACGAACAAAAGTTATTTTTTGTCCTTCAATATCAATCTCGCGATTAATATATGAGGCTACAAAAATGTTTCCGTAGTACTGAAAATTTACACCCTCTCTTGTTAACACAGTTTCAAAACTGATGTAGGAAGGAGTGTTGATTCTAGTAGCCAATTCAAAGCGATTATAATTCTTGTCCTTTGCGTAAAAGCCACGACGAACACGAATTAACTTTCCAGCTGTAACATACTTGTTCAATCTCTTCTTTATTACCTCGTCACTTTCTTCTCCCCATAACAAAGAAACATCTTTTGATGAAAAGATTGTTTTAGGAGATCTCAACAAGACCTCTAAATATTCGCCTTTTGTTGGTTTATTATCCATTATGATACTGCAAGTCGCCTTAAAGGAGACCTGTAGTCACAATACTATCATATTTAGGCAAAATCAACAATATGGGAAAAATAGCAAAAACCAATGAATGGAACCCTGTTTTTACCCACACCTAGATATGTAGTCAAGCACCCGTCCATTGTTCTTTACAGTCTGGGCAGTATGCATATCCGGTATGCTCAAAAGTATCGGTGAACCCATTTGGTTGATAAATCTTTTCAATCTCATTCCAGATAAATTCATCATCAATCAAGGTTTGTAACAACTTGCGCTCACAGCCACAAAACTGGCAAGTGTGTTGGGGAAATGTCTTTGTGTCATTTTTCATACACCAACGATCATTGATCGAAGCAAGGTAAAAGTCAATTACTTCAATTTGTAGATACCATCACCGATAAACTCGATGTACCCCTTATCTCGCAAGAATTGCAGTTGCTGTCGTATTTTAGGCTTAATATTCTTGTTTTCAGGGTGTATCTGCTTTAAATCACTCTCAAAAGCGTATACATCTGCAAGGGTAAATT
>JBBRNV010000008.1:0-11994 GCA_038230075.1 Minisyncoccia bacterium | reverse complement strand
TACAAAAACAAATCGCAGTATCAATTCACCAAACATCGTAGTAACAAAAGAGAAGAATATCGCAGTAACAGGGATGATACTCTAACTAACCTAAATGATAACTCTCCTAATACTATAACTAGCATCAAAGATGTTTTGGAGAAGGCAAAGCAGAAATGGCAGGTCCAAATACCACAAGAAAAAGTTGCTATTCAAGAGCCTTCTTTGCATAGTGTGGTCGGTCCAGCTAAACACGAGCCTTTACCCGTAATAGCGGGTAATTTACGGGAAGGTCGTAGTAACACCAGTGATACTACGGTAAGTGAAGATTTGACCGTTTATAAACGGGAAATAACGGTGGAAAAACCGCCCGAACCACCATTTATAAATGGTGAAAAAAAGGTCGAGGAAGACGATACCAATAACATGGGACATCACATGAATGATCAAACTATTAAAAGCGTATATGAATAAAACACCACCACTCAAATACTTCCTCTACGCACGCAAGTCGAGCGAAGCGGAAGACAGACAGGCGGCATCGATTGATGCCCAGAAAGATGAACTCATAAAGATTGCCAAAGATCAGAACTTGGCGATCGTTGAGATTCTCGTGGAATCGCAGTCGGCCAAGAAACCAGGAAGACCAATCTTCAACAAGATGCTTGAGCGAATCTATAAAGGCGAAGCTAACGGCATCATCTGCTGGAAGTTGGACCGACTGGCACGTAACCCCGTAGATGGCGGACAGATCAGCTGGATGTTGCAACAGAGTGCCATCGCAGAGATCGTGACCTACGGTAGAACCTACTATCCGACCGACAACGTCCTCATGATGCAAGTAGAACTTGGAATGGCCAATCAATATATCCGAGACTTGTCGGTGAACGTAAAGCGAGGTTTAGCAAAGAAGGTCCGAGAAGGCTGGCTACCAAGCATGTGTCCCATTGGCTACATGAGTACTCCTGACAGAGAGAAGGGATTCAAGACGATCACCAAAGACCTTGATCGATTTACAATCGTCCGCCACATCTTCGACCTCATGCTCACCGGCAACTACACGGTCCCGCAAGTCTGGGATATCTCACGCAAGAAACTCAACCTCACCACCTTCAAGCGTCGAAACCTTGGAGGCAAGCATCTCTCAAAAAGTGGCATGTATGCGGTCCTCAGCAATCCGTTTTATTACGGATGGTTTGAGTATCCATTTAAAAGCGGAGAATGGCACAAGGGAGCGCATGAAGCGATGATTACCGAGGATGAGTTCAACAAGATCCAACAATATATGGGCAGGTCCAACAGGCCGTCGCTCAAAAAGAATTTAACCTTCGCATTTACCGGACTCATGCACTGCGGTAGTTGCGGTTGCAGTATCACCGCCCAGGCGAAAGTGAAGCGGTGCAAGAATGGCAACGTTCACCACTACGTTTATTACAACTGCACCAAGAAGAAAGTCGATGTGAAGTGTCCAGAAAAAGTTGTCGAGCTCAAGAACTTAGAAATTGATATCAAGGAGAAGCTGAGTGAGATAACAATCTCAGAACGATTTAAAGAATGGGCTATCAGACATCTCCACGAATTACGCAAGACCGAAGCGGACACCGACACACTGGTCCTCAAAGGCAAGAACAAAGAGCTTGAGGAAGTCACTAAGAATTTGCAATCACTCACGCTGAACTTCATCTCGCCAAGAAACCAGGACCGTGCGCTCATTACAGATGACGAATATCAAAACCTCAAAGGCGGAATGGTGAAAAGAAAACTGATTCTCGAAGATGATTTAAAGATCACGAATAAGCAGGTCCTCGAATGGGTAGAGCTCACCGAGAAGACTTTTGACTTTGCCTGCTACGCCCACATTTGGTTTGAAAAAGGTGATGAAAAGACTAAGAGAGCGATACTTTCATGTTTAGGCTCGAACCTCACGATAAAGGGCAAAAAAGTCTTTGTAAATTACCATTCCTTCATCAAAACGATCATAAAAAGTCGTCAGGCGGTTCTCGACGAATTAGAGCACGCTCGAACCTCTAATGTATCAAGCAATAAAAGACAAAACCCCGCATTACGCGAGGTTTCGTCACTAGGGCTCCGGAGACAGGGATCGAACCTGTGACCAATCGATTACATTTTGTCCAAAATTTCTTTTGGTATGGACTATATCATCACCCGTTATGTTTTATATAAAGAGGGTGCAAGGCGCTTCGCAATATAATGTTACTTATATCTCTACTCCCGTAAGGGATAGTCTCTGAACCTTTTTAGAAATTACTTTCTAAACTTGGCTGCTGATTACCCATTAAAATTTAATTTTAATTAAGGGCTTCCAGCAATTCACCTTGTTTTTCAACCTACATTTCTGTAGGAAGCTGCGTGATACCATCGTGTACTTCCATGTGACAATTTGAGCAAACGCAGAACACAGTTTACGAGTTCCGTTTTGATTCGTGCCCACGAGCGAGTTAGTCCATTCATCGATATTCCAAAATTCTTCTTTGATGGATCTTTATGGTGAAAACTTAATGCTCTTGAACATTTATCATATCCACATATGGCACATTTATTGCCTTTTTCCATTCGGGCCATTTATCGAAGCTTCTTTCGTCGCTTCGATACTGCTTCCTTATTGGATTCGGCACGATCGGTATATGTACGCTTATCGGTCATAAATGAATTATACCAATACCGTACATATGTACACAGTCGATTGCTCTACCGCTGAGCTACTCCGGAATGAATTTTTAACGTTCTTGTAAGAAAAGGTGAAACCTTATACTTACGTCCCCATACTAACAAAAAAGGGCTTAGATGCAAGAATCTGGGTTTAGCTTTTTGTTCATAGTGCCGTTTCTCATCTCAGACATATGCGTTATACTTACTTCATGCATCTTAAAACAAACATTACATCAAACATTGAATTAACAGAGGCCATTACAAGTTACTTCGATAAACGAATGGAGGTTTTAGAGAAATTTATTCCAACTCATGAACATGAAGCGATTTTGATTCAGGCAGATCTTGGACGAAGTACCAATCATCATAAACACGGAGATGTCTTTCGAGCCGAAGTGGTGATTAAACGACCACGAAAAGATATTTATGCAGTTTCAGAAAAAGAAGACCTTTACTCAGCCATTGACGATGTGCAACAAGAATTACTTTCAGAATTAAAAACAATTAAAGGAAAAGATGAAGCAAATCTAAAAAAAGGAGGTTTGAAGCTTAAAGAAATGATGCGAGGATTTGGAAATCTCTTCAGACGAAGAAAGTAGTTTTAACGTTACTAAGAAATAATCTCTGGGCTGTATCCTCGTTCGAAATCTTGATACGACATTTCTTTTCCTCCTTCAGGAATAACCTTTTTGATAACGAATGAATTGTTTTCAAATGCGGCATCAGTCACAATTGCTCGCATTTCTTTTCCTTTTGAAATCACGGTAAAAAATACTCGAGGCCATTCAATGAATGCTAAATACTTCAGATAATTTTGATATGGATTATCGGTCAAATTTATTTTTGCTTCATCTTTCTCAATCATTTGGGTAAACGTAGCTTTGTCGTGATCTTGCGCAGCAGCTTTTAGGTGTCCATTTACAAGATCTTTGTGAATTGTTGAAATAAGATCAGCTCCTTGTTCTGCTGTTATTTTCTCTAAATCGAAAAATGAAAGAGGAAGGGTTGATCGAATTTCTTCGGAAAGAAGTTGTTGTGCCAAAATTGGTCCTTGATCTACTTCTTTGTCCATCTGAATAATGGTAGTACCAATTTCTTTTTCATCGTTTTTAATTTGATATTGAAGGGGAGATGCTCCTCGATACTTGGGAAGCATTGAAGGGTGAATATTGATTGTGGTGTATGTCGGAAGATCAATTACATATTGTGGAATAATTTTTCCATATGAAGCGACAATAAATAGATCGTATCCTTGAAGTGTTGAGAGAATGTCTTGGTAGCATGAGCCTTCAAATTTTAATGATGATGGTTGAAATACGCGTATCTTTCTTGCCTCTGCCCATTCTTTAATGGGAGGTGGAGTCATCACAAGTTTTCTTCCTTTTGGCTTATCAGGCACGGTGACAATGAGATCAATTGAAATATTATGAACATCGATCAGACGTTCTAATGCATATATTGAAAATTGTGATGAACCAAAGAAAGCGATCATTATTTTTTAGTTATTTTTTCGGGTGGCAAGTCTTCAAGATCAATTGCTGAGTCGATGAAAAGAACTCCATTTAAGTGATCGGTTTCGTGTTGAAAAATTTGTGCCAAAAGCCCACTTCCTCCACGTTGAAATTTTTTCCCTTGTTCATTATATGCTTGCACTGTTGCCTTGCTTGATCTTTTAATCTTTCCATATAAATATCGAACTGAGAGGCAACCTTCCTCAACCATTTTGGTTTCTTTTGAGAGTTTGGTAATGACGGGGTTAATAAAGACGGCATCTTCTACTGGTTCCTCACTTCCAGTCATAAGTGCAAGAGCACGACCCGACACAATAAAGATTCGAAGCGACTCGTCAATTTGAGGAGCAGCAAGTGCGACACCGTCATCTTGAGAAAGAAGGGCCTTTTTCATACGCTTCAGAACCTCTTTAATATGAGGAGAGCTGATCTCAGACACGGGAACATCCTTGGCGATTTCTCGTAATGTTTGATTTCCATTCTGAACAATTTCACTGCCAGGGGCTGTTTTTTGAGTTGATGCAGCAGACATGTAATAAGTATATATCGTTAATGACGGAAAAAGAAAAGCCGCCAAGCACTTTTAGATTAATCGTGAGGGGTTAATTCGTATTTCAACATTTTGAGGAAATGATCGAAGAATCAGTAATAAATCTTCATCGATAGTTTGAAGTGACCACTTTTCTGCGGGAATTTTAATAATCAAACTAATAACCGATAATCCTTTTCGAGTTTTTAAGCTTGCAGGAAATACAACAGGTTTATATTCTTTCAATTTATATGCAAAGACTTCTGCATTACTTTTTAATGTTGGATACTTTCCTGAAACATGAATCGTGATGATGGTGCAATAAGGAGGACATGAAAGTGACTCTCGTTCTTTCATCTCAACTTTTTGAAAAGCTTTGTAATCAAATTTCGACAATTCTTTTAAAAACGAGTCATCTTGCGTTGTTGATTGAATGAGAAGCGGTTTATCAGTTAATGACAAAAGGGTGTCTATTGTCTGCACAACCTTTTCACGAACTCGAAGGTGGGGAATAGAAAGCATGCTTTGAAATGAAGTAATTGCCATATATGCCTGTGTTACTTCTGATTGTTCAAGATAATCGAGAGCGAGTGTTGTTCCAATTAATACGGTTTGTTCTTTCTCTAAAAACTTTTTAATAATTTTCTGATGATCGGCAAGATGAGTGTCTGCGGTTATTTTAAGAACAGTAACGTTGGGAAATTCTTTTGAAATAACCTCTTCAAGTAATTCAGTCCCAATACCAAGAGGTTTTAATCTCCAACTGTCGCAGGTTTTGCATTTCTCAAGTGCGGTTCGTTTTGTTCCACAGTGATGACAAATAAAAGAATTCATTCCTTCAACTTTTGCATTGGTGTGAAGAGCAACCGACCCTTCACATTTTTTACACACAACTTGTGTTCCACAATCAGAGCACACAATACTTGGAGCATATCCTCGTCGATGAGAGAGAATAAAGAGTCGTTTGTGTTTATTCTTTTCCATTTGAATCAGTTCTAGAATTTGACGAAGTTCTACAGAAAGCACATTAAATATTTTCTTCTCACTTTGGTCTTTGGTGATGAGGGAACCAACAATATTATTATTGGTGTTTGGTGTTCTCTCAACTTCCTTAACGTTTTTATAATGTTTGGTAATTCGTAACTTTTGTTCTTGAGAAATAAGGCTCGCTGAAAGAATAAGATGTGCGCCGTATGTTGTTGCTAATTGTTCGGCAAATAATGAGTAGTCGATAAATGGTCGAGATTGTGTGATGAAGTATTCACTTGAAATATCTTCTATAATGAGTGAGCCAAGGTCAGAAACTGGAAGACCAAGAAAGCTTCCTGTCATAATATACACAGCAGGTGTGGCGAGTGTTGTGACGGCATCGTGTAATTTTTTTGATGTCGTTTTGCTTGTTAGTTGATGAAATGAAATGTTGCCATCGAACTTTTTGTAGGTGGCTGATTTTAAAGTGTTAAAAACAAATGTTGCTCTGTTGATGGTTGGACATAGAATAACAACTGACTTCTGTTCAGTTACATGTTTGTTTGAGAAACTTTCTTCAATCATACTTCTATACTTTTCTATTCGTTCAGGAAGATGTGCTTCAAACAAAGTGATGTAAGGCTTCGACACTTCTTTTTTTTCAGAAGTAACCTTTTGATTAAATTCATTCGGTGTAACAATGTGTATCTTTTGCGATGTTAAAAGAGCCAATACTTTTTTTGAAAGAGTTTGGTGAATAACTGCACCAATTGTTGAGGTGGTAAATCGTGCCAAATATTCTGTTGTCTTTGAATATGAAGGAGTAAGAGCCTGAGAAGCATTCGCAACAACCTCAGCCTCAATTTTTTTGAGGGTAAAATCTGATGTTCGAAGCAAACTTCGCGCTTCTTTAATATCACGAACACGAATGACAAGACCTTTGATCACTTTTTTTCGAACAGTGATGTCGATCAGGCTTCCAATAATCGGTTTTTCAGCTGAGAAATAGCTTAATTCATCAATGGAAATTCCTCGTTCAATTGGAATAACTTCGATGATATACATGCGGGCATCATATCATTTGCTTTTGAGTGTTGTAAGCCGTACACTGATTCTATATATGGCATTTTGGACTAAGAAAATAGGAATCGATTTAGGCACTGCAAATACCCTTGTTTTCGTTCCTGGAAGAGGGATTGTACTTAACGAACCTTCAGTGGTTGCTGTTTCAGAACACAGTAATCAAATTTTGGCAGTAGGGCTTGAAGCCAAAGACATGATTGGAAAAACTCCTGATGAAATCATTGCATATCGTCCGATGAAAGATGGAGTGATTGCCGACTACCGAGTAACAGAAGCAATGCTTCGCTACTACATTAATAAATCGCTAGGAAAATGGAATATTTGGAAACCAGATGTGTTAGTTTCAGTTCCAGCTGGTGTAACTTCAACAGAACGACGAGCGGTGATTGAAGCAACATTAAAAGCGGGTGCAAAGAACGCATATTTGGTGAAAGAACCAATTCTTGCAGCAATAGGTGCCGGTATTTCAATTCAAGAAGCAAATGGTCACATGATTGTTGATATTGGAGGAGGAACAACTGATGTTGCGGTAATTTCTCTTGGAGGAATTGTTGCGTCTACTTCAGTTAAATGTGCAGGAAATCGAATAGATGCCTCAATAATTGACTATATTAAAAAAACTCACAATCTTTCAATTGGCGATAAGACCGCCGAAGAAATTAAAATTAAAATTGGTTCTGCTGTTCCTATGGATAAAGAGTTATCAGTCACGGTGAAAGGAAGAGATTTTGTAACAGGCCTTCCTCGAGCGGTTGAACTTAAAACAAATGAAATTTGCCGATCAATTAATAAAGAACTCCAAGAAATGATCGAAGCAATTAAAGATGTGCTCCAAGAAACTCCACCAGAACTTGCATCAGACATTGTCGATAATGGCATCATGATGACAGGGGGATCATCACAATTACGAAATCTTCCCGAATTAGTATTCAGACAAACAGGAGTAAAAGCAGCACTCGCAGAAGATGCATTATTTTGTGTCGTAAAAGGAACAGGAATTGCTCTTGAACATCTTGATGTCTACAAAAAATCAATCATTGCAAAACGATAGTGCGATTTCGAATGCACTCACATCTCATCATGCATTCTTAATTGAAGGTGAGTGGTCTTCTCTCTTTCATCATCTTGAAATGCTTCTCGGAACGCACCTTGGAGTGTCATTTCATGGAAATTCGAATCTTGAAATTTTTAAAACAGTGTCGTTCACTATTGATGACGCACGAATGATTAAAGATAAGGCACTTCAAAGCGCGCTCGGTGAAAACACCCTTCGAGTATTTATCATTGTTGCTGAAACAATCACTCTTCAGGCACAAAACGCACTTCTTAAATTAGCAGAAGAACCAACAGCGCGAGTTAAAATTTTTATCATCACTCCATTTGCTTCACGGCTACTTCCAACTCTTCAATCGCGTTTATATTCATTTTCCATTGAGACAGAAACTGATAAAGAAACAATTGAATACAAAAAAAGCAAAGAATATTTTATTTCTGAACAGGCATATGAATTTTGTCGAAAGAAGTATTCATCGCAACGATTAGAGATTGTTAAAGATCTTCTCAAAAAGATAGATGATGGAGAAATGACTAAAACCGATATTGCCCACTTTTTAGAAGCAATTCATAAACAGGCACTTATTGCGAAAAAGCATCAATTTTTGAAAAAATTACATATTGCTCATACGTATTTATTCGACCAATCGTCGTCAATCAAGTTATTGCTCGAATTCCTTGCTCTTTCTTGGTAAAAAGCTACAATATCTGCACTTATGGCATTTAATTTCACCGAATTTAAGAATGGAATCAAACAAGCTGACGAATGGTTGGTTAAAGAGTTTGCTGGTATTCGAACAGGGCGAGCAACTCCTACTATTTTAGACGGCGTACAAGTTGAATCATACGGATCACGAATGCCTATTTCTTCAATCGCAGCAATTGCAACTGAAGATGCTCGAACCATTCGAATCTCTCCATGGGATAAAACACAAACCGTTGAAATCGAGAAAGCTATTTTGGTTTCAAATCTTGGACTTTCTGTATCAGTAGATGAAAAAGGCCTTCGAATCTCATTTCCAGAATTAACCGCCGATCGACGAACGGTACTTCTTAAACTAGCAAGAGACAAACAAGAGGACGCAAAAGTACGAGTGCGAATGGAGCGAGACAAAGTGAATAAAGAGATTTTAGCTCAAGAAAAATTAGGTGGAATGGGGGAAGATGAACGAAATCGATACAAAACAGAAGTAGATAAGATGGTTCAAGATGCAAACAAGGTTTTCGAATCACATTTTGAAAAGAAAGAAAAAGAAATTCAAAGTTAGAAAGTATTAGAAATTATTTAACAATTGCATAGTAAATTACATGTCCATCATTATTTTCATAATTGTTCTCGCTGTTCTTGTTTTTGTACATGAACTTGGTCACTTTTTAGCAGCAAAGATTTCAGGCATTCGTGTAGATGAATTCGCACTCGGCTTTCCTCCGACACTTTTTTCAAAAACAGTTGGTGAGACAAAATATTCACTTAACTTGGTGCCATTCGGAGGATTTGTGAAAATTCATGGTGAGAATCCTGATGAAGATTCAACAACTGGTCCTGATGCTTCTCGAAGTTTTAGTTCAAAGAATCGCTTCATTCAAGCATTTGTACTTCTTGGGGGAATTATATTCAATATTCTTTTTGCCTGGATTATTCTTTCAATCGGATTCACTGTCGGAATGCCTCCTCTGACTCAAGAAGCATCACATAGCCAATATATTCAAACATCAGGAATCGAAATTCGATCACTAAAAGCAGGTTCTCCTGCTGAAATGGGAGGCTTCATGGTTGGAGATGTTATTAAGAAAATAACCCTTCAAACACAAGTACTCGATAATCCAGAAAGTTCTGAACCAATTCAACAACTGATTCAAGGAAGTGAAGGAAAAGAACTAACATTTACCATGAGTCGAAAAGGTGTGAGTAAAGAACTACGTGTTACACCTTCTGAAAATGTCGTAGCAGGAAAGTACGCTATTGGTATTGAAATGGGACAAGACGCATTGGTGAAAGCACCATTTCCAATATCATTTGTTGAGGGAGCAAAAGAAACAGTGAACATTACAAAAATGGTTGCGGCTGGTCTCTCAGATTTTGTCATTAATATTTTTAAAGGAAAGCCCGACTACAGCCAAGTCTCAGGGCCTGTTGGAATTGTTCGTGTCATTGGCAGCGCGCTTAAGTTAGGTTTCAGTTATGTTGTTGGGCTCACTGCCATCATTTCTATTAATCTAGCCATTATTAACCTTGTTCCGTTTCCCGCACTCGATGGAGGACGACTTCTCTTTGTTATTATTGAAGGAATCATTCGACGACCACTTCCTCAGAAATTTGTGAACTACGTCAACATTGGTGGTTTTCTCATTCTCATTCTTCTCATGGTAGTTATTACCGGAAAAGATTTGTGGGATGTATATAAAACGTCAGTATTTCATCTCGGAAAATAAATAGTAGGCAATATAAATAAGAACGACCGCCTGGCATAAAGCTGGGCGGCGTTTTTGTTCTTGGTCGATGGTCGCTCGTGCACTAGTGCTAGTGCTTTGACGAAAACGAGAAGGGTGGTATCGGTTGACCCTTTACGATCGCCACCACTTGCGGCCAGAAGATCGCAACAGCGACGATGATTGCGATGATGAAGGAAGGGGCGATGAACGATCCAATTCCTGACTCAGGGAAAAGCCCCATGACTTTCCGAAAGAGACTTGGCTTCCTCTCGGGCTTTGGCTTTTTGGCAGGCACTGCGGGTGTTACAGACGCCGTTGGTTTTTCTGAGGGTGACATATACCTCCTTGAGGTTGGCGCGTAAACCAAAGTTAACGCGCTGGGTGTGCTTGTTTTGACTAAACTCAGCGTATCAATTTCACACTGATTTGCAAATCATGATATGCTCGTTTTACATGGCAAACATTTGGAAAGAATTAAAAAAACTGAAGCGACCACTGATGGTCTTGGCTCCAATGGCAGACGTCACCGACGCTGCTTTTCGACATATCATCGCCAAATATGGAAGACCTGATGCAACATGGACCGAATTTGTTTCAGCTGATGGTTTGGTTCGAGCGTCTCCTGAAGGAAAAGCAAAACTTCTTCGTGATCTTTTGTACTCAGAAAATGAACGACCCATCATTGCTCAATTTTTTTCTTCACACACTGAATATATGTATGAGGCAGGAAAAATTGCTGTTGAACTTGGATTCGATGGGGCAGATATTAATATGGGATGCCCTGTTGATGCCATTGAGAAGCAAGGAGCTGGTTCTGCAATGATGAAGAATCCTGAACGAGCAAAAGAAGTGATTCGAGCATTAAAAAAAGGAATTGAAGATGCAACAAACGAGAAAAATGCTCGAGAAGAAAACGTAAAAGCAGGAAAGGTGTTTGAAGTAATTCCAGTTTCTGTTAAAACTCGCGTAGGGTTTAATAAAGTGGAGCTAGAAACATGGCTACCAGCACTTCTCGAAGAGCATCCTGCACTTATCACTATTCATGCACGAACTCGAAAAGAAATGTCAAAAGTTCCTGCGCGCTGGGAACATGTTGCAAGAGCTGTTGAAATTCGAAATGAAATGCAGGCAGGTATTATCGAAGAAGATCGAACGCTTATTTTTGGAAATGGAGATGTGTTAGATATTGCTGATGGAAATAAAAAAGCCGCAGCAACTGGTGCAGATGGAGTGATGCTTGGACGCGCCATTTTTGGAAATCCGTGGTTATTTCATCGAAAAGATAATAATCCACATGCTGATTTTGAATATTATGAACCAACAACAAAAGAAAAGTTAGAGGTAATGCTTGAGCATACGAAACTATTTTTAGAATTACTCGGAGATATTAAAAACTTTGCCATCATGAAGAAACATTACAAAGCATATGTGAATGGATTCGACGGTGCAAAAGAACTTCGTTTGAAATTAATGGAAACTGAAACGTATGAAGCGATAGAAGTGTTGGTGAAGACGTTCTTGGGTGGGGAATAAGACCATAATTATAGATAGTTGACAAGGAAATATCATGTGGTATTTTATCAACAGCTGCTCTTCGACTCTTTTCCTCCCAACCGCATTCTGCGGACTGTGATGTTTTGACGATTTGATCGGCCCTGAAAACCGGGGCTCATCAAAGCTCCGGAGTTAACTCCAACACCATACGAAAATGCCGCGAAACCATTCCATCCACTGCGCGATCGACCACGGCCCCAACTCCGCCTTTTA
>JBBRNV010000007.1:0-17614 GCA_038230075.1 Minisyncoccia bacterium | reverse complement strand
GCCTACCAAGTCAGCCAATCGCGTATTATTAATTCCTTGCCTACCAAGTCAGCCAATCGCGTATTATTAATTCCTTGCCTACCAAGTCAGCCAATCGCGTATTATTAATTCCTTGCCTACCAAATCGGCTACACCAACGCATCTCTAAACAGAAGCTTAAAATAACATAAATCAACAAAAAAGCCAGCCGCCGGATATGGAAATCCGAGGGCTGGGCTTTGTGCGAGATTGGAACTCGCAGTGTCACCGAAGGCCATCACTTCTTAATGGGAGGAAACACCGTTGTTGTCCCAGACGACTTCGTCGTTTCCACCGCGCGATACGAATTCGTCGATCTCGCTTTGACGGTAGGAAAACTCGCCACCAATGGAGACTGCGACCGCACGAAGCGATCCGTCTTTCTGGCGCTTGTAGTGCACCGTGGAACGGTCACAAGCGACGAGACCGAGGAACATGACGACTGTAAGAATACTACGAAGTATGACTTTCATGGGTAAATGTCGCTATTCGCGACGACTTTTGGTGGAGGTGGATTGGTGATTTTTGCGATTGAGCGCATCATTCCAGGAAGAACGATGGCGAGAGTGATGATGACAAGTGCAACACCAAAGACAAAAGCTTGGAAGTGCGGGCACTTGAAACTAAACTCTTTCCACTCAACCGTTACGGTCAAGGTAGGGAGGGTGATCTTCATGTCGATGAGGGTCTAAGCAGAATTATCTCACCAATTTCATAAAAAGTCAATAATAGACAATATATGGCTCTATTTGTCAATATATCACCAAAAACAGTTGACACTTCCCTTTTGTGGGGCATACTTTGCAAAGTTAGTGCGTGACGGCGTCTACGTCATGCTTTCTTTTCAAACAAATCACCTCTGAGACAGGGGTAGGAACACGCACATGTTACTGGAAAATAATCAGATCGTGGTTCGGTTATTGGGTTTAGACGACTCAGTCGCTCTCACTGTTGGACGCTCGATCTTATTCGAATTCAACGAAGCTCGAAAAACCCTCAAGGTATTCAAGCTTGGTTCGGCAGGAATGGAACTTCTCATTCCGTCAATTGGGGAAAAAAGTGAAGGCGTGTTGTATGAGCTTCCACCAATTGGTCAGGTGAAAGTTTTTCATTCGAAAAAAGGAGCCGGTGTCTCATTCTACCAAGTACCTTCCAACATGAGGCTTGGTGGCGAATACTTCAGAAGTGGCAGTGGTCAATACCTTCTCACCAAGGATATGCACCTCTTCCGACTCAACGACAACCTTCCGAACAAACTGAATCCTCCGATCTTGCGTTGCACTCCGACGCCTGAAGAAGTACCTCAATTCAGAAGCAAAGGTGACCTCCTTGCGATACTCGAGGAATACGGGGTCCGAAAAGCGAGCCTTCCAAATTTTCACTTCGTTCCGCAGGAAGGATCTGACATGATCAGAATCCGTTTCAAGTTCCCAGCAGGAAAGGGACTCAGGACTCATACCAACGGCGAAATCCTTCACCGATTCGGACACTCAGAAATGCGAGAGGGTCAAAGTTTCGTGGTATCAAATGCCACTTTCGCTTGCACACATCGGACAAGCCAATACAACCTCAGCGGGATCCTTATCTGCGTGATTCTCGAAGGATATCCCCTTCAGGATTTCAAAAACTTTCTCGACTGCTTGTTGGGCAAGCAAAGAACTAAAACGCCCTCGGTGCCAACGACAAATCCTCAAGCAGTGGCCGCTTAACGCCACCTGGTTTCGAACAATACCAGCGAGTTCCCCCTACGACACAGCGTGTCGTAGGGGTTTGTCATTTATAGAGCAACTTTTTTCACCTTCCCCCCTTTCACCTCATACACATAATCTGGATGTAACTTTTCGATAAAATAACGATCATGACTTACCGCGACAATCGTTCCTTTAAATGTTTCAAGAATTTCTTCGAGCACTTCTTGTCCTTCAATATCTAAATGATTTGTTGGCTCGTCGAGCACTAGTGTATTTACTGAAATAATATCAAAATAAACAAGCACCAACTTTGCTTTTGTTCCAGGACTTAAAGTATTAATAGGATTCTTTATTTGATCAATCGAAAGTCCAATCGAAACAAGTCGTTCATATGAAAGTTCTTCGGTCATTTTTCCCTGCTCCATGAGATATGTAAGAGGAGAAATATTTCCATCAACTTGTTCAACTTCTTGCATCATATTTCCAAGTCGTATTCCCGAACCAATAAGTACTTCTCCTGAGCTTGGTGAAATATACCCTGTCATTAATTTTAGCAATGTCGACTTCCCTGCTCCATTATCACCAACAATGGCAATTCTATTTCCATATCGAATGTCGAATGATGCTTCCTGAAGTGTGAATGAATCATATGAATAAGTCACTTTTGAAAGCGTGATATCTTTAGGCCCTGATGAAGTAGCTTCATCAAGTGAAATTTCAAAAACATTTCGTCGTGCTGGTTTCTCAATCTTATCGATTCGCTCAATTCTTCCCTCAAGCACTTTTGCCTCTCTTCCTGATCGTTTTGATCGATCACGCTTAAATCCCCATAGAAACTTATCGTTATCATTTGATTTCCATTTGTTTCCCAGAACTCCCGCCTCTTTTTTGTCTTTAACCAATTCATCTAGTCGTTCCAACTCTTCTTGTTGTTCATAGAAAGCTTTAAGTGTTGCCAATCTTTTTGCTTTCTTATCTTCAAGGAAATCTGAGTATCTTCCTTTGGTCATTGTTAGTTCTTTCGTTTTCCAATCAATTTCAAATATCTTCGAAATTACTTTATCCAAAAATACTCGATCATGAGAAATAATAATCATTGCAGCTTCTGATTGCTTCACATATGACTCAAGCCACATAAGCGAAGGAAGATCGAGATTATTCGTTGGTTCATCAAATAAGAAAATATCGGGTTTTGAAAGAAGTGCCGCTATTAAAAATACTTTTGTTTTTTGACCACTACTTAATGTTTTAAATGCTTCATCAAAATGAGTCAAAGGAAGAGTAAAAGAATTAAATAATTGTTCCCATTCATGATCTTTAACGTCAGGCGCAATTTCTTTTATATAGTCTTTAACTAAAACTTTATCGTACAAAGTTGGATCTTGAGGAATATATCCAATGCGAAGATTATCTGTTTTTTCAACTTTTCCATTATCAATCTCTTCAACACCTGCCAAAATTTTCATCAATGTTGTTTTTCCTGTTCCGTTATATCCAACAAGCACAATTTTATCTTTAGGTTCAATAGAAAAAGAGAGGTCGTCAAAAATAACTTTGGTGCCGAATGTTTTTGAAATATGCGAAGCGATGATTAAACTCATGTCGTTAGTATAGCTGAATATAACAAAACACCCATCTTTCGATAGGTGTTTTGTTGAAATCTATTTGCATAGACTACTATTCTTTATTTTGTCCCGTTCTGCCTTCTTTCAGGCGGTCAACTGTCTTTCCAGCTGTCAGACTGTTACTTGGAACAGACAACTTCACATTTGCATGTGATCGACTCTGTAAGTTATGTGGGCAATTGCTCCACACAACGGGTTTCAAATTGAATTATTCCACGAGCAGCTTCCGCTACCCGTGCCTTGTTACGACTTACTCCCTGTCACTAAGCTTACCGTAGGCCCGCGCGAGGCGAGACTTCGGGTACTCCTAGTTCCCTTGAGTTGACGGGCGGTGAGTACAAGACTTGAGAACGTATTCACCGCGGTATGGCTGACCCGCGATTACTAGCAATTCCAGCTTCATGAGGTCGAGTTGCAGACCTCAATCCGAACTTGGGGAAGTTTTATTACGGTTGGCTCCATCTTACGATATTGCGTCGCGTTGTACCTTCCCATTGTATTATGAGTGTAGCCCAGGGTATCAGAGGGACATGCTGACCTGGCGTCATCCCCACCTTCCTCCCTCGTTCCAATCCACAATTTTCAAACAAATTTAATTGTCGAAAAATTCCGAACTAAAACGAGGGCAGTCTCGCCTGACACTTGTAACAGGCAACGGGGGTTGCGTTCGTTACCCCACTTAAGGGAACAATTCAAACCACGAACTGACGACGGCCATGCATCACCTGCCTAACTGTCTTGCGACTATTTAAGTTTCCAAAAATATTCAGTTAGGTTTCAAACCCTGGTAAGGTTCTTCGTTTGTCATCGAATTAAACCTCATAATCCACTGCTTGTGCAAGTCCCCGTCTATTCCTTTGAGTTTTAGCCTTGCGGCCGTACTACCCAGGCGCTTCTCTTAACGCGTTAGCTTCGCCACTCAGAGGGTCGATACTCCGAATAGCTAGAGAAGATCGTTTAGGGCGTGGACTACTGGGGTATCTAATCCCATTCGCTACCCACGCTTTCGTGTTTCAGTGTCAGGAGCGGACCAATATACTGCCTTCGCATGTGGTATTCCCCATGATATCAACGGATTTCACCCCTACACCATGAGTTCTGTATATCTCTCCCGTCCTCAAGTCGTGCCGTTTCCTTTGCGGACCCCCGGTTAAGCCGAAGAATTTGACAAAAGACTAACACAACCACCTACACACCCTTTACGCCCAATAATTCCGGATAACGCTTGGGGCACTCGTATTACCGCTGCTGCTGGCACGAGTTTAGCAACCCCTTATTCATGAGGTACTATCAATAACTTTCTCCCTCATAAAAGATTTTTACGTCCCGAAGGACTTCATCAATCACGCGGCGTCGCTCCGTCAGGCTTTCGCCCATTGCGGAAGATTCTCGACTGCGGCCACCCGTAGGTGTATGGACCGTATCTCAGTTCCATCGGTGGGGGTCACCCTCTCAGGTCCCCTAAACGTCATAGCCTTGGTGAGCCATTACCTCACCAACTAGCTGATATTCCGCAGGCCGATCCCAAAGCGATAAATCTTTACTGTGCAAATTGAATTGCGCAGACCATCAAGTATTAGCTAGTCTTTCGACTAGTTATTCCTGACTTTGGGGTTCGTCACCTACGTGTTACTACCTCGTTCGCCACTGTCATTTAATATTGCTAAAAAATGACCGTTTGACTTGCATGCCTTATCCACGCCGCCAGCGTTCATCCTGAGCTAGGATCAAACTCTAAAATAAAATGTACCTTGCGGACATTTAATAGAACGGAACAAAATGAAGAATAGTATATTCGAATTGCTTCAAACTTTTTTCATCAAGTGTTGCCTTAGAATTTAATTTCGCTCTTGAAATTTTTTCTTTTTCTTACTTTCTAGTACTTTTAAAACTAGGAATTTTTTGTGACTTGCATCTAAAGACATTCTCTCTTGTAAAAAGAATGTCTGTTCTCAATGCATATATAATTCAATTTTCAATGTTCTATTTTTACTCACCATCTTTTGACAAAAGTGTGAATAAAAATGCCTCATTTACGAGGTTTCCATAGTATAGCTGTTTTTGTATTCGAGTCAAGCTTTTAGCCATTATTTCGACTATGTGAGGAAAAAGCTGAGGCGTGGCTAAGATAAAGGGTTTTGAGGGAGAGTGGGAAATAAAGTATTAAAACACAAATGCCACCGCATCAAAACAATGTTTGATGAGTGGCATTAAGCATTAAAAAAAGAGAAAGCCGCGTCTGCACAGGTGTGCGCAGACGCGGCTCTTCGAAAAAACTAGGAACCTTCGATCAGTTCCCCTGCAAATGTTCGCTTTGCTCTTCCGCTTCCTTTCGTTCGCACTTTCCTTCTAGTGCGTACACCTTCTTTTGATGCTGGTGGCACGTCTGGCAAAACAACTGCCGCATCTTCATCTTCCAGAGGAAGCTTGGGTAGTTTTTTGAAGTGACAATACGAGCTTTGCGATTTTTTTGGGACGCAGTTTTAATGAAGCACATGGCTAAAGAACTATGAGATGATTCTGATACGTTGTGGTGATAGTGTTTTGGAAACGCCCAAAACAAAACCAGCCCCCATAGTGGAGGGCTGGCTTGTTTCTACAATTACTTTCTAATTACAGAGACGAGCAAAACCTCCACCTTTGTTGGTAGTAATGACAATCAGTGTAATCAGGTTTCGGTTTTGCTTCATATTGAATTCCTGAGATATATTATGCCTGAACTGGAGGAGTTTGTGAAGATGAGTCGGAGGGTGTTGGAGGAGTCGGAGGAACAGACGCAGCGACTGCAGCAACTGTTTCTGGAGTCTTTGAATTAAGAAGTCGATACACTTGAATTGAAGCGAAGCAAGTAATTGGAATGGTGATGAAAAGTCCTACTCCTAAAAATAATGCTCCGACAATGTTAAGCACAACAATAGCAATTCCAAATCCAAAAAGTTCAAACTTCTGACCATCAGTGATTGCCTTACTTCGTCGAAGTGCAGCAGTTGCATCAAGCTTTTTGTCGATAACAAGGAAATAACCAAAACTAAACATGATAGCAAAGATGATACCTGGAATAATAAGAAGGATGGTACCAATGGCAACAATGACTCCGTAAAAGATAACAGTAATGAGGTACTGTAATGTGTAATCTTTTGGAGTGAAGATGTCCCAGAATTCTACTTTATTTCCATCGACAACATTAAAGAATGCTTTTATTACGTTTGCGGAAACAATTAATCCATAAATACTAACAAGAAAAGAAAGTAAACTTCCAATTGGATTACCTGAAAATTCACCCCGGTATGACATCATTGCTCCGTGGTGAGAACCACCTGCGAGAACTGACGAAACGATTCGAATAAAAACCGTAGCAAGAATAAGTGGTGCAACTGTCCAGAAATGCTGCTTTGTTTTAGCCCAACCGAATGATATTGCGTCACTAATTGAAAAAGATTTCATATGTAATGTTATTACTGACTAATGTTGTAAGTATACCCTATTTTTTACCGAGCTTGCCAAGTGTCACCAAAAGTGGTGAACCGAGGAAAATTGAAGAATATGTTCCGGCGAAAATTCCAACAAACATAACAAGTGAGAAACTTCGAGTTGATTCTGCCCCGAAGAAGTACAATGCAGTGAGTGAAAGAAGTACGGTAAGAGAGGTGTTAATCGATCGTGTCATTGTTTGGGAAACAGATTCACCAACAATTGTCTCGAATGATTTCTTTGTTTTATATTCTCGGTCAATTTTTAAGTTTTCTCTTACTCGATCAAATACCACAATGGTGTCGTGAACAGAAAAACCAAGCACCACAAGAAGTGCGGTAATAAAGAGCGTGTCTACTTCGAATCCTTTAAAGTGATCAAGAATTGAAAAGAATCCAGCAGGAACAATCACGTCGTGAATAAGACACACAACAGCGGTAAGACCGTATTTCCAAGAAGAAACTTGTTCACTGACTTTTCTAAAGGCGTAGGTAATGAAAAGTACGATTGCCAAAATAACCAACACAATTGAGAAGATAGATTTTCGAACAAGCTCTTTTCCAAGTATTGGACCAATAGAATCAAATCGCTTTACCTCAACTTTGTCATTTTCTGTTGCAGTATCTTGAACAGCGGCAGTCAACGTTTTTCGCTCTGCGTCTGTTAAGCTTTTTGTTCGGATAATGAATCCTTTATCCCCTGTTTCTCGAACTGATGCGCCAGCAAGTACAGGGTCATTGAGTGATGCAATCTTTTGATCAACTACCTCTTTGGTTGGACGTGCTCCTGAGTATGCAACTTCAAGAATAGATCCTCCTTTGAAGTCGATGCCTAGATTTAATCCCCACACCAAAAGTGAAATGATTGATCCAACCACTAAGATCGCTGAGAGAATATAGAAGAACTTTCGGTATATAACGACGAACATATTATTTTTTATTAGTGTTACCTGTTGGCTGATAATCATTTTTGTATGGCGCACCGAAAAGGAATTTTACAAACCAACTTGCACTATCACCAGGAGCAAGCGCTAGAAGGAATGTTCGAGACACCACAATTGCGGTAAACATACTTGTGAGCACACCGATTCCAAACACTAAAGCAAAACCTTTAACAAGTGCGGTGGTTGCAAACCAGAAAAGAATAACAGCGGTAATAATACTTGAAAGGTTTCCGTCTCGAATTGAAGTCCAAGCACGAGAGAATCCTTCTCGAATTGCTTTACTCATGGGAAGTCCTGCTCGAAATTCTTCTTTCATTCGTTCGAAAATAAGAATGTTTGCATCAACTGCCATACCAATAGAGAGAATGAATCCAGCGAGTCCTGCTGAAGTAAGCGTCACAGGAATTAATTTAAAGATTGAAAGGTTTAAAATAACATAGAGCACAAGAGAGATGGTTGCGATCAGGCCAGGAATTCGATAACACACAATCAAGAAGAGTGCGATAATTACAAATCCTATGATTCCTGCTTTGACACTATCGTGAAGCGCATCACTTCCGAGTGAGGCACCAATAGTTTGAGTTCCAATAAGTGTAACAGGAACAGGAAGCGCTCCGAAGTTTAGATTTCGAACTAATTCTTTAGCAGCAGGCAGAGTGAACCCTCCTGAAATTTGAGCGGTTCCTGTTCGAATTTCGTCTCGAATAACTGGAGCTTCAATAATTTCTCCATCAAGAACAATTGCCAGTGGCTTACCAATATTATTTCGGGTGATATTCGCAAACAATTCTTTTCCTTCATCGTTAAATGTCAGTGAGATAACAGGTTGATTTGTCTGTGGATCAAATTGAACTTGTGCTGTTTTTAGATACTGCCCTGTTAACCCTGTTGAAACAAGTTGCACTTGTTCTGAAGTACTTGATGCAGAAGTTGAACTTGCAGAAACTGGAGCGGGAGATGTTAATTTAAATTCAAGAGAAGGAGTCTGTCCGATAATTGCTACTGCTCGGTTAACATCTGAAACTCCAGGAAGTTCAACAACAAGTTTTTCAATTTTTTCTGAACCTGTATTTGCTTCTTCAACTTGTACTAATGGTTCAGAAACTCCAAAGACGTTAATTCGTTTTTCAATAACATCTCGAAGTGACTGCATGGCATTTGAAACTTCTGATGGGGCTATTTTTGATACATCAGCTTGAAAAACAAGATGTGTTCCTCCGTTTAAATCGAGACCGAGCTTATAAAATGGTTTCGTTGTTGTTTTGGCATAAAATGAAAGTGCCACCGCAACAACTACTACAATCAGGGCGAAAAATCGTGTTTTCATAAAGTAATATTGGGCATTATAGAGATTTTGAGCATTTTGGCAATCAAACAGAACATATTTTGGGCTAGAGGCCCAGAACTAGACAGAAATCATCTTTTGTGTCATTGTAGGGCCAGAAATCAAGCTTCCTGCTGATTTTCTGTTTTTTACCTCACCCACAACCAAACGAAAGGAGGGCATTTTGCCCAAACAACACGATAAGAAAGTTACGCTAATCTTGGCGATTGCCAACGACTACGTTCAAGTTTTCGACACAGAGACAGGAGCTCCTTTCGGTTACCCAGGACAACACAGTCAGTACGCGTGCGAACGCGCCGCTGTGCTGTACGCAATGATCACCTCAAAAGGTGGTGAAGCGTATGTGTGTGTCACCGCTGGTCACTCCGACTCAACTCATGGTGAAAACTTGGGTCGCTTGATGGCAATTCACCTTCAACAACACTGCCACATTCCTGCTCGAAAAATTTTCTGTGATCCAGCTCGGATGTTCTACACTTTCGGCGAATGTGCCGAAGTTGCTTCATCTCTGATCCCGAAACTTGTTCGAAAACAAGAGAGACCAACCACCTACAAAGTTGTAGTGGTCTGCAAGTGGTGGCATTGTCTTCGCGCCTATTTTTGGATGGTTTTGATGGCAAAGCTCTACCCTGCCGACTTCCCATCTACAATTGTGGTGCGACCGAAACCAATTGCCTTCCATGATTCATTCGTTGGTATTACGCGAGTATGCTGGAGTGAGCTCAAATCATGGCCTCGCAATTTAGGCGGAGCAGTAAAGTTCATGTCGTCGAGGAAAACCTTGATCGACTATGTCGGGAGGTAAGAATCTCTCGAAAAATTACACGACCACCCTCACCAGGTGGTCGTCGTTTTTTATATGATATATTTATTTTATGGAAAAAAGTCTGAACAAAAAAGAATTGGCTATATACGAATCATTTAGTAAACAAATATCAACTACAAAAAGAAGAACACAAACTCAATACGTTATCGCACTTGTTGGATTAGTTGGTTCTGGAAAAAAAGAAACTTCCTATGCTCTTGCTTCGAAAATTGGCGCAATCGTTATTGAAAATGATTTGATACGAAACAAATTAAAAGATGCAAAACTTTCATATGATCACGTAAACAGCATTGCACAAATGTTACTGACTGATGCAATGGCAATAAGCGCCAATGTAGTTCTCTGTTCAGACTTCATTGACACAGAAAAACAAAAAAAGGTTTCAAACATAGCTAAAGCTTTTAAAGCTTCGCTTTATTTTCTTCGAACTGTACGCGATTTCGATATTACGTTTGGCAAAATAATCACTGATACATACAATACTCATGATTTTTTTGCAAAAGCTGAAAGCGTCTGGAAAGGAAGTCTTCAAGAAAAAGGTGTGGTTGTTAAACTTCGAGAAATGTTTCGACGAGTTCCCCTTCATTATGTTCAATCAGATAAACGAAATGGTGCATGGTCTGTAAAACCACTTTCATTTATCGACTTCACTATAAACACCTCAAACACAAAAGTCTTTCAACAATCATTGAAAGACCTTGTGCAAACTCTGAAATAAATTTATCGCTACTTAATATACTGAGCGTATCTTCCCTCTTTTTTACTGAATGCGTCTTTTGAATTAAATTTATATTCGTATCCAACCTGTTTTGTTAGTTTTGATCCATCAACTGCAATCGGATATGAATATGACTTCCATCCTCCTTTTGATGTAGGAACTCGTCCAAGTGTTCCGTGCCAAAAAACGAAGAATGCAATTCGAACCATCCAAGGCTTCACTGGAAGCGTCTTTTTATTAACTGCTGCGGCCATATCTGCTCCAAGAACTGGTTCTCCTGGAGGACAAATATTAAATACTTCGTACTGACCTTTTACATCAGTGAAAGCAAATGTCTGAACAATATCAGTCACATCATCTTCGTGAATAAACTGTCGAAGCCATTTTTGTGTCACCGGCACAAACGAAACCATGGCAGAAATAATTCGATGAATAATACTCTGCTTAAGTTGACCTGAAAGTGCTGACTGAAGACCAAATCGAATTCGCATAAATCTTCCTCGAGGACCAGTGATGGCTGCAGGTCGAACAATAAACACTTGTGGAACATGTGTGCCATTTTTTGCAACTTCTTCTTTTGCTGCCTTATATTTTTGTTCTAAATGTTCCTCAACAATTCTCTTTTCTTCTGCGTAAAGATAATCGCTTTTTCGAAATCCATCTTCTTCTTTAAATCGCTGCTCAAGAGTATTTTCAGGATATGCTCCATATGAGGAAACTGTTGAGAAGTATACGAGTTTTTTAACTGAAGGAGTTGAAAATGCTAAATCAAACACCTTATCAGATCCTTCAATGTTCCACTTCCACTGAAGATCCTTCTTTCCATACATTTCTCGAATTTGCCACGCAGTGTGAATCACCACATCAGGTTTTTTTTCTTTTACAAATTCATACCATCCTTGATTACTTAAATTTTTCTGAAGATAAATGAATTTATTTTCAAATTCATGTCCTCGTAATAGTTCAGGATATTCTTCTTTGTCTAACAAAATAATTTCATCAACATCTGATCGTTTTGCATATTGATCTGCCAACATTGCTCCAACATACCCCGCTCCTCCTGTAATAAATAATTTCATATTGTGGGGGTTAGTATACTATTTTCCTGACCTCGAAAGAAGTGTACGAATCGTTTTTAACATGATAGAAACATCAAGTAAAAATGAACGATTTTTAACATAGTAAATATCGTACGCTAATCGAATCTTAGTTTCTTCAACTGAATGTGGAGGTATATCTTGTTTTATCTGAGCCCATCCTGAAAGACCAGGCTGGATAAGATTTCTAACAGCGTAGTACGGAATCTCTTCTTTTAACTGAGCTCCAAGGTCGATAATGTCTGGTCGAGGACCAATAAGAGAAATATCTCCTGTAAGAACATTCCACAACTGAGGTAATTCATCGATTCGAGTTTTTCGAAGAATTCTTCCTACTTTTGTAATGCGATCATACAATTCTGTTTGCCATACTCCTGTGTCATTCGAATTCATACTTCGAAACTTAAACATTTTTATTTCTTTATTATTTTTTCCAATTCGTTTCTGAACGATGAAAACGGGTCCTTTGTCTTCAAGTTTGATTGCAATAATAACAAATGGATAAACAACTAATGAAAGAATCGCTCCAATCAATGAAAAAACAATGTCGATTGCGCGTTTCAAAAAATCGTACACAGGTTTTCGTACGTTTGAAATGTGTTCAAGGAACCATTCATAGGAAATCGATGAAAGAGAAACTTTTTCAAATAACTCTTCATACATATCATGAAAATCTAAAATGACGGCCTCTGAGAAAATAAGTTCGTATAGGTTAGGCACAATCACCTGCGCCTTGGTGCTTGAGAAATCAGCAATGAAAAAGGCGATATTCTTTTTTGAGATTTGATGCAACGCCTCTTGCAGCTCTTTATCAGACAATGTATCGAGATCAAAAGAATGCTTAATCTTAATTGATGAACGATTGTAAGTATTCGTTTGCTCAACCAGTTCCCTCATGCTCTCACCTCTTCCAAAAATAGCTGCTTCATATGATTTCTTTGAAGCGAACACTTGTTCGATAACCAATCTCCAGAGCACAATGGCAATTGATGAAAAAACAATATAAAGAAAGAGATTTGTTTTGGGTGCGATTCCAAAAAAAGGCACGAAGTAAAAAAACATGACAGCGATAATTGAGTTTACAAGCTGAGCATTGAGAATGAGTCCTCCAAGTTTTCGCTTAAAAACGGTGGTGTGATAGTCGTATAATCCGGCAATATAAAAAACGACAAGTGAAACTCCGAAAATTAAAAGAAATGGAATAAGATGACTAACAAACAAATTTTCGTCAGGAGCATGAAGGCTTCTGAAGAAAAGCATGACATATAAAGAGATGAGAAAAGAGATGAGATCTCCGGCCAAAAGCCTAAAGGGAGCCGTCCGATCAAACAATTTCATATGTGTCATGATACAATTATTACGCATTCAAAACAATGAACGACCACAATCAACCGAAGCATCAATTTCAAAATGATAAAAATAAGGCTAAAAAGAAGCTTTTTTTGATCATTACAAAATCAAACTGGGGTGGAGCACAGCGATATGTCTATGATTTGGCATGTAATCTTCAGCACGAATTCGACGTGATAGTACTTCTTGGAGGAAATGGTGAGCTTGTTGATAAACTGACTGAGGCATCAATTAGAATCATTCAAGTTCCAGGACTTGGACGAGACATTCATTTAAAAGATGATTTCACTGCTTTCAATTTCCTTTTACATATTTTTAAAAAAGAGAAACCAGACATTGTTCATCTTAATAGTTCGAAAATTGCAGTTATTGGAACCCTTGCTGCACGCCTTGCACGAATTCCTCACATTATTTTTACCGCACATGGTTGGGCATTCAATGAAGATCGACAAACACTCGTAAAGCTCGTATTCAAAATCACCTACTGGTTCACCATGCTCTTAGCTCATCGAACTATCATGGTTTCAAACGCCATGAAATCTCAAGTTAAAAACTTTCCTTTCGTTCAGAGGAAATGTGTGATAATAAAAAACGGTGTTCCTGTCATTGGCTATATTGAAAGAGAGAAAGCTCGATCAGAACTTCTTGTAAACCATCCTCACATTCAAGAAATCATCGCCAAAGAACCTACTCGAGTGTGGCTTGGAAGTATTGCAGAATTACATCCAATCAAGGGCCAGATATATATTCTCGAAGCACTAGTGTTGATGAAAAAAAACGGCCGTAATATTCCCCTTTTCGTATTAATAAGTGACGGAGAATATCGACAAACACTCGAAAACTACATACACGAGAATAATTTAAAAAACGACGTGGTACTCGTTGGTCACCGACATGAAGCCGCAAAATATATGAAAGCATTCGATATTTTTATTTTGACCTCAGTTTCAGAAGCTTTAGGATACGTTCTCCTTGAAGCAGGACGTGCTGAACTACCCGTTATCGCAACCCGAGTAGGTGGAATTCCTGAAGTGATTGAGAATAATGTTACCGGATTACTTGTTCACTCAAGAGACACCATTGCCATTAAGCAATCGATAACGAAAATAGAAAGTGATACAGTGCTTGCAGAAACATTAGCAAAAAACTTATATTACAAAGTAGAGAAAGAATTTTCTATCGAAGAGATGGTGCAGAAAACTAAACAAGTGTATTAACTATCAATTAATACCAAGAATCTCATTTTCAATATAATCTTGGTGGGCTGCTTTTGCATACTGACTCATACCAAGAATAATTCCCATTCCTAAAAATTCAGTAAGTAAATGAGAACCTCCATAACTCATAAATGGAACAGTAATTCCTGTTACAGGAAGTAAGCCCATATTCATTCCAATATTAACCACCAAATGGCTCATAATAAAAATAGAATATCCGATTGCAAAAAGCATCTCAAAATTACTATTGCTTCGCATGGCATGTCTAAGAACTCGCCATATCACAATTCCAAAGAGAATATACAAAAACAAAACACCGATGAATCCCCACTCTTCGGCATATGCTGCAAAAATAAAGTCTGTTTGATACTCTGGCAAGAAGTTAAGTCGAGACTGTGTTCCGTATCCAATTCCCTTTCCAAGAAGCTGACCTGAACCGACAGTAATTGTTGCCTGATAGGCGTTATAGCCAGTTCCTCGAACATCAGACAAAGGGTGTATGAAGTTAATAATTCGCTCTTTTTGATATTGTTTTAGGCCGTACTGCCACAATCCTCCAAAGGATAGAGCTCCAATTGCAAAAACAATTGCAATGTGTTTTTTAGAAATTCCTGAAACCAAAACCATTCCAAGCCAAATAAGAAAAACAATAAGCGCTGATCCGAAGTCAGGATGAATTAAAATCAAAAGGAAGATAATGAATGGATATATTCCCGAAACAATAACGTGTCGTATGTTGGCAATCTCAATATGTCGACGAGAGAAATACTTTGCAAGAAGCAAAATAACCACAAGTTTAATAGGGTCTGCCGGCTCAACTGAAAAAAAACCTAGCCGAAACCAACTTTGAGCTCCTTTTGCAACATGTCCTGTAATAAAGAGAAGAAGAAGCACCGCAACAGAACTCACAAACAACGTGACAATTATTCCTGTTCGACGAAGAAATCTAAAATCGATAAAACTAACACTAATTGCTAGTGTCAATGAAACCAAGATCCAAATAATCTGACGATTAAAAAAGATGTTGGCATTTTCGAATGAATTCATGGTAATAAGGCCCGCAATACTTATCAAAAAAGCAGCCCCTATGAGAATCCAGTCGAGATTAAGAATTCGTCGAATACTATTCATTATTGTACCAATTCACTATTGATTACTTTATTCTTAAAATCAAGGGTTGGTTGAAATGTTAATACAATTTCTTTTTTAACAACCACTCGGTCAAATTGATGAGGCCATGTAAAAATGATAGGTCGCTTACTTTCCGCATCAACTTTATCAATCACTGTTTTAGACACCGCAACCGCATTATCATTTTTATCATATAAAACTGCCGTAGCCTCAATATTTTCAATTGGATAATACGTATTATTTGCCAAACTTGCAGTGTATCGAGGAATTAATTCGACACCTGAAGAAAGTTTAAGAGTTGTTGATGAAATCGAACTCGATGTAGCGCTAGTGCTTGAAGCAAACGAAACACTTGAAGATGTAGCGATTCCTGTAAGAACTTCGTCGACAATTTGAATTGAAGGCTCTTGGTAAACAACTTCGTGCCACGATACCCCTTTCCCGATTGCAAAATAAACAGTTTGAGGTTGGTTCGTTCCTGTATTTAGATTTGGTTCAAATACAACAAACGTTTTATGTGGAGGAACGAATATTGTTCCACTTCGCTCAGCAATTGTTACGTTATTTTTATCAATCAATTTAAATGTGTATGGAACATCAAATGTTACATATGTAGCGTTAAGATTTTCAATTTGAGCAGCAGCAGAATAGACTCCATCAGAGACCTTAAATGCTTTTCTCCAGTGAACGACAATGTCGGCAGCAGAGGCTTTGCATATTCTTTGGCAAGACCCCCCACAATCTACTCCTGTCTCATTCTGATTCTTTTTTCCGTCATTACATGTTTCAGGTTTATAAATAACGTATTTATAAACAGGAATTCCAATAGCCAGAATAAGAATAAGAAGGATTCCAGAAATAATATAGAGTTGTCTACGAGATGACCACGACATGGTGTTAATGTATAAATAATTTACGGTACCACATAACAGGAAATAATCTGAGAGCGATGACAACAATTGTCACACTTCCACTAATCAAAAGAAGTGTGCTGTATTTTGTTGAGTCGGAAACAGTGATAGTATCTCTTGAAAATGGATGTATTAAAAGATAGAGATTAAACAAAAAGTATAGTTCAAAACAAGGAGCCAAAATTAATGTGATGTGTTTTTCTTTTACAACATTCCAAGCTGTGTAGAAATGAATCAATGCCAAAAAAATAATAAGTGCCGTATCAAAATATAAATGAAATTGAATAATTGCTGGAATACCCGTAATAAGAATGATACCTGAAAGAATATAAAGTGTAGCAGAAAGCCAAATAGACCACGTTTTCATGTGGTCAGTATAACATAAGAGCTAAAGAGAATTTAAATATACTGTTCTAACACCAACCAAGTAGGCGATTCTACTGAATCGACCACTTCACCTCCACCATATCTTTTTATTTAAATATTTTGTTCTGGCGACTAGCTACTTTCCCCTCCAAAAGAGTATCATCGCCTCAAGAGAGCTTAACTTCTGTGTTCGGAATGAGAACAGGTGTGACCCCTCCGACAAATCACCAGAACAAAACATTCAAATGAGCTAACTAAATGAAAAGATTGTGTCGTAGCTCGAAAATATACGTAATTGTCGAGCTTTAGTATTGAAGCACATGCTTCGAAAGATCTATGTGCGATCCACGCGCGATAGAGGGTTCGAACCTCTGACCTTTTCACCTCGCAAAAGGTGCTGCTCTACCATTGAGCTAATCGCGCTGAAATCACTGCACGTAGTGCGATGTTTTTTGCAGAACCACACCCTTCTAAAGTCGGTCTCACCTCAAAACCGCTTGTAGGGTCTAAAAGAAACGACCGCTCGTTCTCTCTGCAGTACACCAACACTACGTGCTCGCGGCAAACCCAGTCCGGCGTAAGCTACGACACAATCTTTTCATTTTTAATTTTCGGTAATGTAAATATGTATAAACATAAATTGTAGATTCCCAGATTTCCTAATAGGAGTCGGCGTATTAGTACTCCACGGCTAAACACATTACTGTGCGTACACCTAGAGCCTATCAACCTAGTCATCTGCTAGGGGCCTCAAACGATTTCTTATCTTGAAGTTGGCTTCACGCTTAGATGCTTTCAGCGTTTATCCGTTCCCGACTTAGCTACTCGGCAATGCTCTTGGCAGAACAGCCGACAGACCAGAGGTCAGTTCATCCCGGTCCTCTCGTACTAGGGACAAATCTTCT
>JBBRNV010000006.1:0-50208 GCA_038230075.1 Minisyncoccia bacterium | reverse complement strand
TATTATTTAAACTACTTATCAAACTTCTGTTGGCAACAACCTCATTAATGATACTTGTTGTTGCTGCAAGAAGTGATGCGTTAAGTTGTCCTAGTGTGAGAGTGCTTCGAGATGAAATTTGCGCATCTAAATTGCTTGTTACGGTATTACCAACCGTTCCCACAGTATTTAATGTTGAAGAAAGAACGTTCCACACGTCGGCAGCAGCAATATTGTTTCCATAGTCGGTGAGAGTTCTCGCTGCATTATTCCAAACTGCGACAGCTGCTGCTTGAGAGATTGATGATGTGGCATAGTCAGTTAACGTTCTCGCTGCTGAATTCCATACGTCAGACGCTGTAATTGAACTTGTTCCTCGCGTTGAAATTTGCGCATCAACATTGTCAGCTAATAATTTTCCGATAGAACCTGATGTTGTGAGTTGACCCAAGGCTCTGTTCCAAACCAAATCTGCAGACGCGTTTGCAATCGTTGATGTTGAAAGACCGGGGATTGAACGGTTAGCATAGCTCCACACATCAGTTGCTGAAATATTATTTAAACTACTTATCAAACTTCTGTTGGCAACAACCTCATTAATGATACTTGTTGTTGCTGCAAGAAGTGATGCGTTAAGTTGTCCTAGTGTGAGAGTGCTTCGAGATGAAATTTGTGCGTCAATGTTGTCGGCTAACAACTTTCCAATACTTCCAATTGAAGTGAGTTGATTTGATGCACTATTCCATATTGCTTGCGCAGATGCGCTTGCTATCGATGACGTCGCATAATCAGTGAGTGTTCGTCCGCTCGCATAATTCCACACATCAGCTGCTGAAATATTGTTCAAACTATTGAGAATGGTGCGGTTAGCTAAAATTGCAGCATATAAACTTGACGAAGCGTTGGCAATATCTGTTCGAGCGGCAGAAATTGCAGCAGCGTTTGCAGCACTTAGTGCTCCAAGCGAAGTTGAAGCATTCTGAATGTCATTAAGTGTTGCAAGTGAACCAGAATTAAGTTGTGAACTTGTAAGGGTTCGAGTAGCTGAGTTCCAAATAGCGCTAGCAATGCTTGATGTCGATAGTATTCCTGTATCTACATAGAAAGTTTTATCTACTTTTACTAAGTCACCACCTGCGGTTGACCCGCAAATCATGATTGATGGCCATACACCATTTTGTGCGCCTCCAGAAACTGAATAGGTGTAGTAATGCCAACCATCACTATTTGAGGTCATTAATGTTGTTGAGGCAACTTGCACCACATTTGTTGGATCGGTAATTCCAATCGTACAAGGAGAAGTTGTTGCAATAAAATTGTCATCAAATATGTATTCTCCCAAGGTGATAGATGATCCTGGAGCTACTTTTTGATATTCCGCAAATGCAATATGAACAATTGAAAAAAAAGAAACAAGTAGAACGAGAAAGAAGTAGAGAGAATGTTTCGGGTTTTTTAATTTCATATAATAAAAATAAGTGATCTCTCTGTTGAAAATAGTATACTATAATCAGGCATTAGTTTCATTCTGTTGCTGAAAGTTCTCTCAAACTTGAAAATATACTTTGTGTGTTGAAATATAAATATGTTACAATTTAATAAATATATTATTTATGTTTGCGCCCAATTCTAAATCATTTCTTTTGGTAAGAAACAAAGCAAGAAATTCTAATCACAGTAATGTTGTTTCTGATTTTGTCACTTCATTAGAAAATAATACAAATCAATCTGATTCAACAACGAGTGAAGTAAGAGATGCTGGTAAGCGAATGTTCCTCACCGTGCTTACGGGTGCTGGTTTGGGAGCGGTAGCATTAGCCGCTTTTCCTAAAAGTGCAAGCGCGCTCGTTGTGGGAAGCTCACCAACTACTGGAGTTGTTGGAATGAAAGACGCTTCTAATGCTCGAATTAATCCAGCAAAAGAAGATGGAAACTTGGCAACGATTGCTGGAAAGGACTTTGCTACACAAACTACACTTGCCACTGTTGCTGCAAAAGATTTCGCTACTCAAACAACCCTCGCAACGCTTACGGCCAAAGATTTTGCAACAGAAACTACGTTATCAGGTATTAAAACAACATCTGATAAATTTCAATTTGACGTAAGTAATAACTTGAAAGTGGTTACTACTGGAGGAAGCGCAGGGGCAAGTAATGTCGGTATATTAAATACTGTTGAAGCTCGTGTTAATCCAGCAACTGAAGATTCAGTTATATACTTAAGACGAATCGTAAAGTTGATGGAATCTCAAGCGGTTGTAGATGCTGCAAGTAGACAAAAAGTAAACGTTGATAGTTTTGGAACCAACACAACATTACTTACTGGAGTAGGTACTGGAGCAGGAACTCCTCGAATAACAATTGCTTCCGATTCGGCTATGGCATTGGTTGCGAGTGCTGCGGTAATCGGTAGTTTAACTAACGTCGCAACTATTGCTGGCCAAAACCAACAAATGTATCAAGATGTAGCCCGAAATGCATTTGCAAATAGTATTAGAAGTAAATTAACATTCTCATAATCAGACTTTGCTGATTTTTTTAAAAAACATTGTATGGCACTTACAAACACACTAAAAAACCAAGTTGATATACCCGTATGGGAATGGTGTCGTTTAGCACCTGGAGTCTCTTCGGCTCTTAGTTCAACATGTACTGCGGATAACTCTTTGTACCATGTTAGTTTTGGACGCTACATTTATTACTTACAAACATCAACAACCACAGCCACAACTACTGGTTCAAGTGGGTTTTTTAGGTACGATACAATTTCAGATACATATCAACTTTTAGCTATCCCTCCTATCCCTGTTGCGACTTATAGTGCAATGACTTTTGCAGGAGGAAAGGGTTATTTCGGAAGAGTAATTTCTGGTGGAACAAATACGCTTCAAACATCAGCTTTGGCAGGAAAAACTCTTGTTGGATTCGATATTAGAATTATTGGTGGAACAGGGGATGGTCAGCAACGAATTATCACTGACGTATCAAACCCTGTGATTGCCGATAACGGAACTCTTACTGCGGTTGCTGCATCTCCTCAAAACTCAGTTACCGATGCAAACAAAAACTGGGTTATTAATCAGTGGGTTGGATATCAAGTTCGTTTTTTGTCAGCCAGTGGTCAATCTCAAATTCGTAAAATTTTATATAATACATCAACTACGCTTGTGTTTGCCGACGTTGCAAAATTTGCTGAAGAACAATTTGCTTGGTCACCAATTGTTACAACTGCTGGGTCAACACTTGTTATTGCTGCTGTCGGTTCGTTATATCAAATTGAGTCTTCTACAATTACCGTTGATTCAAACTGGCTAGTACAACCCGATGAAACAAGTAGGTTTGTAGTTAGATCTGGAGGTATTTGGTTAAATAGTTCAGGTGCAACATTTACATTGCAGTATTACGATATCGCTGCCGATGCTTGGTATGTTAGAAATGCGGGTGCTGCAACAAGTCCTGTTACTGCAGTTGGAACTGAGGTTAACTCACAAGCCACAGGAGAAAATGCGTGTGTGTGGGAACGAGGAATAGCGCTCGGTACACATTCAACAACAACACTTCAAGATACAACAAAAAGTTGGACCACAAATCAATGGGTTGGATACTACGTGCGAATCTTTTCAGGAACAGCTGAAGGCCAAACAAGAGTAATTACTTCAAATACGGCTAACACCCTAACGTGGATATCAGCAGGAACAGCCCCCGACGGTACATCACGATATTTTATTGACGGATTTGATGTGGGAACTGCTTCAACGGCAGGTCAAAATACTCAAACTGGAGTTTCTACAGGAACCATAAATGGAACGGTATTTACCGCAGGGACAACTACTGGTGCGTACTATCCAGGCCAAATTTTAAATGGAACAGGAGTTCAAACTACAGCTGTTATTACATCGGCTGCACTTGCATGTTTTACAACAGGTACTGTTACAACGGTAAACATTGCAGCAGGTAGTACTACAGGAATTGTTGCGGGAATGATAGTAACTCTTGTTGCAGGAGCTGGAACCATTCCTGCAAACACCACCGTTGCATCTGTTACTGCTACTACCGTAGTACTTTCTGCATCAGTAACTGTTGCACTTTCTGCTGCAACATTACAGTTTGCCACTGCATACGCTACTGCAACATCTGCCGCAACATCAAACGGTCCTAAAATAACATTGGGTAGTGGAAACACTACAGGGCTTGTGCCAGGAATGTTTGTGTCAGTTACTGGAGGTACAGGAACAATTACCGCAGGTACGTATGTATTGTCTGTCGATTCGTCATCATCTTTTACACTTTCGGCACCACCAACCGTAGCACTTTCCGGTGCCAATATTGTTACATGTCAGCCATATCAAACGGTAATAATAGAACAATTAACAGGTGAAAGTGGCGGTGCAGGAACATATCGAGTATTTCCTTCGCAAATAGTTGCAAGTACAAGTATTACAGGGACGGGTATCACTTCAATATCTGACAGTTCAAAATATTGGACATCAGGTAGATGGAACGGGCAACAAGTTAGAATTAAGTCTGGTTTAGGTATTGGACAAGTAAGAAACATTATAGGAACAGTTCCTGGTCCTGTTACCTATATATCAGCCGCAGGAGCTACTAGTTCAGGATTGGTGATAACCGTTACAGATACAACAGGATTGGTAGCTGGAATGGTGGTAAACATTACAGCCGGTGTCGGTTCTTTTATATACGGAGCAACGGTCACATCAATTACAAATGGAACTACATTTACTGTGTCAGACGTTCCAACTATTCCATTGTCAGGTGGATCAACAGTAGTTACAGGAGCTGGTATTAATACACTTTTAGTTTCTAATGCGTGGACAACAGTTCCAGACTCAACTTCTATATACACAATTCACGGAGATGCCGATAAGGTGTATTTCAGTATGGCCGGTCAAACACCTATTTTTATTCAAAACCTCGATGCGGATATGATAACAATTGGTCGCCAATACGAAGCAGGTGTTGCTCGTGGAGTATCTGCACAATTTTCAGATTATCAGGCACATGCTATTTCTGCGGGAGTTCCAGTTCAATTAATTACAGGAGCCGTTGGAGTAACAACTGCAGTTGCAACAACTGCGGCCGCGAGTTCAGCTGGTACTGCAACAATTAACTACAGTGGAGCGCCATTTGTGGTAGGTACATATGTAACCGTTGTCGGAGTTACTCCTGCTGGATTTAACGGAACATATAAAGTAACTGCTTCAACTGCAAACTCAGTCTCATATCTAAACGCTACTGCTGGTCCACAAACAGTTGCTGGAACCGTAGCGCAAGCACAATCAATTACCTTTGGATCAACTGCCACACTTGGTGTAGGAACATCAGTTACTATTGTTGGTTGTGTGCCAGTAGCCTATAACGGTACATTTGCAATTACCGCATCTTCATCTGGGTCTGTTGCGTTTGTTGGAACAGCAACAGGAAACTTAACAACAGTTGGTTATATTCAACAAGTAGCACAAGCAACAACAGGAGGTTCGATGGCAAGTACTACTGCAACACTTACGTGTTCAAATACGATATATCCCGTAGCATCACAAATTGTGGTTTCTGGTTGTACGCCTGGAACGTATAACGGAGTTCAAACGGTTACCGCTTCAAGTGCTGGCTCAGTGTCGTATGTTCCAACTGTTACTCCTTCAGGAAGTATTACAGTCCAGGGAAATATTCAAATTGTTACAACTAAACAATTAGTAACCACAGTTAACAGTCATACATTTAAAACAGGACAAAATATTGTGCATCGAGGGGATACAGGATTTAGTGCAACTAATACAAACATAACAGCTGCAGTTACTCCACTTCCAGGAACTTCAAACCAATACACATACACCGTGAGTGCCAGTGGACCAATGGTTGTGTATGGACAATCTACAACTCAGCTTGTTGATGCAAACAAAAACTGGATACCAAACCAGTGGGTGGGTTGTATGGTTACGTATAACTCAACTCAATTTACCGTAGCAAACCTTCAACCAACAATTTTGTCGGCATATGTTTTGGCTAATACTGCAAATACACTTATTTTTGCAGCTGCACACAGTGCGGCACCTGTTCAGGGAATTTCGCGATATGTTATTACAGCTCCATCAACATCAGTATTTAAAAATGTAATAGGTAGTTCGGATTCAGGGCTGGCACTTGGAGTTCAGAGTGCAGCCGTTCTTACTGATGTTACAAAAAGTTGGGCCACTCCGGCAGTTGTTGCTGGTATTACAGGAACAGGAACAAACGGTGCAAATACAATTACAGCCAGTGTTATTACAAACATCTATCCGGGAATGTTAGTTGCCGTTACGGCAGGTACTGCTACTTTGGCAAACCCAACAACAGTGACTAGTATTTCAGGCTCAGTTGTAACGCTTTCAAATACCTTCGGAGGTTCAACTGGAGCCGTTACATTATCTTTTCAGGCAACGTGTAGTAGTTCGGGCACAACAGTTACGGTTGCTGGATATAGTACACTTGGATTATCACCAGGAATGTATGTTGGAGTTACTTCGGCTACTAACATGTCATCATTTGTTCCATCGTCAGGTGCCTTTGTGGCAAACGGCGGTACAAACTTAACAACAGTTCAGGTTGCTTCAATTTTAAGTGCTACTCAATTTACAGTTACAACAACTCCTGCAATTGCATTATCAAATGCCACTGTTCAGGCCTCATTTTGGTTTCCTAACCAATGGGTTAACCGAAGAATTAAATTAACATCGGGAAATGCTGTAAACTATTTAGAGGCAACGTGTACTGTAAGTAGTTTCAACACAATAACTGTTGCAATTACTACTCCTGTTAGTGGAGTTACGGGCTATACTATTTTACAGCAACCTGTGAGAGGTGCGGGAACAGGTATTTCGTGGAATTTTGGACAGAATGACTTAACTCGACGAGGTTCATATCTTATTCAAGCTCGAGGAGGTAACTTAACTGGATTCGACCGTCTCGATCTGCGTACTGATAAGTGGGAATTTTTAACACCAACACCTAACTTTGAAGGATTAACTACAGGCGCAATGTATGCATACGATGGGGCAGATAGAATTTACTTTACACCCCAAGTAACACAGCGTGTATATTATTTCGATATAGATAAAATTCTTATTCATGGAGGATCACAGTACCCATATGTTGCGGGTACCGCAATCGTTGGAAACAGAATGGAAATATTTGAAACTTCTGACGGATTAAAGTTTTTATGGCTCAATCGTCATTCATTCCAAGAATGTTTTAAGCAATTACTCTTTTATTAAAACATTTTAAAATATAAATCTATATGAATGTCGAATATTTAATACAACTCCTCGAAAATAAATTAATCATTTTAAACAATGCTAAAATTCAGCATTTTAATTCGGGTGATTTAGATGCGATTAATAAACTCGATACTGAAGTACTCGGTGTTCAAGAAACATTGTCCAAACTTAGAATTTTGTTACAAGCAATGTCGAGTGCGAGTGAGATTAACTCGTCTTTAAATGATGTTGTTAAAAATGGAATTGAAAATACAAAAATCGCTCAAACTATTCCATTAGATCCTACTAGATGTATGAGCGAGTACGACATTACTCCCTATGCCACCGACCCTTTACACGAACAAAAAATTGCCGATATTTTAATGGTGATGGGTGGAATGGACACGGCTGCTGATATTGACGCATATATAGACAGCGAGGCAATTGGAAGCCCACTTACCGGCGCTATGATTTTATCTGCGGCTGTGCAGTACTCAGTAGATTGTCGTTTGTTAATAGCACTTATGGAACTTGATTCTCGTTTTGGAACTGCAGGAGTTGCGGTTTCAACATATAACCCAGGAAATGTTGGCAATACTGGTTCAGCAACTCGAACCTATAGTTCATGGACAGAAGGAGTACTCGCGGTTGCAGATTGGCTTAATCGTCATCGAATTAATAAAATAGATGCGCTCCCGGTAGTTACTGCGTTGACTTTTGTTGATAAAAACCTTATTGAAGAACCGGAATCAATAGATACTTCTTTATTTGCAACGAGCACAACTCCTGTGGCAACAGAAACCATCTCAACATCAACGCCGATTTCAAGCACTCCAACTATCCCGGTTACTCCAATTGCGCCTGTTCCACCAGTTGTTGTTCCTGTAAGTGGAAGCTCAACCTCAACTTCTACTTCTACTGCAACATCTACTCCAGTAACTCCAATTTTTGACCCTATAACCTCTACTACAACGTCAACTTCAACCACTCCAGTTATTGATCCTAATCCAATTAACCCCGTGCCAATTTCAGGAGGGGATGCCACTGGAACAACGGCCTCAACAACACCAATTATCATCACTCCAGTTGATCCAATTGTTGATCCAATAACTTCTACTTCAACACCTTCGGCTAGTAGTACAGAGAACTAGAACAATTACGGTATAATCTTTTAATGGACTTAGAACATCTTGAAGAGCAGGCAAATAGGTTCATGCCGTATCTCGAAGATATTCGAAAACGCTTATACAGGGTCGTTATTCTATTTAGTGTTTTATTTATTACGGGTTTTTTCGGTGCGGCTCGAATACTTAAATTCGTCATAGGTGAATTTCATATTGATGGAGTAACTATTGCAGTGTCATCACCATTTCAATTTGCAAACCTTGCTATGGACATAGGTTTTTTTGTTGCGCTTGTAGTCTGTATTCCATACGGAATTTATACTGTGTATTCATTCATTTCACCCGCACTCATTTCGAAAGAAAAAAATGTTCTTTTAAGATCGGTGCCGTACAGTGTTGGTTTATTTTTATTTGGTTTTTTATATGGCTTCGCTGTTTTATATTATGCCCTTGAGTTATTGGCTCAAGTTAATATTAGTATTGGCATTCAAAATATCTGGGATATTACAGAATTTATTTCACAAATGTTTTTAACTGCTACATTACTTGGGGTGCTGTTTGAGTTTCCAATAATAATTACAATTTTGCTTAGATTCAATATTATTGAGGTTCAATTTTTAAAAGATAAACGTAAATTGGCCCACTTTCTAACCTTTTGTTTCGTATCTTTACTTCCACCAACCGATGGATTATCATTAGTAATAATGTCACTTCCACTTGTGATATTATATGAAGTGACGATCTTACTTAATAATAATAATAAAATAACATGCTAGGACTAGGAAGTAGAGAAATCATAATTTTGGCTGTAGTGTTAGTGCTACTTTTTGGTGCGAAAAAGATTCCCGAACTTGCTCGAGGAATAGGAGACGCAATTCGACATATTCGAAACGGTTTCAACGACCCTGAGGGTGATAAGGTCGATCCAAATAAAAAGAAATAATTTTTTAACCGCTCGAAAGGGCGGTTTTTTTATTGAGTAATGTGTGGCTCAATTTATCACACATTAATTACTGCCGTACATATCGACAGAAACTCTTCGCTTGATTAGAATTGTCACATGACATCTGCCAAAAGAATATTTATTGTGACCATTGTTCTTTTAGGGGGAGTAAGCTTATTTGGATTGTGGTCATATAATCAAATTAATGTTGCATTTGATAGTGTTACTTCGCTTCGCCCACAAATTGCGTCAGTGGTTTCAGTGGTAAAAAAAATTGAACCTGAGGGGGTGATACAAATTGCAACAACGACCGTTCTTGAAAATGTAAATGCGACAAGTTCAACATCTGCTTTACAAAGCACGAGCACTGTTGTTGGTACAACAACAGAAGATTCGAATTTGAATATGAGTTTTGTATATCCTGTGGTTAAGAGTGAACTGTATCAAGGATGTACCTATCAAATAACATGGACTACAAAAAATAACATAAAAAATGTAGACATGGCACTTGTTGATGGAGGAAGTCAAAAAAAGATTACCTCAGGAACAAGTGGCCTCTCGACTCTAATTGTGCTCAATAATGAAAAAACATTGATGTGGAAAGTTGGAAATGTATGGCCAGGAAAGTACTTCTTTTTAGTTTCAGGAATAAATGACATAGTGGTGAAAATAAAAAGTTTTGCATTTAATGTGAACTCAATGCCAGACAAAGCGAGCGTGAGTCAAAAGAAGGCTTTTTGTCAGGAGGCTGGGGGAGATTTGATTTAGGTTTGGTTGTGATGATGTAAACAAAAAACACACCTTTCTGGGTGTTTTTTGTTTGTGGTGTCGCCGAAACGGCGACATCCTACAAAATTATAGTCACTACGTTCCTTAATTTTGTGGAGATGCCGGGAATCGAACCCGGGTGCAAAAGGCGCCTTTGATTGAATCTACAACGTGTAGTCTATCTTTCTCGCAAAGCGAGTTTGAGATGTGTTCTAGAAGATATACAGAACAAGCACATCCGAGCCTCGTTTTTTAACCTAACGTCTGAGACAAAACGTTATGGCGATTTTCAGAATATTATGCCAGCTTGATCTCCTGAAAAACGAGATCGAGTGACATCGCGTAGGGCGACAGCGCTAACTAGGTTAGGCTGCTGCGTACGCGAAAGCGAAATCATTCACCGCAAAATACGGTGAAGCTTTTGCTACAGTGTTTTTAGCACTTGAAGTTTCCAACCTTTTTAAGAGTTATTGGAGCTCTACGTTGCACAAAAAGAGGTAAGCCAATTGTCGAGGCCAATCATCCCCAAGGGAGATTTTTTGATTTTATAAAAATCAAAAAGTCGAACACTTGTGTCGCTGTTGTTCTGTTCCTTCCAACCCGTACAAAAGCGACCAAATGGATTTACTGATATTTCAAAGTTCGTTCGATATCACGATCTGACACTCTCTTCTTTAATGTATGACGTTTGTCGTACTTTTTCTTACCGTGTGCAATGGCAAATTTCAATTTGATCTTGCGTCCTGCACTATATAATGAGAGGGGAATGATGGTCAAACCTTTTTTCGCTTCAGCCTCTGCCAATCTCTCGATCTCTTCCTTTTTTATAAGAATAACTCGAGCTCGAATAGGATCGTAGTCTGGAGGGGTGTTGGCTTGTTGAAAAGGGCTAATATGAGCATTCAATAGATATGCTTCGCCGCCGCGTACTCCAATATAGGCACCTTCAAAGGTTACTTTACCCTCGCGTACCGCTTTTACTTCAAAACCGAGCAACTCAATACCACCATCGAAGATTTCTTCGGGTTCAAAGTTGAAATGGGCCTTTTTATATTCCGCAAATACTTTCATATAGAGAGATAGGGTAATAGTAGCATCAGTTTTGGGCTCGTGTATAATCGGATGATGTCATCACACGATCAATCGAAAAAGCCAAAGAAAGAAGTGCCTAATAAAAAAGAAATGCCACAACAAAAACAACCTCAACGAAAAGCTCCCGCACCACGAAGTTTTACCAATAATATGATAGGGGCTGTTTTAATTTTCATTACCATTATTGCTGTTTATTCATTTATCGAAGTCGGAGCTGCCAAGAATCAAATTTCAATTTCAGAATTGGCAAACGATATTAATGCAGGAAAAGTTAGTGCAATTGTGGTGAGTGGAGAAGACCTAACTATTACCTATGCCACAACAACCTCTGCAGAACTTGGGGTTGTTGCAACGTCTTCAATCGACATGATGACAGCAACTAATACCGCGTCATCTGTTATGCCTGTAAGTGTATCTATCAGTTCAACAAGTACCCCTGTTGTAAAAACAGCAAAGAAAGAAATAGAAAGTTCGCTTTCTCAAACACTTGCAAACTATAATGTTGATAAAGATCGATTGGCCGCTGTTAAGATTGAAGTGAAAGATGAAAGTGGTATAGGATACTGGTTAGCCAATCTTCTTCCTTATATTCTTCCACTCTTAGTAATGGGAATTTTCCTTTGGTATTTAACACGACAAGCACGAGGGCAGGGAATGCAGGCTTTCACTTTCGGACAATCTCGAGCGCGACTGACTAATCCAGATGATAAGAAACAACGGGTCACTTTTAAAGATGTTGCAGGTGCTAAAGAAGCAAAAGAAGAACTAAGTGAAATTGTAGACTTTCTAAAAAATCCTAAAAAATTCTTAGATATAGGTGCACGTATTCCTAAAGGAATTCTTCTCATGGGAGCGCCAGGAACAGGAAAGACATTACTTGCCCGAGCTGTAGCAGGGGAAGCAGGAGTTTCATTCTTCTCAATTTCAGGATCAGAATTTGTTGAAATGTTTGTTGGAGTTGGAGCCTCACGTGTGCGAGATTTATTTGCCGTAGCAAAACGCGCTGCACCCGCTATTATTTTCGTTGACGAAATTGACGCAGTTGGACGTGTTCGAGGAACAGGAATGGGAGGAGGAAATGATGAGCGAGAGCAAACTCTTAACCAAATTTTGGTTGAGATGGATGGATTCGAACCAAATGAAAAAGTAATTGTCATGGCAGCCACTAACCGACCAGACGTTCTTGATCCGGCACTTCTTCGACCTGGACGATTCGACCGACGAGTAACCATTGATCTTCCTGATCGATCCGACCGAGAAGCCATTCTTTATGTTCACTCAAAAGAAAAACCATTTGCAGAAGACGTTAATTTGAAAGTCATTGCTGAACGAACACCAGGTTTTTCTGGAGCAGATCTATATTCATTAATGAATGAAGGAGCAATTTTGGCAGCTCGAGAAAACAGAACAAAGATTTCTCAATACGATTTAATTCGATCAATAGAAAAAGTAATGCTTGGTCCTGAACGACGAAGTCACTTAATGGGTAAAAGAGAAAAAGAATTAACAGCATATCACGAAGCAGGGCACGCAGTGTTGGCATCAATTCTTGAATACTCAGATCCTGTTCATAAAGTTTCAATTATTTCTCGAGGAAGAGCTGCTGGATATACGCTCAAACTTCCGATCGAAGATCGAAAACTTCAATCAAAAAAAGAATTCTTAGATGATATTGTGGTATCTCTCGGAGGATTCGTGACAGAAAAAATTGTGTACGACGATATCACTACTGGTGCATCAAATGACTTGCAGGTTTCAACATCGCTTGCGCGAGCTATGGTTACTCGCTATGGAATGTCAGACAAAATGGGACCAATCGCTTTTGAAAGTTCTGGAGGCCGACCACTTTTTGGTCAAGGGGTAGGTGAGCGAGATTATTCTGAAAAAGTTGGATCTGAAATCGATGCTGAAGTTTCAAAAATTATGAATGAAGCACGAGCCCGAGCAGAAGAAATTATTAAAAAACAAAAACCACTTCTCGATACCATTGCTAAAAAACTTGTTGAAGTTGAAACTATTGAACGAGATGATTTCGAGAAACTATTGATCATGCACGGAGTTGAACCAAAAAAGAAGTTAGATATTGAACATCAGGTATAAAAGATAGAGTTAGAAAAAGTGTAGAAAATAAAATACAGACGCAGAAAGACCGGCATCGCGTGAGCGACACCGGTCTCTTTCTGATAGCAGACCACTGCGTATCAGAGAAATTCTGACGTGAACCATCACGTACTAAGTTTTTGAAGACTAAGCGCAGCTACTTAGGAAGCTGCAGCTTTGCCGTCGGGAGGATCCTCCTCTCCCGACTTCCCGTGCTCCGGTGGGAGCATTGTTGTTGCCGACGATTCGTCGACGGTGGGTTGATGTTCTTCCAGTCTGAAATGCAGGAGGTTTTCCGGCACAGGAGTTGGGGCTTCGGCAGTTTCGTCGGTCGCGGGTGCGGCCGGCAAGACGGTTTCTGCCATTTGCTGAGCGGCGGCCAGTGCGGCTGCTTGTTGCTCGTGGTAGCGGCGGATTTGATCTTTTGCGAGCCACAAGATTTGGTCTAGATCTTTTTCACCAAGCTCGGTGCCCGTTTGAACTTTGAGATTCTTCCGGGATAATTCGCTTGGGAATTTTAATTCGATCCAGCGAACAAAGAGAACGAGTATCCGACTTTCGTCGGCATTCAATTCTTCTTGAGAGAGGAGTTGCCACTGATTGAAGTTGAAGTTGCTTTCTTCTTCGTCTTCTGCGGCGACCACTTTTTCATAGTTGTCACCAACCGCTTTCACCACTGACTTGTTCTTGTTGACGCGCCAGCGCCAGTACAGAACTCCAATGAGGAGAACCGTGTACGCGACTGATGTCGAGATCCAGTATCCGAGGTAAAGGGTGACGGCGGTTGCGATCATTGTCACAGGGACAAGGATCAGCCAACGCCACCATCCGAGCCACGAAGCATAGAGCGCGACGACTGTAAGCATCAGAACGATTGTCGCTACGATCGTGAGACCGAGCACGTGCTCTTTTGCGAAACTGTCGATCGCGGTTTTCGTCAACTCCCACTTGAGACTTTCGAATACTGAAGGTGGATTCGCTGCTGGCGGGTTGCCTGCGGCGGGTGGTCCATCGGTCTTAGGTGCACCTCCGGAGTCCGGAAGTGATGCAAAACCTGCGTTGTTAACGAAGGGATTTGCTCCTGGTGACGGTGACCCAGTCTCAGTAGCTGGTGTCGAAGCGGGAGTCGCTGCGGGTGCAGCAATGGCAGGTGGTGCGACCGCCGGACTTGCGCTCGGTGATGCTTCTGCTTCCGGTGGAGGTTGTCCACCTTTTCCTTCCTTCACCGTTCCTTTTTCAGGCGTTGATGCGGCCGGAGGCGACACAAATGCTGGTTGGGGGATTGGTGCGAAGACTGGGAGCTGAAGCTCTTGTCGTGGTTGTTGGTTGAAGACGGTATATCCCTCCAAGCTTCCGAAGATGCTGGATGAATTGATGTCTCCTAAGACCAAAGGCCGGGGAGTGCTTTGATTGATAACGATCGGCACTGACGGTGAGGCCGGCACGTTCGTTTTCAACTCGGCGGCGGGCGGATACACAGGTGCTTTCGGTGGCGGTGCAACGGATTTATTCGTCGTATCGCCGTAGCGCTCGGTGAGCACTTTGAGCAAGTGCATGTTTCCACGCGCTGTTGGTTTCCAGTTTTTCAGGCCGGAGGCTTGGGCGATTTCACGTCGGCCAGACCGGGACGAATCCCAGGTGGCGAAGCGAGTTTGACCACTACTCATTTGCACCTTGACGTAGTCGACCACTGAATGAACAGGGTCGAGATCAACGGTTGTGGCGAGCGAGGTGGCTTCGACCTGCATAGGGCAGACGAAGAGATTGAGGAGGAGTGCCACAAAGAGGGCGATCAGCGATTTCAGGGTTTTCATGGAGTCGGAGGGGGCTGTAGTGAATTTTTTACGTGATTGGTTTGTCAGGCTTGGTACAGACATGTGTGTCTGCACTAAGGGACTGATTCAGGTAGTATGATACACTAAAAAGTGTATTTTGTCAATAGGTATCTTGCCTTAAAGGGCTTGACTATTGTCTAATTTTAGATAGGCTGTGGGTAGGCAGTTCCTCGATGTTTCGGTTTCGATACACCGTGGATGTCTTCACTTCAGATCGGAAAATCCCAACCACGCAGACCAACAATGAAAACACCCTCGCGCTTTATCGCGCTTCTCATCGCCTTCCTGGCGATCCTCAATCCGTTCGCGGCCACCGCGTCCGTCATGGCTTACGACACTGAGTCGTCGGCCAGCAGTCTCGGCCCACAGCAGTTCGTTCTGGCGGCGATTCCGCCCCAGCTCGATGCCGCGCCCTCACCGACACTTATCGGTGGAATGTTTCTGTCGCCTGCGACCTTCAACGGTCCTGGTAACAATGCTGTCGCTGGGAATAATGGCACAAGCCTTGGCTATGTCTCGTCAACGATTGGTGTTCCCAACGTCTACGCGACCTTCGCTGTTCTCAACATGACTGGCAGCGCCATTGATGACGTGATGTATAGTGTCGACGGTGGTGGCTTCATCAGCTACGTACTCGCGCACATCAATGTCGGCACCAGTCCACATTACAGCGCGACTATCGGAGGTCCAGACGGCACTCCCTTCAATGGTCAGCAGATCCAAGGCCTCATGCCTGGAACATTCTCTACCGAGAATCTGACCTTGCTGGGTAATACCAATCATCACGTGCTTTGGAAGATCAATTCGCACGATGTGGCCACTGGCACACCCGGCGTCTTCAACGCCACTAGCGACTTCGAAATTGTCGCAGCCGTCCCCGAACCGTCAACGTGGCTAGCAGGTTTCGTCGCCATTGGCGCGCTCGGTTACCACGGCATCCGCCGTTATCGGGGCCGACAGCAACTGGTGGCCTGAGCAACAATTCCGCAGGTGAAATTCCTGCTTAACAACTTGAGCAAATGCTCACAGCCCCTCCACTTGACAAAGGTGGCGGGGCTTGGTTTTTTATGGTATGGTCAACGGTATGAAAGGCACAACTTTAACAAAAAAGCTTATTTTAAGCGTTTTTATCACAATATTATTCGTAAGTAGTAAAGGTTTCGCCGAAGACGCAGTGGTAACAAATACACCTGACGTCACAAGTTCATCTGAAGTAATCGATACTCCTTCAGTTGAAGTAAATTCAGCACCAATTGATGTTCAAACAAATGTTGCATCAGTAGGAACAGAAAACACATTTCAATTATGTCATGATGGAATTGATAACAATGCGAACTTTTTAGTAGACGCATCAGACCCATCTTGTTACCAGTTTTACCAAGTTCCAGGATTCCCAGCGAACCCAGGATTGGTAGTTCTTCCATCAGGAACAGAAGATACCTACGCACTATGTCACGATGGAATCGACAACAACGGTAACTTTTTAGTTGATGGATCTGATCCATCATGTTGGCCATTTTATTCTCCAACTCAAACATATCGATTCGACCTTAATGTTGAAATTCGAAATCCATTTGGAGGAACTCTGACAGATTTTAGTAATCTCGATCTTAAACTAAGTGCTGGTCAGCCAGGATTGCTTCTTAACGGAACAGGAACTCCATTGTTTGATGAGTTTGCTTCATCATCAAATTGGATTGTTGATAATTACTTTACATTCCACCCTGATCATTCAGGAGGAGGTTTTGTATTCGACACAAAGAATCCTGAAGTTATTACAAACTTAGGATACGCATCTTCAACAGAAGGAACTTGTAGTTCAGATGGACTGTTCAATGAACCTTTGCCAGGTCTCTTACTTTCTTCAACAAATGCAATTAATCCTGTATACGAATGCACATTTGTATTCACACAACTTCAGCCACAACCAACAGGAGGATCTTTGAGTATTGTTCCAACATTCCAAAATGATGAAGGGGGAACATCAACAGCTTCAAATTTCATGTTCACTGTATATAGTACAAGTTCACCAACAAGTACAAGTGCTGTGACAGTAGAAGGTGCTGATCTTGCCTCAACAACATTCCCAATTAACGGCGACTACCACGTTGTTGTTACTCCAGGAACTCCAACTCCAGGTCCATACAATATTTACTTCAACAATGAAGATTGTGTAGGAAATCTTACAAGTGGAACAAAAACTTGTGGAATCACTTTCAACGACGAACACCAACCTCCGTACAAGACATACACTGTCTCAGTTCACGTAGATGTGCTTAATGCATTCGGTCCAGCAACAGATAGAACACCACTTAATGTGTCAGTTAATGCAACAGGAAGCGGTGTCTATTTCCAAGGAACAGGTAGTGTTATTTATGCAACAAGTGCTCCTGAAATGACATTCGAAAATAAAGAATTTACATTCCGAACAGACGGAGTATCAGGAGATAGTTTTGCAATCAATGCAATTAATCCTGAAATTATTACAAATCAAGGATACACATATACAAACACTGCACCCAATAGTAACTGTGATAGTAGTAACTTAGCAGCGGCGACAGGTGAAGATAATCACTTATATTGTCACTTACAATTTACAAAAAATGCTCCTGATGGAGGAGGGAATCCAACAACTGCAAAGATTCACATTCACAAAGTAACAGCTCCAAATGCTAACTTTGATCAGCCATTTGAATTCACTCTTGTACAAGCTTTCCCTTTAGCACAAGCGCAGGTAGAAGATGCAGCACCTTCATTCATTGCAACAACAACTGCAAATGCAGCTGGTGATGAAGGACACGGTGACGCACTTCTTGAAGTTGCTCCCGGATCATATGACCTTACAGAAAACGCAGTTCCACTTTGGAGACTTGAAGGATCAAGTTGTCAGTATGAAGGTAATTCAGAGGGAATCGTTATTCACAACGGAGAACAATTAAATCTAGATGCTGGTGATGAAGTATTTTGCACATTCACTAATCGTGCAGATGAAGGAAATGTGCAAGTGGTTAAGGTGGTACAAGATGCAAATGGCGCCACAACTTCTGATAACTCAGTTTTTGACGTGAGTCTTGAAGAGAACAATGTTCCTTCATTCATAGAAGGTCCAGGTCCAACATTTACATTACCTTTCTCACAGGCTTCAAGTGGAGTCTTTACTAACGTTACTCCAGGAGTATATACAGTTACTGAAGGCGCGACTTCAACATACGATCTTGTTTCAATTTCTCCCGACACTGACGAAGAGACAAGGGGAGTTCAAATTAACGTAGTTGCTGGAACAACAACAGTGGTAACTATTGTTAATAAACAACACGCAGTCCCTGTGATAGTCACTCCTCCCTCAGGTGGAGGTGGCTCATCATCAGGAGGTGGAGGAGGTTCATTTAGTGGATCATCAAACCGAAATGGTGTCTCAGGCGGATCAACTGGCGGAAGTGTTCTTGGAGCCTTTACGTCTAACGATGGAACTCCCGCACTTTCATGTCCTCCATTTATTCTCGATTATCTAAAAATTGGAAAGAATAATAGTAAAACTGAAGTTAAGAAACTTCAAGAATTCCTCAACTGGCATGACACAGCAAAACTTCCTGTTACTGGATTCTTCGGACCAGCAACAAAGAAAGCTGTTGAAAATTATCAGAAAAAATATTCAACACAAATTCTTAAGCCTTGGGTTGATGCAGGTCTTATGCAGACTTCAACTCCTACAGGATACGTATACAAAACAACACGATGGCACATTAACTCACAGATTTGTATTGGAGTGAGTACATCAACAGATCCATTTCCTTTTCCAATTCTGAACTAGTAGTCAAAGAACCCTACAAAATAAAAACATCTAGTTGGAACGATTCCGCAGCCCGTAAGGGCGAGGACTTAGTGACAACCTAGATGTTTTTATTTTGTAGGGTTCTTTGTGCACGCACTAGGGATTGAACCTAGGACCGGTCGTGTATAAGACGACTGCTCTACCGCTGAGCTATGCGTGCATCTCCGCTGTTATCAACAGAACAGCTATGCGTGCGAGGGTACAAATGTATGTACCAACGGATTCTATAAGAAAAGGGCAATAGTTACAATTAAAAATATACTTTGACTTCTTGGCTGTTCAACGTATATTTCGGTATAGGTCACCTCCGATCTCTGTTAGTAAACCCTTAAGTACATTTAAGTAAGATGAAACCTGTACCCACACACATACTGCTTGGAAAGTTCAGTTTCTGCCTTGACGAGGTCGATGTCAGAAAAGTGCGCAAGGGCGAGCCTCTCTCGAAACAAGCGCTCGTGCATCTCGCAAAGCAAATCGACACTTTCATTTTGCGGGAGCCAGAAAATTTCTCGAGCGAGATGAAAAAGCATCTCTCGACAACGTCTGTCGGAAATGCGTACGATATGATGCCGACAATTTTTCGACTCACAGTTCCTCGTGAGAAGTTCACGGTTGCTGGTTTGATCGTCATCGAGCATATCTCAAAAGTAACCGAGACTTCTCGGATGCTTCGCGATATCGGATTTGCGATCATCGAGAAGATCGCTCGCGACTTTAAGCAGGCAAGAGTCGGTGTGGCCGAAGTACCGTCCCAGGTAGTAGAAGGGCAAATCACATCCGTTGCTGCCTAACCTTCGCATCCAATTTCACAACCGCCGTGTCCCACTGGGATGCGGCGGGCTTGTTTTATATAAGGTAAATTAATTGCTAATTCGTCAAATATCAGTATATTTCCTTTAGGTCATTTCCGACCACTCACCACTCAGTATCACCTCGGTCTTTTTAATACCATGATGACTCGTCCACTGTCAGTTCTGAATTTTGGAAGATTCCTGTTTCGACTTCCTCCTGATGAAGTGTTCACAATCGACGAAAGCAGAGATTGTTCTGCTAAGGCACAAAGACTACTTGCTGAGCAGATCGACACCTAAGTCAGAAAGTCACCCAAAGCATTCGCCAAGATGGTTCAGAGAATGATTAGTCCAAGTAGGTACAAAGACTTTTACGACCTCATCCCGTGCCTTTTTGAAACCGCAGAACGATATCACTATCTGGCTGTTTCCTTGATCTCAGCTCATAAGACCGCTCTCACGAACGGCGCACGTAACTTTCGAGGTACGGTCTTGGCCATCATTAAAAAACTCGTCTACTTCTACTCCGAAGCCAACAAGAGTATGAATCGTCGCTTGGTAAGGGCTGAAAGGAAACGGGCGAGACAGAAAGCTCAGCCCAAAAAGAAGATCACGCAGAAGAAAACCACTAAGAAGCCGGCAAAGAAAAAGAAGTAGCCGCAACTTCTCACGTGACATCGCCGCACCTTTGAAACAGGGGCGGCGATTCATTTTTTTTAAAGACATTGCGACTTTGAAAAATGACTAATGAAACTTTCATGCTGCCGCTACCCCCCAAAAAGGGAGCGGCGCATCGATTTCTATATATATCCCCACATGTCATGATTAAGGGCTAAAAACTTCAAAATGAAGCTTCAAGATGCTAGTATGGTGTGACATGAAAGATCAACCAGAAAAGAAGAAGGAAGGCGAGACAAAGCCAGAAGAAGTAGTGCAAAGCTCTGCTGCAAAACGAGAACACGAGGTCTTGAAGTTTTGGAATGAGCACGACATTTTTAAAAAGACCTTAACCAAAGATGCCCCTCTTGGAAATTTTGTATTTTATGATGGTCCTCCTTTTGCAACTGGTCTTCCACATTACGGCCACATTCTTCCAGGAACAATTAAAGACGTTATTCCTCGATATCAAACAATGAAAGGAAAGCGAGTTCTTCGACGATGGGGATGGGACTGTCACGGACTTCCTGTTGAACAACTCGTTTCAAAAGAATTAGGACTTCACACGAAAAAAGATATTGAACAGTACGGTGTTGAAAAATTTAATGAAGCTGCACGTGCGAGTGTGCTTCGATATTTTAATGAATGGAAAGAAATTGTTCCACGATCTGGAAGATTTATTGATATGGACAACTTCTATCAGACGATGGACGCAACATATACAGAATCTGTTTGGTGGGCATTCAAGCAGCTGTTTGATAAAGGTCTTGTATATGAAGGATTTAAAACCATGCATGTTTCTCCATACTATGAAACCACGCTTTCAAACTTTGAAGTGAATCAGGGATATAAAGACATCACTGATATTTCTGCCTATGTAAAATTCAAATCAAAATTTAAAGGAAGAGAAGTGTTGATATTGGCTTGGACAACAACTCCATGGACTCTACCTGGAAATGTTGCTCTTGCAGTTAACAATGAAATTCAATATGTGCTCGTAGAAGCAGAAAGCGATAAAGGAAAAGAATATTTTATTTTGGCCAAAGAGTTGGTTGCAAAAGTATTTGGTGAGAAACAAATAGCAATTGTTGAAGAATTTAGTGGAAAAGAGTTGGTTGGTCTTTCGTATGCTCCACTTTTTGATTACTACAAAGACACACCACTTAAGAATAAAGAAAATGGGTGGAAAGTGTATGCTGGAGAATTTGTCACGGCAACTGATGGAACAGGAATTGTGCACATCGCACCCGCTTTTGGAGAAGATGACTTACAATTGGCCCAAGAAAAAAATCTTCCCTTCATTCAACATGTTGGAATGGACGGAGCAATTAAACCTGAAGTAACAGACTTTGCAGGTCTTCAAGCTAAACCAGCTGATGATGTGCAGAAAACTGATATCGAAGTTATTAAATATCTTGCTCATAACGGGTCGTTGTTCAAAAAAGAAAAGTTTATTCACTCATATCCACACGACTATCGAACAGGTGTTCCTCTTTTAAACTACGCAACATCATCGTGGTTTGTTCGTGTTGCCGACATGCGAGATGGATTAATGAATTCAAACTCAAAAGTATCATGGCTTCCCGAACAAATCGGAGAAGGGCGCTTTGGAAAATGGCTCGAAGGTGCACGTGATTGGTCAGTTTCCCGAGCTCGTTTTTGGGGAACACCTCTTCCTATTTGGAAAACAGAAGACGGAAATGAAGTTGAAGTGCTTGGATCTCTTAAAGAATTGAAAGATAAAACTCGACGAAATACGTACATGGTCATGCGTCATGCTGAGTCTGAAAATAATGTTGCGAATATCATTAGTTCAGAACTAGTGAGTAAGTATTCATTAACCGCAAATGGAAGAGGACAGGTGAAGGAGGCAGCACAAAGCTTGAAAGATCAAGGAATCGATCTCATCGTTGCTTCTTCTATTTTACGAACACACGAAACCGCAACACTTATTGCCGAAGAATTGGGTCTGAATAAAGAACAAGTTATTTTTGATGAACGCCTACACGAAATTGGAGTTGGTGAATATGAAGGAAGGACCATTGAAGAGTATGTAAAAAATCATCAAGCGCATGAATCAACATTTACTGAATCAATATCTGGTGGTGAAAGTTACCACGATCTTCGAATGCGATTGGGAGACTTTATTTATGAATTTGATAAAACATATCATGGAAAAAAAGTATTAATCGTCACTCATGCTTCATGTGTGTGGATGCTTTCGTGTATTTCTGATGGATTAAATGCCAAACAGTGCACTGAAAGAAAAACTGAAATGAATGCGAAGGCTTCTGCTATTGGAGTAAAAACTGCAGAAATTGGAAATGCGAGTGTTCTTCCTCTCGACATTGCGGCAATTCCTCATAATATGACATACGAACTTGATTTTCATCGACCATATATTGACAGAGTCACGTTTATGTCAAAGTCGGGAAAGTTAATGAAACGAATTCCTGATGTATTCGACACATGGTTTGATTCAGGTTCAATGACATTTGCTCAGAATCATTATCCTTTTGAAAACAAAGAAGAATTTGAAAAAGAGGGAAGTTCGCTTTTTCCTGCAGATTTTATTGCTGAAGGACTTGATCAAACTCGAGGATGGTTTTATGTATTAACGGTGTTAGGTACAGCACTTTTTGGAAAATCTCCATATAAAAATGTTGTTGTGAATGGAATGATCTTGGCAGAAGACGGGCGGAAAATGTCGAAGAGTTTACGAAATTATCCTGATCTTCTTCCAACCATGGAGAAATATAGTGCAGACGCACTTCGATTCTATCTTATGAGTTCTCCTGCAGTTCACGCAGAAGATATTCGATTTTCAGAGAAGGGAATTGATGAGGTGATGAAGAAGATTATTAATCGAACCGATAATGTACTTCAATTTGTTGAAATGTATTCAGATGAAGAGGTAAAAAATTCACTTACACTTACAAAACCAACTGTAACAAATTTACTTGATACATGGGCATTGCTTCGAATTGAACAAATGACCAAAGAGGTTACCGAATCACTTGATGGGTTCGAACTTGATCGTGCAACACGTCCAATTGTTAGCTTTGTTGATGATCTTTCGACATGGTACATTCGTCGATCACGAGAGCGATTTAAGGGAGATGATATTGAAGATAAGAAAATTGCTCTTCAAACTTCGTTTTATATTCTTGCTGAATTCTCAAAAGTTATCGCCCCATTTATGCCTTTCTTTGCTGAATCACTTTATATGCGACTAACAGCACTTGCTCCAAAGATCGCAAAAGATTTCAAAGAAAGTGTGCACCTCGATTCTTGGCCTGCACTTACAACATTCAATGCCGAGCAGGAATTACTTATTAAACAAATGACAGAAGTTCGAGAAATTGTTTCACTTGGTTTGGAAGCACGTGCTAAAGCGGTAATAAAAGTGCGACAACCACTTCGATCTCTCTCAATTCGAAAAGATGCGTATGATATTGGAAGTGAACAAGACCTTCTTGATCTCATTAAAGATGAGGTGAATGTTAAGGAGGTCATCGTTGAAGCCAATTTTGATGACGACGATACACGAAATGTAAAACTTGATCTCGAGATTACCGAGGATCTTCGAAAAGAAGGAGATGTTCGTGAACTTATTCGTGCAATTCAAGAAGCTCGAAAAACAAAAGGTCTTAATCCTACCGACACTATCAGTCTTCATATTAAAGCTCCTCTTGAACTTTCAACAATAATTGCTGAATACGAAGACATGATTAAAAAAGTGACCCTCACTTCTCAAATTGATATACACGATAGTCTCGAGGGTGTCGCAACAAAAGTTGGCGAATACGAAGCTGTGATCGCTATTTCATAGACTGCTTTTACTATGGCATACCACATTTACCAAACTGATGCATTTGTAGTCGGTAGTTCTTCATATGGAGAAACAGCAAAGATATTTATTCTATACACAGAAGAGTTGGGTCTTATTCGCGCAAGTGCACAAGGTATTCGAACAATGAGTTCGAAACTTAGATATGCACTTGATGATATGAGCCACAGTAGAGTTTCGCTCGTGAGAGGAAAGGAGTACTGGAGAATTACAGGTGCACAATCAATTAATGTGCTGCGTCCGACCAATATTTTTGTTACTAAAGTGTATGCGCGAATTGTGAAGCTGATTGAGAGATTGATTCATGAAGAAGAATCAGATGCTTATATTTATACTCTACTTCGTTCATTTTTTATGCATATTGCAAAAAATAACGCAAACGATAGCGATCAAAAAACAATAGAAGTTATTACGGTCGCTCGTCTTCTTCAACATCTTGGATATATTTCACCAACTAAAGAAATTGAGAGTGTGTTCGGAGAAACTATACTTAGCGAAAAAATAATCGAGCAACATCGGTCATCTCAAAAGAAACTCATTGAAGTAATTAACATTGCACTCAAGGCAAGTGGATTATAGTTTGGTATACTTCTTCTATGGCAGAAGACGATAGTAAAATTGATAAACTTCAAGCGCGATTATATTCGCCAAAAGCTCCTGATATAATTCGAAAGAGACACAAAGGTCTTGAAGAGACATATTCAGATCTTCAGACAGACTTTGTACACGATCCCGAAGCGCTCAAAGCCCCTGCGCTTGTTATTCCAACGAGTATTTTTACTAAGCTTTTTATTCTTTCTCTTCTCTTTCTTATTATTTCTGCTGGAGCTGCATTTTTAATGTATGCCAAAGGAGTGAATGTTATCTCCCCAAATAATATTGATATTCAAGTATCTGGTCCTGTCACAATTCCCGCAAGTCAAAAGATCGATTTTGCTGTCACTGTTATTAATGAAAACCCTGAAAAGTTGTTGGTGAGCGATTTGGTTATCGACTATCCAGACGGAACTCGAAGTTCAGAAGATCAAACTAAACCATTGGTACATCAAGTAGTAACACTTGGCGATATTCAAGCAGGAACAAAGGTAGATAAATTAGTTTCTGCATCTTTGTTTGGTGAATCAGATTCTAAGAAACAAATTCGATTCACGCTTCAGTATCGTATTCCTGGTTCCAACTCTATTTTCATAAAAGAAAAAGTATATGACGTAGTCATTGGTGCAGCGCCTGTTAGTTTAACTGTCGATACGTTAAAAGAAGTGGGAACCAATCAAGACTTCACTTTGAAGCTTCATGTCACCTCAAACGCTACTGCGGTTATTAAAAATACATTGGTAACGATTGCATACCCAAGTGGTTTTACATTTAAAAGTGCTAGTCCACAATCAATTAATGGAACATCTTCTGTTAAGCAACAAACTGGATATGGATATGAGACTGGTAATGTGTGGTCACTCGGAGATATCGAACCCGGAGGAATACGAGAGATTGATATTAACGGATCATTGAATGGTCAGGACACCGAATCGAAAGTGTTTCGAATTGATTTAGGAAGTGCAGCCTCTGGTTCTCCACAGGTGATTGCAACAAAGTTCGCAGGTATTGTGCAAGAGATTGCTGTTAAGCAGGCGTTTATTGCAACAGAGATTGTTCTTGAAAATATTCGTGGAACAAATCTTGTCACTAGTCCTAAGAAAAATGTAAGTGGAAAGATTATTTGGAAAAATAATTTGTTAACATCGGTGACTGATCCTGAATTCGTTCTGCATCTTGGCGGGCAACTTTACGATGATCAGAGTGTGCAAGCTTTCGGTGGATTTTATCGATCATCAGATAACTCAATTGTTTGGAATTCCCAAACAAATTCAGATATTAACGAAATTGCACCAGGACAATCTGGAGAGCTCGCCTTCAACTTTAATACGATCGACCCCACAAAGAATTCTGCAATTCCATATAAAAACCCTTCAATGACATTGGACTTAAGTGTGAGCGCGAAACGTCTTAGTGAAAAAGATGTTCCTGAAACTATTAAATCAGTTACCACTCAATCACTTCTTTTTCAAACAAATCTGTATGTTGCTGCTGAAAGTCAGCATGCCACAGGAACTTTTGCGAATACTGGTCCTATTCCTCCAAAAATTAATACTCCAACAACCTATACTGTTGTGTGGCGATTATCTGATGGATTCAACGACGCGAAAGATGTTGCGGTATCTGCCCAACTTCCTGCATATGTAACATGGCTTAATCAAACATCTCCAAGTGATGAAAGAGTTGTTTATAACCGTGCTCGAAATGAAGTCATGTGGCAAGTTGGAACTATTTATTCAGGAACAGGTATTAAAACTCCTCCGCGAGAGATTTCTTTCCAAGTCTCAATTTTGCCAAGTATTAGTCAGTTAGAAACAACACCTGCACTTACGGGAGATATTTCTGCCATTGGTTCTGACGCTTTTACAGGAGTTGCACTGAGCGCATCGGTAAGCAAGGTAACAACTGACACCAAAAATGACCCTGGATATGTTTATGCGAAGTCTCAGGTTTCAAACTAGCCTTAAGTTACCAAAAAAACGAAAATCTGTTAGAGTATCGTAATGGCACAGAATACTACTATGGAGGCAATAGTCTCTCTTTCAAAGCGACGAGGGTTTATTTTTCAAGGTTCAGAAATCTACGGAGGGTTGGCTGGTACATTCGATTATGGTCCTCTTGGAGTTGCGCTCAAGAATAATATTAAGAATATTTGGTGGAAACGCTTTGTTCTTGATCGAATTGATATGTATGGCGTAGATGCAGCTATTTTAATGAATCAGAATGTTTGGAAAGCATCAGGGCATGTTGGAACATTTACCGATCCGTTGGTGACTGACGCAAAAACTCAAAAACGATATCGAGCAGACCATCTTCTTGAAGAAGCTGAAATTAACCCAGCAGGAATGAGTTTGGAAGAAATGACAAATACTATTAAAGAAAAGGGAATTAAAAGTCCTGATGGAAACGCTCTTGGAGAAGTTCGACAATTTAACATGATGTTTAAGACTCATGTAGGAGGAAATGAAGACGATGCTTCTATTTCGTATCTTCGACCAGAAACAGCACAGGGAATGTTTGTGAATTTTAAGAATGTGCAAAATGCCATGAATCCAAAAATTCCTTTTGGATTGGCGCAAGTTGGAAAAGCATTTCGAAACGAAATCGCACCTCGTGATTTTATCTTTCGACTACGTGAACTTGAACAGATGGAAATTGAATATTTTGTGAAGCCTTCTGAGTGGGAAGAAAGTTTTGAACATTTTCGAAAGCAAATGTGGGAATTTATTAAAGATATTGGTCTCGACCAAAGTAAGGTGACTGAGCTTGAGGTTGGAGATGGTGATCGAGCTCACTACTCTAAACGAACAACTGATTTTGAATATCAGTATCCTTTTGGAAAAAAAGAATTATACGGATTGGCATATCGAACTGACTACGATTTGAAAAGTCATCAAGAGGCAAGTGGTGTGTCTCAAGAATATTTTGATGAAGCAATAAAAGAAAAATTCATTCCACACTGTATTGAACCCTCATTCGGACTCGATCGTTCAGTGCTTGCAGTACTTGTGAATGCGTATTGTGAAGATGAACTTGGAGGAGAGAAACGAGTATTTCTTAAATTTAATAAAGCAGTAGCTCCGGTAAAAGTAGCAGTCTTTCCACTTCTAAAAAACAAACCAGAACTTGTTGAGAAAGCAAAAGACATTTGGGCAATGCTTCGAAAACATGAGTTAGCAGTTGTGTTTGATGATAACGGAAATATTGGAAAGCGATACCGACGACAAGATGAAATTGGTACACCACATTGTGTAACGATTGATTTCGATACACTCACTACCGACACGGTTACTGTTCGAGATAGAGACACTGGTGAGCAGATTCGAGTAGCTATTTCTGACCTAGTAAAGACGCTTGAAATATAGTTTAATAAGGTAAGTCTCAGTCTCACCATCACCCTCGGAATTCACCTTGTTATTTTTTATGCCTCATCCTGAACCTTCTGAACCCTCTATCAACTCCGCCGCCTTTGTCGAAGGATGTATCGCCGAAGGAGGCGACCCTTGTCGTCGTTGTCGTCGACCTCACACCGAGTCGACTGAAAATGACGACCGACAATTTGACGAAAGATCGCTCTCTGTTTTCAAGATTCCTGAACGAGGCGAACCTCTGTTCGGCTCGTCGGTTCATCCGTTCAAGCCATAAGGCTTAACACACCACCACCCCGGTTTGTCATGTATCTATATGACGCTCCGGGGTGAGGTTTTATCATAATCTGATACACTCACTCTATGAATTTTAATAAGACAACACTTTCAAACGGGCTTCGTATTCTGACAGTTCCCATGCATGACAACGAAACAGTAACAGCAATGGTCTTGGTTTCTACAGGTTCCGACTATGAATCAAAAACTGAGAACGGTATTTCTCATTTTCTTGAACATTTGTGTTTTAAAGGAACAATAAAGCGACCCACTTCTAAAATTATTAACTACGAACTTGATGCTATAGGTTCTATTTCAAATGCATTTACGTCAGGTGAATATACTGGCTACTATGCAAAGGCTCACACAAAACACGCTGTTCATATTGTTGAAGTTATTTCAGATATTTATTTGAACTCAACACTTCCTCAGGAAGAACTTGAAAAAGAACGAGGGGTGATTATTGAAGAATTAAATATGTATGAAGATATGCCACAACGAAAAGTGTGGGATATTTATGGTCAGCTTTTATATGGCGATCAGGCGACAGGAAGAACAACAATCGGAACCAAAGAAAATATTTCTTCTTTCAAACAAGATGACTTTGTTGCATATCGTGCAAAACATTATGTGGCTGAAAAAACTCTCGTCGTAGTCGCAGGAAAGTTCGATGAAAAAGAAATCATTTCACTTATCGAAAAAGATTTTGCACATATAAGTAATAAGAAGTCAGTTCCAAAAGAAAAGACCATTATTGAACAGAAAAAATCAGCAATACAAATCTTTACAAAGAAAACCGATCAAACACATCTCGTTTTAGGCTTTAGAAGTTTTGATCGATATGATAAACGATATTACGCAGGTGCAGTACTCGCCACCTTGCTTGGAAAAGGAATGAGCTCGCGATTGTTTCAAAAAATGAGAGAGGAGTTAGGCATTTGTTATTACATTGGTGCCTCAAATTCATGTTCGCTCGATGTGGGAGATTTTCATATTTCAGCCGGAGTGGGGAATGCTCGTGTTGAAGAAGCGATTAAAGGAATTCTCGAAGAAGTTGTGCGAATTAAAACAGAAAAGGTTGATGAAACTGAACTAAGAAAAGTAAAAGATCTCATTCAAGGAAGACTATTTCTTGGAATCGAGTCTTCAGACGATTTGGCAGATTACTATGGTTTTCAAGAGCTCTATAATGAGCCAATTTTGACCCCAGATGAACAATCGAAGAAAATTGAAGAGGTGAGTGTGGATGATATTTATCAGGTCGCACAAGACATTTTTGACAGTTCTCGATCGAATTTAGCACTTGTTGGTCCTGAAAGTCTCGAAAAAGATAAAGAAAAACTGCTTTCCTTGCTCGTCATCTAAATGATGCTAGACTTAGAGAATGAAAAGCGAGAGAAAAGACCTCTACATTAACATCAGTTCAGCCACCCTTTTTAAGGCTCTACTTGTGGGTATTTTGTGTGTGGTGGTGTACTATCTTCGTGATTTAGTGATGGTTGTATTAAGTGCGGTAGTTATTGCGTCAGTTATTGAACCTGCAACATTATTTTTTACACGACATAAGGTTCCAAGACTTCTTTCAGTTATTATTATCTATCTTATTCTTCTCATTACTGTCTCTTCTTTTATTTATTTTCTCATTCCTATTCTTCTGACTGATCTTAAAGAGGTGGTTAATAATGTTCCAAACTATATTAAAACAGTTGATGTGATTCAAAATGTTCACAGCACATCATTTTTCAAATTCAAATCATTCTTTCCTGATATTCCAAATATTATTTCGGTTTCAGATCTCGTTCAAAATGTAGCGTCTTCAGTTACGGGGTTTTCAGGAAGTTTCTTCGATCTCGTTAATAAATTATTTGGAGGCTTGTTCAGTGCTGTACTTATTGTTGTTCTTTCATTTTATTTTGCAGTGAAAGAAAATAGTATTGGAGAGTTCTTAACTGTTATCTCACCAATCTCTCAGAAGCATTACATCGCAGATTTGTGGCTTCGTGCTCAAGCAAAAATTGGACGATGGATGCAAGGACAGTTAATTCTTGGCCTTATTGTGGTGGTGTTTGTGTATCTTGGACTCCTTGTTCTCAATATTAAGCATCCACTTATTTTGGCATTAATTGCTGGAGTCTTTGAACTTATTCCCATCGTTGGAATGTCACTTGCTGGTATTCCTGCTGTTGTTCTTGGTTTTCTTGATGGTGGTCTTTATCAAGCAGTACTTGTTGCCGCGCTCTATTTAATTGTGCAGCAGCTCGAAGCACATGCGGTATATCCACTTGTGGTTCATAAAATGGTTGGAGTATCTCCCATTGTTGTTATTATTGCCCTCATTGCCGGAGCAAAGCTTGGGGGGTTTCTCGGAGCGCTTCTTTCGGTACCATTAACCGTTGCTCTTCTTGAATATGTCTCAGATCTACATCATGCAAAAATGGCTATGGAAAAGGTAGAGGAGGTGCCCATTAATATGGTGTAAGCGCGCATGTCTATTATAAAATCAAAAATATATGAATAAAAAACATTTCTATATCACCACCACACTTCCTTATGTAAATGCTGATCCGCATGTTGGATTTGCCATGGAAATTATTCGAGCTGACATTATTGCTCGATATAAACGGCAACAAGGTTATGAGGTTTTTTTCAACACAGGAACTGATGAGCATGGAACAAAAATTTATGAAAAAGCAGCTGAGAAGGGAATTGATGTAAAAGCATATGTAGATGAAAATGCAGAAAAATTTCGAGAACTTGCTCCACTTCTTAATTTGAGCGTTACTAATTTTATTCGAACAACTGATGCGTCTCATATCGCATCTGCACAAGCGTTTTGGAATGTTTGCTTAGAAGCGGGCGATATTTATAAAAAGAATTATAAAGTTAAATACTGTGTCGGGTGCGAACTTGAAAAAACTGATTCAGAGTTGGTTGATGGCAAGTGTTCTATTCATCCAACACTTGAAATTCAAATTATTGAAGAAGAGAATTATTTCTTTAAGTTTTCGAAGTATCAAAAGAATCTGCTCGAGCTTTATGGATCACAAAAAGATTTTGTTCTTCCTTCGTCGCGATTTCATGAAATAAAAAGTTTCGTTGAACGAGGGTTGCAAGATTTTAGTATTTCAAGACTTAAACACAAAATGCCATGGGGAATTCCAGTTCCAAATGACGATGAGCAGGTAATGTATGTATGGTTTGATGCGCTTGTTAATTACATTTCAGCCATTGGGTGGCCACATGATATGTCTTTGTTTGAACAATGGGGAAAAGAAACAGGAGGAATGGTTCAGTATTGTGGAAAAGATAATTTAAGACAGCAGTCAGCTATGTGGCAATCAATGCTCATGTCTGCAAAACTTCCTCTCTCAAAACATATCATCGTTGGAGGTTTCATTAACAGCGGTGGGCAAAAAATGAGTAAGAGTATTGGAAATGTGATTAGTCCATATGATGTGGTGGCTGAATACGGAGTCGACGCTCTTCGATATTATATGGCGCGCGAGATTCCTTCATTTGAAGACGGTGATATGACCATGGATCGTTTTAAAGAAGCTTATAACGCCAACTTGGCAAATGGTATCGGAAATCTGGCCAGTCGAATTCTTAAAATGGCAGTCTCGTATGATGCGTGGGGACACCCTCTTCCAGATGAGAAACTTCTTTCTTCGGAATTATTTACTGTAGTCGCAAAAGAACTTGATACATATGAGATCGGAAAAGCAGCAGACATTATCTGGAAAGAAATCGGAGCAATGGATCAACATATTCAGGAAACAGAACCATTTAAGTTGGTAAAAGTTGATGAAATAAAAGCGAAAGAAATTGTTGCATCTCTCGTTGATCGATTACAAACAGTTGCATTCGTGTTGGCATCATTTCTTCCTCAGACTTCCGAAACCATACTTGCACTGATTAAAGAAAAGAAAACTCCAACCGAGCCATTATTCCTAAGAAAGTAATATGCAATATCAGTACTTCGATATTCACTCACACCTTAATTTTCCCGACTACGATAAAGATCGAGAAGAGGTGATTACTCGTATGAATGCGCAGGAAATTGGAACTATTGGTATTGGAACTGATATTGAAAGTTCGCGTGCGGTGGTTGAACTCGCGAGTAATCATAACAATGTGTATGCGGCTATAGGACTTCATCCTGTTGATGATTCTGCGGCAACATTGGCGAATGGTCTCATGTTCGACATTGAAGCGTTTAAAATTCTTGCGAAACATCCAAAAGTTGTATCTGTTGGAGAATGTGGACTAGATTACGGACGAGAATCAGTTATTTCTCCTGAAAAAAAAGCTGAGCAAGTTTCAGTTTTTGAAACACAAATCGCTTTTGCTGTTGAGTGTGATAAATCAATTATGATTCATGCTCGAAATTCACACAACGATATTCTTGATATTCTGGAGTCAAAAAAGAGGGAATACGGAGATGTGCTTCGTGGAAATGCTCATTTCTTCACAGGAACAGTCGAGCAGGCTAAGCGATATCTTGATTTAAACTTCAGTTTGTCTTTTACAGGTGTTATTACGTTTGCTCGGGATTATGATGATGTTGTTAAGTTTGCACCTATCGACATGATTATGGCCGAGACCGATGCGCCTTTTGTTGCGCCTGTTCCATATCGAAGAAGTCGAAATGAACCCACCTATGTGGTCGAAGTTGTTAAAAAACTAGCTGAAATTAGAGGTGAAGAAGTCGATTTTGTACGTGCTCAAACCGTCAAAAACGCCCTAAAACGCTATGGTATTGCGTCTTTAGACCTTTAGTGCTAATCTGATCCCTATGCAAGAAACACACAAAGTCTATGAATTAGGTTTTCACCTCGTTCCAACACTAAGCGACGATGCTCTTTCAACTGACTGGGCTGCTATAAAGGCTCTTGTTGAAGCTCAGGGCGGAACTTTTATTTCTGAACAATTTCCACAACCATTTACACTCGCATACGAACTTTCTAAAACAGAGAAAGGTGTAAAACGAACATTCGATCGATCATTTTTCGGATGGGTTAAGTTTGAACTCGATGCATCAAAAGCAGACGAACTTCACACTCAAATTGAATCTCGATCAGATGTACTTCGATTTGTTATCGTAAAAACAGTAAAAGAAAACACTCTTCACGGAGATCCTGAAAAGAAGGAACGTGATGCTAAGAAAGCAGAAGAAGAAAAATCTCAAGAAAACGTAGAAGCTAAGGTAGAAGAGCTCGCAACTTCATAACGACAAACAGCAAACGAGGCCCACACAAAGGCCTTTTTTGTTGTCTCGGCTTTATGAAAGAGGGCTCTTCATTCCGTGTTTTTTAGGGTATAATCAACTATATGTATTTAAACAAAGCTTTAGTGTATGGAAATTTAACTCGAGATCCCGAACTTAAATCACTTCCATCAGGTATTCAAGTTGCTTCATTTTCTGTTGCAACAAACAGAGTGTGGAAAGATAAAAGTGGCCAACGACAAGAAAGTGCTGATTACCACAATGTGGTGGTTTTTGGAAAGCAGGCCGAAACAGCTGCTCAGTACTTAAAGAAAGGAGCTGGAGTATTTGTCGAAGGACGAATGCAAACACGCTCATGGGATGGTCCAGATGGAAAGAAGAACTATCGAACTGAAATCATTGCTGATCGAGTGCAGTTTGGTCCTCGAGGTGGTGGTTCAGAAGGTGGATACAGTGGTGGAAGTGGTGCAGCAGTGGCTTCAAAAGGTGCGTCTATTGCCCCTGGAAAGGCCAAAGCAGGAGCTCCAGAACAGCTTGATGTAATCGAGTACCCAGAAGAAGAAATTAACCCTGATGATATACCTTTTTAGTCAATTTTAAGAGTTTCCTGAAAGACTTGCATTAGAGCCCTTAATTTAGTATGCTCTCCCTACACATTATGAAAAAATGCTTTTTCTCACAGCACAATATTAAGCACATCGACTATAAGGATATTGAAATTCTTAAGAAGTTTTTGAATCCTCATGCGCGATTAATGGCTCGAAAGCGAACAGGTGTTACCGCAAAGCACCAACGAGCGTTGGCAAATGCAGTAAAGCGAGCTCGATTCATGGCCCTTATTCCGTACGTTGCTCGATAGGTTTAGCTAAACAACACAAAAAGACTTCCTGAAGCATTCGCAGGCCCTATTTAGATTAATGGGCCAAGGATGCTGAAGGAAGTCTTTTTGTTATCTGAGTATCTTATTTACTAACTCTTTCTGCATATTCAAACGTTTCAGTGTTGATTCGAATGACATCATTCTGCTTCACAAACATAGGAACCATAATGGTTGCTCCAGTTTCAAGTGTTACTTCTTTAAGAGCACCTCCACTCGTGTCACCTTTAACAGCATCATAAGCTTCAGTTACTTTTAATTCTACTTTAGGAGGGAACTTTACATCGAATACTTTCTCATCGAATACGAGAGCATCTACTAGTGAGTTTTGTTTAAGAAACTTTGATTTCTGACCCATGAGACTTTCATCGAGTTTGAATCGGTCTGCTGCGTCATCTTCAGCACAGAACCACCATTCTCCTTTGTTTGCATAGAGAAACTTAATCTTTTTAGATTCGATTTCTGCTTCTTCTACTTTATCTTGTACGTGGAAAGCGTGTTCAACTACTCGTCCACTTAAAAGATTCTTCATCTTCACCGCATTAACAGGCTTTCTTTGTTGTTTACGAAACACATGAGATGTCAGTACTTCGTAAGGTTCATTTTCGAAAATAATGTATTTTCGAACGGTGATTTCGTTATATTCAAGCATGGGAGAATCCTACAAAAGATATTGATAAAAGTCCATTTTAAAGGATAAGTGCACCTATTGAAGCTTTTTATTCGGCTTCAGTTGGTTCTGCGGCGTCGTCTGATGATACTGGTCTACTTTGTGCGGCGAACGCATCGTCTTTCAACTTCTCTTCAATCTTTACGAGAAGCTGGTCTGCAATCTTTTTGTTGTCTCGCAAGAACTGTCGTGTTGCATCGTATCCTCGGCCAAGTTTTGTTTCGCCAAAGGCATATGATGAGCCTGATTTCGTGAGGAACTTCATGCTTTCTCCAAGAGCGATAATTTCACCTTCTTTTGAAATTCCTTCATTATAGATAAGATCGAATTCTGTTTGTCGGAATGGGGGAGCAACCTTGTTCTTAACAACTTTTACTCGGTGGCGACCACCAACAATTTCTTCACCTTTTTTGATTTGAGCGATTCTTCGAATGTCGAGTCGAACTGAGGTGTAGAACTTGAGAGCCTTTCCTCCTGGGGTTGTTTCTGGATTACCAAACATCACACCAATCTGCATTCGAATTTGGTTAATGAAAATAACGATAGTTTTACTTCGAGCAACAATAGCTGTTAACTTTCGAAGAGCTTGAGACATAAGACGAGCCTGTTTACCAACATGAGTTGCACCCATATCACCTTCAATTTCATCTTTTGGAGTAAGTGCGGCAACTGAGTCGATAACAATAACATCAATTTTTCCTGATCGAACTAAACTTTCTACAATTTCGAGAGCTTGTTCACCAGTGTCTGGCTGAGAGATAAGAAGTTCATCGATGTTTACACCAAGTCTTTGTGAGTATTGAGGGTCCATTGCATGTTCGGCATCAATGAATGCGCAAATACCACCTTTCTTTTGGGCCTCAGCAATAATGTGTAGACAAAGAGTAGTTTTTCCAGAAGATTCTGGTCCAAAAATTTCAACAATTCTTCCTCGAGGAAGACCACCTACACCAAGCGCTGCGTTTAATCCTATAGAACCTGTTGGAATAACATCAACATCAACACGAGGTTTTTCACCAAGCTTCATGATGGCGTCGTCACCAAATTTCATTCTAATCTCGTTGAGAGTGTCTTCAATGTTAGCTCGAGGTTTTCGAGCGTCTGGTTTTTCAACTTTCTCTTTGTTCTTATTTTTTTTAAGCATATATGGAAGTTTAGTAGTAAGAGATAAATTTTATATTAAGATTTTGTTTCAGAGTTATGAATAAACTGAACCTGTTGTTCGACTGTCTTTCCAAATCTATCTGTTCCTGCAAGGGTTAGTATAGTATACCCTTGAGGTAGCATCAATTTTTCTTTCCACTGACCTTTTTCATCCATATATATAGTATGGTCGTTTAAGGTCAGACTTTTAATATTTTGAGTTGTTCCTGAGATCGTGACAAGACTGTCGGTAATGGTTGAGCCGTTTTCAGGATATACCAGGTTAATTTGAGGACCTCGAATGATTTTACGAGCTTCAAAAATGCCATAACCAATAAATGCAACACAAAGAAATATAATAGAGCTCCACCGTAGAATTGATTTTGTTTTGTGTTGTTTGGTCATCATATCTTATTCTTGAGGGTTGTCAGAGCTTGGGTTGCTATCATAACCAATAACTTCACGTGGTTTTGCACCATTTGCTGGCCCAATAATTCCTCGATCTTCTAACATATCCATTAATCGTGCTGCACGAGCGTACCCAATACTTAACTTTCGTTGAATGTATGAAGTTGAACCTTTTCCAGCCTTCATGACGATTTCTCGTGCTTCTTCGTAAAGATCGTCGTCAGCTTCATCACTCATATTTGAATTTCCTTCAATCTCTGAGCTGAAGATAGGATCTTTTGGAGCTCCGTTGGTACCCAGAACAATTTCACTTGGAAGTTGTTCGTAGTTATCTATTAAGTATTTTACCACTTTCTTTAGCTCAACTTCTGTAATGAAAGCGGATTGTAATCGCTGAGGATTCGACATTTCTCCTGATAAGTAGAGCATATCTCCGGCGCCAAGAAGTTTTTCAGCTCCTGGCATGTCAAGAATTGTTCGAGAGTCGATCTGAGATGCTACTTGAAGGGCAATTCGAGCAGGAACGTTTGCTTTGATGAGACCGGTAATAACATTAACCGATGGTCGTTGTGTTGAGAGCATGAGATGAATTCCAACAGCTCGACTCATTTGTGCCAGTCGAACAATTCCAGCTTCAAGTTCTCGAGGGAATGTCTGCATGATGTCAGCTAATTCGTCGATAACAACAACAATATAAGGCATTGTTTCTGGTACTTCATTTGATTCGTCTTCATTCAGTTCTCCTTTGGCTTTCTTTTCTTCTAATTTTTTAAGAGCTGGAGCTAAAATTGTTTTGTGGTATGAGTCGATATCTCGCACTTTCGATTTCTCTAAAATGTCATATCGTCTATCCATTTCTTTTGCGGCCCATTTAAGTGAAAGAATAGCTTTTTTAGCATCGGTGATAACTGGAGTAAGAAGATGAGGAATTCCATTATAAAGAGTGAGTTCTACTCGTTTTGGATCAATCATAATGAATCGAAGATTTTCTGGAGAATTTCTAAAGAGAAGGGAAGTGATAATAGCGTGAATTGTTACAGATTTTCCAGAACCCGTTGCTCCGGCAATTAAGCAGTGAGGCATTTTTGCCATGTTGGCAAAATGAGCTTTTCCAGAGATTCCTTTTCCGAGGGCAACAAGAAGTGGTTTGTCTGATTGTTGAAATTCAGTAGCAGAGAGAAGGCTTCCAAGACCAACAGTTGTTTTAACACTGTTTGGAATCTCAATACCCACGAGTGATTTTCCAGGAATTGGAGCCTCGATTCGAATAGGGTGTGCAGCGAGAGCTAGTGCAAGGTTATTTTGAAGACCTAGGATTCGCGAAAGTTTAACTCCTTCTGCGGGCTTAAGTGCATATCGGGTAACTGAAGGACCAATTGAAATTTCATCCATTTCAACATTGATTCCGAAGTTCTGAAGAGTTCGTTTAATAATGTTTGCGTTCGCTTTGATGTCTCCAACTCCTGGCTTCCCTCTATCCATTTCTAGAATAGACATTGGGGGAGGAGTAAAAGGCTTTCCTAACATGTGAAGGAGAGGTTGAAAACCAACTCTTTGAATCGTTTCATCTGCTTCAGGTTCTGCTATCTTTATTTTTGGAATTGCAGTAGGTCTTGGAACATCACTTTTTCTTTCATCGACATCACCAGACGTGTCTTCTTGTGATACTGGAAGTTCATTTGTTGCCACCATTGCTTGTTGGTAGTCTTCATTTTGAATCTTCAACTCACCATCATTCTTTTTAAATTTCATTAATGATGAAACTTGGTCGAGGTGTTCTTTCTTAAGACGAGTATTAAAATTTATAAACAGAGAAACTATGAGTGCTCCAAGAAGTAATACAATTGTTGCGTATGTATCAAACAGAGATACAAGGGGAGTGTCGATTAGTCTTCCGATAACACCTCCGTATTCAATATGTATGAGACTGAGTAATCCAAGTGATGAAATAGAAAAGAGAGATAATCCAACAATTTGATTAAGGGACACTTTCTTTTCCTCAGAACTGATATTTGCAACAGCTATAAGACAGAAAATAAGAGGAAGAAGAAAGTAGCCTTTACCTAGTAACTTAGTTAGGTAAAGGTATGAAAAGTCACCAGCTGGCCCTGCCTTTGCAAAGGCTGATAAAAAGAGGAAGACGGCAATAACAAAAAAACAGACTGAAATGATGCCGTTTACTGCCTCTTCTCCCAAACTTCTTTTTTTGTTTTTTGACTTCTTATCTTGCTGGTCGTCAGCAAGACTTGATTTATCAACTTCTTTTTTATTTTTCTTTGACATGACGTTTTAACGTGTTTCATCATATCAAAAAAACCCTTATTTTGCTTGTCTTTTTAAATGTCCGATATATAATATCCTCATTCGGTATAAAAGACATATCTCATATAAAAGACAACTTTCTGTATCAATAAAAGACAATTAATCTAATGGACAATAATAAGAAATATATAGACACAAGTCTTCAAGAATTGGCAGTCTTTAAGGACACTAGAAAAGACCTTTTTATATACAAAAAAAGTGAAAGACTTTGCGCAGCTATATACCTTATTTCTGATATTCTAAATGATGAAGAGCCTCTTAAGTGGGAGTTAAGAAAAGAGGCTCTAACGGTCATTCAAATTATCGCTCTCATGATGTCGGGTATTTCTCATGTTGAAAGAATGTCTCATATAAAAGGCGTATCAATGTCTTTGATGAAAGTGTTGAGTTTAATTCAAGTGGCACACATCGCTTCAATGTTGTCCGAGATGAATTACGATGTGTTGCGAAAAGAGTTAGAAGAGATGCTAAAAAAATTGTCACAATTATCTGAGTCATCACAAGTTGAATCTCAAGAATCAAAAGTTTTTATATCAAAAGATTTTCTATCATTTTCATCTGAGTATGTACCTAGTGAATCTTCACAATCTCACAATGCTGCAAAAGACTCTTTCCGATCTAATCTTTTGAAAGATACAACAACTTCACAGTCGACTCAAAAACAGCCTTTTTCTGCTGGTTTTATAAAGGACAATTCTGGATATATACATCCTGTTGAGAGAAAACGGGAGGTTGTTAATACCGATTCAAATGATATTTTTAGTACAAAAATAGACCGATCGAATACGATTCTTTCAATGCTCAAATCTCAAGGTCCGCTTTCAATTAAAGACTTCACGGAGAAAATAACAGACTGTAGTGAGAAAACCATACAACGATTACTCAATCAGCTTGTAAGTAGGGCTGCTGTTAAGCGAATTGGAGAACGAAGGTGGAGTAAGTACATGCTCTAAATAATAGACGATTCTTTTTGACTATTTGGTCAAAATCTGTAATATATAGTGTTGTGACTCGTCATGAGTTACAGAAGAAAAGAGCGCTAGATTTGGCTCTTATCCACATGGTGTAAATTGTAACCGCTTCAGCCATATACTATACTTCTTTAGTATATCTGAAATTTGGTTACCTTTTGCGTCAGAAATTCAGAACGAACGAACTTTGAAAACTACATAGTTTTTCACAAAACATCAGAAATGATTTTTCCTAATTGTCTGCCTATCTGAGTATCTATTCCATTCACAACCTCTTTTTATTCTCTCGTGTCGATAACATAAAGAGAATAAAAATAGTGATAGCGTCAAATTGTTCGCAAGAATAATTTGTACGCGCTGCAAAGCATGTGAAAGGAGTTAAAGAAATTTAACTCTCATCACGTGCTTTGCAGTCGAAAGCATTATTAATCGATTACAAGTATTTATAAGTAAAATTATTATCATATGATAAAGAAAATCGTCTCAGCTGTTGTAGCTCTTGCCACTGTTCTTACAGTGTTCGCAGGTGTTACTGCACCAGCTTTCGCTGACAGTATGATGACATACAACTTCCAGACTAACTTAACAGTTGGTTCACGAAGTTCAGATGTTTCAGCATTACAAGCTTTGCTAAATGCAAAAGGTTTCCTAGCAGTTGCTCCAACAGGGTACTTCGGTACTTTGACAAAAGGAGCTCTTGCAAAAATGCAAGCAGCTAATGGTATTTCACCAGCAGTTGGTTACTTCGGTCCACTTACACGAGCTTTTGTTAACTCAATGTCAATGTCATCAGGAACACCTGGCTGCCCAGCAGGAGCTATGTACAACTCAATGACAGGAGCAATGTGTGGAACAATGACACCAGTTCCAGGTTGCCCATCAGGAGCTATGTACAATTCAATGACAGGAGCACTTTGTTCTTCAAGTGGAACACCAGTTACACCTGGAACTCCATCACAGATCACAACTCCAGGAGTTGAAGGAACTATCACTGTTTCTTTGAACCCAACACCAGTTCAGCTTCAGCAATTCCGACCGGGAGACCTAAAGCAGAACATCTTGGGTATCAAGCTTCAGGCTAATACTTCAGACATGGATGTTCAGCGAATCAAGCTTGACCTTGGAAACTCAGCATTGTTCTACAATAAGATTGCAAGCAATCTTTACATCGTAGACGAAAACAACACTGTTCTTTTCCAGACAGCGCTTAATTCATCAACTGTAACTCAGGAAAACTCAGAATACTTCATCAATGCACAGAACTTCCACTTCATTGTTCCTAAGGGAACAGTTAAGGTTCTCTACGTTGCTGTAGATTTCTACTCAACAATTGACAGTCAGTACGCAAATAACTCTACATACACAAAGATTTCAGTTCCTGCTAACGGAGTTCGAGCATCTGACGGAAAGGGTATTGACCAGTACGGCCCATCAACAGGCTTCACACGAATCTTCACTCTTAACAAGTCTTCAGCTCAGCTAGCTACAGCAACTATCTCTCGAGATGCAGGTTCTGTAGATCAGCGAAACGTTGTTGGAGTACGAAATACATACCAAGACATCGACAAGGTTGACCTTCTTACATTCAAGCTCCATGCACAAGATGACAATCTTCTATTGGACAACTTGACAGTAACTCTTGCTTCAACAGGACCTCAGACAATTGCAGCTGTATACGTTACAGATGCAATTAGTGGACAGATCCTTCAGAGTGCTTCAGTTACAGCAGGTTTGAACTCAGCTCTTCTTGATCTTAAGGCAAACAATGTTCAGCCAAATATCCCTCAGGATACTGACCGATTGTTTAAGATTCAGGCAGACGTTCGAGGTTTGACAGGAACACCAGGAACAGTTGTAGCAACAGTTTCTGCGGTAAATGTTGAAAACTCAGACGGTGCTATCATCCTAGCAACTGGTTCAGCAGTAGGACGAACACAGTACCTATATCAGGCAGCTCCAGTGTTTACATTGGTGGGTGTTTCATTCCCAACTCCAGCTCACACAGCTAACGGAGCAGCAACAGATACAGTTACAGTTTCTCCACAGTTCACTGTTAGTGTTACAGGTAAAGGAGCAGACATCCTTCTTGCTACATCATCAGCAACTATCCCTGCCTTCTCAATCGGCGTATACAACACTGCTGGAGCACGAATTGCTTCAACAACATTGTCATACACTTACGGAGGAGCAACAGTTAACCCAGCAGGATACATCGTGGTATCAATCAATGAATCACGAACATTTGTTATCACTGGATCATACGATGTGAGTTCACAAGCAGCTAGTGCTCAGTTGGATTACCGACTTGACTCTATTGTTTGGTCAGCTTCATCAACATCTGGAATCACAAATTACCTTGGTAATTTGGATGAACAGAACGCATACAAGACAGGTTACAAGCCAGTTCGATAATCGATACGCAAGTATTGAAAGTTGGATAGTTTGAATCAGACTCGTATAGTTTAGTTTAGCAAAAACCCCATACTCGAAAGAGTGTGGGGTTTTTGTGTTGCTTACTATTAATTACTATCACTAATAATATGTTAAAATTCAGTCATGATTAATCACAAGTCGGTCAAAACTATTGGTCAATTCATTCTTATTTTGCTTGGTTCTTTTTTCTTATTTTATTTATTCTTCTAATTTTCTTCATTAAAATTTAATCCCTTGTTCGTATGGTTGAGGCATGAAATACATCATTCATGCGAGCTTGTTTTTATTATGTTTATTAGGGTTTGGAAAAGAATTGTATGCAGATACCTTACTTCAGGGCGATATTGATGGGGTGTTGCATTTGGTAGAATCGGGTAATCCATATGTTGTTGGAAGTGCTGGACTATCAATTTCTCCAAGTGGAAGTCTTATTATAGATCCAGGAGTTATTCTTAGATTAGGAATTGAACCTATTGTTATCAAAGGCTCGTTCTCAGCAGGGGGAACCACTTTAAAACCAATCACATTTTCATCTTCGCTAACAAATCAGCGAGCGAGAGGTGTATATATTAGTAGTCAATCGAATAAAAAGTATACGAATATCAATATCGAAGAGTCTGAAGATGGTTTCGTTTTTGATCACTCTGAAAACATTTCATTTGATCATGTTATTTTGAAGAATAACAGTAAATCGTTCACCTTTACCACTTCAACAAGTTCGCTGAAAGATATCTCTCTCGAAAATTCACCACTGGTTGATGTGTTTGATAAAAGTAATGTTATTATTTCATCGACAACGGCTCGTGGTTCTTCTGGTTTTGCATCTCTATATGTATCTAATTCGATACTCGAACTCGATACTTGCGGTTTTTATACTCTTGATCAAACAAAGTTTTTAGTAACAAATTCAGCCACATCAAGTATTAACAATTGCACCATAAACAACTCTAATCAAGTTGGTATTACATCTTCTAAATCGTATGTGAAAGTTTTAAACTCGTCTTTTTCTCATATTAACAACGACGTCATTTCACTTAAAAACTCTCGTCTCGAAGTAAGTAGTAGCTCATTTAATTCAAATAATATTGGGATCCATATTCTTAAACCAATTACGCTTCCTGGAATTTCTTTTCTCCATAATATTTCCAATGCTCTATCTTTGTTGTTATTTACTAACACATTCGCAGCAGACATATTTAGCACAAATATTCACCAGTCTGTTTTTACAAACAATACTTTGGCTGGAATTAAGAACGACTCAGAAGAGTTGATTGATGTGTCAGAAAATTACTGGGGCAATGACGCTGGACCACAAAGAGATTCAGAAGTAACTGGGGGAGATGTTGTAGTAGGAAATATGATAGTTACTCCGTGGAAAACGAAGTCAACTCCAGCACCTTGTTGCTCAAGTGTTATTTTTATTCCCGGCTTTGAAGCTAGTCGCTTATATGAAGGAGTTGGTTTAACTAAAAATCAGTTATGGGAACCGAATTACAACGGAGATGTTAAAAAGTTATACTTAAATGACAAAGGAGAAAGTCTTAACAAGAATATTTACACAAACGACATTATAGAAAAGACAAATATAGCTGGCGGTGGTGTATTAGATAAAGAAATATACTCTCCTTTGGTCGCCATGTTGCAGTCAAAGGTTGCTAAGGGTGTTATTAAATCTTTTGAAGCATTTCCATACGACTGGAGAGAAGACCCATACGAATTAGTGAAGAAACAAATAAGAACAGAACAAAATTCTTACAGCATGATTGAAAGACTAAAAACTATTGCTTCGAGTTCAAGAACGGGGAAAGTAACTATTGTTTCTCACAGTAACGGCGGACTTGTCGCAAAGGCGTTAATAGATGAATTAAAAAAGACTCATAACGAAAACTTGATCGAATCATTGGTTCTTGTTGCTACGCCTCAGAAAGGAGCTCCTATTGATATTGGCAGCTTGTTATATGGAGATGGTCAAGAAATATTAAAAGGATTCATATTATCAAAAGATACCGCTAAAGGTTTGGGAAAAAATATGATATCAGCCTACAACTTGCTTCCTCGAAATCTTTTTACTCCCTATGTCACTATTGATCCAGAAACAGCAAAAGTTTCTAAACTTTATCAGAATTTTTCCGGTGCAATTACTTCGAAAGAACAACTCAATTTATTTTTGTTGCAAGCTTCAAAAAGCATCAATGACCCAACGGCTCAAACGCTCTCAAATACTCTTCTTCAAACATCTGTGCTGACACAGAAAAAACTTGATGCATGGACGCCACCACTGTCTCTTTCGGTTTATCAAATTGCAGGAAGTGGCATCAGCACACCAACTGGTTTCTCATATTACTTAAAGAATGTGTGTTCTGTTGTTGGATTACCAAATACATGTGTTGGGGGACAATTTGTCGATCATGCACTAGTGTCATCAATGGCTGGAGATGGAACGGTGCCTTTAGAAAGTGCATTATCAATTGCAACAACAACTCACATCATCGACTTGGCAACATATAATATCGATCATAATACGAATATTAATCACTCAAATATATTTACCGCTGAGCCTTTATTGCAGCTTGCTTCGGCGTTGATAGAAAGACAGAAAGTCTCAAGTTCGAGTTATGTTTCAACATTTAGAACTCCTCAACTTACGGTAACTTCAAGTTCGACACTCATTGAAGTAAGTGTTCACTCTCCCGTTAACCTTTTGATCGAAGATGTGAGTGGAAAAAAGACAGGTATTATTTCAAGTACCAGTTCAGACTTCTCACAACTACTTACCGATATTCCAAATAGTTCTTATTCCGAGGTGGGGGAGGGTAAATACATCACTCTTCCTAAAGAAAAAATACATAAAGTAATTCTTTCTGCAACTGATTATGGAGAGTTCGAGCTTGATATTGCTGAGAAAAACGCAACTTCGGCAATCAACAACAATGGTCTGGTGGTATTTGAGCACGTGCCCATCATTCCAAGTACACACGCCGAGTTAGATTTTCCTTTAGAGGAAGCAGCGAGCAGTTCTGATTATATTTTGAAAGTTGATGTTGATGGTAATGGAACAAATGACACCCTTCTCACTGCATCATCGTCAAATAAATATTTGCCCAACACGTCGTTTTATTTTCTAATGTTGCGCAATATGATTTCATCGTTTAACCTTCAGCAACAAGTTGAGAAAAAACTCCAACAAAGAATCGATCACATTCAAAAGTCATTTGTTTCAACAAAAAAAGAAAAGTTTCAAAAACTTATTCGCGCACTAATTATGCGTCTACAAAGTGAGACATATCGATTTAAAAAGATCAGTCAGGATGATAAGACACATTTGGTCACACTTTTGGAATCTTTTCTTTCAAATGTTGAAAATGGTTGATTACACTGAGTGCTCTGTAATAGATGATTAATTGACAAAAACGATCAAAAAAGTACTATAGCTCTATAAAGCTTTGGAGACCAAAGGCACGTCTGAGTAGTAATACAAGGACTATAAGCTCCTTTGATAAAAGCTGGATACAAAGCCATTGGCTACGTATTCTCCCAACATTACTCCAAAGCTCTGACGAACTTTTGCCAAACGGCCGAATTTCGACAGAGTTTTTGTTTAAGCTTTATGGTCGAATCTATCAATTAGATATATTAACTATATCAGTTATGGCACTTACCAAATCAAAAAAACAAGACATTTTTAGCAACGTAGAAGACATTGTTACTTCTTCAAAGTCTGTTGTGTTTGTTAACTTTCACAAACTTCCTGTTTCAGAATCAACAAAAGTTCGTCGAGAGCTAAAGAACAACGGAATCACGTATGTTGTAGCAAAGAAAACTATCACTAAAAAAGTTCTTGAGAAAAAAGGATTGAAAGGAACAATGCCAGAATTACCAGGAGAGTTAGCTTTGGCTTACTCTTCAGACCTCATTGCTCCAGCACGAGAAATCTACCGATTTCAGAAAGAAATGGATAAACGAATTTCTATTCTCGGTGGAATCTTCGACGGAGTACTCCAGTCAAAAGAAGAAATGATTGCAATCGCAGCCATTCCTTCTCAAAAGGTATTATATGGAATGTTTGTAAACCTCATCAATTCACCAATTCAGGGTTTTGCAGTTGCACTTAATGCAATCGCGGAAAAGAAACAATAATATTATTAATTTATTACACACATATGGAATCAGATACACAAAAAGTTCACATTGATACTCCAGCAGAATTCAAAGATATCGTAGAAAAAATCGAAAAAATGTCAGTTCTCGAACTCCACTCTTTGGTGAAGTTTCTTGAAAAGAAATTCGATGTATCTGCACAGGCCGTTGCTGTTGCAGGTCCTGCAGCAGCCGGAGCTAGTGCGGCAGAAGAAAAATCAAACTTCGATGTTCATCTTACTGATGCTGGCGCACAGAAGATTGCAATCATCAAGGTTGTGAAAGAAGTTCTTGGTCTTGGCTTGAAAGAAGCAAAAGATCTTGTTGATGCAGTCCCTTCAGTACTTAAGGCTGGCATGAAGAAAGAAGATGCAGATGCTTTCAAGGCTCAGATTGAAACAGCTGGTGGAAAGGTAGAGCTTAAGTAACAGAAATAATAAAAGGCTTTTCTCAGCGTCCTCGGCTTTACAGCTTGCGAATGCTTCGAAAAGCCTTTTATTATTTCTATTATTTTAATCTGATATGTCCACCCTTCCAGGACATATACGGCAAAAAGCGCTACTTCCGGCAGGCTATTCAAATGTGGTAGATTTGATGCATGGAAACTCTGGAAAAAATATTCGGCAGCGCTGAGAAGGTGAAGGTTATGAGATTGTTTATCTTCAACAAAGAATTGTCATTTACCACAAAATCTATCAGTGAACGAGCAAAGATCTCATCATCACAAGCTCGAAGGGAAGTGAACATTCTTGAAAAGCTTGGTTTAATACGGAAAACCAGAAGCAATAAAGCACAGTCGTTTACACTTAACGATAAGTTCGAACATTTAAAAAGCCTCGAGCGACTTCTTCTTGAAATCAGTCCTATTCACGAGGTTGATATGGTTAAAAAGATCAGTAAGAATTGTCGACTTAAGCTTTTCATTCTCTCTGGTGTGTTTGTTGGTAACGAAGAGAGTAGGGCAGATATGCTTATTGTGGGCGAAAATATTCAACGAAAGCCGCTTGAAAATACTATCAAACTAATTGAGTCTTTAGTGGGTAAAGAATTGCGATACGCCGCCCTGTCTGTGGGTGAATATAAGTACCGGCAAAACATTGGTGACCGTTTGATCAGAGATTTGCTCGATTACTCACATAAGGTGGTTTTAAACCGAATCGGAGAATTCATTAAATAGCCTTATTCTAAGAGCTTTTTAACTAGAAACACCTTTCTTTAGAGGGGTGTTTTTAGTTTTAGTGAGATTACGGCCTATTTGTTTGACATTTAATATGACTCGTATATACTAATCCCCATCCGTTAGATATGTTAAAACACCTTAATTTAAAGCGCCTGATGTAAGCACTTGAAAAAGCGTTTACTTCTCGGCCGCTTCAAAAAGCGGTTTTTTTAATAAAAATTCAGACCGACTGCCACTTTGAAAAATCAATTCTGTCCTAGCGAGCTTTCGAGTGAAGCTGTGAAGATATGACTTCGGTCATCTTTTTGCAAACTTTATCGAGGGTCTTTTCGAAGCTAGAGACAGGCAGGTAATGTAAGTAAGATAGTGTGCATTAATCACGCACACTTAAAAAACATAAATTGTGGTTCTCAGATTTCCTAATGGGAAATCAAGAGCACATGGTGGATGCCTTGACTCTAAGTGGCGATGAAGGACGTAGCATAGCTGCGATAAGCTTTGGGGAGGTGCCGAGCAACCTTTGATCCAGAGATCTCCGAATGGGGAAACCCACAGACTTCGGTCTGTACTGTGCAATTAGCACAGAGCGCACCCTGGGAAGTAAAACATTTCAGTACCAGGAGGAAAATAAACAAATTGTATTTCGTAAGTAGCGGCGAGCGAAAACGAAGAAGCCCAAACCTAACTTTCCAATAGAGACCGTCAGCAATGGCGTGCTCTATTGGGCAGTTGGGGGTTGTAAGGTAGGAGCATAGTTTTATTACTAGAAAGTTACAAAATGTTTTGTTAGTAGAATGAACTGGAAAGTTCAGCCCTAGTGGGTAATAGCCCCGTAAACAAAAACAAAACATCTTTCTGCTCTTATTCTTGAGTACCTCGAGACACGAATGGCTCGGGGGAATCCGCCGGAACTAACCGGCAAGGCTAAATACACTTAGAGATCGATAGTGAACTAGTACCGTGAGGGAAAGGTGAAAAGAACCCTGATGAAGGGAGTGAAATAGAACTGAAACCATGTGCTTACAAGGAGTCGGAGCGGGAATTTATTTCCGTCACGGCGTGCCTATTGAAGAATGAGCCAACGAGTTGTTGCATGCTGCCTGGCTAAGTCCGCGAGGATGGAGCCGTAGGGAAACCGAGTGTTAATAGCGCGCTTGTAGTATGCATCAGACCCGAAACCAAAGTGAGCTTGCCATGCGCAGGGTGAAGTTCGTCGAAAGACGGATGGAGGCCCGAACCGGTTTGTCGTTCAACGCATTCGGATGACGTGTGGTAAGAAGTGAAAAGCTAATCGAACTTGGTAATAGCTGGTTCTCTCCGAAATAGCTTTTGGGCTAGCGTCAGATGTTCCTCTAGGGGGTAGAGCACTGGAAGGTCTCGACAGGGCGAAAGCTCGCGAGACCTATCAAACTCCGAATACCTAGAGTTAATAGTCTGGCAGTTAGACCGTGGGGGCTAAGCTCCACTGGTCAAAACGGAAACAGCCGTCGATCTCTAGTTAAGGTCCCAAAATCTACGTTAAGTACACTTAAGGTGGTAAAATTTCTCTGACAATGAGGAGGTTGGCTTAGAAGCAGCCATCCTTTAAAGATAGCGTAACAGCTCACTCATCCAGAGATTTTGCGCCGCAAATGATCGGGGTTAAACGTAGTACCGAAACTGAGGGCTTTCATCTTCTTCGGAAGGTGGGAGCGGTAGGAGAGTGTTCGCATCGCGATGAAGGTAAAGGGGTGACCCATACTGGAGCGTTGCGAAGTAAGAATGTTGGCACAAGTAACCACAATGACAGTGAAAAACTGTCACGTCGAAAGATCAAGGTTTCCTTGGCTATGATTGTCAGCCAAGGGTTAGTCGGGCCTAAGGAGATGGAGAAATCCGCATCCGATGGACACATGGTTAATATTCCATGACTTTTGTAAAGAGCGAAGGAAGGACGGAGGCTAGTATGCGAGGCGTCTTATTGGATTGACGCTCGTAGCGTAAGGATGAGTCCCAGGTAAATCCGGGCTCTACATTAAATTGTGAATTCAAGCGTCGCGAAAATGTTTGGGGCAACCCTGACAAATCCCGCAAAGCAGCCTTCCAAGAAAATTTTCTAAGCTTATCTTTATGAAAACCGTACCGCAAACCGACACAGGTGATCAGCTCGAGTAGAGTAAGACGAACGAGTGAGAAGTCCCCAAGGAACTCGGCAAAAAAGCAGCCGTAACTTCGGAATAAGGCTTGCCCTACGCAAGTAGGGCCGCAGCTAAAGTATCTCTGGCAACTGTTTACCAAAAACACAGCTCCCTGCGAACTCGTAAGAGGATGTATAGGGGGTGACACCTGACCAATGCCAGAAGGTCAAACGATGGCGGTGCGATTATATCAAGCTGACTGTT
>JBBRNV010000005.1:0-90332 GCA_038230075.1 Minisyncoccia bacterium | reverse complement strand
CTGAGATTGTGTCAGGGAAGGAACAGGCCAAAGGAAGAATTAATGATGCGGTACTTGGATTAGTGTTAGCAATCTCTTCATATTTAATTCTAAACACTATTAATCCTGATATTTTAGATTTGAGTAGGACGAAGGTGGATCAAGTGCAAATTGATGGTTATATAGACAACACCACCATTGCAACAACTCCGGTTGGAGGAGGTGTTGGTCCTGGCACTGGCGGAAATGGATCGGGCCACATTGGAACACCTGGCGGCAATGGGTCTCCTTCTAATCCCGTTATTGATGCTGGTTGGCAGGGAGGACAAAATGGAGACGCACAATATGTCACCACCTACAGAGATGGCTCATCGCAAGTACTATATTTTGATTCTAATGGAAATGCTCATTTAACAACTTTTGGTGTAGGAAACCCTCCATCAGTAATATCGAATGTTGATTTAAATGCAAACGCTATTCAGTATGACTCTAATAAAAATCCGATTCGATATTATAACGACGACGGCACAGGAGGAACAATTGGAAACGGTGGATCTTCACCAAACGGTGGTGCAATTGTAAGTTCAGGAGGAGGGAAGTTGGATGAATCAACAGCACAACAACGATTAGCAGCTAATGGGGTTGATTTCAAACCTGGAGCAGGATTTGCAGGAATAAATTCAGACACCATAGATCAAGCGATTAACATAAAAAATGCATGTAATTGCAGTGTTGTTATTACAAGTGGAACAGGTGGCACACATGCATCGGGACAATACAGCCACGCAAACGGATACAAAATCGACATAAGGACAAACGACAACGAAGCTTTTATTAATTGGGCCTATGCATGCCTCGAAGACAACGGCACAAGAGGAGATGGAAGTGCTTGGTGGAAAGATGAGGTTGGAAATCAATATGCTTATGAAAGAGAGGGTGAGCCAAGTGAACACATGGATGTAACAGTCACAACTGTTGGGGTGGTAAACGTGCCTAACTTGGGAGCTGGTTGTCCATCAGGTTAAAAAAGAGTTATACTATTTAAAATGTCACGTAGAACTTTCGTCACCATTCTCATTGTCATTTTTTTTCTCATTCTTATTGTTTTTGGTATTATTTTCTATCTCTCAACAACAGGAAAAATAACAACCTTTCTTTCTCCAAAAACCTCAACAAATAATGGAAGTAGTAATTTTGATTTCAACTCGAACCAAGACGGCGAGTTACAAGCAAACCCAGCAAATATCGCAGAACCAGCTGCAAACAACACCCCCATTCGACCAGATGAAATTCCAGCCTTAAGACATATTTACAAAGACCCAGTAGCCGGAGCTGGATTTGCATATATTCAACATAAATATTCAACAACAAGTATCAATAATAAGCAGGTGGTTATCACTGAAACAGTTCCACTAATTAGAATTGTTGATCGAGCGAAAGGATATATTTTTGAAACGGCAACATCAACTCTTTTCAATACAAGGATTACAAATACCACCGTTCCCAAAACATATGAATCTCTATTTGGTATTGATGGAAATGGAGTATTGCTTCGAACATTAGCAAACGACTCAGATACTATAGTTTCATACTTTGGGAGAGTTAAGTCTAAGTTTCCAGAAACAATTACTTCGACAACAACATCTTCAACTACTGGAAAAACAACAGTAACCACCCTTATTGCAGCCACAACAACATATAGTTCGGTACCAGATTCATATAGCATCACAGGAGACTTTCTCTCAAACAACATTAAAATACTAACCCTTTCTCCAGACACCAACAAATTATTCTATTTAAGTACAAGTGAAGGTGGTGCGACAGGAATCACCCTCGATCTTCTCACTGGTCAAAAAACTGCCATTTTCTCTGACATTCTCACACAATGGAATGCACAGTGGGGAAGTGCTGATGTGGTTACCATTTCAAATCTTCCAAGTGGTATAAGTGACGGGGCTGCATATTCTTTTAATGTAAAAACAAGGGTGTTGAGCCGACTTGTTGGTCCATTTGTTGGTCTCACCGCCTTAAGTTCACAAGTGGTTAACAACAACACGCTCACTCTCATTGGAAGAGCTGAGAATGATCTTTTGACACTTTCATCCTTTAATGAAAAAAATAAATCATTGGTACAACTCGCTCTCAAAACACTTCCTGAAAAATGTGTGTGGTCAAAGAAAACTGAAGGATTAGCATATTGCGCAGTACCGAAAACTATTCCAATAGGAACCTATCCTGATGCATGGTATCAAGGATTTGTTTCATTTAACGACGACATCTGGAGTATCAACGTTATTACTGGAGAAACACGAATTAAACAACGTTTTGTCGCGATCAAACCCGAACAGCAAATAGACGGAATAAACCTTATGCTTAACAAAACAGAAGACTATCTTATCTTTACCAACAGAAACGACCTTAGTTTATGGGGACTTCGATTAATAAATCCTCCCAAACCTCTTCCAATAACATCAACAGCGAGTACTACAGGAACAAGTAGCACTGTTCGGTAAGTTTCTAAGTTTAAAAACTATTTAGCAAGAATCAACTTTCGGTGTTGTCTGAGATACAGTTCTTGTCCAATAATAAAAAGATTTGAAACAATCCAATATAAACAAAGCGCACCTGAAACTTTAAACGAGATAAAGAAAATAATAGCTGGGAAAACATATTTAGCTTGAATACTAAGACTATGACTAAGATCATCGGCAAATGTTGGCTTAACCCCTTCTTGTTTTGGAGCGCGTGGTGGAATTGAAAATGAGGCAGAAAAATATTGGGAAATTGCCGCCAATGCACCAAGTGCAATATTACTTTTACTTATGTCGATTAATCCTAAAAAGTTCATACTGACATTTATGGGTGCGGTAATAAATGAGTAGAGAAGATGCGTGTCTATTACTGGTAAACCACTTTTATAGAAGATTAAATATAGCGCAATAAGAATTGGTGTCTGAATAAGGGCTGTAGCGATTCCCGAAAGTGGATTGATGCCATTTTTCTTATACAAAGCCATTGTTTCAACAGCTTGTCGTTGTTTGTCGGTAGCAAATTCTGTTTTTATAAGAGCAAGTTGAGGCTCAATCTCTTTAATCGCCATTTGAGTCTTAACGGCTTTTCTAGAAAGAGGAAAGAGGATTAACTTGATTATGATAGTGAAAATGATTACTGCAATACCGACATCAAAATGAGGAAAGAGTGAGAGAAGGAAAACTAAACCATTATAAAGGGGATTATAAAATACAACATGAAAAACAGATGATATAAATGAAAACATATTGATGCAGTATAACAGGGCTTAGTATTTTTCCTAGTTTTTTCTGTATCGTAAAAGATTGCCCATATCTGTCTTTATTTCCTGAAAAAGAGCCTTGGTACTTTGTGATTTAGCGAAAAAAATAACTGTTCCTACGGTTTTTTGTGAATCCACACCTCTCTTACTCCGTTCATTAAAAATTTCTCGAAGAGCCCCAAGTGCTTGTCTCTTAATTTTATGTCTTAGCACTGAACTTTTTGCCACTTTTTTAGAAACAACGACAGCAACTTTGATTTTAGAAAAAAGAGCATTCTCGAAAGAACCTCGGGAACGTAAAGAAAAAAGACTTCCGTGTGATGTTCGGAACTCTTTATTTCCTTCGAAATCTGCTCGGGTAACTCTTTGAGATTGCGAAAACATTCGCTTTGAATTGGACTAAACAGTAGAGAGTCTCTTTCGACCTTTCTGACGTCGGGCTTTGATTACTCGACTACCAGTCTTTGTCTTCTGTCGAGTCAAAAAACCGTGAGATTTTGCTCTCTTTCGTTTCTTTGGGTTATAGGTAAATGACATAGGCAATATCCTAACATAAATCTTATAATTATCAATCTAGAGCCCAGAAGTAGTTTTTTCCACACTATTCACACCCTCATCACATACATATGAGTTTTGCACAACTTTCAAAAAGTTATGCACATACTATAATAGCTGCCATGACAGACCTCAAAAAACTTTGGGATTCCGCCTTGGTTCAAATTGAGTTAACTGTATCTCCTGCAACATACGCAATGTGGTTTAAAGACACTTCTATTATTTCTTTCGAAGATGGAGTGGTTAAACTCGGTGTTCCAAACACTTTTGTAAAAGAATGGTTATCTAACAAGTTCCACACCATCATTTTGAGACTTCTTAGAGATCTTTCTGATTGTGCACACTCTCTTGAGTACAACATTGTTCAACCAAAACCTTTCTCGTTCGAAAAAGAGGTTGTTTCCACAAAAAACGAATCGACAGAAAGTCTTCCACTCGGACAACCAATCAACAAAGAAGATAATTTAAATCCACGATACACCTTTGAAAGCTTTATTATTGGCCCTTTTAATGAATTAGCACACGCCGCCGCACAAGCAATCATTAAAAAACCTGTTGCATACAATCCTTTGTTTATTTATGGAAATACAGGTCTTGGAAAAACACACCTCATGCAGGCAGTAGGGAATCATTTCAAGCACTCTAGCTCTCAAAAGAGGGTTTTTTATATAACATCTGAGAAATTTACTCAGGAAATGACAAACGCTCTTCAGGCGAGCAAAATGAACAGTTTTAAAGAGAAATATCGAAAATATGATGTGTTTATAATGGACGATATTCAATTTCTTTCAAATAAAGAGAAGACACAAGAAGAATTATTCCATCTCTTCAACCACTTGTATGAAAACAATAAACAAATCATCTTTTCTTCAGATAAACACCCTAATTTTATTCCAAACCTTGAAGCGCGTCTTCGTTCTCGCTTCGTTGCGGGCATGATTATTGATGTTCCTCAACCTGATCATGAGTCACGGGTCGCAATCATACGAAAAAAGGCTGAGGCTGCCTCATTACACCTATCAGAAGAGACCATTAACCTTCTTGCAAGTAATGTTGTTGGAAACATTAGAGAAATTGAAGGAATTATTAACTCAATTTGTGTTCAAAAAGAGCTTAAAGGTAAGGAAATATCTCTTGTCGACATAAAAAACCTTATAAAAACAACAGCTCAGCCTCAAAAAAGTGTTTCTGTTAAAGAATTAGTTAAAACAATTGCCGACTTCTATGGGGTAGAAGAGACTAGTATTATAGATAAAAACCGAAAAAAGGAGGTTGTTCGCCCTCGACAAGTGGCAATGTATATCATGCGAGAGTTTTTAAACATATCTTATCCTTCAATTGGTCAGAAACTTGGGGGGAGAGATCACACCACTGTTATGCATGCATGTGAAAAACTCAAAAAAGAACTTGAAACAGATGGAACGTTGGCTGAAGAAATCGCTCAACTGAAGAGCATGTTTTAGTTTTAAGCTTTTTTTAAATAGTTACATCTGTGGATAAAACTGGGGATATGTTGGTGATTATGTGTGGATTTCGTTGTTTTTGATGGGGATAAAACTGGGGTTATCTGGTTAGTGAACTGTATATAAGTCGGAGGTTTGAAAGTAGACCACTTTTTGACCCATTCTTAAATTCTTTTATCCCCATGAATTTTTTTATAGTTTGCTTTTAGAGCCATATAGTAGGCCACAAAATAAGATATCCACATATCCACAGAACTAGTATTAGTAGTATGTATTTTATATATACATAAAGACACTAATGTGTATAATGACGGCATGTATATCGAGTCACCAAGAGAGAAACTAGAGAGGGCAATATATAAAGCTAGTAGACTCACAAACAAGTCTGCAACAGTCTCTGTTCTTAAATGTGTTCTTCTTGAAGCAAAAGATAATACCCTTCTTATTCGCGCTACAAACCTTGATTTGGGCATAGAGATACAAATTCCCGTAAAAGTTATCGAAGAGGGCTCTGTGGCCATCTCAGGCGAAATTTTGGCACAATTCCTAGCTTCTGTTCCACAAGAAAAGAGTGTTGAATTAAAAACAGAAGAAGGAGTTCTTAAAGTAATTGCTTCTCGATCATCTGCGTCTGTTAAAACAGAATTATTTGAGGATTTTCCACTTATTCCACGAATTTCCGAAGGAAAAGAATTCACTATAGATTCAAATGAGCTTTTCTCAGGTTTCAAGGCTGTTTTTTATAGCGCCGCTGTTTCGGGAATAAGACCAGAACTCTCGTGTGTGTATGTGTATCAAGATAATCAACAACTAACCTTTGTTTCAACAGATTCTTTTCGACTAGCAGAAAAAAAAGTAAAAATCAAAGGTGATTTTCAAATTGACGATCTTTTGATTCCTTCAAAAAACGTTGCAGATATTTTACGAATGTTCGATGGAGAGGGTGGTGTATTGAAAGTGGTGAGTGATAAGAGTCAGATTTCTTTCCAAGGTGAAAGTTTGTATGTGGTTTCTCGTGTTGTTACAGGATCATTCCCAGACTACAAACAAATCATTCCTAAAGAACCTAAAACAGAGGTGACTGTTTTAAAACAAGATTTCCTTTCTATTTTAAAAACAGCTCATGTTTTTTCAGACTCTTTTAATCGAGTAACGTTTTCAATTAATCCTGCAGAAAAATCATTTGAGATTAGAACAAAGAACAATGATGTTGGTGAAAACAAAAACAGCCTCACTTCAACACTTACAGGTGAGGCAGTTGAGTTAAGTTTCAATTATAAAAATATTATCGACTGTTTTCAATCGATACCATCCGACAGTCTCAACCTTTCATTTAATGGGGTAGGAAAAGCATTGGTAATTCGACCTTTCAATGACCAAAGTTTTCTATATCTTGCAATGCCAATGAGTAAGTAGTTTTCAAACTATATGTTTAATATTGGATCTTTTTTTGAGAAATTCAAAGACTATAAAAATCCTTCTGAAGAAAAAGAATTAGCTGCAAAAGTAATTTTTGAAGTAACGGGAATTTTGTTAACAAAAGAAGAGGTGTCTTTTCAAGGAAAAAATCTTTTTCTAAAAACTAGTCAATTGAAAAAACAAGAGATATGCATGAGAAAAGAAATTGTTTTGCATCAGTTGGCAACAGTATTTCCTCAAAGACTTATTACCGATCTTCGTTAGTGTTTCGGTTTCTATTGCGAAACGGTAAATGTTTTTGTGTCTACGTAGAATTTGTTGTAAATATCTCGAGCAGATACTTTTATTTCATTACTTTGACGAATGTTGTGTAAATCATTTGAGGTGAAGCTAAAACCAAAAGGTGAAGCTGTTTTTGTTGCAACAACAACACCATTTAAAATATATGACACTTCGGTTATTTGTATTCCTGGTGTAACAGAAAGAGAAATGTTTATCACATTACCCACCTTAACCACTTGTCCATTTGAAAATCCTTGAATCGAAACATTCCCATTGATTCCCCCAGGTGTTGGGTTGGTGGGGTTAATCCCACTGGTTGTTGTTCCTGTGGGGATGCTTCCTGGAATGGTGACTCCTGATGTTGGATATCCATTTTCTTGTAACCAACTTTGAACACTGTATTCGAAATGATTAAATTCAGGATCCTCTGTTGGGTTTGTTGGTGCTGGTCCTAGTGGGTCGTCTTTTTTAACATAGTAAAGAATGTCGTGAACTCCTGCTGGATCTTGCCACACACCCTTAAGAATGTTTTTTAAATTACTTGTATCAATTGGTGCTGGTTTCTTAAATGATTCAATTGGAAGTTTTGCAAGAGCATAGTCCATAAATTGTTTCCACATTGGGGCAACAATGGTTGCTGATGCTTTTTGAGCCATTTTTCTGTTGTCGTTGTTTCCCATCCATGCGCTCACTGAAATATTTGGAGTGTATCCAATGATCCAAGCGTCTCGGGAATCATTTGTTGTTCCTGTTTTCATTCCCACATCGCGTGTTCCAAAATACTTTGATCCAAAAATAGGTGCTCGAGCACTTCTGTCTGAAAGAATATCAGTAATAAGAAGAGCAGACTGTTCGGGAATAACTTGTTCGGTGGATGTTGCGAATTCTTCAAGAATGTTTCCATCTTTGTCGGTGACTTGTAGAGTTCCAGTGGGCGCACTTCGAGCACCTCCTTGAGCAAAGACTCCGTACGCTTCTGCCATGTCGAGAGGAGAGACTTCTGCACCTCCAAGAGCCAAAGAAAGACCATATTGTTTTGCGGTGCCTAATTGATTAATTCCCATTGCTTGTGCTGTTTTTATCGAATCCTCAACTGTTGCCATGTATGTTGCTTTTACTGCTGGAATATTTCTTGATTCAGCCAAAGCTTTTCGAATGGTGATTGGCCCCTCAAACTTTCCTTCGTAGTTTTGAGGTGAATAACACACCGCACCGGCTTGTGTTGGAACTCCATCAACAGAACAACCAAGTGAAAATTCTGTTTTGGTGTCGAAAAGAATGGTGTCGGGTGTGTAGCCTTTGTTAAACAAAGTTGAGTACACAAAAGGTTTGAATGATGATCCTGGTTGTCGGTGTGCAGTCGCCACATTAAAGTTTCCTGAAATATCTTTATCAAAATAGTCTCGAGATCCAACCATGACTAATATTTGACCGTTTCGAGGGTCGATCGCGACCAGTGATCCATTCTCAGCATCAAACTTTTTTTGGTTTTCAGTAACGTATTTCTTCACAATCTCTTCAGCTTTTGATTCAAGATCATAGTCGATTGTTGTAATAACTTTTAACCCTCCTGTCGATACTGTTTCTTCTCCATATTTTTGTTCAAGATAGTCTTTTATATACATTACAAAATGAGGAGCTTTAAGGGCGTTTGTTGCTTGCTTCAAAAATTCTGCATCGTGAGCCATTGCATCGTCGTACTCGGCTTGTGTGATGAGCTTGTTGTCTCGCATTTGTTTAAGAACAAGGTTTTTACGAACAATAAGTGCGTCTTTGTGTTTTCCAAAAGGAGAATAATATGTTGGAGATTGGGGGATTGCTGCCAAATAGGCAGCCTCAACAATTGAAACCTCAGACGCTTTTTTTCCAAAATAAGCACGAGCAGCTTCTTCAATGCCGTAAATGTTTCCTCCATAAGGACTTTGATTGAGATAGATATTCAAAATTGTGTCTTTGTCGGCTGATTTTTCAAGTTTAAGGGCAAGAATAATTTCTTTTAACTTTCGAGAAACACTTTTGTCTGTTGAAAGAAGTGAGTTTTTTATTACCTGTTGAGTAATTGTTGATCCACCTTGTTTGTATCCTCCTGAGAAAATATCGGTAATAAGTGCTCTTATGAGTGAAGTAATACGGATACCATTGTGAGTGTAGAAACTCTCGTCTTCAATAGAAACTGTGGCATTCTTAATATTTTGTGAAATTTGATCAAAAGGAACACTGGTTCGGCGAACTTGTTGATTTACATCGTAGAGTAAAATTTGCCCTGTTCTGTCATAAATTTTTGTTGAAGTACCAACTAAACGACTATCAAACGAACTCAGGTCGGGCATTTGAAGGGTTGCTGCCCATAAAAATAGTCCACCACAAAAAAGAAAGAAAACCATAACCAGAACAAGGAGGGTGTTGATTACTGATTTCTTTTTTAAAAACCGACGTAGAATATAAAGGCTATTTCTCAGAACATTCTTACATTTATCTAAAAAGTTTTGCATGGGTAAATGCTATCACATATGCTATATTTGTCTTGTGAATTCAACAGAAAAAGAACAAAAAATCAACGAAATTCTGACACGAGGTGTGGAGGAAATTTTTATTAAAAAAGATCTAGAAGAGAAACTTCGGTCTGGAAAGACCCTTCGAGTGAAATTAGGATTTGATCCAACAGGTGCAAAGATTCATATTGGAAGAGCGATTGTGCTTCGAAAATTAAAAGCGTTTCAAGAACTTGGGCATACAATTGTTTTTATTGTTGGTGACTTTACTGCAAAAATTGGTGACCCTTCAGATAAACTTGAAAAACGCCCAATGCTTTCTGATGAAGATATTCAAAAGAATTTAACTACGTATAAAGAACAGGTTGGAAAAATCATCGATCTTTCAAAAGCAGAGTTTCACTACAATGCAACATGGCTTTCGAAATTAACATTTGCTGAAATTGCAGAACTGGCAGAAAGTTTTTCAGTACAACAAATGCTTGCAAGACGAAATTTTAAAGATCGATATGATGCGGGAACTGAAATTTCTCTTCGAGAGTTTTTGTATCCACTAATGCAAGGTTACGATTCTGTTGCAATTAATTCCGATGTTGAACTTGGGGGATTCGATCAACTTTTTAATGTTAAGGCTGGAAGGGTTATTCAAAAACACTATGGAAAGCCTGAGCAAAACGTAATGGTGACACAAATGCTTGAGGGAATTGATGGACGAAAAATGTCTACTAGTTGGGGGAATGTTATCAATACAACCGATGAGCCGTCAGATATGTATGGAAAGTTAATGGCAGTACGAGATGATCTGATTGTGAAGTATTTATGGCTTACCACCGAACTTTCTTCAGATGATATTAATGCACTCGATCAACAATTAAAAGACGGAGAGAACCCACGAAATATAAAAATGCGATTAGCTCGAGAGGTTGTTGCCCTTTATCACGGAGCAAAAGCAGGAGAAGATGCAGAAGCCGACTTCATTGGAACATTTCAAAAAGGAGGAATCCCTGAACATGTTGAAGAAATTGTTGTAGAGAACAATGTTCCAATTAAAGATGTGTTGATAAAAAAAGAAATTGTCTCTTCTGGTACTGAATGGAGAAGGCTTGTTGAAGAGGGGGCTATTAAAAATGCCGAGACAGGAGAGATAATCAGCGATCCTTTCTGTGTAGTTAAAGAAAATACTGTACTTAAAATAGGAAAAAAGCGATTTGTTAAAATCGTTATTTAAAAAGCGTCTTCGTCTCTTCCGAATGCACCACTTTCTTCATTTTCATCAATGATGTGAAAACCAGTAAGATCTTCGCCGTCTTTAGCACTTAAATCATCTTCGTCATCAAGAGCGTCAACGATCTCATCTGCAATAGCATCGAGATCTTCTACATCTTCAGCTATTGCAGCTAGATCAGGCTCTTTCTCTTCGTCTTCTTCGTCATCTACTACAACAGCTCCTGTGGTAAGTATGATTGCATCTTCTTCCATGTCCATATCTTTCAAATAATTAAACTAATATTGCGGTATTTGTATCAGATTGTGTTTATTTCGCAACTTTTTTACTAAAAAAACTGTGGAAAACTTTTAGACCTGCCACACGGCTTGGTTGTGACTTTCTAAAATACCTTGCTATATATGACTTAATTTTATGTTGTGGGCGAAATAAGTGAGACCAACTGCGATTGCGTCGTATTCGTCATCTTTTGAAATTTCTTTATCAATAATGACGAGTTGGTGAATCATTTTGGTCATATGTATTTTATCACTGGCTCCATATCCTGTTACTGCAATTTTTACTTGTTGAGGTGAAAATTCAAACACCTCTAAGTTCTGCCTTTTGGCTTGATATTGAATTACTCCTCGAGTCTCAGCAACTTTAAGGGCTGTTTTTTGGTTATTACTAAAAAATAATGTCTCAAGAACGAGAGCTTCGGGGGAATATGTTTCGATTATTTCTTCTAAGCGTCTTCCAACAAGATGTAGACGGTCTTCCATCGGCAGCTTGCTCGAAGTTTGGAAACATTCTGAATGCAAAAGAACCTCTTTTTTAGAAGAGGCACCTGAATTTTTTTCGAGTACTGCAATACCAAGTCGTTCATAGCCGGGATCAATTCCAATGATGCGCATATAAGCAGTATACGACGATGTCACAAGCCAACCAAGATGAAGAGTGGGGGCTTTGTCAATTGACGGACATACGAAGGCGGCATATTCTTATACAAGAATACTCGACACGATAAATTTGTAGGCAACACTTTTAAATATACACTCAAAAGGATGATGTATTTTTAAGGATAACTCCAGCCTGTATTCATTAGAATACAAACCAAGGTGTCCTTCAAAATACGCCAAAAAGCCTTACGGCTTGCCTACAAATTTATATTGTCGAGTAGAGGAGCATTAGTCATGACGGACCAACTGACACACTCCTACATTCAAGATCAATCTTAGCACAGATATATAAAAATGTCAAACAACCCTCAAACAGAACAACCAACAACCCCCAAAGAGAGCCTTTATCTTGATCAAACCCTTCGTCCATCTAAATGGGAAGATTATATCGGCCAGAAAAATATAAAAGATAATCTTCAGATTTTACTAACTGCAGCAAAAGAGAGAAAACATCCCCCAGAGCATATTTTGTTTTACGGTCCTCCTGGACTTGGAAAAACAACACTGGCTCACCTTATTGCAAAAGAAACATCAGCACAAATGAAGGTCACTTCCGGTCCTGCTATTGAGCGAGTGGGAGATTTGGCATCAATTCTCACCAACTTATCACCTGGAGACATTTTGTTTATCGATGAAATTCATCGTCTGAATAAGGCGATTGAAGAAGTGCTTTATCCAGCAATGGAATCAGGGGTGCTCGATATTATCATTGGAAAAGGTCCTTCTGCTCGAACGATTCAACTTGAACTTCCTTCATTCACACTCGTTGCTGCAACAACACGTATTGCTCTTATTTCATCACCACTTCGTTCTCGATTTTCTGGAGGAGTGTTTAAATTAGAATTTTATACAAATAAAGAAATTGAACACATATTAACTCGATCAGCTGCCATACTAGGATTTGCATTATCAAATGATGCAGTAGAAGCAATTGCTCGAAGAAGTAGAAGCACCCCACGAACTGCAAACTTTTTGTTGAAGCGGTGTCGCGATTTTGCACAAGTTAAAAAATCTACTCTGAGTAAAGAAATTGTTGATGAGGCATTGAGTCTTTTGCAAATTGATCAAGAAGGCCTCACTGCATCAGATAGAAGTATTCTCGACATTATTATTCATAAATTTAATGGAGGGCCAGTTGGTTTAAGTACACTTGCTGCAGCACTTGGTGAAGAACAAGCAACTATTGAAGAGTTTAATGAGCCTTATTTGATGCAACTCGGATTCCTCGAAAGAACACCTCGAGGACGAGAAGTGACCACTCGCGGATATCTTCATCTCGGTTTAGAAAAACCAAACCTTCTATAATTGTTAGTAGACTTCAACAACTCGCTCAAGTTCAACCAAAGAGGTGAGGCCTTTTAATACTTTAATAACTCCATCTTGTCGCATGGTCATGATTCCTTGATTTGATGCAGCTTCTTCAATTTCTCTTTCACTCGGCATTTCTCGAATGATTGACTCGACTTGCTTATCGGCGAGAATTGCTTCATATACTCCTACTCGTCCTTTATATCCTGTTCCGTTGCACAGTGGGCATCCTACAGCTTCATACATATGTTCTGTGTCGAGTGTGCCGAGTAGTAAATTCTTATCTGCTTCTTTATTTTTAATACTTTCAACAACTGCTTTGATCACATCTTTTTTCTCTGCAGGAATTTCAACTTTCTTTTTACATGTCTGACATAGTCGACGAACGAGTCGTTGACCAATGGCAACCATTACCGCTGAAGGTAAGATTCGAGGATTAACCCCAAGATCCATTAAGCGTGTAAATGCTCCAGCCGCAGAGTTGGTGTGAAGTGTTGAAAATACAAGGTGACCTGTGAGCGAGGCGTCGATAGCGGTTCTCGCTGTTTCATTGTCTCGAATTTCTCCAACCATGATGACATCGGGGTCTTGTCGAAGTGCCGAACGAAGCCCATTTTCAAATGTATATCCTTTGTGTGCTTCAACTTGAGTTTGAGTAATTCCAGGAAGGTGATATTCAATAGGATCTTCAATGGTAATAATTTTAATCATCGGAGATTTTACTCGTTTCAAGAACGAATATAATGTTGTTGTTTTTCCAGAACCTGTTGGGCCGGTGGTTAGAATCATTCCTTGAGGCTTTTCAACTTCTCGAATCAAAATATTATAAAGATTTTCCGGAATACCCATTTCTTCAAGTGAAACAGAAAGAGATTTTGGATTAAGGATTCGAAGCACAATTGATTCTCCATATGCTCCAGGAATAACTGATGTTCTAATTTCGATATCGTCTTGATAAATTTTAATACTGAATCGTCCGTCTTGGGCGTTGTCTTTCACGTTCAATTTAAGATTCGAAAGAAGTTTGATTCGAGAAAGAATCAAATTATATGTTTCAGTATCAAATTCAATGACATCAGTGAGCACCCCGTCGAGTCTGTATCGAATTCGAGCAAATGTTTCTTCAGGTTCGATGTGAATGTCGGAAGAACTAACAGAGAGTGCGCCCGCAAAAATAATTACCATCACTTTAGATACTCGGTAACTTCGTTTCATTGCGAGTGCTTCACCAATAGATGTTTTGATGTCGTTGATACTGTGAACTTTTTTTACATACTCTTCGATTTCATCACTTGAAATATCGAGAGACCCTCCTTTTGTTTCACTGGCAAAAGAAATATCTTTATACCTACTCCAGGCTTTAATCAGACTTTCCTCAGAGCAGATAAAAACTGTTATCTCATAGTTTTTCTCTCGAAGTTGTTGCACAACCTCTGTTACTTTAGGACTTTGTGGAGAAACAGTGGCTACCGACACTCTCTTTCCAACTATATTGTAGGCCGCTGTTTTACTTTCTTTAGCTGTTGCTTCTGGAATAAGGCGAAGAGCGTCTGTATTAATAGAAATTCCACTTAAGTTTACGTATTCGACGCCATATTTGTCAGCAAGTGCTTTTGCTAACTCTTCTTGTTCTTCGTGGCGAAGTTCGTCAAACTTTTTTATTTGCTTTTCTTCATCAAAATGAATCATTTCATATATAGTACCGCAGATACGCATATCATGGGAGGGGACAATTACTTTTTTATAAACCTTTTAATCTTGCCAAAACCATATACAATCAACGTATGTCTGATAACGAACAAATCTTTCAAAAAATAGAAGCAACAACGACTAGTGTAGCCGAAACAAAAGAATTTGCTGCACAAGTTTTAAAAGCTATTGGTGGTTTTTCTTCTCTTAATGATCAAAAGGCTGTGGTGGTAGCTCTTTCAGGAAATCTCGGTGCCGGGAAAACTATCTTTACTCAGTCAGTTGCTGAAATTGTTGGTGTGAAAGATACTGTAACAAGTCCAACGTTTGTTATTCTTAAACGGTATCAGATTACTAACGCCGACTTCACTTCAAGATTCTCTGATTTGGTGCATATTGATGCATACCGACTTGATTCTGGAAAAGAAATGGAAACACTTGGTTTCTCATTTATGTTGAATGATGCTCACAATCTTATTTTGATTGAATGGCCAGAAAAAATTGTTGATATTTTACCCAAATACTTCTTTAAATTGACTATTGAACATGTAAATGAGACAACTCGACATTTTGTATTCGAAAAAGTTGAGGATGGTATAATGGCCAAATGAAGCCAGAAAACAAAGAAAAAGTCTTAGTTTTACTCGATTCTCACGCTATTTTGCATCGGGGGTACCACGCACTTCCTGAATTCACTACGTCTTCTGGTGAACCAACTGGTGCTCTTTATGGCCTTTCTCTTATGCTTGTATCATTGATCGATAAGTTCAAGCCTGATTATATTGTTGCCACCTTCGATCTTCCTGATAAAACTCATCGCCATAAAGTATATAAAGACTATAAGGCGGGAAGACAAAAAACAGATCAAGCCCTCATCAATCAAATTGTACAAGCCCCGGAGCTTTTCAAGGCATTCGATATTCCACTTTATGACAAAGCAGGTTTTGAAGCAGACGATATGCTTGGAACTATTGCTGAAGAATTAAAAGGAAAACCTATTCGGGTCATTATTGCTTCGGGCGACATGGACACCCTTCAACTTGTTGATGGAAAGCGTGTGCAAGTTTACACACTCAAAAAAGGCCTCAAAGATACTGTTTTATATGACGAAGATGCCGTTCGCGCACGATTTAATTTTGGTCCGGAACTCATTCCAGACTACAAAGGATTAAGAGGGGACCCGTCAGATAATATAATTGGTGTAAAAGGGGTTGGTGAAAAAACTGCAACAACACTTATTACAAATTTCGGAACTCTTGAGGAGATGTATAAAACACTCGAGTCAAAAGGAGGAGATGAAAAGTTTATTAAGGTTGGTGTTTCTGAACGAATGATTGGTTTACTTAAAGAACATAAAGACGAAGCTTTGTTTAGTAAAATGCTCGCAACAATTACAAGAGACGCTCCTATCACCTTTAAATTACCTGAAAAAACTATTGGAGAATCTATTTCTATTGATAAGGTACAAGCGTACTTTAAAACTGTTGAATTCCGAACACTTGGTGAAAAAGTTAAGCAATCTCTTTTAAAGATTGGTGGTCAAGTTGTTGAGGCTGAGTCCGATTCTCAGAGTGATAAAGATTCTTCAAAAAAAGAAGCGCCAAAGAAAAAGGTTGCGAAAAAGAAGAAAGAAGAGGGAGATGGGCCTGAGGGAACTAGTAAAAATATGTTTGGTGAGGCTGGTCTTCGTATTTCTCCTGAGTATGAAAAAGCAGCACTTGCTTTGTGGGTGCTTGATTCCAATTATTCAAATCCAACAGTTGATGACATTTTGGAATATGCAAAAGCAGAAACAGCATCACAAGCTCTTTCTTCTCTTGAAGATCGAGTTAGAGTTAATAATCTCGATCGAGTGTACCGAGATATTGAGCTTCCGCTTATTCCCATTGTAAAAGAAATGGAAGACAAGGGTGTAAAAATTGATTGCGATTATCTCAAAGAACTTTCAGTTGAGTATCATAAAAAACTTTCAGAAATCGAAAAACAAATTTGGAAATTGGCTGGTGTAGAATTTAATGTTGCATCTCCAAAGCAACTCGGTGAAATTTTGTTTGATACGTTGGCATTGACAGCAAAGGGTTTGAAAAAAACAGCAGGCGGTGCACGTTCAACAAAAGAATCCGAGTTAGAAAAGTTGAAAGACTCACATCCAATCATTCCTTTGGTACTTGAACATCGAGAACTTTCAAAACTACTCGGTACGTATATAGACACAATGCCGACTCAAGTAGATGATAACAATCGTTTACACGCACGATTTCTTCAGGCAGGTTCTGCTACGGGTAGAATGGCCTCTCAGAGCCCTAATTTGCAGAATATTCCTATTAAAACAGATCTCGGACGAGTTATTCGAAATGCTTTTATCGCAGAAAAAGGCAATGTGTTGGTTGCTCTCGACTACTCACAAATTGAACTTCGAATTGCAGCGGTACTTTCAGGTGATAAAAAAATGATTAAGATTTTTAAAGATGGAGAAGACGTTCACGCTGCTGTTGCGAGTCAGGTGTTTAATGTTGCCATTAAAGATGTTACAAGTGAAATGCGACGAAAGGCAAAAGTAATTAATTTCGGAATTCTTTATGGAATGGGAGTGAATGCACTTCGACTTAATCTTGGTGGAACGCGCGATGAGGCAAAACAATTTTATGATGTGTACTTTAAAGAATTTACTGAACTTGCTGATTACTTAGAAAATGTAAAAGCAGGTGTTGTTAAAACAGGCTTTACTGAAACATTGTTTGGACGGCGAAGATTCTTTCCAGGAATCAAATCACCACTTCCATTTATTCGCGCAAGTGCTGAACGTATGGCAATAAACGCACCTATTCAAGGAACTGCTACGGGTGACATTATCAAAATTGCCATGTTTCGAGTTGATGAATACTTAAAAAAAGAGTCTTTGAAAGATAAGGTTTCACTTATTCTTCAAGTGCACGATGAGTTGGTCTATGAAATTAATGAGAAGGTGGTTAAAGAGGTGGTTCCAGAAATCAAAAAGATAATGGAAGGAGTGCTTACCAAAGAACAATCGAAAGGAGTTCCAATCTTGGCAAACTCAGGCGAGGGAAAGAATTGGGGATCACTTAAAAAAATGCTTTAATATTGGCATGCTTTTCTTCATTCACGGAAACGACACCGACAATCTGATTAGTAAAGGAAGAAATCTTGTGAACGTGCTTCGAAAAAAGAGACCCGATGCTGAAGTATTTACCATGCATGGTGGTGATTGGGATGCAGGGCGGTTTGAAGAGTTTATTGAGTCTCAGGGTTTATTTGAACAAAAGTTCATCATTTCTTTACGGGGTGTGTGGGAAAATAAAGAAGCCAAAGGGCAGGTGATTGAACGATTAAAAGATTTACAATCATCACAAAATGCTTTTGTGTTTATTGAGGCTGAGCTAGATAAAACATCTCTCACAAAAATAGAAAAGGTTGCAGAAAAGATACAAGTGGTAAGTAAGATTGAAAAGAAAAAAGAAGTATTTAATTTATTTTCATTGGCAGAAGCATTGGGTCAGCGAAAGAAGGGAGACTTGTGGGCCCTTTACCAAACTGCGAAAACACTGGCAGCTTCAGAAGAAATCCACGGTATTTTGTGGTGGCAGGTGAAAGCTATTGTATTAGCTAGTCAGCTTAAGAATGCACAAGATGCAGGACTAAGTCCGTTTGTATACCAAAAAGCATCCCAGTATTCAAAGAACTTTAAGGAAAGTGAACTTGTGAATATTGCGGATGACTTAGTGATGATATATCACGACGCGCACCGAGGAAGAAATGAGTTTGAAGTGGCGCTCGAGCGATTTATCTTAAACAGAATCTAACTATTGTGAGCAAGCAGGAACAATGGCATCTGTGCCAGCTGTAAGTTTGAATGAGTCAAATATCTTTTGCTGACCAGCTTCAGCTTCTAATCGAAGCTTCTCATTGTTTGTTTCTCCGTAGTCTTCAGTTTGCATAAGAACCATGTAATCTTTATTGGTGAGGATTGCGTAGTTTAAGTAGGCAGGATCTGACATATTACTTCCACCATAGAGGAATCCTTTAATAACATTATTTCGTCCTAAGAAAGGTGTGTAAGGCAAACATCGTTGTGATTGTCCTGAAGAGTCCACAAGTGCTCCAAGAGCAGCGTCGTATCCAATATTTCCAACTTTTGTTTTTAGAGGAGCAAAAGCAGTCTTTTTAACAGATGTAATTGTAATTGCTAAGATTGCTGGCTGCTTAACATTAACCGCTGATGTGGCCACTGCGATATTTGCTGAAACTGTTACGCCTCCATTTGCAGTTTCTGCCACTTTCCAATTAGTTGGGTAATGAAAGCTCCATCCATATGTTGCGTTTGTATAAACTCCCGTCGACATACTACTTCCAGTTGAACCACTTACAGCAACGTTTGTTTTTACAGAAGAAGATTCACTTACAGAAGGAATGTTGTTATTAATATCAACTGCTTGCTGATACTCAGTTCCGATATAGAACGTAAGAATGGGAAGCAATGCAATAAATAAAATAACCGCTAATAATTTTGAATACCAAGTCACTTCATTAAATTTGATCATTAATAAAGTATAACAGACTTATGGCATAAGGTCTGTTTTTTTGTTCTGAAAAGTTTATTGAAAAAAAGAATTCTTTGTTCAAGATCTTAACAACAAAGAGGTTTTCTTGAGAGGCTACATTTTTCCAAACCTCATCTACTTAAGTTGTGCACCCGGCAGGAATCGAACCTGCGACCTTCTCCTTAAAAGGGAGCAGCTCTACCGACTGAGCTACGGGTGCATTGCTAACATTCTGGGGTCTTAATCACACAACATATCTGTACGAGCGATACTAACAAAAAATCCTTGAAAATCAAAATCCTTTTGGAAATCGGGTGTTTTAACTACAAGGGATAATCAAGGGCGTAATGTCCACCTCCTGATACAAGAAGGCAAACCGCAATGACAATAAGAATGAGAAAAGAAGTTTTCCCAACAGGAAAAAGTTTTGTTTCTTGAAGAAGTGACATGCCGATGAAAATAATAATTGAAAGTATTGCGGCTATTTGAGTGAATGCGCCAACGAGCACGAGAACAATAATGAAAGGAATGCAAAATCGAATGATAGAAACAACAATATTGTTTTCGATAAAACTAAATGAGGTAACATTTGTTGGATCAGTTTGCTCAGACTTCACTTTTCCAAGAAGAAGAAATGTTGTTAAAAGAAAGTAAGAAACAATCACTCGAAGAAAGAGGGGAACGAAAATTCCATAGTCGAGAAGAAATGGGAGGGGATTCACAAAATGCATAAAAAGAGTATAACACAATGATGAAAAAGGATTCCAGCCCCCAAACCTCATCTTCGCTCGTGCTCCTACTTGATGATATTCGAAGTGTTCAAAATGTCGCTTCGATTTTTCGTATTGCTGATTGTGCAGGTATTTCACATATTTATTTAGGAGGATACACTCCGGCCCCCATTGATCGATTTGGAAGAAGTCGAAAAGATTTTTCAAAAATTTCACTTGGTTCAGAAAAAACAGTGCCTTTTTCTCAAGGGAAAACTACTGATCTTATGATAAGTCTTAAAAACCAAGGATACTGTCTTGTGGCTCTTGAACAATCAAAAGATTCTATCGATTATAAAGACTTCAAACTCTCACTTTCACATCCAACTGTATTGTTGATAGGTAACGAGCCCTTTGGGATTCCTCAAGAAACACTCGATATTTGTGATGAAGTCATAGAAATTCCCCAGAGAGGTGAAAAAGAGTCTCTGAATGTGGCAATCGCTACAGGAATTGCAGTTTTTCGAATACTTGGCATTTAATCCTCATTTAGAAATCTCTGTTTTTATTGAGGAAAGGCATCTATCATCTCATTTGAATAGAAAACATCGTAGGTAAGGCCTCCGAAACTCCAAATCTTTCCGTCGATATTGATTTCAGCACCTCCAATTTGAGGATTGGCTTTGGGTTGTGATTTCTGGAAACCCAAATCATATAAAGTTCCAATAATTTCAGGTCGTTTTGAGATATCAAAACCTGCGGTACGCCACTGTTTCTCAATTTCTTTAATAAAGAGTGCTCCATAAAGGTATGCATAGTAACGATCATGCTCTTCGGTGATTCGCGCAAAGCGTTCCTGATCAATTCCAGACTTATCTGTGGCCTTAAAATCAAGCAAGTGCTCATATTCAGGCCCCAAATAGTACTCAGAGTTTGGATTTTTGAGATTTTGCTCAATTGCCACGGCTGTTTCTTCTTTGACCCCCATGACACCCCATGAAAACTGGGTTTCATTACCTAAAATCTTAAGAGGAGAGAAAAATTGCTTAAAAACCTCTCTGTCGGTGAAGAAAAGACGCAGTTGTTCAGAAGCGAGAACAGAAACTATTAATCGAGAGGGTACATTTGTGGTGGCGCTTACTCGAGAAAGTACTCCTGTGTCTTTTAACACAGACAGTTTGAAAGTGTTCCATTCTGTAGTCCCTTGAATGTATGAAAAGTCAGCAGAAGCTTCTCCTTGAGTGCTTGTTGAAGAAGTGTTTTGTTCTTTTAAAAATGCTTCACGTTGAAAATCGATAATACCGGCCGTTTTGGTTAAGCCTAGTTTCAAAGCAAAAAAAACAGCAACAAAAAAGAAGCCGATGAAGGCAAAAATGTAGACAAAAATGAAGAATATCTTTTTCATTGCGTATGATACAATTAACATCAAATTAATAAATTAACAAATTACATGAGAATTACTAACCCAATAGGGAAGGTTTCGTTGTTTACTAAAAAAAGTTTTGCAGGAAGTTTAATTGCTGCACTACTTCTCGTTACTGGAGCAGGAGCGCTAACTGCAAGCGCTCAGTCTTTTTCAGCGCCTCCACAAAGTGCACAAGTTGTTCGAACGTCAAATAACATTATTCGAGACACTGCTGGAAAAGTATTTCTCAATGGGAAAGCACGTTTTCTTTTTAGAAATGACAGCCCTGATGATGTGTATGTTGAATTAGCAAGTTTAAGTCTCTATGGAAAACAAGATCCGGACACTTCTGTCAATGTTAATTTTAGTTCTACGAGCATTGAACATTTGGGAGGAGCAACACCTATCACAATTCCACCAGGATTTTATAGTTCAGGACAAGTTGTTTATAAAATTCAATCAGGTGCCTCAGCATACTTTAGAACCTCAAGAGCTATTGAAACAAAAGATATCCCTTCTGGTGTATATGCTTGGGGTCTAAGTTACGTACAGTTTTACAAGGCGCCTCACAAAACAGACATCAAAGACATTGGGTGGAATGATCAAAGTTTTCACTTGGAACCATACCAAATGACAGGTCCTAAGACCGCATATGTTGCAGTTGTTGGTGAAAAAGGTCCAAACTTAAGTAGTATCACTCCATATCCAGTAGCTCTTAATGGTACAGCAAGTTTTGTTGGAGAAAGAATCAATCGAAAGACAGATGTGTTAACGGTTCGAAATGAGGGCAACAACGCTCCTGTATTTAAAAGAATTGCACTTAGTTCGAATGTTTTTACCGTAAGTGATGAGACTGGAAGAAGTATCTACAGCTTCACACCATCGAATCTTGTTCCTGAAGAGGGATACTATGAAGTTGCAGTCGAGAATCCTCTAAATGGAAAAAGTGTTGACCGATTATTGTATGTAACAGGATCACCTAGTGATGCAAAAGCTCCTGTAATGACAAACGTTAGTCCAAATGCTATTTCTTTTGATCAAAACAATTCATTTGGAACTCAGAGTGTTTCTTTCGACACTAAATATGAAAACCGAGACACTGACTTTCTTGAAATAAGAGGAAACTCAACAACATCGACTAAAACAATTCCACTTAATTCACCGCTTATCACACGAACTATTTCTATTATTGGAACTGATGTAAACACCTACTCGTTTATTGTTGGACAAGTACTTCCTCCAATAACACAAAGTGTTGCCATGAATATCTATAGCCCAACAAACGGAAGAAGTCAGGTTAATGGTTTGGCCATTTCTCAATCTGGTCCAGTTGTTGTGACACCTACTTCGACAGTTAAGCTTGTGATATTTAATCCTTCACTTCTTGTTCAAAACACAACAGGTGCTGCATCAACTGTAATCTTCGGTATTTCAAATTCAGGGACTAGTTCTACATACACATCTACAGGCGTTCTTGGAGTAGACTTTCAAAATATACAAAAACTTAGACTCACGGTCGTAGCAGCTCAAGATCCCAATGCCCCTATTACTGGTATCAGTAATTTAATCTGTACTATTTCGCGCTCAGCACAAAACGGAACAAATCAAACTATTGCCCAAACTACTTCTTACCCAGCAACATCTTCAGTCCCAGCTTTCAATGTCACGTTTGATAATACAAATGGATCATTAAACAGCTACTTTGAAGGCTTGCAGCACTATGGCGAAGCAAATAATCTTTATGCTTTAAAAACAAATTGTAATGCATTAACAATTACTCCGGGTGGAAATTTTGGTCCTACAATTCAAAATACTCTTCAATTAGGTGTTCGTTATGCAACTTCAACATCTCAAACCCCTTCAGCCGTTTCATTTGATTACCCACACAACGATCAAACGTTAAACTGGAGTTGGGGCAATAGCTATCTATTCAAAGCAACTGCTTCAGGTTCTGGAACAGTAACTAATTACAGATTTAATTTCTCTCAAAATGGTGTCGAACTCGGCACACTTAACTCTCAAAATGGTCAGATTGCAGTTCAACAAGGAGATGATTTATACAAAAAGATACACTCGGGTTTATTAAAAGTTAGTGTTGATGTTTGCTACTCTGGAGGATTTTGTCTTGTGTCGGGAGCAACAGTAACAGTTAATCTTGTTGGTCAAGGAGTCTCGGTACTTTCTCCGGTTTTTGCATATCCAGTGAATGGCCAAGTGTTAGGATATGGACACGGTAATAGTTACCAATTTAAAGTAAGTTCTCCTGGTGCATTTAGTTACTACTATCAATTTGGACAAATTGGAACTCCTCCAACATATTTGTCTGCCTCTGCAGATGGAATTGTTTCTATTGACTCAGGTAGTCCAGAATACGCACATTTTATTGAAGGAGATCTTAAAATCGCTGTAAGTGCTATTGCTGATAATGGTCACGGGGGAAACTCTTCATCGTCACCAACCCTTATAACTGTTAAACTCGCTGACCTCACACCCTCAAATCCTATAACTGGAACACTTGGATTTACTTACCCAGCCTATCCATTTGTGACTTCACTCCAGTCTGGATCAACAACAACACTTTCGTGGAGTCAAAATATTGGAGGTGCGACAGTTGGAAATCTCTATATTGTTAGAGAAGATGGCGAACGAACAATATTGGCAACAAATGTGTCGTTAGCAGCAGGATCACAATCAGTTAAAATTCCAACCTTTGTCAGCTTTGGATCTGGTTATGTATGGAATGTGGGAATGATTGTTGGAACTGGCGCAAATACCAAATACTTCTCAAGTAATAAATTTGCTTTGACAGCACCTGCTTCTCAGGCGGCAACTACTGGTGCGCGACCCACAACTACCGTCACTCCTATCAAAACAGTTGCAACACCAACTACCACAACTGTGGCTCCAGCAAAGGCTGATACAACAACTGAAAAAGCAATTAAGCAAGCAGCTTCTTCAGTGTTAAGTGCAAGTGAAGTAGAAAAAATATTTAAAGCGGCCCAAGACTACATGAAGAAATACGGACGGTAATAAATAGACTATAAAAATAAAAAGCATCGAGTGGGGTTACTCCAACTCGGTGTTTTTTATTTTTGTAACAACTGATGAGCGCTGCAGAAGTGAGCGCTTCTTCCTCCAACCATCTTTCGAAGAATGATTCCCTTGCACTTAGGTTTCTTACATGATTTTTTAGTTTGTCGGTATGCTTGGTGTTGTTCTTGAAACTTTCCAGGTTCACCATAAATGTTTCGATAATCTGACATTGAGTCTCCGCCGAAATCGATTCCTTTATTGAGTGTTGTTTTTATCGCATCAAACATTTTTTTAAAGAGAGGGTGGGGGATATTTGAAACCAATTCTTCAGGATGAACTCCCGCTCTCCACAACACTTCATCTGAATAAATATTTCCAATTCCTGCGATAAGAGATTGGTCCATCAGAACTGTCTTTATTTTTCCTTTTGGTTTCTTATTAATTGTTTCCATAAAAACCTTTAGAGTAAATTCTTTTGAGAGTGGCTCTGGCCCCAGATCTTTAAAATGAATCGTTGAATTCATGTCTGCGGTTTTAACCAAAGTTACTTTGGCAAACTTTCGCATATCAGAGAGAACTAAGCTTTTGCCTGAAGATAAAGAGAAAACAAGATGAAGAAATTTGTTAAAAGGATCTTGTAAGGGGCCTTCATCAAGAGGTGACCATTTATCTTTTTTCTTTTTGGCATCAAAGGCAAATGTTCCGTGCATTATGTGGCCAGTCATTTTCATATGAATAAGAATAGTGAGACCTCCTTCGACATGAATTAATACATTTTTTGCGCGACGAGATGAACCGATGATTTGTTTTCCAAGAAGTTCTTTTCTAAAAAATGTAAAATACGTTGGATCTTTGATTTGTTCTGATCCTTTGTAATAAGGGCTGTTATAGTCGGTCCAAACATCAGTAATTACACTTCCAACAACAACTTTCTTAATTCCATCAACGGTGGTTTGAACTTCTGGTAGTTCTGGCATGGAAATACTCTATTCTAAAAGGGTAAAAGAGGGAAGTTGAAATTTGCGTCCGTTTTGAGTGTCTTAAGATCCAAGCTTCTTAAGAGCCTCTTTGAGCAGAGCTTCAGGAGACATATCTTTTGGCATGTCTTTAATAGCATCACGAGCCTCGCGTTCACTGTATCCAAGCGCCTTAAGGCCTTCGATGGCAATACCAGCATCCTTTCCTCCAGAGAGCATTTCTGTTTCATCTCCGAGCTTTCCTTTAAGTTCAAGTATGATCTTTTCTGCAGTTTTCTTTCCAATCCCTGAGACTTTGGTTAAATATGAAATGTCGCCCGAAGTCACCGCTTCTCGAACCGTGTTGGCATTCGCAATGTTTAACACCCCAAGAGCAGACTTTGGCCCAATTCCTGAAACTGTTAAGAGATATTCGAACATCTCTAGGTCTGAAGCAGTCATGAATCCGTATAAGTCGAGAGCGGTTTCCCGAACTGCTAAATAGGTATGAAGTGAGACAGTAGTATTCAAGCTGTGAGAGAGTTTTTCAACAACTTCGCCGGTGATTGAAACTTTGTATCCAACGCCATTAACATCAATAATTGCATATCGAATATCGAGAAGAAGGAGGGTGCCTGTAAGATGGCTGATCATTGCCTAAGTATATATGGTCTTTGGCGCTACTACTCTCTTGCGCCACACCGCCTTTTGTGTTAATTTGGTCGAACATATGCCAATTACCAAATCAGCCAAAAAGGCTCTTCGAGGATCAGATAAAAAGCGAGTATTCAATCTACGACGAAAAGAAGTAATGAAAGATGCTTCAAAAGACATCCGAAAGATGGCTACATCAGGTGATGCTAAAAAAGCAGCAGCTGAGCTTTCAAAAGCATTTCAAGCTATCGATAAGGCGGCAAAAACTGGTCTTATCAAGAAAGGTGCTGCTGACCGAAAGAAGTCTCGACTTGCAAAGTTAGTAGCGAAGGCTAAGTAAAAACAAAATAAAAAGCATCTAGTGAATTCATTCCCACTAGATGCTTTTTATTTTTGCTTTCCCCTCGTTAGGAATCGAACCTAAATTTTGAGTTCCGCAAACTCATGTCCTATCCATTGAACGACGAGGAGTGATCACATCCTCTCATTCAAACTTATTTTTTGCAATTTCATATTCTTCCAACCAAACTTTGCTGAATTTTATTGATATTGAATGAAAACTGGTTGAGGGGTGAGATTTAATATCTCTGAAGTTGTAGTCATTCGAGTGCTTGGTGCTCGAAGATCGTTTTTATAAAAGAGTTTGAATCCGGTGAATTCAACAGGTTCACTTGCAACTATTTGATTGTACACAGCAATCTTTTTTGAAGGCATACTCCATCCATCCATATCGATTACAATCTGAACTTCTGGGAGGGGAGTAATACTTTTTGAATGAGTGATCATTGGTGTAGTGAATCGGTGAACGATGAGAATTTTTGGAGGAATATTATTATCTTTCACCAGCTTTGCTAAGTAGTTCGCGACGTAATTAATATCAGTGGCATCCATGGTGCCAATAACAGTTCCTGGCTTCTGTCCTTTCTTCATTGAAAATTCTGGATCAAGTGCCAAGTGAACATTGGGCATTTTTAAATACTTTTCTAGAAGAGGAATTTCAATTTTTACGTTACTTTGCCCTACTTGTGTATCAAGAATAACAATGCCACCAATTTCATTTGCGAGTGCAACTGCTTTATCAATCTCAGTGCTTGGCATTCGTAAGCTGTAGTAGCCGCTATCTCCTGCAGTTCCTTGGGCGGTGAGTGCTATGTAGTCAATTGCAGGAATAACAGGGGTTGTGGGGTCAGCTAATTTCCATTTTTCAACTTCACCATTTAGTTTTGCGAGCATCTCAGTTTTTGGATATTGTCCAAGAACCCCCATGTTTTTTGAATAAAAGTTTCCGTAGTAGGCAACAATACGATTAAAAGGAAGAAGTGCTCCCTCTAAGTGATAAACAGTTTTTGCCGGCCACAAACTTTTTACCAATGTTGAAGTTGCTACTGTCGTTGTGCTTGAAGTTGAAGTTTTGGTTGAAGTCGATACTTTTCCGACAGGTACACGTTTAATGTTCGCATTCTGAATAACTTTTTTGTCGTACTCCTCTTTGTTAACCAACGCTCTTACGTCTGAAGTTTTTATTTCTTGTTTTATCTCTTGAACAACTTCAGTAACTGATGCTTTGTTTGGAAAGGTGGCAGAAGTTGGTGTGCTTATGGGTGCTGTTGAAGCTTTTACAGAAAAAAGATGAATACTAATAATGATAGTAATAACAACACAAGCAAGTGTTATGTATAAAAATTGTCGGGCGTATCGAATCATGCGAGATTGAGCTAAAATCCTAAATATTCCATTACTCGCTGTCCAAGTGGTTCGTATAAATCATGTTCTTGTAGGTGACGAATCAGGTGTCTTCGTACGTCTCCTGGTGTAATTTCGTCAACAATAATAACGATGAATGGCATAAAGAAGTGTTTTGACTTTACTAAAAGTTTTGCATGAATGAGTTCGTTGTTTTCGTCTTTATGTTCTTCAACACAAAATGCTTCGAGATTTTTATAAGGATAGAGAATCGATTCATTCATTGAAATAATCTTTATTCCTTCTTCATTTAATTCAAAACTTGTTAGTTCCGGACTTTTTGCTGCGTGAAGTGTTAGTGATGCCGCTGCAACAATGATGAGTAGCGCAAAGATATAATTTCCAAAGAATATTGAAAGTGCGCAAATACAAACAGCAACGAGTGCAACCGCCCAATACCAATCAGTACTTCTTTCAAAATGATGATATTCGTGGGCTTTCCACGTAACAGGTGAGTGAGCGTCGGCCATGTGTATATTTTATCACTTCTTAGTCTTTACTTCAAAGAAAATTTAAGTAGATGTTGGATACTTTCTTTGGAAAGGAGTTCCTATGAAGTTTGATCCTATTAACGAAGTATTTTTTTCTGAAACAAACGAAGAAACGAGAATTGTTTCTCTCACAACGTCGCAATTCACAACTGAATCAAGAACTTTAGTTTTGTGTTTTAAAGGAGATCAGGTTGTGTGGAGATGTGGCGGTCATCAGTTCGTGCTTTTTGATCGGCCTTTTATTCGTCGTTTGATTGGAAACGGTGCAGCTATTAACCTTTGGTGTCCTGAAAGGGCTATCAGGTGTTAACTTCTGCCAAATAACCCTTACAAACAAGGGTTATTTGAAATGTACTACTGAAGTTCACTTTACTAGATTAATTTACAGCGCTTGCTATGGTTCCTGTATGAATCAAAACCCACATGACATCCAAAAGTATATTTTGAAGCATTTGTTGTTTACCAAAGACAGTCGATTTACTGACATGGTTCCTAAGGGAATGACGACTGATCATTTCAACTTTCATGTTAAAAGACTAGTTGAAGAAAATTTAATTGTGAAAAACGAAAAAGGAACATACGAGCTTTCTCTTAAAGGAAAAGAATATGCTAATCGTTTCGATACCGACAGCAAAGAAATGGTATTTGAGAAACAAGCAAAAACAAGTGTGTTGATTGCTGCTGTACGAATAAGAGGTGATGGAACAAAAGAATATCTTTTTCAAAAACGTCTTAAGCAACCCTTCTTTGGCGTATATGCATTTCTGGGTGGGAAAATAAAATACGGAGAATCAATTGTTGACGCCGCCAAGCGCGAATTAATGGAAGAGTCTGGACTTGAAGGTGATATTGAACTGTTTTGTATTGAACATCGAACTGATATCTCAACAGAGTGCGAGGTTCTTGAAGATAAGTTCTTCTACGCATTTCGTGCCACAAATATACGAGGAATTCTTCTTGAAAAATTCGACTCGGGTGAAAATAAGTGGCTGACAAAAGAAGAAATATCGAATACAAAAGAAAAGCACGAAGGAACCATGTGGGCTGTTGAGCAAGTTGAAAATCACACAGGCAACCCTATTTTTAGAGAAATCATTAATAAAACCGATAAGTTTTAAACATGCTATAGTTATGTGCGTTGTTCGTATTATTAAGATAATAGCGTTTTATATGTTTAAAAATATGTGTTCTGGATCATGTGATTCTATGAATTGTTCAGCAAAAGACCTTGGTCTTCTGCTGCTTCGAATCGGAGTAGGTATTACTTTTATTATTTTTGGTTGGATGAAAGTTAGTGATATGGGAATGACAGTTGCGTTTTTTGCACAACTCGGAATTCCAACATTTCTAACTTACATTGTTGCTTGGGGAGAACTTCTTGGGGGTCTTGCAATCTTGCTCGGTATTCTTATTCCTGTTTCTGCAATTTTCCTTTCAGTGGTTATGGTTGTTGCCATCGCTACAGTTACAGGAAAAGCAGGATTTCCAGCATACGTTCCAAATGCTCTTCTTATTTTAAACTCGATTGCATTAATATTCTTGGGCGCAGGAAGATTTTCAATCTTTAAATGTGGAATGTCTCAAGGAATGTGCTGGTGTGGAAAAAAGGATGGAATGAGTGCTCCAATGTCAGAAGTTAAGTAATAGAAGTTCTCAATAGATAACAAAAAGACCGAGCTTCTTGCCCGGTCTTTTTGTTTGTCTTGCTTTTTGACTTACTGAATCGGTTCCAACGTACCGTTTGTTACCTGAGTGATGACCATGGGTTGAATTCGGACCCCTTGTTCATCAAATGAGATAGAGCCAGAAACACCATTTGGATCATTAACTTTCTGTAGGTTACTTATCCATACCGCATCACTATTGTTGTGAGTGTTGAGTGCAACATTAACCATATCGAAGGCAAAGTCTGCAAGAAATCCAGGTTCTTCAGAGTACTTTGCTTTGAAGAGAGTTTTGAATTCATCAGTCTTTCCTGCTTTAAACCACATAGACTTAGCTCCGTTAATTTTATTAGTGTCACCCAAGATTCGTCCGTAGTCGGCGAATCCTGTTTGAAGCTGTGCGTCGTATGCAAGAACTGGAAGTGTTGGATCAATAGTGAGCAATTCTTTAGTGAAGATTGCTCCGTTTTCAGGGGATTCAATAACTACCACTGATTCGTACTTTTCGACCGCAATCTTCGAAGCGTATCCACGTAAGTCACTTTTGCTATTCACAACAAACGGAGTGAATCCATTTCCGTATCGTTCTTGAAAGACCTTAAAGAAACTAATCTGTGCAGCCGAGTTGTCATATATCACGGCCACTTTCTTAGATTTAAAGTCAGTAGTATCTTTTAAGTATGTTGCAAGATATCCGATAGGGGATTCAGCTGCGGGACTAAATTGGAAGATGTTGTCGTTTGCGATTCCAACAGTTTGAACACCAAGTTGAATAACAGGGATTCCCTTTTTTACCACATCTTCGTGAATTGCATCGATAACTGGAGTTGAAAGCATTAAGATTGCATCAACATGATCAAGATCTGTTAGTTTCTTGTATGCAGCAACTCCTTTTTTTGCGTCATATCCGTCATCTTCAGTAACCACTTTGATAGACGCTTCAGGATGGCTCTTTTTATATTCATCCAACGCTAATTCCATTCCTTTTTGCATGTTCTGACCTGCGGCTGCATAGTCTCCTGTAAGTGGAAGCATGATGCCGAGGGTGAGAGGTTTGTCACTAGGTTGTTGTGAATCTTTACTGAAGATTGTAACGCCAATAATGACTGCAACCACCGCTACCACTAATACTGTTATTTGTATTTTTTTATTCATATATAATTTTCTTACTTAATAATTTGCTGTTAATCTCTAACTAGGATAATTATATTAAGAAACATATATTTAATCATGTAAATAGATAAAATAAGCCTATTTGTATAAGAAAACAATATATATAGCCTTAAAAACAATATAAAAAGTGACAATAATATTGCCCGAATGTATACTATCCATATGATGTGGGATAAAAAAATACTAAAAATGCTTGGCTTGTCTGATGTTTCAATTGAGTTGTTGCGATCAATGAGTACTGCCAAAAGTCTTAGTCATGTCGCAAAAGAGACGGGGATTCCTCGAACAAGTGTCGCTTTCACCTTGAAAGAGCTTTTAGAAAGGAAGTTGGTGAATCAGGTGAAATTTGGTAAACGATATAGATACATTGCACTTACACAGCAACAATTTGTTCTAGAATTGCAGAATATTATTGATGAAGTAACTATTGCCACAGAAACAAAAAAGGGTGCGCGTATTAAAACTGCCAAAGAAAATGAGTTTATTATTCACGTTGGACCCAAAGAGATTATTCCAACATTTGCACGCATCGCTTCGTTGAATAAAAACGAGCGCATTAAGGCGATTCAGCATCACCGATCGTATCTCGATCAAATTCACAAACTAACCCCCGAACAATTCAGAAGTTTCAATAAATCAATTATCGATAATCACTTGGTTGTTGATGGTATTTTGAATGAGGGTGCGTATGATTCGTATGAAAAAGAAATAACGTCTGATCCTCAGAGGTATAAGGAGTCAACAAAGACCCTTGAGGGAAGAATGGCAGACTATACCGTGTTTCCCAATGATCGTTTTAACTACGATTCAGAAATATGGATTTTCAAAGACACCACATTAATTATTAATTGGCATGAAGATGTTGCTATTGAAATTATCAATAAAAATATGACAGGCTTCATGAGAGAAATGTTTGAATATGTAAAAGCTGGAGGAAAGAAAGTTGATCATAATAAAATGATTCGTGAGGTATTGAAGGGGATTAATGCTTGAAGGTGGTAAATGTGAGATTCCTTTCGAAAGGAGGTTCGACCCGAATCTCTCTATCTTATGTAGCATAACAATAAAGACCACCAATGAGGTGGTCTTTATTGTTATGTGCGGTGTTTCTTGATTGATGTTCGAACATTTTTTGAAGAAAATCCGAATTCCGAATTTTAAAATCCAGTTGCTCGGGCGGGCAAAAAGGAAGGGGGTTGGGGGGAAGGAATTTTTGCCCGCCCTCGCTTTCCGATTCCAATTTTTTTCCGCCGCCGCCGAATTTCGTGCCAGTGAAACTGGCACGCCGCCAAAATAATTTAGAAATGTTTTTCTATATAATTATGAATTTCTTCAGGATCTTCTAAATTCTCAGTCTCATTTCTGTTACGAGTATAAAGAATTTTTTTGTCAGCTTTTTTAATATAAATTGGCTTTGAACTTCTTTTGATTTCAATTACTGCCAGCTCTTTCTCATCAATTAATTCAAATCTCAAATTTATATTATTTTTCACTACATCCTTATCAATATTCGCTTCAATGTAATTCCAAAACTCTAACTCAAAACTATCTCGATCACCCCTCTTCATTAATTCGTAATCTTGTTCCAATCCAATTACCTTCTTGCCTTTTTCGTCATAACCAATTATTAAAGTTCCTCCTCGTGCATTCAAAAAACCAGCTATTGTTTTAAGCACTGAAAATCTAATAATTTCATCAGATTTTTGTGTTAGTATGTTTTTTTTAAATGTTGACTTAAACTCAAGTTTTTCATTTTCGTAAGAATTTATTAATTGGTCGATATCGTTATTTTGGATATCACTGTCTTGATCATGTTTATTCCAACCAATTAATCTTTTAATCTCGTCCACTAAAACACTTTCTCTTTCGACTATAAATTCTTCGAAATTATTATCTAGAAGATAGTCGTAGTCCTCTTTGTTGATGAAGTGTGATTCAAGAACTTCTGTGTACGCTCCTTTATTTCCGTTGTATTTACTCTCAAACTCTTCAAAGTATTTCTTTGGTTCTTTTGCGCCCTTGCTTTCGTTAGTGGGACTTGTCAACCAAGCCATATTTAATATTGAATCTAGCTCCTTTTTTGTAGTAACATATTTTTCTGATTTGCTTTTCGGAAATATATGGTCTTTATGATAGTCATTTCTATTATTAACCATTTCACCTGTTTGCAAATCTTTAGATCCTTTTATGGCTAGTAAAGAGAGTACTCCACGAAAAACAGCACTTGAAAAAGTATTAACCTTTTTTAAATTCAAAGTTTTAATGAGAATTCTTGCCTCTTCCACGCTTTTTGGAATTTTTGTATCATCGGAGAACCACTCCTTTAATTCCTTAAAGTCTAATGTTAGCTGGCTATCAACCGCAGATGAATATGCTTCACTAAATACCACTGACCAATACCATTGTTTGATTTTTTCATTACAACTATGCTTATTATCTCTCGAATCAACCTCTCTTTTTAATGCAGCCAGTATCGGAATTATCGACATGAATGGAACATGTGATTCATCAATTATTCCAAAACCACCTTTGAGATCCTCCATCTCCTTTATGGCCAAATTTACATAATCAGACATTTCTTCCCAATGCTTTTCAAAAGTTTTTGGGTCCTTTCCCTTATTTGAGTATATTTGCTCGTATAATTCTAATATGTCACTTTTTTTGCATGAACTAGTTGGATTATGGAGTAGCGAAATTGATTGCAAAATATACATCCTAATCTTGTTTTTTGTTTTTTCGGCATATCTAGCAAGGTTTGGGTACTTCTGACGTGAACCATCCCATAATTTTCTTAAATCAATATTCTGTTTTATGGAGGCTGCAATTAAAAGATCAAAAGCGTCAAGAAGTTTCCCTCTTGTGTTTATGTTTTCAAATATATCAACAACATGATGAAGTTTCATTGAGGCCGGAAGTTTAATTTCGGGAATTTGAAAACTTCCCCACATATGACGAACCCTGTCCTCCATTATTCTGCTAAGCTCTTTTAACTTTCTTTTGTCAATTCCATCCTGCTCTTCATAAAAATCAACAAATTCTCGCATCCATTCGACATGATTTTCCAGTTCGTAAAATGGGAAAAGTAAGGACTCTACCGACTCTCTAATGCTTAATTTTCTACTACTTGTAATAACAATGTCGGAAGATAAATTTTCAAAATAATTTTTGAAATTTATATAAAACAACGATTTAACACCATCCTCTTCTAGAGTTGGATTTTTAATCGCATAATACAACGAAGTAATCCTTTGTTGGCCATCAAGAATAATTATTTCTGGCTTATCAATTTTGTTTTTAACACCTTGTATCGGAAAATAAGCAATCTCTGGTTCTTTCTCTACTTCCCACAAAAGCAGCGATCCTACAAAATAGTCCTTAAAAATGGATTCCAAAAAAGCCCTTACGTCCTCCTTGTCCCAATCATAATATCTTTGGAAATTCGGCAATACCCATCTCTTTTCAACGCTGGATAGAATATCCTTAACTCTTACTCCGGGGTTAGTTAAAAAATGAGGTTCATATTTAAAAGCCTCCAAATCAATTTTTTGAAGAAATTCAACTATATTGATTTTCTCAACTATTTTTTTTGTTAAACGAACATTAGATTTTTTTAAATCTAATGTTTTAACAAATTGATTAACTTCGTCTTTGTCAACAATGTTGGTTCTCTTTCCGTCTTCAGTTAGAGACCATATTCCTCTTTTTGATTTATCAATTAAGCCATATCTTTTTAAGTAATTACTAGCCCATGCTAATCTATATTCTAGCTTTGTTCTATTTCCACGATGCTTATCATATCTATCCTCTGCTGTTAAATTAAGAATATTTGCAACCTCCTCTTCTATTTTCTTAATCGAAGAAGAGCCCCCAAGATTATTGAGTGCTTCTAATAGCGGATTAAAAAGTTCGTCGTATTTTTGTGTTAACATATTTTTATTTAAATAATTCAGCCACCGGAACGCCGAGGGCTTTGGCTATTTTTTCTAAAGTATCCACGGTTGGATTCGGGCTTCCGCCTGTTTCTATCTTCACAACTGTATTTAACGCCAAATCAGCCTCTTTTGAGAGGCGATCTTGGGATATTCCTTTTTTGATTCGTAATTTGCGGATGTTTTCGCTTACTGTATTTGCCATAAAATTATATTTCTCCGTAATGAGCCCAATCTTCTTCTGAAAGTGATCTCAAATATTTTCCAATTTCATCAAGCTGATTATGATCTGAAGCCCATTTAATATGAATTCTCAATCTATTTAGTTTATCTTCGTCTGAAGTATTTCCCCATGCTCCTAAAATCAAGGGGATTGACGGCTCATAACCGGCACCGACTTGCTTGGTATCATTTAACATTTGATATAAATCATTCCACTTCATTGGCATTGGGCATACCCTCTTATTAGAAGTGCAACATTCCCAAAGTGATTCAAATGTTTCTTTTACCGATTGATTTGCCATATTGTTTTGACTTTGATAAACTATTATAATACACTACTTATATTGAGTGTATATCAACTAGCTTAATATAATGATAACAAAAACATTGAAATTTGGCAACCAAAATTCTAGGCGGCGCATTTCGCAAAGCGAAATACGAAATTCGGCGACGGCGGCGGAAAAAAATTGGGATTGGAAAGCGAGGGCGGGCAAAAATTCCTTCCCCCCAACCCCCTTCCTTTTTGCCCGCCCGAGCAACTGGATTTTAAAATTCGGAATTCGGATTTTCTTCAAAAAATGTTCGAACATCAATCAAGAAACACCGCCAAGAATCACATTTAGAAAAATCAAGGTTGGAAGCCTCGGCGCAAAGCGCCTCGGCATGGTATTTTTCCGCAATTTTGAAGGCATTTTTGAAATCGCACGCCAGCGTACGGTCGGCAATGCGGAAGTTCGCAGAGCGAAGTTCTGGCAAAATGGAATTTTGCAAACCAATCTTTTTTCTTTCGCTTTCGGCGAAAGGTTGAGCGTATTTTTCCCTGATTGCCCAAAAACTAATTTCAAAACAATATGGACAACATAAATTTACAAACCAAAAAGTTTTTCCTCTATGCCCGCAAATCCACGGACGAACCCGAAAGGCAGGTTTTGAGTATTGAAGCGCAAATTTTCGAGCTAAAAGAATACGCGCGAAAAGAAAATTTGCAGATCGTCCGTGAATTTGTGGAAAGCAAAACCGCCAAAGAGCCGGGGCGAGAAATTTTTAATGATATGGTGGCGGGCATAGAGAAAAACGAAGCGGAAGGAATTTTAGCGTGGCACCCCGACCGCCTTGCTCGCAATTCTATAGACGGCGGACGGATTATCTATCTCGTAGATACTGGCAAAATTACCACGCTAAAATTTCCCACTTTTTGGTTTGACTGCACACCGCAAGGGAAATTTATGTTGTCCATTGCTTTTGGGCAATCAAAATACTATGTGGATAATCTTTCGGAAAATATAAAGAGGGGTATTCGCCAGAAATTGAGAAATGGAATATGGCCCGCTTGGGCGCCGCTTGGCTATGTGAACGACAAGAATGCCCGCTGTATCGCTGTTGATAAAGAAAAGGCAAAGTATATCAAGCGGGCTTTTGAAATGTACGCTACTGGCGAATACCCCCTCGCTCAAATCCGAAAGATTATCAATTCCTTGGGCTTGGTTGGCAAGAAAGGTAAAATGCTTTCCGTCTCAAATTATCAGTACATGCTGAAAAATAAAATCTATTTTGGAATGATTGAATATAACGGCGAATTGTATGACGGAAAGCATGAACCGATTATCACAAAGAAACTTTTTGATTCCGTTCAAGAAGTGATGGCGAATAAGAGCAAACCGAAATCGCCAAAGTTGAAACCTTATGTGTATAGAGGATTTTTCCGTTGCGGAGAATGTGGTTGCTTCATTACCACTGAAACACAAAAGGGACACAACTATCTCCGCTGTACCAAACGGAAAAATCCTTGCTCGCAAAGATACGCGAGAGAGGACGCCATCACTTCTCAAATAAAAGAGGAAATCAAAAAAGTTTCTTTGTCTTCCGCTTGGGTCAATGTTTCAATCGCATATTTTGAAAAAGAAAAAATAGATATTGCCCAAGCGGAAAGCTCTTTTGCTCAAAAGACGAGAGATGAGCTTGTGCAGGTTGAGACAAAACTTGATCGTTTGCTCGATTTACAACTTGAAGGCAATTTATTGCAAACGGAATATGCCACTAAAAAGCACAAGCTCATTCTCGCTAAAAAAGATTTTCAGGAGAAAATCCAGTCTTTTGAGCGAAAGAGCAATAATCGGTTCGAACTTGCCATTGCCTTTCTAAAAGAGGCCAACCAAGCCGAAAAATACGCTCAACAAGAAAATCCCGTCGCGGGACGGGATTTTCTCAAAAAGATTGGTTCGAACTTCCGCATTGCCGACCGCACGCTGGCGTGCGATTTCAAAAATGCCTTCAAAATTGCGGAAAAATACCATGCCGAGGCGCTTTGCGCCGAGGCTTCCAACCTTGATTTTTCTAAATGTGATTCTTGGCGGAGGAGGTGAGATTCGAACTCACGGTCCCCGTGAAGGGACTCTTGTTTTCAAGACAAGTGCGATAGACCACTCTGCCACTCCTCCGTGGTCATTTATAACCTTATTTATAGACTTTTACAACTTTCTATTGAGAGTCATCCTCTTGAGAGTGTCGATTTTGATCTGATTCCTCGACTTCTTCCTTCAGAAGGTCTTTTTCAATTTGTCGCTCAGCACCAAAGAAGATGTAATAGATCTCTAAAAGAGCGAACGTGTTAATGATGAAGATGAAAACAAACCACCATTTGTGACCATTTTGAGAAGCTTTCCAGAGGCCGATAGCTTTCCAAGGGAGAATCCACAAAATGCTAAATAAAAGAAAAAGTGTTCCTTGTGTTTGAGTTAGGCCAAGTGAAGTGAGAAGGTTCATGCATTTATACTAGCATCCTGTGAGAGTTGGGAAAATAGGGGGTATAGAGTAGTATGAAATTATGAAAAAGAAGGCATCGCCCAAAAATCCCCAAATCGAGAAATATATAGGAGTCGATTACGGCTCAAAACGAGTAGGTGTTGCCATCTCAGACGATCATGCCCGATTAGCCTTTCCTCAGGCTGTTATTAAAAATTCTCCAGGGCTCATTAAAGAAGTGATGAGATTGATAAAAGAGTCAAAGCCAATAGGAATTGTAATTGGAGAGTCTCGAACGTTTAGTGGAAATATGAATCCAATCATGAAAGACGTTATTATTTTTGCTGATGATATTAAAAAAGCTTCAAAGCTTCCTATTTTTTTTGAGCCAGAGTTTCTCACGTCTCACCAAGCAACACATATTCAAGGAGCTCATGATATGCTAGATGCATCAGCCGCAGCTATTATTCTTCAGAGTTTTCTTGATAAAGAAATGCATAAAAAAGGAATATAAATATATGGAACACATCACCATCGACGACTTTAAAAAAGTAGAAATTAAAATAGGAAAGGTTATTTCAGTTGAAAAGGTAGAAGGAAGTGAAAAGCTTTTGAAATTAATGGTTGATTTTAGCGAGGCTTCACCGCGTCAGATTATCTCAGGAATTGCTCAGAAAGTTGAAAACCTTGAATGGTTGATTGGAAAAGAATTTCCTTTCGCAACCAACTTAGCACCTCGAACAATTTTTGGACTTGAAAGTAACGGTATGATTCTTGCTGTTTCTGATACTGAGGGAAGATTTGCACTTCTCACTGCTTCATCTGAAGTAACACCGGGTTCTCGAATTTCATAATAAATTCTTTACGTTAGTCATTAATTTTTTTGCCGAGCATGATATAATTTCATCATGAGTTTGTTTTTTAAGTTTTTTCCAACTCCTAAGTATCTAAAGATGCCAACAGCGGGAATTGATATTACTCAATTCTCAGTTAACCTCATTTCTCTCGAAGCAAAAGAGCATTCACTTGAGGTCTCTCAATATGCATCAGCCGACTTGAAATATCCCGTTAACTTCTCTGAAGATATTTCAAAGCACACTAATCTTGTTGATATTTTGACTGAGTGGAAAAAGAAGTACAACCTTCAGTTTATTGAAGCATCTCTTCCTGAAGAGCGAGCATATTTATTTGAAACTAAAGTACCGATTGGTTCAGAAGCTGAGATGCGAAGTTCGATCGAATTCAGTCTTGAAGAAAATGTGCCAATTTCACCAGCGGAATCTATTTTTGATTTTCGACTTATCGGAGACGTTGGAAACGGGGAAGTGGTTGTTGCTGTAACGGTGCTTCCTGAAGAGGTTGTGCAAAACTATATCGACTTATTCGCTAAGGCAGGCCTTACTCCTCTTTCATTCTTGATTGAGCCTCAAGCACTTTCGAAGGCGGTGATTAAAGGAAACGACATGAATGCATATTTCTTGGTTAATATTAGAGAAAGCAAAACTGGTCTCTTTGTGGTGTCGCAAGATAGTGTGCAATTCACTTCAACGATTCAAATAGGATCACGAAATTTCACCGAAGGAATCGCAAAGCAATTTAATATTACTCCTGTTGAGGCTGAGAAAATGAAAAAAGAAAAAGGATTCGTTAAAACAAAAGAGAATTCTGAAATGCTTTCTGCGATGGCGGGCCCCGCATCAGTTCTTAAAGAAGAAATTGAGCGAGTGTATGTGTACTGGCACACTCACAAGGGGGTGACTGTAGAAAAGCCACGTATTCAAAAAATTATTCTCTGCGGAGACGACGCAAGTGTTCCAGGATTCGTCGATCACATTTCTCAATCAATCAAAGTGCCTGCAGAGATTGGAAATATTTGGACAAACGTGTGTTCGTTCGACGACTACATTCCACCAATTTCGTTTGAAGATTCTCTTCGATATGGTCCAGCAATCGGATTAGCACTTCCTCGATTACACAATCCTCATGTTTAATCTTATTCCACGCCAACACAGAAAGAAGTTAGAACGAGAATATCGTTTACGCGTGGCAACTATTTTGTTTGGTTTTTTGGCTTCGGGATTATTCATCGCGGTGGTTTCAATCATTCCTTCATATATTATTTCTACAACAAAAATTAATGAACTTCAGACACGGAGTGATGCTCTTAAGATTCAGTTGGGAGACAGTGCCTCAACTCCACTTTCAGGAACACTTCGAGATGTGAAAGATTTAACCACAGCACTTACACCAACAGCTTCTTCTTCGACATATTCACGAGTGATTGAGAATGTAGTTCGGGCCCGTGTTGCTGGAATAACTCTCGACCATATTGGAGTGTCGCTCGGAGAACAGGGAACTGTTGAAATAAGTGGTTCGGCTAAAACAAGAGAAGCGCTTGTTTCGTTTAAACAGCAACTCGCTCGGGTAAGTGATGTGCAAAGTGTTGATTCTCCCATTTCTGATTTAACAAAAAGTTCAAACATTGGATTTAATATTCATATTATTCTTAAACATCATGAATAAATTCAGACACACATCACTTGTTCTCATGATTCTTCTAACATTTATTTTTGGAGGTGTGTATGCATATGGTATGTACACCATTAATACAACATCGAAACGAGTTCACGATCTCTCAAAAGAGTTGGCCGACAGAACACAAGAAACACAAAGCATGAAGCATTTGAAAGAGCTCACCAATGACGCTTCTGACAGAAAACAAAAATTATTAGCGTACACTGTGCAACCTGATCAAACAGTAAAGTTTGTTGAGTTGGTAGAGTCTGAAACACAAAGTAGTGGAGCAACCACCACCATCATTGGGATCAATGTCACCGACTCTACTTCAATTGCAGATCTTGAATCGCTCAGTCTTGATGTTCAAAGTAATGGTTTGTGGCACGACGTTGTTAATGTGTTAACCACCCTTGAATCGTTGCCGTATAAAATAAATATCAGTCACGTTAATCTTCAGGCAAATGGAAGTAATTCAGATGATAAGGTGTCGAAAGAAAGTCAGTGGGGAGCAGCAATATCTTTCTCTGTCTTAAAGCAAAAAGACGTAAATCCAACACAATAATATGAAATTCTCACTATCAAGTATCTTTAAAAAACAAAAAACGTACACACCTCCTTCGAGACATGCAGATCGTGACTGGACGATTCTCATTATTTTTTCAACATTGGCTGTGCTTCTCCATACAGTTTTTGCTTTGTACCTTTATTACACACCGATTGAAGACTCTGTCGAAAGACCAACTCTTCTCACTTCTGATGCTGCTACACAATCAAAATTACAAACCGATGCGGTGATTTCTTATTACGAAGACCATCTGGCACACTTGAATGATCAAAAGCCAGATGCGTCAGACATTCCCGATCCGGCACTTTAAAGATTGGAGTATTCTCTAGTCTTTGATATATTCCATCTACACAAACAACGCTCCCGTAGTTCAATGGATAGAACTGCGGACTTCTAAGCCGTCAATGTTGGTTCGATTCCAACCGGGAGCACAAGTTATTCTAACAATGGTGGGAGATACAGGACTCGAACCTGTGACCTTCTCAGTGTAAATGAGTTGCTCTACCAACTGAGCTAATCTCCCTCGATACGCAGAGATAGCGTATCTCATAACCTTTTTTTTATCAAGCGGCCACTTTTCCGACTTCGAACAGATTCTTAGTCGTTAAGTTCCGGGTTAAGAATTTTTGTGATATGTCCTTCGACAGTTGATGCGTCTGGAACTTCTGCAGCTGCTGCAAGAGCGGCATTTACGTATTCTCCGTAATCTTCAATAGGCTCTCCCAACTTGTCTTTGCCTGATTTAATGCTGTTTATAATATTTTGAACAACCTATTCTCTTCCTGGTTGGTTAATCGTGAAGTCTTTCATTACTAAATCAATCGCTGCTTGCTGATCGGCAGATAGGGCAACATTATTCTGTTCTTATATTGACATATATATAAAATTGTTTAATAGTAATAAAGGTATTATAGCAAGTGTCGGTCAAACCTCAAACCTTTTAGGAGGAATGTTAATGAAAGTTGTCCTTTTGTCAGGGCATCTATCTCGAAAGAGATTGGATGCATTTGGTGAGCAGTTGAAAATCATCGCGAGTAAGGAGGGTTTTTCCGACGAAGAAGGTATCACCATCGTCATTATGAGTGAAGGAGGAGACTCACAAAAGGGCCTCAAGCTCTGTGAGTTCATCAAACGAGCCTCCTTTAAGACTCATGCGGTCATCTACAACGCTTCTTCCATCGCCGCAATGATTGCCCTATCTTGTTCGTCTCGTGAAATAGTTCGGACAGGAGAGTTGGCCTTCCATCTTGGTAATCTCAATATCTCTTTGGCTGATATCGACGTTTCTGCAGCGGGAGCTGTGAATCTTCCGAACTCAGTCAATCGAGCAGTTGTCGAAATGATTACCAAAACGAGAGCCGCAGTTAAAGATCTTTCAATCGGCAAACAACTGCTTCATCAGTTCTCTATCTCAGGGGTGCTTAAGCTTACGGCCCCTCAGTGCGAAGAATTTGGTATCGCAACCATCATGGATTGATTATCAATCGATTCATCGGATCCGGCGCAGAAGTGACATCTGCGCCGTTTTCCTTTACTCTAAGCATACAAATGAAAACCCCAACCATCCTTCTCGAAACAAAAGAATACATCATCATTAATAAGCCAGCAGGGCTTATTGTGCATGCCGATGGAAAAACCAAAGAGCCAACTGTTGTTGATTGGGTGTGTGAACATTTCCCTGGTGTTAAAGAAGTCGGTGAACCACTTAAACTTTCAACTGGTGTCACTATTAATCGCCCAGGAATTGTTCATCGACTTGATCGAGACACCTCAGGCGTGATGATTGTGGCAAAGACACAAACAATGTTTGAATTCTTGAAAGAAAAGTTTCAAACAAGAGATATGCATAAGACATATCACGCATTTACATATGGACAAATAAAAGAAGATGAAGGAACCATTGATCGACCAATTTCTCGTGCTAAAAATGATTTTAGATTGTGGTCTGCACAACGTGGAGGAAGAGGAGAAGCTCGAGAAGCGGTGACCGATTTTAAAGTATTGGCACGAGGGGCAGCCATTGAAACAGATTTTCCAACTGATATCGGAGGAAAAGAAGTTGCTTCTGCCAAAAAGAGTTTAAAAAAAGAAGCTGATAGTAAAGAAAACAAAGTCTATGAACCATATAGTTTTGTTGAAGTGATGCCTCAAACAGGGCGAACTCATCAGATTCGAGTTCATATGAAAGCTATCAATCATCCTCTGGTTGCCGACCACCTCTATGCTCCAAAAAGAAAGCCTTTGTTTGGCTTTAAGCGAGTGGCACTTCACGCCTATAAACTTGAGTTTTCTGACCCTAAGGGCAAGAAAGTGAAGGCTGTAGCCCCATATCCTGATGATTTTAGCCATGCTCTTGCTGAAATCAAGTTCTCATGATAGATTGCCATGACAAATAACGTATATAAAATCTAATATTATATGGCAAAAGTAGCAAAAAAAGACGATGGAAAAGCAGCTGGAGCGATGAAACTTCCTCCAATTGACCGAGATGAACGAAAAAACCTAGATATGCAAACTGGTGATACTGTTCGTGTTCATCAGCGAATTCAAGAAAAAGGAAAGATTCGATTACAGGTATTCGAAGGATTGGTTCTTGCTCGAAAGCATGGAACAGAATCTGGAGGAACGTTTACTGTGCGAAAAGTCTCAGAAGGTGTGGGAGTAGAACGAATCTTTCCCCTCTATTCTCCAGCGATCGAAAAGATTGAAATGACACGACGATCAAAAGTAAGACGATCAAAACTATATTTCATCCGAGACAAAGCAGCAAAAGAAATTAGTAAGCGAATGAAAATGGAAATTCTCGACACCCGAAAAACTTCTCAAGCAAAAGCAGTCAGCAAGAAACAAGATGATCCAGTAGAAGCAGCAACTGTCTAACAAAAATTAAAACAAAAACCTCGCATCATGTGCGAGGTTTTTGTTTATCTATTCAATGTGTTTAGTACGAATAGTTATATGAAGGCTGGTACTGATATTGGTTCTGGTAACTATAGCTTGTAGTTGGCCACGCGATTTGGAATGTTTGCTGTGGAGCTGCAACTTTTGCTGCGTAGTTAGTTGTTTGTGTCTGATTAGCTTGTGAATATTGATACTGTGATAAATATGAAGTAGTAGGGAACTGTGCATTATATTCTGCCTGAAGTTTCAAGTTTCGATTTGTAATTTCTTCTGAAGTTGGCTGACGATCAACGATTGCAAAGTTGTTACTTCGAAATGTTTGAGCGTTTGCAGTTCCTACAGCAACAATGAATTGGAAGTTCCACACAGAACCATCATACAGCTGGGTGTTAGAAGGAATTGTTACTGAATATGAGTTGTTTGCAATAGAAACATTGTGTGCAATTAACTGCGAAGCAATGACATCACCACGTCGACTTGTAAGATAGAGGTCTCCAACCGTTGCGCCGTTAATTGTCTGGTTCCAAGAAACTGGATACGTATTTCCTCGTTCCAGACTTTGATTGAATGGATATGTTGGGAAAGTGAATCCAAATGTTCCTGTGATTGTTCCATTTGAGTTTCCAGGGTTTGAAGGATTTGGATTGCCAAGATCTGCAATCGAAATAGTGATAGATACTGGGTTAGTGATCTGAACAGTTCCTGCAGCATTTGAGTATCCTGTTGCGGTTACTGTCAGGTTTCCTCGTTGAATAGAATTGTATTCAGCATCTGTTGGGCCTACTGCGAATTCTCCTGTTGAACCAACGAGCCGACTATTAATAATAGTATTTCCATTTTGAGTAAGGGTGTATCGGTATGATGCAACATGTGAATTCTGAGTTGATGACTGAACCTTAAACATGTACCAGTGACCGTTGTTGTAATTTAATACCTGAGCGTTAACTGGATATGAGAAAGAAATGTTTTCAGTTTGTATCACCTGATTTTGAGTAATAGTAAGAGTGAAAGTTTTTGTTCCATGTTCAATAACTTGATCACATCCTATTGCAATTCCATCAATTGGAGCTGCGCACTGAGGATAGAGAGACTGTGTTGCATCAATTACAATTTGGTATGTTCCTGGTGTTGTTGGTGTTCCTGAAAGAAATAATGCGTTTGCAACATAATTCTGAGTACATGCCATTCCTAATTCGCAAGGAGCGTATCCTTGAGTAAATGTCATTCCTGGAACTGTTTGACTTCGTGATGTGTTAAATGTTGTTTGTGCGTATCCATAACTGAGACCTGCACTAAAGGCAATAGTTGTTGCTGTATTTGCAGGATGACTTAGAGAGTCTGTTGATGTGATTGTAATAGTATCGAGATCTGTTGATGTTGAGGTAACAGTAAGAGTAACAGTGTTGCTTAGAATATTTCGAAGTGAATTTGCATATCCGTTTGTATATGTTTGATGAATATTGATTGAGTATGTGCCCGCATTAGAAACAAGGTCTGTTACCTTTGCTTGAAATTGAGTAGCATAAAGATATCCACCACAGTTTGGAATGTGGTATTGTCCAATTCCATCGTCGGTAGGGTAGTAACACATGACATCGGTCTGTGCTAAAGGATAATGTGTTTGAACAAACTTGTATGAATCAAGTCGGTTGTCGCTGATAAGATTATGCTGTTGGTCGTAGACTGCAACGGAGAGATTTGAAATTGCATCTGTGAGAACCTGGTTGAAGTTAATCGTAACGTATTCAGATGAACTAAGGGTTGCCACAGAAGGAGAAAGACTAATGTTATATGTATCACTGAGTGGAATATAGCTCGTAGCTTCTGCGATTCCAGCTGCTCCAAAAGTAACAAGCGCAGTCATGAGACCTGTGAAAATCTTTGAAATTACCTTGTTTTTGATGGATAGAATATTCATATAATTGATTAGTTGATTACTCCTATATATTATCACATATTAATGAGAATGTCAATAGACGGAATAGTCAAAAATCCTTGGAAATAAGCCACTTTATGATGTATTGTTATGTTGCTTGATCTAGGATAGATTCAAGTAATGCACAGGTGGCGAAACTGGTAGACGTACTACCTTGAGGTGGTAGCGCCCGCAAGGGTATGGAGGTTCGAGTCCTCTCCTGTGCACACGATACGCAGTTAGGGTTAAAGATGGTCGCGTTTTCGTATATGGTGCTTATAGTGTAATGGTTAGCACTAGAGTTTGTGGAACTCTCAGTTCGGGTTCAAATCCCGATAGGCACCCATTGTGGGATTGTTTTGGATTATAAGATATGAACCATCATGAAAGTTGCCTTTATTCACAATGAAAAGAAAATCGGAACAGGAGCTCATTACATCAATGATCTCATGGCTTCAAAGTTGAAGGAGTCAAGTGTGGAGATTAAAAATTTCTACCCTAAAACATCACTCATTGATACACCTGTTCACTTTGGTGGCATCAAGAATATATTATTCTTCTATTCCTTGCTTGAGCGCAGAAAAGAAATTCTCAAGTATAGCCTTATCCAAGGGACAACATACACAGCTCTTCCATTTTTGGCATATCCAGTACCTGTAGTTTGTCATTTCGGCTCAACGACCAAAGGTTTCCTAAGTTCAACACCATTCGCAAGTAAGCTGGAAAACGGCTGTCGCAAGGTGTGGTACAAGCTCAAAAAAGACGGGGCTATATCAGAACTAAATATTCAGACACGAAAACCACTTCGAGATATTGCCGACGTTGAGAGTTATGTTGCTTCTCGTGCGACAGCGGTGATTGCTACATCAGAGAATGTTCGTAAGGAGCTGATTTCATGTGGTATTGATCAGAATAAAATTTATTTGATTCACAATGCCATCGAAGACTACTGGTTCGATGCTTTAGAACAGTCGATTCTAACAACTGCTCCGCATATTGTTTTTTTGGGAGACTTGGTAATGATGCTTTCACCTTAAAACTGAAAGGTTTGGATCGCTTGATTCACATGTATCAAAAATTTCCAGATGTGCCAAAATCTACATTTTGTATGACCATTAATAAGCCGCTTGGTGCATGGCTTCGTTCAAAAATTTCTCACCACTCACTACACCTTAATGTTCAAAAGGATAAGCTGCCAGAGTTATTGCGACCCCTTCGAGGAAGTATTCTTTTTATCTCATCACGTTATGAGGGGTTTTCTCTGAGTCTTATTGAAGGCATGTCTCAAGGGCTTATCCCTATTACATATGCGGTGGGTGTAGCGCCTGAAATAATCCGTAATGGCGAGAATGGTTTTATTGTTTCTTCGCAAACAGAAGGTGTTGAGCGAATAGATCAGATTCTCAAAGATGTATCATTCCGAGAAAAGTTATCAGCAGAAGCTATTAAAACTTCCAAACAATTTGGAAGTGCAACTATTGCTAAAAGTTTAATAGAGCTTTATAAAAAGATTATTTTGGAAGGAAAATAAGATTTAGTTATTCACTACTATGAACATCCTGTCTTCACTCCTCTTTATTCTAATTGCTAGCTTCTTCTTCGCAAAAGTAGAAATTACTATTGAAGGGTCAGCTGGGTGGGCAGAGAATTTACCAACATGGAAAGTGTCAAAAGAACACTGGATAAGTAGATTATTTTTTGGACGAAGACCAGCAACTGGATACCATGTTTGGATCAACGCATTCATATTATTTATTCTTCATGTCGTCTATTTATTTCAATCTCTATCACTTGCGATAGAACTTCAGTTGCTCGCATTGTTTATTCTATTTTGGGTATTCGAAGACTTTTTATGGTTTCTGCTTAATCCTGCATATGGTTTGAAGAACTTCAGAAAAGAAAAGATTTGGTGGCATCGCGATAATTGGTGGTTAATAGCTCCGAAGGAATATTTTATTTGGATACCAATTGGTATTATGTTGGCTTGTATCTCTCATTTGGTAATATAAATTTATGAATATCCTTTTTGTTTGCAAGGGAAATGTTGGACGGAGTCAGATGGCCGAAGCTCTTTTTAAGCAGATCAATAATAAACATAAAGTTAGTTCTGCTGGAACAACAGTTGTTTCAAAAGAGGGTGAGAGCAGAGATGGGCAAATGCTTAAAGAAATACCAGAAATTGAAAAGGTTCTCATGCCTCTTCGTGAAAAAGGAATTGAAATAGCTGAAAATACTAGAACTCAGCTTACTCCAGGTATGGTTGAATGGGCTGATAAAATAGTGGTAACAGTTGAATCAGAATTTATTCCAGACTACTTAAAGAATTCAAGCAAAGTAACATATTGGGATGTAAAAGATCCTAAGGGAACATCTCTTGAAGAACACGTAGTCACAATGAATCAGATCGGTGTGTTGGTTAGAGGTTTTATTGAAGAGAATTCACTTTAAAATAAACCTAAATACAACACAATTACTTATCCTCTCGAATAATTTCCCAAGATTTATTTTTCAAAGATTCTCTTTTGAATATATATTTAAAACCTATTATAAGATTCATGAAAAACATATTCATATAACCTTTTTCCTCATATCGTCTTGTTGAGGTAATAAGGCTTTTTGTTGGCATAAAAAAGTAGACACCGCATTTTTTTAATTCATCTGCATATTGTAAATCTTCGGTAAAGTTAAATTCTTCACTATAGTGAACTTTACTCAGTAACTCTTTTTTTACTATATGAATCGTATCTAATGTTTTCATTAATTTATCTGTTTGATTTCGATACCAAAACCAAAATCTCGCTGTAAGAGTATTTTTGTTTGGTGTAAGTGCAGTCATTCCGTATGTTGCTAATGGGTGCATATCGAGAAACATATTGAGTTCATTTAGAAATAAGCTTTTCAAACTTGTGTCAGCATCAAGTACGATAGACCACTCTGTGTTGGGTGCGCACATATGTATTCCAAAGTTGCGCGCTTTCGATACCCCCTTCTCTTTCGTCTGAAAGACTTTAACGTTACTTGATTCATACATTTTGCTTAGTTCGTATGTTTTATCGGTAGAGCTATTCTCAACTACGATAACTTCATAATGTGTAGTAGGATATTCTAGTTGTTTCAAAGATAAAAGCATTTGTTCAATAAGAACTTCCTCATTGTGTGCTGGTATAATAATCGAGAAAAACCTTTGATTCATATTTCAATACTAACAGACTTGCATGAAATTAAATACTGACTACCTTAGTTTGTACAAAGAAATACCCTTATTTTGCTTGCTTATTATTAAGAGAGCCTTCACTTTTGATCATTCAAATGAAGTGACGACAAACAATCTTCTTATTGTAAACACCTGCCTCATCGGAGAGTTTATTGTGTCGGTTCCTGCACTACATGATGTCATAGAGAAACATAAAGGAGGCGTGATTGATATTCTTGTTTCGCCTCCACTTAAATCTATTGCAGAAAAAATTAAAGGAATTAGAAACGTGTATATTGCCGAGTCAGTTTTTTCTCGAGATATCGAACAGGTGAGTGAACACAAAAAGAAACTCGGGAATTACAAAGAGATGTTGGTATTAAGAATGAGTGGAGATGCATACAAACAAATAAAAGATATTAGTGTAGAGAAATTACACACAGGATTATTTGCATACAGCATGTATGTGCCACATCTTATCGTTTCTCTTTTGTTGAGAAAAACTCCGAAGCGATGGGCTGATGTTGTATTTGAAATGATAGGAAGTGCTCCGCGAGTAATTCCTTTTGATGAGATGTTTGCTGTAGTTCAAGAAGATTCAGCTAAACTCGATTCTTTAAGTGAGTTACAAACAACAAGAAAGAAAGTTATTATTCATACCGGTGCTAGTTGGATAATGAATCATTGGAGCCTCGAGAAGTGGATGACATTACTTTTGTTCTTAGCCGCCTTAGGAGATTTTCGATTCATCTTTGTGGGGTCACATAAAGAACAAAAAGATTTAGATGTTATTGTCTCGCAGTTACCATCTCTCGATATTCAATCACTTATTGGAAAAGTGAATCTTTATGAGTTGTTACTTGTGATAAAAGATTCAGATTATTTTATTGGTATAGATAGCGGACCTCGAAATATGGCAAATATTGTTGGAACTCCAAGTATTACTTTGCTTGGTCCTGGACCGCATTTATATACACCTCGAAACAGTGAAGATATTATTATCGATAGGTCTCATGGTCGGGGATTAACTCAACGCTTTATAAAAACAAACAATTTTTCTTTTATAGAACAAATACAACCAGAAGACGTTCTTGCTGCTTTTAAAAGTGATATGCAAAAAGGTCGGGTATAGTTACCAATCTACTGTTGCAAGTCGTTTGGTGACGTATCGGAAAACTAAAATAAAAATAACTGGAATGAGGATCCATGAAAGTACTTTGAATTGGTGTGGAATATAATCAAATATATTGCCGAAGTAATATCCGAGCGTCATAAGAAAGGGAATCCAAACTATTCCGCCAATTGCATTTACCGAAAGATATTTCCAAAAAGGAACACGAGTAATACCCGCTGTGATAAGGGTGGCGTAAGCCAAACCAAAACCCATGGTTAGTTTAGAAATAATGAGTATCCATAAGTGATGACGTTTAAAACGTATCTCAACTTTATCGATAATTTCAGGAGTTACTCCAATAACTCCTCCAAAACGTGCTACTAGTTTTCGTGCGCCAAAGTAACCAACAATATAGAGGGTGATGTCAGACAGAATATCACCAGCGTACAATGCAACAAATGTTTTGAGAATTGTCGCACTGCCAAGATGAATCAATATTCCTCCGGTCATCATGACTACGGATCCTTCTACATATGAACCAATAAAAAGAAGGAAATATTTTGACGATTCAATGAGGGTAAGTAGATGACTAAAAATGGTCATCTTCGAAGTATAATTTATTGTACCGATAATGTCATTTGGACTATAATCAAAATACTTTGATTGATCAGCTTAAAATACTATGCGGTAAACACATGTCTTTATGGAAAGATAAGAAGTTTCTTATTAAGGTTGGGGTAAATCTGGTCTTATTAATTGTTAGTCTTATTGCTGCAGGAATAGCCCGAACATATATTGGGGGATATTTAGGATATGTTGTTCCAGATATTCTTCTCGATCATCTTCCAACCATCGATGTTTCCTATATTTTCTTTCAAGGATTATTCTTTTTTATTATTACTGCTGTATGTGTTCTCGTTCTTATTCCCGAATCGATTCCCTTCACGTTGGTTGCTAGTGCACTCTTTTTTATCATTCGTTCAATATTTATGGTGATGACACATCTCTCAGCTCCAGCTGTCGCTCACTATAGTTACTACGAATATGAACATCATGTTAAGCAAGTTCTTTTCAGTTTAGATTCTGGAAATGACTTATTTTTCTCAGGACACACAGGGTTTCCATTTCTTCTCACACTTATTTTTTGGAGGTTTGCCTATCTTCGATATTATTTTTTACTTTGCACTATCATAGGATCTGTTGCAGTAATTATTGGCCATCTTCACTATTCAATCGATGTATTCTCAGCATTTTTTATCACCTATGGAATTTTAGAGATCGCCAAGCGGGTGTTTAAGAAGCAGTACGAAATGTTTAACTAGTTTTAATGAAAGCCAAAACACACAAAGAAGCATTGTTGTTAAAAGATATTCCAAATATCGGCCCAGCAATGATTGAAGACTTTGCATTACTTGGAATTCACGCGCCTTCTGACCTACAAAAGTCTGATGGGCTTACAATGTATAAGACCCTTTGCAGAAAAACAGGAGTAACGCATGACCCTTGCGTTCTTGATACATTCCTTGCCGCTGTTGATTTTATGAATGGTGCACCTGCAAAACCTTGGTGGGACTATACCGAAAAAAGAAAAAAGATGTTACAAGAGTAGTATGACCTCCGAACACACTTCTTCAAAAGACTACTTTTTTCGACTCGATATACTACGTTTCTTCGCTTTTTTTGTGGTTTTTATTAACCATATAACCGCATTTTTAAAAACTCCTTCGAGTGTGTGGGAGCCTAAATCGTGGTCGTGGACACTTTTTCAAATAGGGGATATCGGCGTAGGTTTCTTTTTTGTTTTAAGTGGATTTTTAATTACGTATCTACTTGAGAAAGAATTTGATAGAACAAAAAGTATTTCTTTTCGAAAGTTTTACATACGTCGAGTTCTTCGTATTTGGCCATTATATTTTTTAGTTATCATTCTTGTTTGTCTCATTTCATTGTTCACCAAAAACTTTGACGTTCTTAAAACTGCGATTGTTAAAGAAGAGTTACTTTGTTATGTATTTTTGCTTGGAAATATATATCGAGCATTTTGGGACGTGACAAACGATATGATTGCAGTCTTGTGGTCAATTGCGGTCGAAGAGCAGTTTTATCTTGTATGGCCGCTTCTCTTTTTCTTGTTTCGGAAATATATAGGAGTGCGAGGTGTTGTTTTTGTCACCATGTGTGGCCTCTTCATTTCTCTCTATCATCGATTTGTATATGCCGGAACATTTGAAATACGTGAGTTTTATACATTTAGTATTATGGGATATTTATTTGTCGGTGCGCTCATTGGATCTTTTTCGTTTCTGTATAGAGAAGTGGTCGTACAGTTTGTTTCGAAATACGGTTCTTACTTTTGGAAGATTGCGACTCTTGCTTCACTCATTATTCTTTTTATACGTGGATCTATTTTAGGTGATGCTTCAAATGCATATTTTTCAGTCGTTAGTTTGTTAGTTTTTGCACTTTCATTTGGATTAATTATTATGATCGCTGCATTTGCTGAATCTAAAAAAGAAAATAAAAATATGATAAGAATGAAAGAAAAGATGAAGAGTTTTTTTGTGCATCTTGGAAAAATATCATACGGCCTGTACGTCTATCATTTAATTGTTCTCACTGTTTTACTTCGACTATTGAATATTCAGTCGATAGGGGATGAAGGGCTATCGGTTTGGAAGTTTATTCCACTATCCATTCTGATCTTAGGAGGAACTATTGGCATTGCTCATCTTTCATATACATATATCGAGCAACCTTTCTTAAGGTTGAAGGAACGGTTCATCTAATTTGAGAGCTTCAAATATCGATGTGTTATACTTTTCAACATGTTACTACTTTTTGCCATCGGAACATTTTTAGCAACCATTGCTGGAGGTGTTTTTGGAATTCTTCAAAAAGATGCACTTCACGGAGTGTTGGGTTTTAGTGCGGGTGCAGTTATTGGTGTAGCTTTTTTTGATTTGATGCCCGAAGCTTTATCGCTCGGAAGTTCGTTTGGTGTAGAGAAGGTTACTCTATGCATCGCTCTTGGCTTTCTATTCTATATGTTTCTTGATCGACTCTTTATGCTTCATGCGCATGGTCACCACACGCACGGACATAATCACGAGGAAGATGAAAATGAGGTTGAGTGTGCTAACGAACTACATCAGAGAAAGGGATTTCTTGGTGCGGCAAGTTTATCGATTCACAGCTTCCTAGACGGTGTTGCGATTGGTTTGGCATTTCAAGCATCGCCTGTTGTTGGTGCGGTTGTTGCACTCGCAGTTCTTGCTCACGATTTTTCAGATGGTTTAAATACTGTTTCAGTTGTATTAAAAAATAAAGGAAAACCAACGAACGCTTTTAAATGGTTAATTGCTGATGCTCTGGCTCCTGTGCTTGGAATTATTTCTACACTCTTTTTTACTATTCCTGATCGATATTTTGGATTATTACTCGCTGTGTTCTGTGGCTTCTTTTTATATATAGGTGCGAGCGACTTGATTCCCGAAAGTCACCATGCTCACCCACGAACAATTACTACCATTGCAACTATTCTTGGTGCGGGTTTTATCTACTTTGTTATTTCGTTCGCAATGCTTTAAAAGTCACAAATAATCTAATCATTCGTTATATAAATGAAAGACATTGTTGAAAAGGCAATACAAGGAGATAGGTCTGCGATTGAGCTACTATATAAAACATATTACACACCGGTGTATCGATATATCTTACTGCGTGTTGGAAAAAAAGAAGATGCTGAAGATATTGTACAGAATATATTTATAAAGTTTATTGATGCATTGAAGCGTTATGAAATTCGAGAATCAAAAGGTGAGGTGACATTACTTCCATATTTATATACGATGTCTCGAAACGCCATCATAGATTTCAAGAAGAAGAGTAGAGAGGTTATTGTTGATGATGAGGTGTTAAATACATATGCAACAGATCTTGATCCACAAGATTCTTTATTTGAGAAAAAAGAATGGTCAGTGTGGTTATATAAAGCGCTCGCAGAACTTAGTTGTGGAGAGCGCGAAGTACTTGAGTTTAGATTTCTTTCTGAATTATCGAATGAAGAGATTTCTCGGATTCTTCACAAAAATCTTGATGCGATTAGACAATTGCAATCGAGAGGGATAAAAAGATTGAGAGATATTTTAAAAAGAGATGAAGTAAATTTTGATAAAAAGACACGATCAACATGACTGCTTAAGTAACATGAATAATAAACAAGATAATTTAATACAAGAAAGTGAGGAACAGCTGATTCAACGTGCTTTTGTTGATTTAAAAGAATTAACCATTCCATCCTTCACAAAGTTCGAAGGACTTATTAAAAACTTTTCACAACAACCTATTGTCACATCTTCACCTTATGCTCGTTATATAAAGAGATCGAGTTCAGTAAAGGTGGTTGGAATATTTACAGCAATCAGTATTTTTATTGGAATAAGTGGTTATGTGTACAAAACAAATACATATGAACCTTCTTTCAGTATAGATAAAATGGCGTACGATATTTCAAATCAAGACGAGGAAGGTTATATCGAAAGCATTGAAGATGGTCAATATGAAACCATCGCTAACCTCACCGATATAGAAATTGATTCAATTACAAATACAAATAACACTAATGAAATTTAATATGTTAATCACAAGAACAGCTAAAGTATTATCAGTTTTCGCACTAATCGCAACAGTTGTAGTGCCAGTTTCTTCATTTGCAGCTACTGCAACAACAACTCTAAAAGGAGATTTTTGTACGAATGTAGATTCTATTGCATCAAAGACAAATGTCTTGCTTGCAAAAAAACAATCGCAAGCAGATGCACTTAAGGCAAAAGAAGTGAGTGCTGGGTCAAAACTTTATGCAAAAAGAGATCAATGGAATAACAATCGAGATGGACACTTTTCAAAATTAGAAGCGAAAGCAAAAACTGACGCCCAGAAACAAATCGTTGCTACCTATGAGGCGACTATTAATACAGGAGTTGCAACTAAGCGAGCTGCTATAGATTCTGCAATTGCTACGTTTTCAACAGGAGTATCACAATTAATAGATGGACGAAAAACAGGTATCGATGGAGCGTTGGCAACACTCACACAATCAGTTGACACTTTAGTCGCTACAGCAAAGTCAGAATGTGCAAATGGTGTGACAAGCAAAGATGCAAAGGCACATTTGCAAACAGGTATTACTTCTGCAAAAGCAACATTTAAGACTTCAGTGGAACAGCTTCCAAAAGTAAAAGATGAGGTCGCCGCACTTCAGGTGGCACGAAAAACTTCAATTTCTGCAACAGAAGCAACATTTAAAACTCTTGTTTCTCAGGCAACTCAAGATTTGAAAACAGCACTCGGAACAGTTAAGTAAGATCGAAACAGAAGACATCATAACAAAATCACCCCTTTTAAATGGGGGTGATTTTGTTATGATGTCTTAATGTCTACATTATCTTCATGGGTTAAGCGGAATCTGTTATTACTAGCCTGGCTTCAGTCAATTGCAGCCATGCTTGGCAGTCTTTATTATAGTGAAATAAAGCATTACACACCTTGTGTTCTTTGTTGGTATCAGCGTATTTTTATGTATCCACTTGTGCTTATTCTTGCTGTTGCATATGCACGAAAAGATCATTTTGTATCAAAATATGTCTTGCCACTGGCTTCGTTTGGATGGCTCATCTCACTTTTTCACAATCTTCTTTATTATAAAATTATTCCAGAAGCGGCAGCCCCATGCCAACAAGGTGTGTCATGTACTACAAGGTTTGTTGGATATTTGGGATTCATCACCATTCCATTTATGGCCTTTGTGGCGTTTAGCGTTATTATTGTCCTTGTCTATCTTAATAGCCGATATAATCAGAATACCTCGTCAGAAAAGGGTATATAATATAAATATATGAATTCAGAAACTAAAATCATCGTTAGTATTGCCGCAGTGTGTGTTGCTATTTTAGCAATCGGAGGATGGTTATATTCAGGAAGTATTCCTTCGAATATAGAAGAAGGAGCTATTTCTCATCCGGAATTACTTGCTCACAATGATTCTCGAGCTATTCCTGCATCAAAAGAAGAAAAAATAAAATTAGTTGAATTTGGAGACTATCAATGTCCTGCGTGTGGGGGAGCGTATCCTATGATTAAAACACTTCTTGAAACATATGGAGACCGTGTCACATTTGTTTTTCGAAATTACCCTCTTAACATTCATCCAAATGCTCTTCCTGCCGCAAAAGCTGCTGAGGCTGCTGGAATGCAAGGAAAGTATTTTGAAATGCATGACATGTTGTATGAACACCAAAATGAATGGTCAGAGCTTGTTGATGCAAAGCCCACTTTTGAAAAGTATGCACAACTTCTCAATCTCGATGTTGAAAAGTTTAAAAAAGATAGTGACAATGCAAGTATTGTCGATAAAATTAAAGCTGACATGAGTGATGGAGATATACTTGGTGTTATTTCAACACCAACATTCTTTGTTGGAGAATCAACTGTTCGTGTGGCAGATTTTAAAACAATTAAGGATGCAATTGAAAAAGAATTGGCAAAAAAAGAAGGAGGGACAACAAACGCCACGACATCTTCATCTTCATCTTCAACTTCAGTTCCAGTAACAGTTGATACATCTGCCTCAAGTGCTGCTTATTAATTATGTTACTGCATCATCTTTTAAAGGTGATAGAGCCTCTTATTCAAACCTTCAGTTTTCCCATTGCTTTTCTCGCGGCATTTGTTGAAGGATTACCAATTGTTGGCTCAATTGTTCCGGGTTCATCAATCACTGTTATTCTTGGAATCACTGCGCATGTTCAAAAGATCCATCTTGTTCCTCTTATTTTCATTGCAACTGCCGGAGGATTTCTCGGAGATATTTTAGGATATGTAGTTGGGAAAAAATACGGAAATCATTTTCTTGAAAAACTTTCCGGATATGCTTTTATTGGAAAAAAGAATATTGATAGAGTGAAATCGGTTGTTGAAGCTCATCCAATAAAAACAATTATTATCGGACGATTTAATTCAGTAACTCGTGCAATTTCGCCAGTTATTTTTGGCTCAACCAACTACTCATTTGGAGCATTTGTTGCATCATCACTTGTTTCTTCAGTGTTCTGGGCGGTGGTACATCTTGTTGGTGGATATATCTTTGGACAGGGAATCGAACTTGCGATTCAATACTTCAGCGCCTTTATTCTTGCAGCAATTGTTCTTATAATTGGGCTTATTTTAGGATATCGATTCCTTAATCATCGTCATCAAGTATTTAAAAAATATCATGTTTACGCATTATTTTTTAACATCTCCGCCATTTTAATTTTTTGTTATACCCTCGAGGGTGTCATTGATCACGAGTGGTTGAGCACATTTGATCAAACCATTAATGGTTGGCTTCCTTCGATTACGACACCCACTCTCACATCATTTTTTACATTCGTCACACACTTGGCAGATCCAGCCGTTGCGGCGGTATTATCGGTACTACTGTTTGCATATGTTTTGTACAAAAGATATTGGACTGATGCTATTCTCATTCCTTTGGTGCTTGGAGGAGGGGTGCTTGTCGATAACTTTTTCAAACTAGTAACAAACATTGATCGTCCTCAAAATGCTCTGATTAATGTTCTGTCTTTAAGTTTTCCAAGTGGACATACCAACTTTTCAACCATGTATGCGCTTCTCATTTTCTTCGTATTTAAAAAGTACATTGATTCACGAACAAATAAATTTTTATTTCTTCTTGTTTGCTTGTTCTATCCGTTACTTGTTGGAATTAGTCGAATTTATCTTAGAGTTCATTGGCCGACCGATGTTATTGCCGGATTTTCACTTGGCCTTTTTACTGTGACTTTTTTTATTCTCATTATTAGAGCGGTAGAGTATTCATATCAACCCCTTGTTAAATTCTTCCGAAAAGACCATAATCCGCTGTAATGATTTTAAATGGACGAACTGTTAAAGAAAAATATCGATCTATCCTTATACAACAGGTAACCGAAGCTGTTGTTGTTGGAAAAAAGACTCCAGCGGTGGCTATTATTCAAGTTGGAAACAACCAAGCTTCAACAACGTATATTCAGCACAAAAAGCAATTTGCAGAAACTATTGGAATGAGTGTTGTACACAATTTGATGAGAGAAGATGTAACAACAGAAGAGGTTGTTGCACTTGTAAGACAGTATAATGTTGATGAGTCTGTTCATGGAATTTTAGTACAACTTCCGCTTCCTGAACATGTTGATGAACATTCTGTCATTGATGCAATTGTTGCAGAAAAAGATGTAGACGGATTAACTGCTTCGAATGTAAAAAAGTTGTACTCTGGTCAGAAAGGTTTTCTTCCTGCGACAGTGAGGGGAATTATTACAATGGCACAGGAATATCAACTTCCTTTTAAAGGAAAACATATTGTCGTTATTGGAAGATCATTAATTGTTGGAAAACCACTCGCGCTTGCACTACTCAATCAAAATGCAACAGTAACCATCGCTCACTCGCACACTGAAAATTTACCTCGTCTCTGTCAGTCTGCAGATATGCTCATGGTTGCTATTGGAAAAAAACATTTTATTACAAAAGACTTTGTAAATGAACAACAGGTAATATTTGATATTGGAATCAACAGAGAAGAAGAAGGTTTGTACGGAGATGTCGATTTTGTGGCAATAGAACCCTTAGTTAAGGCTATTTCTCCAGTTCCTGGAGGTGTTGGACAGTTAACAATTGTGTCTCTTTTCCAAAATGTACTCGATGCATATAAGGCAACTTTTTAGAGTTTTCTACAACCTTTAACGGCATCCTTCCGTGGTATAATTTACTCATGGAACAATTTTTACAATCAAAAACAAATCGATGGGTTATTTATGTCACCTTAGGTGCCCTCGTTCTGTATTTACTAGCCCAAACATCATTATCACTTAGTCAGGCGCGATTTACGGTGAGTCCTTATTCACTTCCTGTAACAGGAAAAGGAGAGGTGGTTACTATTCCAGACGTTGCAACGTTCAGTTTTACTATTACTGAAAAAGCTAAGAAAGGCGAAGACGCTCAGGCCGCAATGGTTGCTAAAGCAAATCCCACCATCGATGCAGTTAAAGCGGCTGGTGTAGCAAAAGAAGATATCAAGACAGAAAATTATAGCTTGAATCCTACATACGAATATCAGAATGCACCTTGTTCATACGGTGGATCATGTGGAACAAATTCTGTAATTTCAGGATATGAAGCGTCAGAAACAGTTACGGTGAAAGTTCGAAAACTCGATGATGCCGGCTCAATTGTGGCTCTTGTTGGTGATAAAGGAGTTTCAAACATCAGTAGCCTTTCAATTGTTGTTGATAAGCCCGAGGCATTCAGAGCTCAGGCTCGAGAATTGGCAATTGCTGATGCAAAAGCACAAGCGGAGTCAATTGCAAAAGCTGCAGGACTTCATTTAGGAAGAATTATTAGTTTTAACGAAGACGGATCAAATCCTGTGATGCCATATGCAATGGATTCTTATGCTCCAATGGCGATGAAATCTGAAGCGGGTGCCCCAGTTCCAATTGAAAATGGCAGTCAGAAAATTACTTCGAACGTTACTATTCTTTTTGAAATCAAATAATGTTAAAATAGTTAGGTAATGAAGCGTGCTTTTATTCTTACGATTTGTTCTCTTTTTGTATTCTCAGTGGTCTGGGGCGGAGTTGTGTTTGCGCAAAATACAATCTATATCGTAAAGAAAAAAACACTTCCAACTATTAAGATTGAACCACAAACTCCTCATGCTCAGACAGTGCAAACAAAGACTGTTATCGTTCCAACACAAACAATTGTTAGACAAGTAAACAGTGGTCTTTCACGAAATGACATTATTGCCATCATTAATGCTCAGATAGCGAAATACATCGCAACACTTCCACCCTCTCATGTAACAAATAACTACTCAACTGGGGGTAGTTATATTGTTGATAATAATCCGATTGGAATTCCAACAGGTCTTGCTGATTCAGTAGGGCAAGGCTTACACGCGCTTGACCTTCGAGTTATTGCACTTGAAAATCGAACACAAGGAACATCGACTAGTGGAATTTTTAACCCTGCATTTGCTTTAGGTTCAGTTGCTTTCATGGGAAGTGCCGGTTTAACAGAAGATAATGCAAACTTCTTTTATGATTCTGTAAATCATGCTCTTGGTTTAGGAACAAACACCCCAGACACAACTTCAATTCTCGATCTTACTTCAACAACGAAAGGTTTTCTTCCTCCACGAATGACAACAGCTGAACGAGATGCAATTGTTTCTCCGGCAGCTGGACTTATGGTTTTTAACACCACAGACAAAGCTTTAAACTTGTACGACGGTGTCGGGTGGACTGCGCTTGGTGGAAGTTCATACACAAATGCAAACCCAACCCCAATAACACTTGGAGGAATTCAATCAGGATCAACATTTACCGCTCAGACATTGCAAAATATGTTTGATAGTTTGCTATACCCATACATAGCACCTTCAATTTCACTTTCTGCAAATCCAACAACGGGTACTATTCGAGAATTTGGAAATACTGTTACAACAACAACGTTGAATGGAAATACCACAAAACATACTAACAATATTACACTTGTCGATTTCTACAGAAATGGGGTATTGATTCATACGCAAGCATCTCCATTTGCGAATGGTGGAACCGAAACATATGTTGATACAACACCAGTAACTACAAACGGAGTTACTTTCACCGCTCGAGCAGGCGACGGAACACAAACTATTACTTCAAACACCATTGGTTACACATTTGTGTATCCATTTTACTACGGCGTAGGGGCACAAGGTCTTACTGGTGCTCAAATTCGAAGTACGTTGACTTCATTAATTAAAACTCCATCAAACACAGTCACGGTAACCTCACCAACTTCACAAGTATTTTATCTTGCGTATCCAGACACATCTCCGGCACTTACTTCAATTCTCGATACAAACGGATTTGAAACATTTTCGGACTACACCCTTCGAACAGTTACCATTACTGGGCTCGATGGAACACCGCAAACGTACAAAGTGTATGAGTATAAAAATGTAACTACTCAAGTGAATTTCACTAATACCTTTAAATTCTGATTATGAAAAAGACTTCAACAAAAATTCTTTTCATCATACTTGCAATTGTTTTTGTTGCAGTTGTTGTTATTGCTATACAAGCAAACAAATCTAGTAAAATGGCTGATGTTTATTATTTTGGAGTAGGTGAAAAAGCTTTGTCTGCAGAGCACATAGCAGAGCTTGCAACTACATCTCCAAAATTTCCTGGAGAAAACATTATTCCTTACACGTTAACAATTTCTCCTGTTAATCAGGTGTGGTATTTCGCATATCCAGAAACTATTGCAGCACTCACCACCATTAAAGATTCAAATGGTTTCGATCTAACGTCCGATTTTACCGTGAGAGACAATGAGTTACTTCCAAATTCAGAAGGAGTTAAGGTTCCATATCGAATATACGAGTATAATAATGTAACGACATTAGTAGATTATAAGGTGGTGTATAAGTAATATGAAAAGATTTTTTAAAAAAATATTTAAATCATCTCTCACTGGTATTATTGTTGCCATTGTATTCGTTGCAAGTTACGCGCTCGCAAGTATTCAACTTGGATCGAACTTTCAGTTAAATTCTCAATTGCCGCTCGATGCACGAACAGTAGTTCAAGACCTCACTGCACGAGATGCCATTCCATCAGGTCAACGATTTCAAGGCCTGAGTGTGTATGTTGTTGCAAATACAACTAATTATCAGTTACAAGGAGGAATTACAAACTCGAATTGGGTAACCCTCGGTACCGCAAGCTCAAGTGGTTCTACTTCTCCTGCTGGATCAAATACTCAGATTCAATTTAACAATGGGGGAGTGTTCGGTGCGAATGCTAACTTTGTATTTGATTCGGTAACTACACGACTTGGTATAGGAACTGCTTCTCCACATGCCGCATTGGACGTAACTCCTTATAGTGTATCAACCTCAACATTGATTCTTCGAGATTTTTCAGGTGCTCGTTTTTTTGATCAAACAGGAACTGATTTAAACACAGGAGATTGGTCGGTTCATATTGGAGACCTCGATGGGTCGGGTGGGATATTAAATATTGGAAGTAATCTTAATTTTCTTAATGGAAATGTGGGGTTTGGAACAACATCAGTAGTTGAACGACTAAACATTGTTGGAAATATTAATGTTATTAACAGTTCATCAGGAGTGGCGGTTGGGTCAGGAGTCAGTGCAATTAATGGTGTTGCTCTTGGATTTACCAACACCGCTGACGATCAAGGATCAGGATTTAAACCTGTTGCTGTTGGTTTCAATAACTCATCACTCGGTGGAAGGTCTACGGCAATTGGACGAAGTAATGCTGTTCAAAGTAACAGTTCAGGAGGAGCAACTGCGCTTGGGTATGGAAACAGTGTTGTTGCTGATGATCGTTCGGTTGCAGTTGGAATTCAAAACGGAATTTCTGGAACATCAAATACATCTTCAGCTTTCGGCGTGTTTAATATTTTGTCAGGAACAACATTTGAATCAAATGCGTTTGGTTTCTCAAACGTTATTACGGGTTCCGAAGTCTCAGTTTTTGGAAGCAATAACAGAGCAACAGGAACAAATAGTTTTGTTGCTGGGCTTGCAAACTCGGTGAACAGTACAGGTTCTTACACTCTCGGAAACAATCTCATTAACAATGTTAATGACTCCTTCTTAATTGGTTTATCGAGCGGTTCTTATCTTTCTCTTGCGAGTAGTACAGGAAACCTTGGGGTTGGAACAACAACTTCTAGTTATAAATTAGGAGTAGATGGCGACATTAACTTCACTGGAAACCTCTACCAAAACGGAATTTTATTTGGAGGAGTAACGACATCATCTCAGTGGTTAAATAATGGTTCAAATATTTATTACAATTTAGGAAATGTTGGAATAGGAACAACAACTCCAAATTTGGCACTTACAGTTGCAGGAGATATCTCTGTTGTGAATTCAAGTGGTGGATCAGTTGTGGGAAATGATAATTCAGGATCCGGATCAGGTGCAAATATTTTTGGATCATCAAACATTGTAGACTCAGGTGTCGCGATAATAATTGGTCGATCGAATGTAACGTCAGGAGCCGGAGGGGGTGTTGTTGCTTTTGGTAAATTCAACACAATTGAAGGAAGAAATAACCAAGCCTACGGAGCTTCAAATACAATTTCAAATGGAATCTTTCCTGTTGATGCTATTACTCCAGGTGAGAATCTTGCCTACGGAACTTCAAATACAGTTTCTGGTATTCGAGGTGTTGCTTTTGGAATAGGAAACAAGGTTATAAACTCATTTGATCACGCAAGTGTATATGGTAGTGAAAATGGAATAAGTACTAGTACAGAGTCTGCGATTTTTGGTGGAAGTAACACCATAAATAACGGATCTTATTCTGGAGCTTTTGGTTTCCTGAATATGGTAACAGGTTCTACTACATATGCCTTTGGATACAACAACAATGTTCCGAACGGAAGCTTTGCTTTAGGAAAAGCTAACGCTGCAACAGCAACAAACTCATATCTGATAGGTGATGGCTTAACAACTGTTCAGGATAATATTTTTAAACTCGGTCTTTCAAATACTGCATATATCCAAATGCTTTCAAATGGAAACCTCGGAATCGGCACAACAACACCAAGTCACACACTCGCAGTTCAAGGTAACATCAACTTCACTGGAAACCTCTATCAAAATGGAAACCTCTTCACTTCAGGAACAGGAACATCACAGTGGACAACTACAGGTTCTGATATTTATTATAATTTAGGGAATGTGGGAGTTGGAACAACAACCCCCGCATCAAAACTTAGTGTTGTTGGTGACATCAATATTTCAAATGGTGGAATATTAAAAATAGAAAATCTTCAAGCGTTAGCATTTTCATCCACGACTAGAAATTTGTTTCTTGGAGTATCGGGAAACACTTCAATTACAGGTACTAATAACTTTCTTGCTGCGGGTGGGGGAACGTCATTAACAGATGGAAGTAATAATATACTTATTGGCTCATTTGCAGGATTAAATGATGCAAATCTTAATGAATCAAACTTTCTTGGTTTGTCTGCTGGGCGTGACGCAAATGACGCAAATAATTCCAATTTCTTTGGATCAAACGCAGGAAGAGGAGCTTTCAACGCAAATGATTCCAATTTCTTCGGAATCAATGCGGGGCGTGATGCAACCACTGCATACGGCTCAAACTTTTTTGGACAGGAGGCAGGAAGAAATGCAAATCAGGCAAGAAATTCTCATTTCTTTGGATACTCTGCCGGACTCGATGCGACAAACGCACACGATTCGTTTTTCGTAGGAGCAAATGTCGGAACCGCAGCAACCAACGCTGCGAATTCAATCTTTCTTGGTAGTAATGCTGGATACTCCGACACGGTAGATAACACAACAAATCTCGCGTCATCTTCTATATTAATTGGAGCATGGACATCAACTGGAGGATTCAGTGACAGTATTGCAATTGGAGAAGGAACTGCCAATAATCAATCTCGAGAACTAAACTTGGGAGGAGTACTGTTTGCCAATAACATTCGAGCAGACATTACCCCAAGTGGTGCACCTGAAACAGGTGGAAGAATTGGTATTGCTACTTCAACCCCTGGATACACACTAGCAGTTGGTGGCGACATCAACTTCACTGGAAACCTCTATCAAAATGGAAACCTCTTCACTTCAGGAACAGGAACATCACAGTGGACAACTACAGGTTCTGATATTTATTATAATTTAGGGAATGTGGGAGTTGGAACGACGACTCCAGGTTACAAATTAACAGTAGACAATGGTAATGCCTTTTTCAAAGGAGATGTGACACTTGGAACGATAGACGCGACAAGCACTCTTAATCTGAGTGGGCTTCCAATCCATTCTATCAATGGAAATAGTCTTGCAATCGGAGCCTCTGCTGGAACAAACGTCGCCAACGCAAACTATTCGCTTTTTCTTGGGGATGGTTCTGGAAACGAAGCAACAAATGCAAGCCAAGCTATTTTTATTGGAGCTAGTTCCGGATTTCATGCTTCTGACGCTGTGAATTCGATTTTCATCGGAGGCGCTGCGGGAGAATTGGCAACACGTGCTAGTAGTTCAATATTTATTGGCGCAGGAGCAGGAATGGGCGCAACTGACGCAGGACTCTCTAACTTTATTGGTTTTGGTACAGGAGAGGGTGCAACGAACGTATTTCGATCTACGTTTCTTGGAATTGGCGCAGGACATAATGCCACAAGTGCTTCTTACTCGCTTTTTCTAGGAGATACTGCTGGAGATTCTTCAGCGCAAGCAAACAACTCTATATTTATTGGATTAAACGCAGGATCAGCCGACACGGTTAATAACTCATCAGACGGAACATCAATTGCGATTGGTCAGTGGGCAGGAACAGGAGGTTTTTCAAATTCAATTTCGTTGGGACGAGGAGTTATAAATAACGCAGAACAAGAGTTGAACATTGGAAATGTTTTATATGCTACCGGTATCTACAATAGTGATACACAGAGTGGAGCGCCTATTGGTGGAGGAAAATTTGGAATCGGCACAACAACACCAAGTCACACACTCGCAGTTCAAGGCGACATCAACTTCACTGGAAACCTCTACCAAAACGGCGTGTTATTTGCTGGTGGAACTTCATCATCACAGTGGGTAAACAGCGGAAGTGATATTTATTTTAATGCAGGAAATGTTTCAATCGGCACAACAACCATCGGTCAAAAACTTGAAGTCGATGGAATTGTTAACACTAGTCAGCCTTATTATATTCGAAATTTTCGAGCGTTAGATCGTGTCGGAAGTAGTATATTACTTGCAGATTCTGGTAATACAACAATGAGTGGAACAAGTAATTTTCTTGTTGGTTATCAAGCTGGACTAAATATTACAACAGGAGGATCAAATAATTTCATAGGTGAAAATGCGGGGCGAGATACACAGGATGGAACAGATAACAACTTCTTCGGATTTAATGCTGGTGTTACTAATATCAATGGTGTGTCAAACAACTTCTTGGGGTCAGGAACAGGTCAGAATAATATCGACGGATCGCATAACAACTTCTTCGGATTCAACTCTGGATTAAATAACTTGAATGGTTCATCCAATAACTTTCTTGGTTTGAATTCCGGAAGATCGAATACAATCGGATCTAATAACAACTTCTTTGGTGACTCTGCTGGTATAAGTAACGTTGATGGTTCATCAAACAACTTTTTCGGGCCAGGTGCCGGATCAAGCAATATAGACGGGTACTCAAACAACTTCTTTGGATTTAATGCAGGAACAAGTAATACTTCTGGATATTTTAACAACTTCTTTGGGTTCACCGCAGGAGCAAATAATGCAACAGGAACCGATAACAACTTTTTTGGAAATGCGGCGGGTCATGACAACACAGGAGGAGGGGGAAACAACTTTTTTGGAACGGCAGCTGGAACACATAACATAACTGGGTCAAATAACAACTTCTTTAGTTTCGCAGCGGGTATAAATAACACAACAGGAAGTGAAAACAACTTCTTTGGTATTGAAGCGGGAAATCAAAATATTGATGGGTTTGGAAACAGCTTTGTTGGTTCGCGATCTGGACACGAGAACACTTCAGGTTCATACAACAGCGCGATAGGTTTTAGAGCTGGTGAAGCAAATATTTTAGGAAATGAAAACGTTTCAATTGGAGTTCTTGCTGGAGGATCAGTCACAGACAGTGTTGGAAACACCTTTATTGGTTCATATGCTGGTCAGCAAGATGGTGCGATCTTTTCTTCTTCTTCGTTGTCTAATGCAACAGCAATCGGTTATTTTGCTCAAGTACAGCAATCAAACTCCCTGATTCTTGGAGGAACAGGAGGACATGCTGTTAATGTAGGAATTGGAACAACAACACCTTCAGATAGACTTTTTGTCGAAGGTCAAATTACAACATATTTGAATGGTACGAACTTCATGTCAATTATTGGAAATGATAGTGGTTCAAATATTGGTCTTGCTGTTAACAACCAAGGTGGAGCAGAGGCTGGACAATGGAGTATTCGAAATAACGGCACAACGGGAGATCTTTATTTTAGCCGAGATTCTGGAACTGGTACTGGGAATGGGGCAATACTTTCAGAGAATGGTTACTTAGGTCTTGGTATTTTTGGCACACCACAAGCCCTCCTTTCACTTGGATCTGGAACCGATGCACAAAAACTTCTTTTGTATGATGATGGTGGAAATAGTAGATATGGTTTTGGAATCCAACCTTTTGAACTTAGACAATTCTCACCAGATAATGGATATATCAGTTTCGGAAATGTCTCAACAGGAGATGGAAGTACATATACTGAATCAATGCGCTTAATCGGCGCGACGGGAAATTTGGGAATCGGAACTACAACACCAGATAGTCGTCTCAATATTCAAATCTCAGATGATATTGTTGCTCAAACAATCACCGGTTCAACAGGACAAAGCGCCAATCTCTCTGAGTGGAGAGCAGATGATGGAACATTGCTCGCATATGTTGACTCGACAGGTCTTGGAAACTTTAGTTCTTCACGATCACTTAAGGAAAACTTCACACCTGTAGATAAGCAAAATATTCTCTTGAAAATTTCAGAACTCGATATTAGTAAATGGAATTATAAATCACAAGACGCAAGTACTACACACATTGGCCCAATTGCTGAACAGTTTTATGACTTCTTTGGTTTAAATAATGATCCAAAACACCTTTCACAAGTTGACCCTGTCGGAGTTGCTCTTGTTGGTATTCAAGCACTCAATGAAAAGTTGAATCAGTTCATGGCATCATCGAGCGATCTTTCATTTGTGCTCTCAAATAATATGTCAGGAACAAGTTCACTAGCTCTTGGTTCTGGCTCAACCTCTGTCTTTGGAATTATTCAATCATTCGGGGCATCAGTTGTTAATGGAATGGGGGCACTTCGAGATGTGATAGTTGAGAACTTCACTGCAAAACACGCAACAGTTGAAGAGGGAATTACCGTGCGAGATAAAGTAACAGGAAATCTTACCTGTATGACCGTAAGTGATGGTGCTATTGTTGCAACAATAGGATCTTGTGAAAGTCATGGGTTAACAACAGGAACATCAACTCCTCCAACTGGAGGTAATGGTGGCGGTGGAAGTGGAGATACAGGCACAGGAACATCTACTGCAACATCTTCAGATCCTGTAACTCCAACAGATTCTGGAACATCAACTCCTTCGATACTTCCAACTGATCCTGTAATAACTCCACCTGCGCCAACAGAACCAGCTCCGGAAACTACTCCTGTTGAGACTCCAGTTCCTACCAATTAGTACAAACAAGGGCTTATTTGACAGTGCGATAATCAAAGCGTACTATACAAATGCCCCTCCGAGGGGTTTTTTACTATAGACTTAATTACATACCATGGGACTTATTCAATATTTTAAAGACACACAAGCTGAGATGAAGCATGTTAACTGGCCAACACGTCAGCAGGCTATTTTCTATACACTTATTATTATTATCGTATGTGTTGGAGTCTCATTATTCCTCGGACTTTTCGACTATCTATTCTCAATTGGTATCAAAAAGATTATTTCATAACAGTTCTTTATTCACTTACTTAATCGTTCTATATGTCACAAAAGCAACAAATTGCAGATCGAAATTGGTACGCCATTCACACGTATGCCGGCTATGAAAACGCTGTACTTCGAAATTTAAAACAGCGAATCGAATCTCTTGGAATGGAAGATCGAATTTTCAATGTTATCGTTCCAACTGAAAAGAAAATTAAAATCAAAGCAGGGAAGAGAGTAGAAGAAGAAGAAAAAATTTATCCCGGATACATTCTTGTAGACATGGTGGTAACTGACGACTCATGGTATGTCGTTCGAAATACTCCTCGTGTTACAGGATTCGTTGGATCAGGAGTAACACCAGTTCCATTAGACAAAAAAGAAGTCGAAGAACTCTTCCGACGAATGGGTTCAGAAACAGTGAAGCATACTATCGACCTTGTTCCAGGTGATGCAATCATTATTGCTGACGGACCATTCAAAGATCTTGAAGGAAAGGTGAGTGAAGTTGATACAGATCGAGGAAAGGTGAAAGTGTTAGTTTCAATGTTCGGACGAGAGACTCCTGTTGAACTTGATTTTTTGCAGATCAAGAAAATCTAGTAAGTAAGCCATTTTTCAAGCTTTTTATTGCAAAAATCTGCATTTTAAGGTATTTTAACAAAACTGTTACGCGCTTCAATTCGTAATAATTAAGAAATTTATATGGCAAAGAAAGTCACAAAAGTAATTAAGCTCCAAATTCCAGGTGGAAAGGCTACTCCAGCTCCTCCTGTTGGTACTGCGCTTGGTCCCGCTGGTGTTAACATTGGTGATTTCGTAAAGCGGTTTAACGATGCAACACGAGATCGAATGGGAGAAATTGTTCCGGTACTTATGTCAGTATTTGATGACCGAACATTTGATTTCATTCTTAAGACTGCCCCCGCTTCTCAAATGATTTTGAAAGCAGCTGGTCTTGAAAAAGGATCAGGTACAACTGGTGCAAAGAAAATTGGAAAAATCACTGAAGCTCAGGTCAAAGAAATTGCAGAAAAGAAGATTGCTGAAATGAATGCAACCTCTCTTGAAGCTGCAATGCAAATGATTCGAGGTACGTGTCGATCAATGGGTGTTGATGTGGTTAAATAATAAATACAAAAAGAGTTTCTGAAACATTCGCAGCCCGTAAGGGTGAGGACGTTGAAGAAACTCTTTTTGTATTTATTATTTAAATCACGCTTGTGGTTGAAAAAAGAAAGGACGCCGAGGCTCGGTGAGAGCGACGACGCCTTTGTTTCTTTTGGATCCTAACAGTCATGTTTGGGGTTGTGCCACACCGATTGCAGCAACTTCTTTGGCCCAATCATTAAGTTTTGGTGTCCACACGGTGTCGAAGTGGGGGATGGTCTTCGAAAAAACCTCGAGCCTCGGCTGTTGATCCTTGGCTACTTGGTAAAGAGGACCCTTCACGTGGTGGATTCGCAAACATTCGAGAGCGTAGAAGAAGCATTCAAGTGCCTCGGCTGCCGAAAAGATCGTTGCCTCCAAGATACTTTCTTCGTTAAGTCGACTGAGGATTTGTCGTCCCCGAGCGTTAAACGAAGAGAAGTGTTCCTGTTTGAGCGCGAACTGTAGCAGAAAAGCTTCTTCGAATTGTTCGATCACTGTCTCATGAATACAGGCCTTTCGAAGCCAAGGTACGAAGGCGGTAAACTCTACCGCGTCGCGCTCGACATTCTTTCGGGCATAATCCACGTCGCCTTTCAAGATAATTTCGGCCAGGTCGTGAATTTGCCAAGCCATCATCAAACGAAACCAGTCGACGTAATGTGTTACTTTGTTCGCTTGGAAAAGCGTACGTAGTTGCAAGATGACTTGCGTGACAATAAACGAAGAACTGATCATGTGGTCAGTGACCGAGACTTGTCTGACGTTTGGATTTTTTTCGCGATGACCTTTCCAATGCAGAACGAGGGATCCCGTTTGGTCGAGGAGCGTCCACGCATTTTGTTGTGCGAAGATAGTCATCTTTGGCTCTTGAGGAATTTGACGGGTCATTGGTGCTGGTCCTGCGAGGGCTGCCGCATCAAGTTCTTGGGTTGCTGCGAGAATTCTTGCTGCAGAGTAGTCGTTCATTGAAATGGGGGTACATACGAGCGGAATTGCTCGAAACCTACGGCAAGACTAACTCAATTTTGTGTCCTTTTCAACCACATCTTTCCTGTTGATTTAAGAGTTCTTAACTAAGGTAACGTATGAATAAGGAGTCGAAGTGTTTGCGTCTACGTGCTTTTCTCGTGATATTTCTTTGAAGTCTTGTTCAAATGTAGGAAAAAATACATCAGCAGTTTTATTTCCTTCAATAATTGTTATAAAAAGTTGATCGGCAACTGTCATGAATGCCTCATATACTCGTGCACCTCCTATAATAAATATTTGATTAGATCCTTCAGATTTCTTTGCAATATTAAAAGCTTCTTGATCAGATAGAACAGTGATAATTCCGGGAACATCAATTTTTTGTGAAGTGATCACGATGTTCGTACGATTAGGAAGTGCCCGTCCGATTGATTCAAATGTTTTTCGTCCCATGATGATTGGGTGACCCGTTGTCATTTCTTTGAATCGTTTTAAGTCGTCAGATACTCTGTATAAAAGTTCGTTTTTATATCCGAGACCTCGATCACTTTTTTGAATAGCTGCTATGAGATTGATCATGTGAAACTAGATTTTAAATTGTTCTTTCAGCGCCTTGATATCACCTTGTAACAAAAGCTCAATTTCTTTTTCATCATCTGGGGTCGCTTTTTTATTTCGTACAAAACCGTCGATAATATCTTTTCGATGGTAGCGACTGTGTTCAACATCAATTTCTTCATCTAGTTTTTCAAATACAACTTGGCAGAATCTTTCACCTGGATAAAGTCGCACTGTTTGATGCGCTGTGTTGTTTCGAACGGGGATAGCCAGTTGCCCTTCATATCCTGAATCAACAATTCCTGTAAGATCAACAGATAACCCTTTTCGATTGGTTGAAGATCGGGGGAAAAGAATTGCCATTAAGTCATTAGGAACTTTCATTGATTCGAGTGTTGATACAAGTACATATTCTCCCGGAAGAAGATCAAAATGTTGTCCTTGTTCAAGCTCAACAGTTTCAAAATATGGTGGTCGATTTTTATCAAAATGATCAATATTCAAAGCCTCACGACCATGTTTTGTTATCTGCCACATTTTTGGAATAAGAAATGTAAAACCAAGACGAAGGTCGATTGCGTGCGACTGAATTTGAAATGTATCGAGTTGTGGTTTAAAGGTGACATTTCCACTTGCTAATCGTTCAAGTAAATTTTTCTTGGTAAGAATTGACATGATATTAAATGGCTATTTTTAAATTAGGAATGGCTGCTTGTGGCTGATATTGACCTGCAACTTGTGCCATGATTTCTTCAATGACTGGAATCTCTCGAGCCTCAATTCGTTCAAATGTTTTTTCAGGAAGGGTAAGAGTGATTGGTTTATGACTATTTTCTCGTTTAATCATTTCTTGTGCCCCTTCGTAGTGATTACTATAAATATGAGCATTTGAAATGGTGTGAGTGTAAATCCCAACTCCAACGTGTAGTCGTTGAGCCAAAATATATTGAAGAAGACAAAAGCCTGCGACATCGTGAGGGAATCCTAAAACCATATCATTTGATCGAACCACATTATGCATATGTAACTTTCCACCAATAATATTTACAGTAAAGGTATAGGGACAAGGAACATTTTTCTTTTTCTGAAGTGAAAGACCGTCTTGTGCTGGATCCCATGCAACAACAACTCCATGTCGAGAGCTCGGTTCTTTTTCTAGAAGTTCAATTAAAAGAGCGAGCTGATCTCGTCCGAAATGTTTTCGCCATCGGTATCCGTACGCAACAGTAACTACATCGTTTGGATTAGTGAATACATCCCAAATTTTTGTGTAGTCTCGTAAAAAATCTTCAGGCTTTCTGCATCCTAAAATAAACCATGCTTGCTCTGCGATAAAAACTTTCACAGGAATTTTTCGAAGCGTGAGAAGAGGGAAGCCATCTTTAATTGGATCATATGAAAATGTCATCCCAGGAATTGCAGCAGTTTCAAGGCCGGTTCTTTCGCTCATTTCGCGAATACCTTCTGCCATAATCTTCTTGAGCATCTCCTGATAGATGTGGTCGAATGTATTCATATTATTAACATTATAGTATGCGCGTGATAGCATGCAAACAAGTTACTTACTATGACACAAATTAAGTACCCCTATCTACCAGAAGGAAGAAAGTTCATCTACGTGACGCTTGATAACCCGTTTATGCATGAAGCGAGAGAGGTAGGAAAGCTCTCAAGTGAGACTATGCAACCAACAAGTGTTGTGTTGGTTAAAGACGGTAAGGTGATTGGTCGAGGAGCCAGCCAAGCCCCCCTAAAGAACCCCACTCTTCGAAAGCTTCATCAAGAAGGATGGTGTGTTCGTAAGTTCTTTAAGGTCGCATCTGGAACAAAATATTGGCTTTGCCCAGGGTGTGCCAGTTATGCCAACCACTCTGAGCCTCGAGGAGTAGTAGATGCACAAAAGAATGGATTCGATACCCAAGGTGCCGACCTTTATCATTGGGGTCATTGGTGGTGTTGCGAATCTTGTTGGAATGCTATGATTAAAGGAGGAATCAAAGACGTCTATCTATTAGAAGGAAGTGAACTACTTTTCAATCCTTCATCGAAATCGCACATTTTAGGAAAGCAGTTTTTAGCTGACAGCATTTAAAAATACTATGATCTAACGATATAAAAATAAAAAGATTACCACTGACTCTTTATTATTTTTATTACATTTAACCACACCCCATGAAAGACAAAGAAATAGAAAAACTGATTAAGAATGAGCAAATTCGACAGAAAAAAGTTATTAACCTCATCGCCTCTGAAAACTATGTATCACAAGATGTGCTCGATACACTTGGAACAGAATTAACCAATAAGTATGCAGAAGGATATGCGGGGAAGCGATACTATGGCGGAAACATCGTTGTTGATGAAGTTGAATTACTTGCTCAAAAGCGAGCGCTAAAATTATTTGGTCTTTCTCCAAGTAAGTGGGCAGTTAATGTTCAGACTCTTTCGGGTTCACCCGCAAATTTTTCGGTGTACGCAGCGCTTATTCCATATGCTCATACTGATAAAGAAGGAAATAAAATCGAAGCGGGAAAAATTATGGGAATGTCACTCGATCATGGAGGACATTTAACACATGGTCATAAAGCATCGGCCACAGGAAAGTTCTGGAAACAAGTTGCGTTCGGAGTTGATCCAGTTACGCACACTATTAACTATGACAAATTAAAGAAGCAGGCTTTCACTGAACGACCGAATATTATTGTCGCAGGATTCACCGCATATCCTCGAAAAGTAGATTGGAAAAAGTTTCGAGAAATCGCCGACGCGTGTGGAGCAATTCTCATGGTAGATATGTCACACATTGCTGGGCTTGTTGCTGGAAAAGCATATCCTGCACCGTTTCAATATGCAGACATTGTAACAACTACCACTCATAAAACACTTCGTGGTCCACGCTCTGCTCTCATTTTTTCAAAAGTTGATGAGCGAGAATTTCCAAAGAAAATTGATCGAACAGTGTTTCCGGGTCTTCAAGGAGGGCCACATATGAATCAAATTGCAGCCGTTGCTGTTGCGCTTCAAGAAGCAGCACAGCCTGCATTTAAAACATATGCAAAACAAATTTTAAAAAATGCACTCGCACTTGCTGATGAATTAAAAAAGCTCGGCTGGCATATTATTTCTGGAGGAACTGATAGTCATATGGTTTTGGTTGATACATGGATGAATGGAGGAAAGATCGTATCTCGAAAAAATAGTAAGACAAAGAAAAACGATCAGATAAAAGTTGGAGGAGTTCCTGGAAAGAATGCGAGTGATGCATTAGAAGCTGTTGGAATCATTGTGAACAAAAATACTATTCCTGGAGAAACTCGCTCACCAGTTGATCCATCAGGAATTCGATTAGGAACTGCCGCAGAAACCACTCGTGGCAAAAAAGAAGCTGATTTCCGAAAAATTGCCAACCGAATAGACGAAACATTACGAAAACTGATATAGTACTCGAGGCTTATGAACACACCACTCCCAGGTAAATTAATCGTCATTGATGGGACAGATGGGTCTGGAAAAGGAACTCAAGTTGATCTTTTGATCAAACGGCTCGTTAGTGAAGGGCACCAGGTTAAGACAGCAGATTTTCCTCGATATGGAGAAGATTCTTCATACTTTGTTCGAAGGTATTTGAAAGGTGAGTACGGCAATCTTGAATCAGTTAATTCGAGACGTGCTTCCATCTTTTATGCTCTTGATCGGTATGAGGCGTCGTTTGAAATTCGGAACTGGCTCAGTCAAGGAATCCATGTTGTGGCCAACAGATATGCATCTGCAAACATGGGTCACCAGACTGCTCAAGTTTCTGAAGACAAACGAGATGAATTTCTTGCGTGGCTTGATGAGCTCGAGTTTGGAATCATGGGAATCCCTCGACCTGACGTCACTATTCTTCTCTCTATGCGACCCGACATTGGTCAGCAGCTTGTCGACAGCAAGAAAGCTGAAACCAAAGTTGCAATCGCAGGAGGAAAAGGTAGAGACCTTCTCGAAGAAAACCTTCCGCATCTTCTTCGAGCATTCGATGCTTATCATTACGTTGCGCGTAAATATAATTGGCCAATTATTACATGTGATCGTGACAATCAGCCTCGACTCATTGAAGAGATTCATCAGGAAGTGTACAGCCTCGTTGCTTCAAAGCTCAACTAAGTTCCGCCAGACTCCCACGAACCGGCCTTCGCACCACAAGGTGCGGGGCCGAGTTTTGTTTTTATCACTTTTCACTATTTTTAAACTCAATTGTCTGTTTGACACTCTTGTGATAGTGTTGTGTTAGGTTTCCGAGCACGGTTTCCGCACACCCAAACTCCCATTGTTCATGCCAATCCCTGTTAAAAAGAAAGAAGGACAGTATCTCGTCACCTTAGGCACTGGCCCGTGTGGAGAAGAAGGCTTCTCTTTTATTATTGGTCATCGTAACTTGTCGCTTCAGGTGAGTGCGGCACTTCAAAACGGTATTCGCGCCTCGATGGAGATCGAAGGTGAGGATATGTCCGAAGTTCCTTGTCTTACACCCGATCCAAGTCTTCCCAAGCAAATGCTTGTGACCCCAATGGTCGATTAAATCGCCATAAAGTCTTTTAATGAAATGAGCCCGTCGTGCAATTCGCGACGGGCTTTCGTGTTCCTGCCTATTTTGATACAGTAACGGCATGAATATTGCTGAAATTATACGAAACTCTATTACATCTGCAGTTGGTGCGCTTGGTATTTCTTTTGAAAATGCTGAAGGGAAGAAATCAGAGATACATCTTGAACATCCTTCGAACCGAGCACAAGGAGACTATGCCTCAAGTGTTGCACTTTCGCTTGCGAAAAAAGAAAAGAAAAATCCGCTTGAGCTCGCGGTGCTTATCGTAGCTGAAATCATGAAGGTGCTTCCTCAAGAATTAGAAAAAGCAGAAGTTGCAGGACCAGGATTTATTAACTTCTATCTTTCACCAAAGTTTTTAACAAATTCTGTTAAACAAGTGCTCGATACCGGAGATACTTTCGGAAAGAACAACTCACTTCAAGGAAAGTTAATTGTTATCGACTACACCGATCCTAATCCTTTTAAAGAATTTCATATTGGTCATTTAATGAGTAATGTTATTGGTGAATTTTTAGCTACCGTTCATGAGTGGAATGGGGGAACAGTAAAGCGTATTTGTTACCAAGGAGATGTGGGAAGGCATGTGGCAACCGCCATGTGGGGACTTCGACTGTTAGATATTCCGTGGCCGAAAGATGATGCTCAGCTTTCTGAGAAAGCAGCATTTCTAGGAAAGGCATATGCACTCGGATCTCTACAATCTAAAGATAATAAAGAAGCAGAAGAAGAAATTAAAGTTATTAATCAAAAGTTGTACGATCGAACCGACAATGAACTGAATGATTTTTATGATAAAGGAAAAGAATGGAGTCTTGAGGCGTTCGAAGAAATCTATCAAAAACTTGGAACAATATTTGATAGATATATGTTTGAGAGCCAGACAAGTCAGATTGGATTAGATATTGTGAAAACTCATATTGGAAAAACTGCTGAAGATAAAGCTGCTGGAAAAGTGTTTGAAGAAAGTGAAGGAGCTGTCATTTTCAAAGGAGAAGAATACGGATTACATACTCAGGTATTAATCACAAGCACTGGTCTTCCCATTTATGGCGCAAAAGATATCGGTTTAGCAAAACTGAAAGCAGATACGTACCCGAATATTTCAAGTTCACTCATTGTGACCGCATATGAGCAGAGAGATAACTTTAAAGTGGTGAAGAAAGCGTTAACATTAATTATGCCCGAGCTCGGCAACGTTACCGATCATGTTGGTCATGGCATGCTTCGATTGTCTGAAGGAAAGATGAGTTCTCGAACAGGAAATGTCATCACAGGATCTGGATTTATTATTGAAGTAGAAGACGCAGTCAAAGAAGTGATGAAAGATCGAGAAATGTCAGAAGAAGAGCGAAAGGTTGCTGTTCAAGCCGTATCAGTTGGGGCGATTAAATTCTCGATTTTAAAACAAGCACTCGGAAAAGATATTATTTATAACAAAGAACAGTCGCTTTCTTTTGATGGAGACTCTGGTCCATATCTTCAATATACTCATACACGAGCACAATCAATTCTTCGAAAAGCAGGGGAGCAGGGAATGAGAGTGGTTTTTGATGAGAGTTTATTTAATGAAGTATTAAAAACTCCTGAAGTTGAAAAGCTCGCTTCTCTTTTGTATCGATTTGAAGAAGTGGTTGCAAATTCTCTCAAAGAAAAAGCTCCGCAGTATGTGGTGACATTTATTCTTGAACTCGCTTCTGCGTTTAATGGATTCTATGCTTCGACACAAATTATTGATAAGGAATCAAAAAATACTTCAGTATTGTTATCATTGGTGAAGGCAACAGCAACTGTTCTTAAGAATGGATTGAAAGTGTTGGCAATGCCTGTTCCTGATAAAATGTAGGTACCATATACTTTTTTGTTTGCCTGGTATCTCTTCTGTGAGATAACTATTTGATTAGTCGTAACAGTTTTGCTATAGCTACTGTCTAATATTGCATAAAATATATCATATATGATATATTTGTATCGAACGCTCTTTGACTCACCTGAGAGCACAACTTCAACCCCAGACTGATTCCTGAATGAAAACTAAACATCCCGTTGGTCGCATTGCCGTTCCTTTCTCGTTTGAATGGGCGCCGAAAGATCCCTACTGTGTGGATCTCTGGAAACTAGAGACTTTTGTAACGAAAGTTCGTGGAGACACTCAACAGTTTCTCATTGGTCTTCCTGAGGTAGTAGGTCTCGACATCTCTATCCTCATCAACAACCAAGATCAGCCTATTAATATTCGCGTTGGTTGCAAAAACAAACAACATCGATACGATTGGGCATCGTGCACGAAGTCGGTCTCGTCGCTCACGCTTTTGATTTTGATGGAGAAACAAGGAGTCAGACTTGATGAGTCGGTCACCAAATATCTCCCAGGTTTTTGCGGTCCATACACTGAGTTCCTGACCATCAGACATCTTCTCGCATATCTCTGTTATGCGAGGCTTCCGGAAAACTTCAACAATCTTTCTTGGGAAGAAATGAAGAGTGCGATTCTGACGTGTGGTCTGACAGAAATGCCAGGCAACAAACACACGTATAAGAACTGGCAGGCCTACGTTGTTGGTTTGTTGGTTGAAACGCTTTCTTCGCTCAGACTTGACGAAGCCATCACAAAGTATGTCCTGAAGCCGCTCGGCATCAGTGATGTCTCTTTTACATGGACTCGTTCTGTCGTTCCTTCATCTGATGATCGAAAGATCCATCAGCGTGATGAAACAGCAAGAAAGTTTCCTCATCCAATTGGCATTGCTGGATTGTACGGCGGTGCTGAGTCTCTCGCTCGAATTTTCTTCAACCTCACAACCGAAGAACTTCTCGGTCCCGAGATGAGGCAGGCAATGTTTCGAAACCAACTTGAGAAAGGAATGTATGGTCTAGGTTTCGACGGGCAAGGAGAAGTTTGGTTTAGTGAATTCTACGAGCGACCACCATTCACTGAAAGGCATGCTTTTCACACTCCACGTCTTCAGGATGGATTTCGATTCATGACTGGTTACACCGGAGCAACTTCGATGGTTTTACGGAGTCATGAGATTGGTGGACATGGTACTATTCCATCGTTCGCAATTTCGATGATGCCGTTAGGTGTCATTAATCGAGACGTGCTTTCTCCCAAAGACTGGCAAGCCTACAAAGACTTCCGGAAACATCTTCTTTGGCGTACTTGGCAATTTGTGGGGTATGTTTTTGCCCCATCACTTGCACCAAAGAGTAGAAGCGGAGTTGATGAACGTGGTTTCCTGTAGTTTTTAAATAACTCATCTTCGGGTGAGTGCGGAATTAAGCGGAAGGGTTTAGCCCCTTCCGCTTCGTCATTTCAAAATTGTGAGTAGGCAGGTTAGCGAGTATAATGAGATTATTACAACTTAACGTATTTATATGGACGGAAAAGCAAACCCAGATCAATTTAGTAGACAAGAGGCGATGGCTAGTGGACCATATCCAGAATTGCTTGATGCAATTACAAAAAGAATGAGTAGTGAAGAAGTTACACCTCTTCCTGAAATTGCAGACAATGCTCAATTGGAGATTGTTCTTCAAAAAGTTCAATCACTTCGAAAAGGAGGAGCATCAGTTGAGGCCGTTGGAGATATTGAATTTGATTTATATGAAAAGTTTAAGGGAGATGAAGAAGCCACAGCTCTCATTACTCGATACATGCAACAAGAACGAGAATAACATTCAACAATGATTCTCGAGGCTTCTACATATTTTGCAAAAAAGATTCAAGCATTTTCTGATGCAGATCTTCGAGTGTTTGCTCGAAAAGAAGTTGATCCGGCTTCTGTTAAAACTGTGCATCTTATTGGTGTATGTGGAACAGCGGTGGGATCGCTTGCAAAGCTTTTTGTTGAAGCGGGTTTTATTGTTTCTGGATCTGATACCGAATGTTATCCTCCCATGAGCGATTTAATTCGCGATCTAGGCATTACATTATATGAAGGGTTTTCCTCTAATCATCTCGTTGGAAAAGATTTAATTATTGTTGGAAATGTATCAGGGCCAACGAATGAAGAATCACAAGTAGCTCGTGAACAAGGGTTGGCACAACTTTCACTTTCAGAAGCAATTCAAATATTTTTTATTAAAAATAGACAGTCGCTTGTGGTGTGTGGAACTCATGGAAAGACAACAACGACAGGAATGCTTTCACATGTGTTGTATGAGGGTGGGTTTGATCCTGGATTTTTAGTTGGTGGAGTGATGGGGAAAGGAAATACTGATCTTGAAGGAATCAGTTCAAAAGTTGGAAACATGACAAAAGGTGATAAAGGTTTCTTTGTTGTTGAAGGTGATGAATACGATACGGCATATTTTGATAAGGCTCCGAAGTTTTTACATTACTTGGCACCACATGCTGCAACTTCGGCCATTGTTACTTCACTTGAATTTGATCATGCAGATATTTATAAAGATCTAGATGACTATCGTCAGTCATTTATTTTCCTCGCAAAATCTCTTTTAGAAAAAGATCTGTTTATTTTGAATGCTGATCATGAAGAAACACTTAACTTGCAAACACAGACAAAAGCCCATGTCATTACATATGGTCGCTCAACTTCTGCTGATGTTCAAGCAACAAAGGTTACTACTGATTCAACAGGGCAACATTTTAATTTGATATACAAAGGAAAAGATTTGGGAACCATGTCACTTCAGCTGTTTGGAAGATACAATGTCGATAATGCACTCGCGGTATGTGCGATAGCGCTTCATCATGGAATGCTATTTGAAACATTGCAAAAAGTTCTTGGTACTTTTAAAGGAATGAAACGACGACAAGAAATTGTCGGAGAAAAAGAAGGAGTTATTGTGATCGACGATTTTGCGCATCATCCAACAGCAGTTGTTGAAACACTTAAAGGAATTCGAGAACACTTTCCTCACAATCGAATTATTGCCTTGTTTGAACCTCGATCAAATACGAGTCGTCGAAAGATTTTTGAGTATGACTACGGAAATTCATTTACCTCTGCTGATATATTTTATTTAAGTATGCCAAAATCAAAAGAAGGAGATGATATGACTCAATTTATTGATGGCGAGGTTGTTATTAACGAAGCAAAAAAATCAGGAGTGACAGAGTCATTTCTTGTTCATAATGCAGAAGAAGTGTTAGAAAAACTTCTCCCAACTCTAAAGGAAGGTGATGTTGTTGTTGGAATGAGTAATGCCTCATTCGATGGAATACACAAAAAGATTTTAGAGAGACTCTAGTTTGGAATTTTGCCTTTGACTTCAGCCTCTTTCAATATTACTTTTGTTTCAATTATTTTCCAAGCCTCTAGTGCACCCCATTCTTTAAGTGGAATTTGTCCTAGTTCATCTGCTAAATCTTGAAGAAGACCTGCTGCTTCATAATGTGCACCGTTTTCAGTAAACATTAGCGCGCATTTAAGTCGAATGAGAATATCTGAAAGTTGAGTTGGTACAAGTGCAAAACGAGGATTTTTTTCTACTCGTTTAGAAACGGCGTCTAACCATGCTCTACGTGCATCTTTCAATACTTCAATCGCAGATACCTCTTCTGGTGTGTCCCTTTCTGTTTTAGCAAAAGCTGCTACACTGTTTTCAAACGCTGAAAATAAGTCTCCTTCGAGTGAGATTTCAGTTTCTACTGCTGACATGTATTAGCTTGCATTGAGTTGTTCACCTTCAGGTGATGGCATATTGAAGTTTGTCATCCTTCAATCTTATCACAAACTGGTGACTAGCTAGATAACGTTAACCGTGAGAGTTGATCGAGTGCTTTGTCCAGAGTCGTTTGTGACAGTGAAAGTGAGTGTGTACACACCACTTCGTAGATATGAATGATTGAATGTTCCTGTGTTATTTACGTAAGTAGGAGTTGGAGTTTGAAGTGACCCGTATGAGTAATAGGTTGGTTCATCACCAAATATAACTGAGTAGGTGAGTCGTGTTCCTGATTGGTTGTATGAAGAGACAACTTGCCACATACCATTTTCATTAACTCGTAAACTTGTTGGACCACTGACACTTGAGATGACGGGTGATACTGAATATCCGTATCCTCCTCCGTATAAGTTGGTGACCGTTAAGATAAATGTTGCTTGTCCGTATTGTGAACCGCTGAGCTGATTAGTTGCACATGATCCGTAGTAGTTATAAACATCGGTGCATCCGATTGGATATCCGTTTGTTCGAACAGAGAGAACGAGTCGGTATGTTCCTGCTCTTGTTGGAGTTCCTGTTAAGTACGTTGTTCCATTAACTGGTCCAACGAAACAATATGCTCCAGGAGGACATGATGAGGTATTGAAACTCATACCAGGAACTTGTTCGCTTTGTGTTGTGTCGAATGTGTATGTTTGATTTCCTGCATAACTAGTTGCAACCTTGAAAGGAATGCTGATGTTTGATCCAACAGGAACATTTAAGGGACCATCAGAAGTGATGGTGATGTTTCCAAGGGGGTTTCCGTTATTTCCGTTTCCACTGACTGTTACCGTAAATGATGCAGAGCCAGAGTGTCGAGACGGTGAAGTACAAGCAGATGTTGGGGCTCCATAGTATGGATTCGCACACTGAGGAACTGGTGGATTATCTTGCGCGCTAATATTTACTCGATATGTTCCTGCAGTTGTTGGATACCCTGTAAGATAAATCATGTTATTACTTTGCGCTGCGATACAGTATTGTCCAGGTGCACACTGTGTTTGAGTGAAAGTCATTCCAGGAATGTTGTCACTTCCATTTGTTGTAATTGTGTAACCAGCTTGATCGTATCCGCCTGTTACTCGAAAGCCAATACTTCGATATGCGCCTTGAGAAATGTTTAATGAATCAATCGCTTGAATTGTTAATTGATTTTGATAGTTGTAGTTATTTGTTGGGTATGTTGGATAGGTAGGATATGTGGGTGTTGTCGGATAAACAGGATTTGTATATTGATAGGGAGATGTTTGATAAGGATATGAATTGATTTGAGCTGGGTATGAATTATAAACACTTCGATCAAGATCTGTGATGGTGTATGCGTAGACTACTCCGTTTTGAAGTCGTCCACTTAAATTAATATGGTCGCCGTATGCAAATGATGCGACAGAGATTTGGCCGCCATCTCGATTAAGAAGTTGCGTGTCTCGAGTGATATTAATCGAATAGTTTGTTCCTCCTACGTTTGAAATTCCACACGCAGTACAAACAGTGTAGGGGATATACTTTGCTGCCATCACTGTAGGAATGGTATTGGCAGGAGCTAAAGTAATTGTTCCATTTACAATCTGAATAGACTGTATATTTGAAGCCACGTATGAAGCCTCAGTTGTGTTGGTGTGAAGAGCGAAACTTAGAGCAAACAAAGCGATAAATAAAAGGTATTTTTTCATAGTGATGATATATGGGTAATATGTAGTTTAACCACCATATATCATCACAAAATAGATGATAAGTCAACCACGATTGGTGTTCTTTGCTATAAAAACGAAAGCTCCACCAAATGGCTGTGGAGCCGTCGGGTGGAGGGTTTGGATTTGCGTCCGCACTAGACAGGGAGACGATTGTAGTCGAGAAATGCGCTCCCAGCGTCGACGACAGCTTTCACTGTTGAAAGAGACAGGATGATGCTCGTGGCAAAAGTACCGTCGACATTCGTTGCGTTCTCGAGGAGCTTTAATTTTTCGAGAGAAGGTTTGCAGCGCTCCATTCGCCGCTGCCACTTTGCTAGTTCGCCAACGTGCTCGATGGTAGGATCGAGTAAGATGATGATTTGCTCATTGACGTAATTCAGTCGTTCTGTGAGAGCTTTGGCACCTTCTTGATACCCCTCTGGTACTGCTGATACCTGAAGAAAGGAGAAAAAGGTGACATTGTATTCGATCGCGGCTTGAATAGCGATAGGACCGAAGTTTGGAGGATATGTGATCTTTTGTGTGTGCATGGAATGTGCAGCAAAACTGAGTGGTAGGAGGGTGAATTTACTGACGGTATTATATCACAAAAGATAGACGGTGTAAATATCAGTAAAAACCTTAATATATAGGCTATACTATAGCTATATGAGAAATGTGGCTGATGATGCTGTACAAAAAGCTCAAGAACAAATAATTGAAGAAAAAGTCGCTCGACTTAAGGAACGACCCATCGTTCTTGCTTCTACCTCTAAGTATCGAGCTGAGGGTTTGCGTCAAATTGGATTTAAAAATGTATATACATTCGGAGATATTCCTGACAATCTTGAAACAAATCTTCAGAATGAATTAGGAACAGAAAATTTCGATAGCTGGGATGACCCGCGACAAGCAGGGATGCCCGAACGAATTGCAGAAGCAAAAGTGAGAGAAGCTCTAACGCTTTTAAAGCCGGAAGAAACAAGTGTTGCAACAGTATGTGCATTCGACACAATGCCTTCATTTGCGCGAAGTAAATTTGATCCGAGTGTTCCGCTAGATCATAAGGTGCATACTGCTGGAAAAATATTTGCATGGGAACATTTAGTAAAACCAAAAAGTATTGAGGAGGCTAAAGAAAAAATGAAGGAAGTATTTAAAACATTGAGACGTGACTACGCGATTGCACAAGGTGCTCCAACTCGTGAAGATGTGGTGAATCAATATGTTGATGTGATGGCGTACAGATCAGAAAAAGAAGGTTGGAATAATGAGAGTGAAAGAATAAAGATCGAAAATCAAGCACGAAGATTTCATTTCTATAGTATGCTTTTGGTGAATACTGGTTTTGCAGTGAAGTTTCCCGATTCAGATACAATTCATTCAGGAAGTTCTCGAGTGTATTTAGAGTTGGGTGCGGTACTTGAATCGAAAGATGATGCAGAGCTCGATGTGTTGATAGACCAAATAGTTGAAGTAATGGAGACAAAAGATATTGGAGTGTTGAAAATTGGAGGGGGAATTAATTACGTGAATCCAGAGGTAAGAGCATTATTAAAAATTCGTGAAGTTCCCCAACTTGATACAGACATAGTTGAGCAGGGGGTGTATTTAGGAATGCCACAGACAGAGTTCGATCAATTTTTGAGAAAAATTGTATAAAAACTGCACCAGTCATTGGCATTGAATGCAAGGTGTCTACGGGACTATAATGCGAAATATGAAAAAAACATTATTTACAGGTATGGCTTTAATGCTCGCTTTTGTGACATTCTTTGTCATTCCGATGTCTACGGTAAGTGCTGATTCAGGATACTATCCTTACTCTTCTTATAATAATTACAATTATAACTATCAGTATCAGCAGCCAACTCAGTTTCAAAACTATTCCAACTATTCCAACTATTCAAATTATTACAATCAGTATCCTTGCCCTCCTCAGTACACATACTACTATCCTACAACTAGTTACTCTCCTCAGTATCAATACTATCCAACATACGGATACAACAATAAATACAACAATACTAATAGTAATAGCTACTATAGTTACGCAAATACAAACAATGGTGCGGCATACATTGGTGGATATAACGGACAGCCTGCAAGTTACAACGGGTACTATTCTGGACGGTAAGTTTTAAAAGAATCAATATCTTTTGAGTAGGTAAGAATATAAAAAGAAAACCGCGAGAAGCGTTGAGACGTATGTCTCGCAGTTTCCCGTGGTTGTGTAGCCCTATTATTCGGCGAGCGTGTGTCCTTCGAGCGAAATCAAGGCTTTGAACTGTCCGAGGTAGCCTGCCTCGACCCGAGGAAGGAGGTGGGGACTACTCGCGCGATAAACCTTGCTTCGTGCTGGCCGGTGAAAGGTCATCACACAATGACGACCCTCTTCGAGGGGACAGTGATAGTCGGTGCCGCCCGAGCCATTGTCGTTGATCCACTTCCACGCTTCAGTGATGATTTTTCCGAGATGTCTGAGTGCTTTCATGTTGGGTTCTTGCCAAAGTACTTCTCATCCCTCACGAGATGGAAATCCTTGGTGGGTGGGTTGATTCGAAGCTTTCGCGTTAACGGAAGTTCGTTTGGGATTATGATGTAATAGAAGCTCGTAAGTGTCAATAGACCCACAACATACTACTTTAAATCTTTCTTTATTACATCGTCGATGAATTTGTTGACTTTAGATTTTGTGGCACTAACATGCTCGTGTATGTCATTGAGAATGTATTTCTTTTCTAGAATAGATGGTGTTGTTCCAGATTCCGATTCTATTTTGTTCACGTATTTTGTGATAATAAACTCAACTTCACCAAATGTTTTCTCTACATCACCCTCAGTGTTTGTAAGATCGAATTTAATTTTCCGTTTTAATTTGGCCACATACAGGCGACCAATGATGATACTTATGACACAGAGTATAAGAAGAATTAGTAGGTAGAAGACAAGAGAGTAAATGTCAATTATTGTAGATCCGACTACCAAGTAGAAAGGAGCTCGTACTTTAATAGTGATTGTGTCCGAGGTCTGCTTTGATGCTCCATCAGAATTTTTTATTTCTGCATATATATGTACCGTTTTATCGGCAGTTACTGGATCTGTTGTGTACACAAATGTTCCATCGTTGTTTGAGGTGATAAAGTGAGATACGTTTTCCTCTTGATCATTTTTTGTCCAAATTGTAAGAGTTGAGTTTGTGTACGGTGATTTACCTACGATTACAATTATTTTTCCTCGCTCAATACTTTCTGGATAAGATATGATTTGTAAATCTTTAAGTGCGGGCACAAATAATGTAAATCGTTTCTCACTCACGTTTCCTGCTTTATCAAACGCTTTTAATAGAACTTCATGTTGTCCCGGTGTTGTTCGATCTAATGAAAATGAATAGGTTGTGCAGTCAGCTGTAATTTCATTACTTACGCAATTTTTACCAACCTCACCAACACTTACTGTTTTTACGTTGTTACCATCTACCATTACTTCGTATCTATCAACTCCAGATATACTGTCTTCAGAAGAAACTGCAACTTCTATAATTCCTTCTTTGTTTACCACGACATCAGTTTTTCCAATTACAGGCGAAGCCGTATCAATATTTAATTTGTAATGTTTTGTTTTGCCCCATCCATTCTTATTTCGTAGTCGAACATGGAAATAGGAAACGCCTGGCGTGAGATTGCTAATTTCATAAGATGTTGAAAGGGGAGTAATTGATTTGGTTGGGATAGATAAAGGTTTACTATCAACAAGTACCTGAACTCCTGTAATATCATTTGAAATACTCCATTCCATAGTTGTTTTGTCTACGGAAAACCAATCTTGTTCATTTGTAACTTGTTGTGAGGTAACTATTGGAGCAAGAGGAGTTGTTGTGTCTGAATCGCTATTTGTGTTGGTATTAACTACTGGTTCAACTACATTTGCTGCTGCAGCAATTTGGACCATGGTTCCATTTGATGCAGTATTCACATCGGTACCTAATCCATCATTTGCCCTTACAGAAGCTGAAACAAACTGAATATTAGCAACACCAAATTTTTTTGCTTTAAATACGATACGTACTATTTGACCACCCGATCCAGTGTATCCTGGGTTAGGTAGTCCTCCGTTTATTGAAATAGTTCCAGCTGAATTTGAAAAACTTGGTCCCCCGTCGACCCAAATAGTAGAGATTGAAGCACTCCTGTTAATCGAAACAACACTTAAGAGATCGGTCGGAAAAGATATAACTGCTTCTGTGTTATTGATGGCTTGATCAATACTTGTAACAAAAACTGTTGTACTAAAAATTTCATTTTCAACTACCTGATTTTTATCTGAGTTGATTGAAATAGTTGCTGCGTGAGTACTATGAAAAAAAGAATATACACTTATTAGACAAAGTAGTGATAATAAAATTTTTTTCATTATATTTAACGACGCGATGTAACAAAACGTTTGTATAAGTATACAAAAATAAAAATAAGAAATATACCAGCAGTTACCATGAGTAGTATTTGTAAGTAGTTGAATCCTTTTTTAGAGTTATCTAGTACTTCAACTCTCACGTTTCCTGCATTATCAATTGCACGAATTTCTATTCTTGATTTTAGGGATTGATCTTGCAACACGTATGGGCTTCCTGTTCGAATAACTCCGTTTTTTCCTTCGATCACTTCATATCGATTAACTCCTGATTCATTATCTGTTGTATTAAAACTCACAAAGTATTTACCATCGAAAAGAGTATTTTCTTGTCCGACATATAACTCAAATTCTTTGGGAGGAGTCTTGTCATTCATTACTACGTTATAAAGTGAAGTCGTGTCAGAATCTTTTCCTACCCAAGTAAGTGTTTGAGGAAGGGGAGTAAGAGAGATGGTGGTTGCTTTTCCATCGTTTAAAAAAGCCTTCACGTTGCTTAGATTAATAGAGGTAGGTGCAGGACTTTCATTTAACATGATAGTAAAAAGTAGAATATCTTTTCCTGAGATTCCATTTGGAATACCACCTGTAAATGAAATGTTGTTCTTCTCAAGAGAAGGTTTATTTGGCCAAAGTGTTAGGCTTGATCCACCAAGATTTATATATTGAATATTTGCAGGATCAGTATCAATAGTAATCACACCATCAACTACGTTAATTTCTTTTCCTTCAGTATCAATAAAAATCTGAACACTCTCTGCTTTTTGTGTGGTTGAGTTTCCATTTACTTGAGCACGTATTGTTGCGCCATGTGTTGCGTGAGGAAAACAAAAAACGATAAGAAGTGTTAAGAGGGAAGTTTGTATTAGTTTTTGTGTGTAATTCATATGTTTATTTTACAATTTTTCCTGATGTGCCCCATTGTGCAAGTAATATTGAAAAGTCGATTGAATCCACTTTTCCATCATGGTTAATGTCGGCGTATGGATTTTTGAAAGGAGCTTTTGTTTTCCAGAAAGCCATCATAATTGAAAAGTCGACTGAGTTAACTTTTGAGTCACAGTTTAAATCTGCACCTCTGCCGGCAGAACAATTTGTGCTGATTGGGGTACTTGTTGAATTTCCGTTATTACCACCCCCAATAGGTGCACCTCCTCCACCGCCCGCGCCTCCACCTCCACCAGCAGCTCCACCCCCTCCGCCTGGGTTTGTAACTGCTGCCGGCACAGTGAATGATCGTGATGAACCAGATTTTTCAGTTCCGAAGTATACAATTACTTTAAAATAATAAGGGCCAGCTGGTCCAACGGTTGCGGTTAAATTAGTATTCCAGTCTTCTCCGGGATTAATATATTTTGCACCAGTGCCATGATAGGTGTCATCTCCACCTCCGCATGTGTTATTTTCAGTTTGAACAACACACCATTCGTATTGATATTCATATCCAGCCAAACCTTCGTTTGTGATGGTTAAGTTAGCACTTGCATTTAGGTCTGCGCCATTAGGTGCGGTAGCGGTTACACTATTTATGATTACTTGCGCGGGAGATCCTGATACAAGCCAGTAGTCGCTATTTGTTACTGTTTTTCCACTCTCAACGTCGGTTGAAATAAATGTTTCCCACACTCCCTGAGCAGCATTTGTAGGAACAGTGTATGAGTATTCATAAATTCCAACTCCCGTATTTGTAAGAGGAACACTTGAGACAACAGTGTTTCGCTCGGCATCATACAACGTTACTCTTGGTGCTGAGAAAGGAGCTTGAGGAGTAAGTTGGCTATTAAAAAGTGTTATTTTTGCACGATATATTTTACCCGTCTGAACACTTATTGAGTTTGCAAGTGTAACATTCCATCCTGGAGTAGATGATGCTGTTGAAGCGTGTGATGAAATTTGCGCGTCGATATTTGTCACCAATAATTTTCCAATTGATCCAACTGATGTTAGTCCTGATGTGACGGTGTTCCAAACATCGGCAGCTGTAATGTCATTTCCGTTGTTAGTTAGTGTTCGAATTGAATTTGCCCACACTGCAGCCGCGATAGAAGATGTTGCATAATCGGTCAATGTTCGATTTGCTGCATTCCAAATATCAGACGCTGTTAATGTACTCGTGCTTCGTGACGATACTTTTGCATCGAGGTTTGAGGTGAGGGTATTACCAACCGTTCCCACAGTATTTAATGTTGAAGAAAGAACGTTCCACACGTCGGCAGCAGCAATATTGTTTCCATAGTCGGTGAGTGTTCGAGCTGCATTATTCCAAACTGCAGTTGCCACAGCTTGTGAAACTGATGTTGTTGCATAATCAGTTAATGTTCGTGCCGCTGAATTCCATACGTCAGACGCTGTAATTGAACTTGTTCCTCGCGTTGAAATTTGCGCGTCAATGTTGTCGGCTAACAACTTTCCAATCGTGCCTGAATTGGTAAGTTGATTTAAAGCTTTGTTCCAAACCAAATCTGCAGACGCGTTTGCAATCGTTGATGTTGAAAGACCGGGGATTGAACGGTTAGCATAGCTCCACACATCAGTTGCTGAAATATTATTTAAACTACTTATCAAACTTCT
>JBBRNV010000004.1:0-95463 GCA_038230075.1 Minisyncoccia bacterium | reverse complement strand
GGCGGTGCGACACAGCAGAAGCGGAGCCGAGCACATTCCTTGTGCTCGGCGGAGCGGAGGCTGGGTCGTGGCGGAATTCGTTAGCCATTATCAGTTTGTTGTTCGAAATAGGTTCGAGCAAAGCAAAGTAATACAGCACAAAATGTCACTTTGTTAAGTAGTTAAGTAGCAACATCTTTTTTCCTAGTCACTCCCCATAAAGCAAGGTAAAATAACGGGATGAACCCACAAGATGTCAAAAGCGAAATTCAAGCGCTTCAAAATACAGGCGTGAGCAAAGAACGTATTTACGCCGCTCTTATTAATAAAGGTGTGCCAGTTGATACGATTATGTTAGCGTACGGTCTTTTATATTCTGCGTCTCCTGAAGCAATGAATACATCGGCTGCTCAGATAAATACAAATGCTCAAACAACAGCGTCTGTTGTGGTTGAACGTGAGGAAAACCAAGGAAGTGCGGTAAACAGATTGGTGATGATAGGTGCTTCACTAATTGGTATTGGTGTGATTACTCTCGTTTATTCAAATTGGCAAAGCTTTCCAAGTACACTTAAAGTTCTCATTCTTCTCGTTGTAATGCTCGTGTGTTACGGAGTAGGTTTTGCATTCTTTCGAAGTGAGAAATATAAAAAAGCAGGAGAGGGAATTATTTTTCTTGGATCGCTCGTATACGGTGCTAATATTTTCCTCATAGCTCAAATTTATAATATTCACGCAGAATATTGTGATGGGTATATATTGTGGATGCTCGGTGTTTTTCTGCTTTCATATAGCCTTCGACTTAATTCACTTCGAGGTCTTGCGGTATTTCTCGCTTTCTGTGCTATCGGAGGATACACAAGTATTTTCGATACCATGTTTGCAGGAACATCCTCGTACTATCTATCAAATAGTTTAGTATTTCTGTCTGCGGTTGTGCTGTTTGTTGCGGCACTTGTCTTAAAAGATCGATTACCAGCCAATAATGCAGATTTTTACTAATATGAGCTTTTTATTATTTCCTATAGGGATTCTTGTTTTGTACACACTGACACGATCATTTTTCGGTATTCGATCGAAACCTGGAGTTAAGCGTGAGATGTCTGGTGCAATCTTTGCCTCAGTCGAAGATGGATTTTTTCAAGTGTATTTATTTTTAGCAACAATGTTTCTTGGATTGTTTCTCATTAACCTCAACCGAAGTTTTGGATATCCAATCGGAAATGAGTACTTGCGTCTTGTGCTGACACTCATTTGTTTTATACAAGCATATACGCTTCGAGCATATCTTCTGCTTCCTTTCTCAATTTTAGGAACTATCTCCACAGTCTTTGCATTCGTCGATACATGGACCATTAATGGACAAGTTTCAGATATTGGATGGAATGTTGCCCTTCTTCTTGTGGTGACACTTCTTTATGGAATTGGAAGACTTCATCAAATAAGTCCGCTATATAGACGATATGCATACACATATATTTTCTCAAGCCTCGCACTTATTACTGGATATCTTTTCTACTTCTCATCGCATGCAGGTCTTCAGACGCTGCAAACAGCACTTCGTGGTCCACTTCTTTTAGGTTCGCTTCCACTTTCAATATTCCTCCTTATTCTTACTGGAGTGACTGCGTTTGTATTTGTGATAGGGGCTGTTAAAAAAGTGACATCATGGTATGAAGTATTCGGAGGTGCATTTCTTATACTCGTTGCGCTTTCAATTCCATTCTTTCCACACAACCTTCTGACAGTAGCCCCAACAGATTATTCACTCGATTTTTCTGGACCATACAATACGCAAGATACGCTTACTTCAAGCGGATTAATTCTTCTTGTTCTTTCAAACGCTCTTCTTGTTGTATACCTTTCGGGCTGGCTTATTCTTGGATACTTTAAGAAAGAACGATGGGCAATTAATATTGGTTCATTCCTATTTGTTGTCTTCTTTATCTATAAGTATTTTGATTTCTTCTTTGGATCGCTTAGTAAATCACTTCTCTTTATTGTTAGTGGTATCTTCTTGTTAGTGCTCGGACTTGCTCTCAGTTATGGACGCAAGACATTATTAGCTCACATACAAAATTAATATCCAAAATTTATGACAACAGAACAAAAAAACATTTTGTATTTCGTGGGGGCAATTATTGCTCAGGTTATTGTCTTGTTTGCTATCATTTTCTTTAACGCCTCAATTCTTCAATCAGGAAATGAACTTCGATTAACTGCGGTGCCAGTTGATCCGGCAGATTTCATGCGAGGAGAATATGCTCACCTTGGATTCTCGATTTCACGTCTCGAATCTTCATACTTCGCTGATCCTTCATTGGTATATGCAGGAGATACGGTATACGTTCCTGTTATTCAAAGTGGTAATGATGTTTACATTAGTGGATTGATTACTAAATATTTACCACCAACTGAAAATATTCGATCAGGTGTGACGTATTTAAAAGCAACTGTTGTTGATGGGGGAGCAGAGCCAATAAATCAACAAGGGCTTGTTGGTGTGGGTCAAAAGTATCCTTATCCAAATAATTATCGAATGGTGACACTTAAATATGGATTCGAAGATGTGTTTATGCAGGAAGGAAAAGCTAATATTCCATTCAATAGTGTAACTGTGATGACCATCAAAGTTGATCAAGATGGAAATGCCAGAAAAGACAAATTGTATGTAAATGGTGCAGAGTGGCCTCCAAAGAACTAAGTTTTTGAGATAATTTTCTGTTTCTTTTGAATATTTTAGAGGGCGTGATACACTCTCTTTAATCGTGTTTTTCTATTGATAGAATGACACGCGGAGCTCAAGGGAGCTCATTTTTAATCTCTATTATCTTCTAACTTTCAAACTATATGGAAAAGAAAACTAAAATTGTGGCAACAATTGGTCCAGCAACACAAAGTGCTGAGATGCTCGCAAAATTACTTAAAGCCGGCATGAATGTGATTCGAATGAACTTCTCACACGGAGATTTCGCAGAACATCAAATTAAAATCGACAACCTTCGAATTGCTGAAAAGAAAACAGGAATAAAGGCCGCAACTCTTCAAGATTTGTCTGGTCCTAAAATTCGAACAGGAGAGTTCAGTACTCCAACAGTTGTTCTTGAAAAAGGTTCAATTGTTACTATTACAACCGACACTATTGTCGGAGACGCTACAAAATTCTCAATTAACTACAAACCATTTCCAAAAGAAGTACAGGTTGGAGGTTTTGTATTAATTGATGATGGAAAGAAAAAACTTGAGATTATCGATATTAAAGGAAATGAAGTGAAGTGCAAGGTTCTTCTTGGAGGAATCACTAAGCCACGACGAGGGGTAAACCTTCCTGGTGCTCATCTTTCAATTGCTTCATTAACTGATAAAGATAAAAAAGATATTGCTTTTGGTCTCAAAAATAAAGTTGATTTTTTTGCCTTTTCATTTGTTCGACGAGCAGCAGACGTGCTTGAACTTCGAGAAATTTTGTCAAAAGCAAAATCAGATGCAAAGATTATTGCAAAAATTGAAGATCAAGAAGCTATCGAAAATATTGATATTTTAATTGATCTTGTTGACGGTGTGATGATTGGACGAGGAGACTTGGCTATTGAAATTGGAGCAGAACACATGCCTGTTGCTCAGAAGATGATTATCAAGAAATGCAATAAAGCTGGAAAGCCTGTTATTACCGCAACTCAGATGCTTGAATCAATGATTAAAAGCGCAACACCAACTCGAGCTGAAGTGAGTGATGTAACCAATGCAATTTTCGACGGAACAGATGCCATCATGCTTTCTGAAGAAACAACTCTTGGAGAATATCCTGTTGAGTCTGTTGAATGGATGTCACGAATTGCAGCTGCTGTTGAACAGAGTTATCCTGTTAAAACTATTTTCGGAAAAGAACACACAGATCGAACTATTTCTGACTCGATTGGAGCATCTGCTGTTCAGATCGCAAAAGACGTTGATGCAAAGTTAATTGTTGCACTCACTGGCACAGGAAGTACTGTGAACATGATTTCTCGACACAAACCACGACATGGTGTTATTGCATTTACTCAAAAAGAACGAGTTGCAAATCAACTTCTTCTTAATTTCGGAGTGCTTCCATACGTGTCTCCAAAGTTTACTGAATTTGCTGAGATTATGAAAATGGTTCGACAAATTGCTAAGACTGAAAAGCTTGGAGTGAAGGGTGACAAGGTAGTAGTAGTTTCTGGAAATATTCTCGGAAAAGCTATTCCTTCGAACTCGATTGATGTTGATGTTTTATAAAGAAAAGTAGAGTAGAAAAAGTAAAAGACCTTGTTGTCATTAAGTCCTCGATCTCTATTTCTAACGGAATAAAGATCTGCGAAATCATTTCAGCAAGGTCTTTTACTTTTTCCTTGACTGAGGGTTTGCTGAGGCGGAAGTGTTTAATATTTCCTTTACCTAATCTTCACTAATATTTTAGAACAACGAGATATGATATAGTCATAATATGTATACCATCCCTGACACAGATATTGTATTTATGACTTCACATAAGCCAACTGTGGCTGGAAAACCTCGTGAATACGACCTTCGTTTTCGCGACCTTCCAACCGAAGATAGACCTCGAGAAAAGCTTGTTGAATTTGGTGCGCATTCTCTTTCAATTCAAGAATTGCTCGCAATTGTGTTGGCGACAGGTACAAAAAAAGAAGATGTCATGGAAATGACAAAGCGTATCATTAAAGATTATGGTGAGAAAAATGTCATGTCAGAAGTTGACCCTTCAAAGATTGCGAAAGAATTAGACATTCCACTTATCAAGGCATGTCAGATTGTGGCATGTTCAGAACTCGGTCGGCGATTTTATAAAAAGTCAGCCACAGGTTTGGCAGTTATTCGAGTTCCAAAAGACGTCTTTGAATACGTAAAAGATATGCGAGAACTTCCAAAAGAACATCTTCGAGGAATTTATTTAGACACTCACAATCGAGTGATTCACGACGAGTTTATTTCCATAGGCACTATTAACTCAAATATCGTACATCCTCGAGAAGTCTTTAAGTCTGCTATTGAATATAATGCTGCTGCAATTATTCTAGTACACAATCATCCATCAGGTGTTGTTACTCCAAGTACATCAGACGTCACCATCACTAAACAGCTTATTGAAGCGGGAAAGATTGTTGGCATCAACGTACTCGATCATGTCATTGTCACCAAAGATGCTTTTCAAAGTATCGACGCTGATTATTAATTTCAATACTAACTTTTCTGTATGGCCCTCTATATTGTTGCAACGCCGATTGGAAACCTAGAAGATATTACTCTTCGAGCACTTCGAACTCTAAAAGAAGTGAAGCTTATTTATGCCGAAGATACCCGACATGCAAAGCGATTATTAAACGCTCATGCAATTTCGACACCCCTGAAAAGTTATCATGCGCACAGTGAAGATATAAAAACAGATGAAATTATTACCTTTTTAAAAGAAGGAAATGATGCCGCGCTTATTACTGATGCGGGGACTCCAGGTATTTCTGATCCTGGAAATGATTTGGTAAGGAAAGTTCGAGAAGCACTTCCTGAATTGCACATCTATACAATTCCTGGTGCATCTGCATTAACTGCAGCACTTTCAATTGCTGGGATGACTTCAAAAGAGTTTACCTTTTTCGGATTCCTTCCTCATAAAAAAGGAAGACAAACAATTTATAAAACTATTGCTTCAATGGAACACGCGGGAATCTTCTATGAATCAACACATCGAATCTTAAAAGCACTTGAAGAAATGAAAGTGGTATTTGAAACTGCTCAGGTTCAGAAAAAAATTATTATTTGCCGAGAGCTGACAAAAATCTACGAAGAAGTATTGATTGGAAGTGCTGAAGAGCTTTTACATATTTTAAATACTACTCCTGAAAAACAGAAAGGGGAGTTTGTAGTCATCATTGAATAAATAATTGAAAAATAAAGAAAAACAAAAGGCCCGCACGCGAGCCGATTGTGTTTTCGGTGGTGGGGCCTGATAATTGGGCGCTCAATTTATCCTGTCTTGCGCGGTTGCTGATGTTGTTGATATTGGCACATGATCTCGGTGTTGATCCAGACTAACGCGCCGGAGTGGACACAAACTGCATTCAGCTTTTCCTCCTCTTGATCGTCCTCCTTGATTTTGCACAAAGGACCGGGAGGCGTGTCGCATTGCACGCCGCGAAGTGTGAGACCCCGACTCGTTGCGGCGGTGTCCAATATTATGAAATGGGCGCCATCGGGTAAGTTGTCGAAGGTGCAGCGGATTGTTTTCATGTCAGATGTGCTAACAGGGTGGGGTTGGGGTTCGAAAAGACTATACCATTTGTTTGGCAAAAGTACAGATTGATGGCGCATGTGCACAACTCATTTGACAGGTGAACGAGTGTTCACTTATACTAAGCATATGAATCCAAGTGAAAATTACGACAAGTACAAAAAACGAATCACCACCTTTTATCAAGATAATCGTCGAATTCCTACCTATAGCGAAGTAATGAAGCTGTGTGGGTTTGCTTCAAAAAATGCAGTTTCAAAGTTGTTTACTAAATTAGCAGACGACGGAGTGATTGAACGAGACAGTGCAGGAAAGTTTGTTCCACTATCAGTTGGTCAACAGGTAAAGGTGCTTGGTTTGGTAGAAGCTGGTTTCGGTTCAACTGCAGAAGAACAAGTACTTGATACGCTTTCACTTGATGAATACTTAATTGAAAATCCAGAATCAACTTACATGCTTGAAGTGAAAGGAGACTCAATGATTGATGCCGGTATTATGGAAGGAGATATGGTGTTGGTTGAACGAACCGACTCATATTCGTTAGGAGACATTGTTATTGCAGAAATCGACGGAAGATTCACTATGAAATATATTCGAAAAACAGATGGAAAGGTTTGGCTTGAACCTGCAAACACTTCATACAAACCAATGTATCCGCAAGAAGATTTGAAGGTGGTTGCTGTTGTTCGCGCAGTCATTCGAAAGTATTAATTCTGCAGTAGTTTTCATACACTAAATTTAAAAGTAACCTATTTATTATTCTTGTTTCAACAAGAGCTTTTTATCTATGCTCGCTATTCACTCATATCGAAAAGCAATCATACACATCGATGGAGATGCGTTTTTTGCCTCGTGTGAAATTGCGAGGCGTCCTGATCTAAAAGGAAAAGCGGTGGTTACCGGTGAAGAACGAGGGATTGTAACATCGCTCACCTATGAAGCAAAAAGATTAGGAGTAAAGCGTTGCATGAAAGTACACGAAGTTCGAACCTTGTTCCCTCAAGTGATTGTGCTTTCTTCTGACTATCAAATGTATGCTCTTTATTCAATTCGAATGTATGACATTGTGAGGCGATATACCTCCGATGTTGAAGAATATAGTATCGATGAATGCTATGCAGACATCACTGGTCTTCGAACTGTTTTTCGCATGTCGTATAAAGAGATTGCTGAAAAGATTAAGCATGACTTAGAAACAGAACTTGGCATTTCATTTTCAATTGGTTTGGCCCCAAGTAAAACATTGGCAAAGCTCGCGTCAAAATGGAAAAAACCTTCAGGTTTAACAGCAATTCCCGCAAAAGAAGCACATCTTTTTTTGAAAGAGATGCCTGTGTCTCGAATTTGTGGTGTTGGACCAAATACCGAAGCGCTCTTTTTTAAGATGGGAATTAAAACTGCGCTCGACTTGGCTGAGAAAAGTTCTGAGTGGGTGAATGACAATCTTTCAAAACCCTTTAAAGAAATCTGGACAGAGCTTCGAGGAGAATCGGTTGTGCCTGTAAAAGTTGGAGTACATCACCAGTATAAATCAATTATGAGAGCACATACGTTTCGTGCCACAAATGATAAAGAATTTATTTTTGCTGAAATTTCAAAACATGTTGAATCGCTTTGTGCCCGACTTCGTTCATATGATGTTGGAACTAAAGCCCTCTCCATTTCATTAAAGACGCAAGAATTTCATTACATCAATCAAGATATCGTCTTGTCTCGACCAACAGCAATTCCACAAGATATTTTGGCAATCCTTCGACCACTCTTTGATTCGATGTGGAAACAAAAAATACTGTATCGCGCAACAAGTTTAACCCTCTTTCAGTTAATGAGTTTAGGAACACGACAAGAAGATTTATTTGGACAAACATTAACGTCTGAAAAGCTATACGATGTGTACGAGCAGGTTGATAAGGTGGCAAAAAAGTTTGGAAGAGGAAGTATTTTTTTAGGATCAAGTTTTCAGGTGGTTGCTCCTTCGAATGTGCCTGAGAATAGGTTGAAACACAAGCGAATCTTAGGTATTCCACATTTGGGTGAAGTGATATAATGCACCCATTACTAGGTTAATAGATACTATAAACATATATGTCACTTAAACATTTTCTTGTGTCGGTATTAGCAATTATTCTTGCGGCACTTTTGGCACCAGCTCTTGGAGCGAGTGTGCAATTCACGGTTGTTGGAGCACTTGTTTTGGCAGTAGTGCTCGCACTCATTAATATGTTCATTAAACCTGTTATTAGCATCTTAACATTACCCGTTAATATTCTGACACTTGGATTATTCTCAATTGTGGTGAACACTCTTTTGATTCTTCTTGCAGCAAAGTTAACACCTCAATTTGAATTTGGAGGATTCTGGTCTGCTCTTATTTTCTCACTTGTATTGTCGCTCATTAATATTTTGTTTCGAGCATAAAAGATTATAGGGAAGTATCAGGAAATAAAGTATAAAAAAGATGGAATGCAAAAAGCGACGAGGAGAAATCTCCTCGTCGCTTTGCGAAATGGGGTCAGGGGTTGGGGAAGGAATGAATGAGGTTGGGGGTTGTTTGTGCATAGTAAATATGAGAATGGGAGGGGGGTCAAGAAAATACACTCCTCTTAGTTTTTTTCTGCTTGTGTAGTGAAAATAGACTAATACTTGCCAGACTTAAAGCCATAGGTTTTGTCGATCTTATTTTTGAGCACCTACTTCGTTTTGAATATGGATAAGCATTAAACTGTGTGAGTTCTAAAACTTTTGGTAATTTTATTAAAATATCCTTATACATACTAACCATGTTTTTTATGCAATGTGTCGCAAGGTCAAAAGCTAGAAGAGTATCAACTTTTTTGTTGTGATAAATATCGTCGACTATTAAATAACCAATCTTACCGATTGTGTTCGCTACGATAATATGAGCTATTTCAGAGTTGTCGACTTTCAAATTATTGATCAATATTTGTCTCCTCAGGAATAGATATTTATTTAAAAGAGAAAACATTATCTTGTTGCCAACAAAATAGTGTATTTTGTTTGGACAAAAGTTTATCTGTCTCAAGATTCGACACACTGATTCATAAATGAAATCAAGACACTCTTCTTCGTCTTTTAAGACAGCTAAGGTGATTTCAGAGAGGTGTTTATTTGATTTCGTAGGGTGAATTAAGTCTATCATTTAGTTTTTTATTACGAGGTATTTTAAGAATGAATATGACACCAATGTCTTTGTTTTCATAACTGAGTTTGCCACCAAATACTTTTTCAGTTATTGATTTTGTAGTAAATAAACCTAATCCCATTCCTTTACCTTCGGACTTTGTTGTAAAAAATGGATCGAATATCTTTTCAGCGTTAATATCTTCGATTTGTGGACCAGAGTTTGAAAATTTAACTATGAGTAAGTCATTGCTCAATTCTACCTCTATCAAAACTACCTTTTTATCAGTCGATAGGGATGCAGCGTCTATCGCATTTGAAAGTAGATTACTTACAATCTGATGAAATTTCAGGGGATCTCCTTCCAAGTAAACTTCTAGTTCAGACCGATAATAAATCTCTACTTTGTTTGTCTTTGATTTGTAGTTGAGCCACTCTATGGCCTCTTTTATTTCTTGATTAATTTCGAAATTCGTAACTTTCTTTTCATATTCGATATCTGTATTTTTTGAAATTAAATTAATAAAGCTTTCCATTTTTCTACCCGCTTTAAGCGCTCTCGACAAATACTCATTTGCTTCCTCGCTTTGATTGTTAAAAGTTTCTATGTACAAACACAAAGAAGTTAAGGGATTCACTAGGTCGTGAATTATGCCAGATGACAATCTTCCTAGTTCAACAAAGTGATACATTTGAGAAATTTTTTCCATCTCAGCTTTTCTTAATTCTTTTATTCTTTCAAGAACGGTAATTTCTAATGCATCTCGTTCGTTTTTTAAACTTTCTTCAGACTCCAAAGCTCTGTTTAAGAGTCTTTCTCGTTCATTGTTTGTTAATCCGGCAATTGTCATTACGCCGCAAAAGATAAGACTGTAGCTGATTGTATCTATCATTTCAGGATCCTCGTTCCTCCAAGAGTAGTCTACAAATGATCTGTGGTGAATTTGAAAGTAACCCAAAGACATAATAAAAGTTGCTATGGCAACTGTTGTGATTAATCCGAAACGGGTACTAATTAGAATACTCGATATTGTAATTACCAGTACGTATGCCAAAGTTGCGGTCGGAACATCAAAGCCCCAGTGCCACCCAGTAAACACGCTCGCTATTAAGTAAAGAAGAATTAAAGCGTATGAAGATAGTGTCTCGTGTCCATTTCTTGCGAATAACCAGATTAGAATTACGAGTAGTCCTAAAGAAGAGAAAGTAAGAATCGAAACTCCGTGATAGCGTATTCCACTAATAATACTTTTGTATATAACTAGTGTATCTAGAAAAAGAATGAGTGAGAATGTCAGCGACAACATGATGTTCAGGATTCTTTTCTGAGAGTTCTCTTCTTTATATATTCCCAGAAATTGAAAACATCCCTGAAAGAAGTTCACAAATACTTCTTTACTATGGGATGAGTTCTTCATAAGCCTATGAGTTAAATAAAAATATTTGATTGCATTTGTTAATATGTATCATTCGTGTTTTTTGAGTCTTGTAATTTGTATTGCCGACTGCAATACAATAAAAATATAGAATATCTAAATAAATTGATTGTGAAGATTTCATAGGTAACATCTCAAGAGTTAATTTTATAGCCTCTGCCAGGAATTGTCTGTATTACTTTTTGTTTAGAATCTTTTATTTTTCTTCTAATATTTCTAATATGAGTTTCGATTGTGTTTGAAAAAGGATCTACATTTCTGTCCCATACTCTTTCAATTATCTCTCCTCTTGTAACTACATTACCTTTTTCTTTCGCCAAACACTCAAGTAAAGAAAATTCTTTTCTCGTCATGTATATTTCTTTATTTTTCTTCCTTACACTTTGTTTCCTTGAATCAATAGTCAGGTCATCAATTGTAAGTATTTCCGGTTTTATTTCGTAAGACCTTCTTGCTCGTGCTTTAATTCTTGCGACTAACTCACTTACAGAAAAAGGTTTTGTAATATAATCATCTATCCCAGATTCAAAGACTTTCACTTTGTGTTGAACTTCAGTTTTTATCGACATCATTATTATTGAAGTATTTTTCCCAGCAGCACGAATATCTTTGGTTATTTCATGACCATCTTTGCCTTTTAGTAAGTGATCAAGAATGACAACGTCATACTCATTTGTTCTTGCTAAAAATGAACCCTCTTCTCCATCACCTGTTTCGTCAACAATAAAACCAGCTCTTTCTAGACTGATTGCAAGAAATTCTCTTAATTCTTGTTCATCCTCAATGATCAAAGTTTTCATATTTATATTAATTCTACACCTGGTTTTTGAACAAACAACTGCGTCTTTAGAAATATTTTATCTCCTGTTGATAATTTCTCTCTTGACATTCAACTTTTGGTTTCAATCGGTCAGAAAAGTGGCATTTAAGGCCTTTCTTTAGATCACTTTTTACAAGTGTCGATTTGTGTTTCTTCATGGGCTTTTTTCTTCGTCTCTTAGTGGCAAAGTGCTAGAATCTGAGTCACGAATTCATCGGCAGATTAAACATTGTCAATTAGTTTTATAAAGAGTCGTACATGAACATATCAATCACAAAAAAAGACGGTACAAAAGTTCCTTTCGATGCCGATTTTATCAATCGATCGATTGAAAGAGCTTGTTTTGGTTTGCCCAACCCTATTTCAATGGTTACTCAGATTGCCACTGAAACCAGAATCACTATTTATGACGGTATCTCAACCGATGAACTTGATCAGGCCACCATCAATGCCGCTGTGCAGAACATTAAAGAAGATATTGCCTATGACAAAATTGCCACCCGTCTTCTTCTGAAGACTATTTACCGAGCAGTTCTTCCTGAATACGATAAAGATGATAAGTACGACTTGGTTAAAAAGCACCGAGCAGGGTTTATTGAGTACGTTAAAGAAAATGTTGCCTTAAAGCGTCTCGATGCTCAGATGGAAGAAAAGTACGACCTCGAAGCTCTTTCGATGGTTTTAGAAACCGATCGAGACGACCTTTTTCAATATGCTGGCCTTTCAGGTTTTCTTAGTCGGTATGCATTAAAGAATCCACAAACAGGAGAGACAAAAGAAACTCCTCAATATTTCTTCATGCGAGTAGCTATGGGACTTTCATATAATGAGAAGAATCCAACAGAGATGGCCAAAACCTTCTATCATAAAATGTCGAAGTTTGAATACATTGCCGGGGGGTCAACAAACCTTGGAGCAGGAACTCCTCATCCAGCTCTTTCAAACTGTTTCTTGCTCGAAATTCACGACGATATGGCACACATTGCAAAGTCAGTTTCAGATGTGCTCTTGCTTTCAAAAGCATCAGGAGGAATCGGTGCCTCTGTTACTAAGCTTCGAGCTGCAGGGTCACCATTAATGAGTAATAACGGAGCATCAACTGGTCCAACTCCTTTTGCTAAAATTATTGACACCGCTATTCGAGCTGTGCAACGAGGGGGAAAGAAAAAAGGAGCTCTCTGTTTCTACATGGAAAATTGGCACCTTGATTTCGGAGAATTCATCGACTGGAAGCACAATGCGGGCGACGACTACATGCGAATGCGAACAGCAAACACAGCAGCCTATTTGTCTGATGAATTCATGAAGCGAGTTCTTAACCACGATATGTGGTACATGTTTGATCCTAAAGAAGTGCCCGATTTAAATGAACTATACGGAAAAGAATTTAGTGATCGATACAATGAATACATTGCACTTGCCGAAGCAGGAAAGATGCGAACCTTCAAGAAAATGCCTGCAGAAGAACAGTATCGAAATATTCTTTCAGCTCTTCAATCAACATCACACCCATGGTTAACATGGAAAGACAGCATTAACCTTCGAGCGCTCAACAACAATACGGGAACTATTCACATGACGAACTTGTGTACTGAAATTACACTTCCTCAAGATAAAGACAATGTGGCGGTATGTAACTTGGCATCACTTAACTTGGCAGGACATGTATATAAGAAGGAAATTAATTGGAGCAAACTTGAAGAAACAGTTCGTTTGGCTGTTCGACATCTCGACAATCTCATCGACATTAACGTTCTCCCTATTCCAGAAGCTGAAAAGTCTGACAAAGAAAACCGAGCGGTGGGATTAGGAGTGATGGGATTCTCAGACACCCTTGAACAGCTTGGTATGGCATACGACAGCGAACACGCATTCGATTTCGCTGACCGAATCTTCGAATTCATTAGTTACATGGCAATTGATGAGAGTGCAAACTTGGCTGCGGTTCGAGGATCATACAAAAACTATGAAGGATCAGGTTGGTCAAAAGGAATGGTGCCCGTTGATACTCTCAAAACTCTTTCTGAAGGACGAGGAATGGACGTAACAGTAGACGCAGGAAGTAAGCATCGAGGATTAAACTGGGATATTCTTCGAACAAAAGTTAAGAAGGGAATACGAAACGCAACATTGATGGCAATTGCACCAAATGCAAACATTGGATTACTTGTTGGAACGACTCCGGGAATTGATCCACGATTTACACAAGTATTCTCACGAAATAAAATTTCAGGAAAGTATCTCGATATTAATCACAACTTGGTGAAGGATCTTCGAAACATGGGAATTTGGGACAAAGTGAAAGATGTCATCATTGAAAAACAAGGAGACATTTCAGACATTCCAGGTATTCCAGAACACATTAAAGATATTTATAAAACATCATTCACTACATCTCCATACGCTTTCATTGAAGTTGCGGCACGAGCTCAGAAGTGGGTAGACCAAGCGCTTTCACGAAATATGTATCTTGAAACTCGAGATATGGACGAAACAATGAAGATCTATGCAAAGGCTTGGGAGAAAGGATTGAAATCAACCTACTACTTACACATGAAGCCTCGACATACTGCTGAACAAAGTACGGTTCATGTAAACAAATCAGAAAAGCTTGGACGAAAAGGATTCGGAGGATTCGCATCAGTTCGAACACAACTTCCTGCTGAAGAAGCAGCAATTCCTTCATCAATTCAACCGCACAATATTCCTGAAAAAGTAACGGTTCCAGCACACCACGTTGTGCATCCAAAAGAAGATATGACTCATGAAGAAGCTCCTCGAAAAACAGGGTTTGGTGCAACGGCAACGGCTCACACTCCAAAACATGATATTGAAAAGGGAGCTCCGTTTGCAACACAACGAGCAGTGCAAGACACCCTTCCTCTTGATATGGTTCTTGAAACAAAAGAAGAACCAGAAATGACAAAATTTGCACCAACTGCTCCTGTGCAAATTCCTCAAACTGCGGCTCAAACAGAAGCAGATAAAATGAAAGCAATGGTTGCGCGGTTAAATAATTTGAATGAACCAGTAAAAACAATGGCGCACACAGCAACACAGGCTCCTAAAACAAAGTTGAATGTCATTAAATCAGACAACGCTGCAAAGACATGTCCTACTGACCCACAAGAGTTGCTTCAGTGCGACAGTTGTCAGTAAGAGTGTCAAGGCAAAAGAAGAGAGGCAAAAGTGGTATAATTAATACCTAAAATTGCAGGAAAAAAGTACATTATTCATTTAATCTAAAAAATATATGTTAATAGGAAAAGCATCACCCTCAGATATGAATCTTCATCCGCTCAGATACCCATGGGCGTACGATCTTTATAACCAAGCTGTTCGAAACACATGGTTCCCACACGAAATTGCTCTCGGTGAAGATCTTCGAGATTTTCAATCAATGACTGAAGACGAGCAACGAGCGGTGAAATTCTTGATGGCCTTTTTCAATCCTGCTGAACTTATTGTGAATCGTTCTCTTGCTCTCGGTGTATATCCGTATCTTAAGGCCCCTGAAACTCACTTATATCTTGCAAAGCAAATGTGGGAAGAGGCGAATCACTGTGTTAGTTTTGAATATGTACTTCAAACATTTGGTTTCGATCGAGATAGTATTTTCAACCTACACCTTGAAACTCCTTCAATGAAAGCGAAAGAAGATTACATCAACCACTACGTTGGCCGAATGACAGAAAAAAATCTTGATATTGAAAGTACTGAAGGAAAACAAGATTTTATTCGAAATCTTGTTGCAACAAATATTGTGATGGAAGGAGTGTGGTTCTACAGTGGATTCATGGTTGCTCTATCATTTCGACAACGAAATCAACTTCGAAACTTCGCTTCAATGATTAACTGGGTACTTCGAGATGAAAGTCTTCACCTTAAATTTGGAATCAATCTTATTACTGAAGTTCTTACAGAAAATGCTGATGTTGTTACTCCAGAATTTGCCGACGAAATTCGAGATATTATTATCAAAGGAGTTGAACTTGAATCAGCATACAATACCGATCTATTTCCACGAGGAATTCTTGGACTAAACGCTGACTATGTTAATCAGTATGTTCAGTATGTAGCAGATCGACGATTAGAAGAGTTAGGTTTCGAAAAGCATTTCAATGTATCTAATCCTGCAAAATGGATGAGTGTCACTGACGTAAATGAATTGGTGAACTTTTTCGAAATGCAGAACACTAGTTACGAAGTGAACTCAGTAGCAACATCTTCTTCGACTCCCGTTTCAAAATAGTAATGACCCTCACAACTCACGGAACGGTAGGGGCTGCACTTGGCCTTCTTGTATCTGGTCATCCAGTTATAGCTTTTAGTGTGGGAATACTATCTCATTATGTGCTCGATAGTATTCCTCATATAGATTACGCACTTCTTTCGATTGACAAGAAAAATGAGGATGACATGACGTCAACGATTAAGCCAAGTAAGTTGATCATTATTGATCTCATTCGAATTGGTTTAGATTTCTTTCTTGGTATTTGTTTTGCCGCAGCATTGTTTGTATTGGTGACAAAAACAAACATCTTTGAACTAAGTATTTTATTGAAGTTCCTCACTTCATCAATTTTATGGGGAGCGCTCGGAGGAATTTTTCCTGACCCATTACAAGTGTCTTATTTTCTCTTTAAATTTGAACCCTTTACGTCAGTTGAGTATTTTCATGTCTGGATACACGCAAATATTCGATACTATCGATCAGTCTTTGTTGCAATTGGCTCACAGCTTGGAATAGTTGTTGTGATTCTTGGAGTTGTTACGTATCTGTATCGATAATAAGTAGTGTTTGAAGAAATGTTATTCCTTTTGTACACAAAAACCTTTATACTGTACGCATGGAACAAAATCTTGGGAAAAGTATTACAAACGCCTCACTTTTTATTGCAATTGCCTTGGTTCTCGCGGCCCTCATTGCATCAATTACCTTCTATAAAATACGACTTGCCGACAATATTATTTCAGTAACAGGTTCGTCAAAAACTTCAATCGTGTCTGATCGGGTAAAATGGACAACTCAAATTCAGCGAACTGTTCGATCTGCTGATATTAAATTGGGATATCAACAAATTGCCGATGATGCAAAAGAGATAAAAGATTTCTATGCCTCAAAAGGATTTAGTGAAGAAGATTACGATCTTTCGACAGTTAGTATGGACCAAGATTATAGCAACAATAGTCAGTATATTGCCCCAGAAGAAAAGCAGTATGTTATTCGACAGGTAATCACTCTTAGTTCTTCAGAGGTTGATAAAGTGACAAATGCTGCAAAATCAACACTGTCATTGGTTAATAAAGGAATCTTTTTCTCAACCATCGCTCTTGAATATTCGTATTCAAAACTTCCGGAACTTCGTGTGTCACTTTTGGCGGACGCGGTTAAAGATGCAAAAGCACGAGCTACAGCATTAGCTGAAAGTTCAGGCACCTCAGTTGGATCACTTCGTTCTGCTTCAGTTGGAGTGGTGCAGGTATTGTCTCCAGATTCTGCCGATGTCAGTGATTACGGCACATACGACACTTCAAGTATTAAGAAAGAAGTCATGGTTACCGTTAAGGCGAACTTTTCGATATAAATTATTGCTATGAAAAAGTTTCTTTTAAAATATTTCATTCCAGGTGAGCACAATCAGCACCATCCTCATATTTTACGAGAGGCTAGTTTTGCCTTCTTTTCATTTCTCATTTTGGCACTATTTTCATGTGCCATGCTTCAAAAGCTTACCCTTAAAAGAACTGATCTTATCTCAACCATCTTTCCAAAGATTTTAGTTGAATTGGCAAATAAAGATCGCGTTCAATATGACCTCCCTGGATTAAAAGTTAACCCCTTACTTGTAGAGGCTGCAGAAGCTAAAGCGCAAGACATGGCAGCAAAAGGATATTTCGCACATACAAGCCCTGAAGGATTAGAGCCATGGCATTGGTTTAATGTAGCCGGATACAACTATCGATATGCAGGTGAAAACCTGGCTATTAACTTTAGTGAATCAGATGATGTGAACTTTGCGTGGATGAATTCTCCAACTCACCGAGCCAATATTTTGAACGAAAAGTTCACCGAAGTTGGTATTGCGAGTGTTGAAGGGTTTTACAATGGAAAGCCAACAACATTTGTTGTTCAAGAGTTCGGAAAGCCCAGTGTAGAAGCTGTTGTGGAGCCACAGGTTGCCCAAGAACGAGACATTGTTGCAATTGCGAAAGAGATTACATCAGAAAATACATCGCAGCCTAAAACGATTGTGAGCCCTCAAAATACTCTAACTCCTACTCCTGCTTTAGCCTCGGCTTCTGACACAAAAAACACCGATTTGGCACTTAAAGACGCAACAACTTCAACTACCACTCTTGTAGTGTTTACCAAAGAAGAAGTAAAGGGAGCTTCAACTGATGAAGAGGTTGCCGAGGTTGCCGAAGTTGCACCTAGTCGTGCCGTTGATGCAGAAAAGGTAAGTGCCTTTGAACGAGTATCAACGAATCCTGCCCGAAGTTTGGCAATTGCATATAGTTTAATTGGAGGATTGATTGCTCTCGTTCTTGTATTGTTTTTTAACTATGACCGATCAAAACAGCATCATAAAATGTATGTCTACGGAGTAGCACTTCTTCTTCTCATGTTTGCGTGCTTACTCTTTTATAATGTCTTTTTAGGAAGCCAAGGAGCAATCCCTGAAGGGTTAGCTTCAGCCGTGTTATAATTTGTATATGAATATTATTCATGCTGACATTTTCTTTTTTATCACCACGTGCGTTGTGGCGGTATTTGGCATTTTAGGTGCCATATTCCTAATCTACGCTATTGTGGTTATAAAGAACCTGAAGGAATTATCAAAGAAAATTAAAGAAGAAGGAGCAGAAATTGTTGACGGCATTCATGAATTTCGAACAAGTGTTTATGATGATGGACGATTCAATTTTGGAGCACTTTTCTCTTTCGCACAGAGTTTGTTTCGTGGTAAGGTAAGAGTCAGAAAAACAAAGAAAGACAGCGAAGATATCAGCAATTAATTTTAATATAAATATTATGGCAACAAAAAAAGAATCATCACATATTGCAACAGGAGTAGGACTAGCAGTTGCAGCAGTTGCAACAGCAGCAGGTGCATATTTTCTCTACGGATCAAAAGATGCTAAAAAGAATCGAACAAAGGTAAGTGGTTGGGCTCTTAAAGCAAAAGGAGAAGTGTTGGAAAAGATTGAGAAACTAAAAGAAGTAACAGAAGGAGACTATCATAAGGTAGTTGACGGTGTTATTGAACGATATAAGGCGGTAAAGACAGCTAATCCTGAAGAAGTAGCAAAGCTTTTGAAAGAACTTAAGGGATACTGGAATCATATTAAGAAAGATGCTGCTCCTGTTGTTAAAAAGGCAAAGAAAGCAGTAAAGAAGGTTCTCAAATAAATATTAGATATGAAAAAGGATACGTCCTGGGGGAAGGTTGCTTCATGGTATGACGATGTTGTTAATGACAACGACTCATTTCAAAAGCAAATCATTCTGCCAGGACTTATTCGTTTACTCACTCCTTTACACGGAAAGAAGGTTGTTGATCTTGCTTGTGGACAAGGATATTTTTCTCACGCATTTATCGAAGAGGGTGCAGAGGTGATTGGAACTGACATTTCAAAAGAATTAATTGATATTGCTAAAAAACCTGGTAAAGGTGAATTTTATGTAAAGCCAGCAGACGATTTAGCTTTTATTAAAACCGGAACCATTGATGCAGTAACGATTGTGCTCGCGCTTCAAAATATAAAAAACTTTCAAGAAGTGATCGCAGAATCAAAACGCGTTCTTAAAAAAGAAGGAGAGCTCATATTGGTATTGAATCATCCCGCATTTCGCGTGCCACAACATTCAGATTGGATTTTTGACGCCAATGGAAATGAGAAAGGAAATGGAACTCAGTCACGATGGGTTGATTCTTATATTTCAGAATTAGAAATTCCCATTGTCATGAATCCTGGAGCTGAGAAATCGGCACAAGTGCACACATTTTCGTTTCATCGATCGCTTCAAGTTTTAACTAAAGCCTTCGAAAAACAAGGATTTGGTATTGCTCGTATTGAAGAATGGACATCACACAAAGTAAGTCAGAAAGGTCCGCGCCAAGAAGCAGAAGATAAGGCTCGAAAAGAGATTCCTCTTTTTATGATGATAAAGGCAAAGCTTTGGTAAGAGAACGAGCGAAATAGATTCCAAGAAGTAGAATGGCACTCATAATAAAGAAGGTATATCTGAAAGGAATATAAAGATGAGCAATGGTTCCAACTACTGCTCCAAAAATGCTTGCAAGAGGCATATTGATACGCCACCATTCCATAACCTGACTGTTTCTATCGGTGATTTGTTTGAAGAAATAACTCTCTGAGGCCACTTCAACCAAGCTTGCGCCAGTTCTTGTCACGAAGAGAATAATTGCCCAGATGATAAAGCTTGGAAGAATAGCGAAAGGCATTGCTCCAAAACCAAAAATTAATAAAAGAAAACCAATAAGTAATATTGGCTTTTCAGCATTCCAAGCATCGGCGATTTTGCCTAAAGGAATTTGAAAAATAATAAATGAGATAAGAGAAATAGCAATCACTCCTGATGCCTTTTCCCATGACATGCCAAGATGTATCGTAAGGTAAAGCGGAATATAAATAATGAGCCACGAATAAACGAATTGAAGCAGCAAATTGCTCATAAAAATTGATCGCAAATTTTTATTAAGTGATAAATCGTGTGCCAATACCTTCACTTTCACCGACTCGTAAGCTGTATCTTTGTAATGCTTAAAAAAGATACCAACTAAAAGAAGAAGTGAAAGCATAAATGCACCTGAAAGCGCGTAGGGAACCGTAAAGTTATTCCCTGACACGAGGTACCCAGAAGCTAGAGCAGAAAGAGGTGCGCAGGTATTTAAAACCATAAGGTACAGTCCTCGAAGGGATCCAATTTCTTTTCGATCACTCCAATGCTCAAGAAAAATATCAAGATTCAAAAGGAGAAGTGGGAAACTTGCCTGCTGCACCATGAAAAGAATTGCAATAAGGAAGGGAACTTTCAGAAATGCCATTCCAATAAGTGACAGTAATTCAAATGCTCCAATTAAAAGCATTAATTTTGTGTTACCAAGTTTTCGTAGAAGGGGATTAATGAGTAGAAATAAAATAATAGTGATGAGTGACCCTGCCGCATATAAAATACTAACAACATCTTCACTAAAAAATGTTTTAAGGAAACTAGAATTGATATAAGTGACCAAAAAGTAATGAAAAGAAAGAAGAATGGCTGCAATATAGACGAGACTAATATGACGCTTCATGTAGTCAGTATAGCAAATCCGTAGTAGCTACTTACTTAAAGGCATCAAATCATAGTTGACTGATGGGGAATTGGTTGTATAATTCCAAAAGCTTGTTCCTCTCTCACCTTGTTTGTTGGAATCGGCTATTCACCCCGCAAAGTAGTAAACAAAGCTGAAGTAATGACATGAAAAACGTAGTTCCAGGTCACGTCAAAATCGTCATGACCGCAATCAGTGCGCGGTTCAATTCACCTAGCGCCGTGTTGGCTATGATGGTCGAGCAGTATCTCGATCCAAATCCCAACATGACCAACGAAAAGGGAGAAATGCTCGAAGAGTTCCTAGATGAGCTCATGCGAATCTCGCGCGAATTCAAAGGACGGCCTCTTCCGGCCTGCGTGATGGAACGACTCCTGTCACCGATGGAAGTCGTTTGCACTCACGACTCGCATGAGCTCATCTACTCTCCCGGCCAAGAACCGCATCCGGGAAATGAGCGTCCGGCGACATTCGATAATCGCTACCAAGGTATCGCGATCGCGAGCGTTGGTCTTCGCCCATCTGAAGCGGCGGCCCTACGTCACTTCGCCATCTGTCAGCCAGGTTTGGCAGTTGTGTCGGAAGCCCATCTTTTGGGCCAAAGGCAGCACGACGTAACCGCACCGTAGCAACCTTTGTTCAGTCAGTTCATCACCCAAGATTTCACTTTCAACACTAAGGCCCGCACGGACAATCTCCGGCGGGCCTTAATACATTCCTTTTTAATTTTTAGCGGTTTCTTTTTGTTTTGCTTTTTATACTGTTCGGATTACCGTGATGACAATTGGTTTCTTTGCAGTTTCTTGGAACATGAATCGTCCTACTTCATCGTTCACTAAGTTTTTAACATAATCAAAGTTGATAGGATTCATTCCTTCAATTGATCGCTCGATAGTTCGTTTAATGATGTAGCGAACTTCTCGTAAAATGTCTTGAGATTCTTGAAGATAAACTGAACCTCGAGAAATAATATCAGGGGATTGTCGAATCTTTCCTGTTTTCTGATCAAGAAGTGCGAATATAACGAAGATCCCATCTTGTCCGAGAATTTGTCGATCTCGCATCACCACTTCTTGAATATCTCCCACAGTGAATCCATCTACCGTCACATCGGTTGCGGGAGCCTTCTCTTTGAGAATAACCATTTTCTTTCCTCCGTCTTGAATTTCAACAATAGTTCCATCGTCAGGTACGACAATGTTTTCTTCGGGCATACCTAGATCCATTGCAAGTTGAGCATGAAGTCGAAGCATGTAGTGAGAACCGTGAATTGGCATGAAAAATTGTGGCTTAAGCTTTCGGTGTAACCATTCAATTTCACCGCGGTTTCCGTGACCTGTTGAGTGAATGTATACATCGGTTGTTCGAAACTCGATAATCTTTGCTCCTTGTCGTGCCAAATTATCTTTCAATTTTTGCACAGCTTTTTCATTTCCAGGAACAATCGATGATGAAAGAAGTACTGTATCTTTCTTTGAGAGTTGAAGATATTTATAGTTCTTTGTAGACATTCGCATAAGAGCGGCGAATTCGTCTCCTTGAGCTCCTGTTGCCAAAATAACGACACGATCAGGAGCGTATTTATCGATATCACGTGCATCAATTAATGTTCCTTTCTTAACAATGAGAATATTTGCAGCAAGTGCAATTTCAATATTGTTTTTCATGCTTCGTCCTTCGATCACTACTTTCTTTCCAAGATTTTCACAGAATTCAACAATTTTAGTGATTCGTTCAAGTTGAGAAGCGAAGAGTCCAATAATGAGGCGTCCTTTAATACTTCGAATAATTTCTTCGAGATTTTTGTGCACAAGCTTTTCTGGTGTAGAGAATCCTGGGTTTGCAACGTTTGTTGAGTCACTAAACATGAAAAGATTCTTTTCATTATCAAATTGCGCATATTCTTTTTCTTCTCGTTCACTTGGAATACCGTCGGTGTGTTCAAGTTTGTAGTCTCCTGGTGTAACAACGTTTCCGTAAGGAGTTTCAATGATTATTCCCATTGAATCAGGAATGGTGTGAGTTACACCAAAGAAGCGAACAACAAGATCTCCGATTTTTACTTTGTCGTTCTTTTCTACAATTTTAAAATCAATAGGTTGAAGATGAGGAAATTCTGTTTGTCTCTTCTTAATCATTAATGCTGAAAGGTTTCGTGTGTAGAGTGGGGGATTTCCAATTCGATCCATGATGAAAGGAATACTTCCGATGTGGTCGAGATGGGCGTGAGTGATGATGATAGCGCGCACTCGATCTTTTCGTTCTTCAAGGTATCGAGTGTTTGGAAGAATGTAATCGATTCCTGGAGTGTCTGCTTCTTTGAATTGAAATCCAGCGTCGATCACAATAATGTCATTGCCCATTTCAACAACGGTCATGTTCTTTCCAATCTCTTCTACTCCTCCAAGAGGAATGATTCGAATGTTTCCAGGAAGAAGTGGTGGAATACCTCCTTCTTTACTCATTGATTGCGGTCGAGAACTTCCTGATACTCGAATACGTCGATTTTCAGGTCGTTTCATTCGTGAGATTGGTCGTCCACGTCGTGGGCCTCGAGGAGCAGTTCCAGGCTGTGCTGGAGCTGCAGGATCTGTTGTTCGAGGTTGATCGCTCGGTGCGTGCATTGGAGCTGCAGGAGCGAAGTTGTTAGAGGTGTCTGTCGTGAGTGCTGCGACGAGCGCTGCTCCCGACTTATTGTTTTCTGCTGTGTTCATGTCTGTATGTGTTAATTGTTGTTATTAATTTTTATTATTTGTTTTTTTGAAAGATAGGCCAAACTCGTTCAGTGTCGATATAGGATGTTGCGATATCGATAAAGCGTTCGTATCCTTGAGCAATTCCTCCTGTATATGTTCCTTTCAACTGCGGTGGAGTGACATAGATATATGAAGGGACATAGAGGAAGATGATTGGCGTATCTTGAGATATCTCTTCTTCAATTTGCTGAATATTTTGTATTCTTACATCACTTGTTGTCGCATTTCTACTTTGTTCAAGTAGTTTGTCTACATTTCGATTGCTATACATTGAAATGTTAATGCCCGGATCAAGTCGTTCTGAAGAATGAAAGAAAGGATAGAGGTCGAGACTTCGAGGAATGACTTCTCCGAAAAGAAGTGCCTCAAATTTTCTGCCGTGAATGACGTTTGAACTAAGTTCACTCGGTTCAAATGTTTTAATAGACACGTCGGCCCCTAATGCTTTCCACGATTCTTGTAATCGTTTTGCTGTTTGCTGAAGTTCTTTACTTGATCCTGTTGTTAAAGTGAATGAAACTTTAATGGTATCAGTTCCACTTTTCTTTTGCAGTACTCCATCGACAACAGAGTAGCCAGCTTTACTCAAAATACTTTGAGCCTCAATTAGTCGATCTTCTTTTGAAAGAACTTCTTCGTCAGATAATGATGTCAAAGAAGATGTTCCAGTACTTGATGCCAAGGTTGAACATTCTTTGCAAAAATTTTCTGGAATTGGTGTGTATGCCGGCTTTCCGAATCCAAAGAGAACAGAATCTACCAAATCTTTTCGATCAACAGTGAGATCAAGGGCTTTGCGCACTGATTCATCAAGGAGAGCTTTATTACTTTGAGCACTGCTTTGATTAAAGAATACACCAAAGAGACGTGGTTCGGGAAGTGTATTAACCACTTCACCACGACCTTCAAACATACTCAAATTTTGAATAGCGGTTTCGGCTGAAAGATCGGCAATACTATCAACTTGATTGTTTTTCAATGCGTTAACCAAGGCATCTTCATCTTGATAAAAGACGAAGACGATCTGAGTAATGAAAGGTTTCTGACCGATTGATTTATTGAATGCGGTGAGTGTGTATGACTGGGGAAGACCAGCACTATCTCGAGCGATACTTTCAACTCTATAAGGCCCTGAACCAATTGGTTCTTGATTGAATGAGCTGAAACTGAATTGATCGATGTCTGCATTTTCCCAAATATGTTTTGGCAAAATACCAAGTGTTAAGTTGTATATGAAAGGAGCAAAAGCGTTTTTGAGTGTAAAGGTAATGTGTGTTTGATCATTTGCCACCACACTCACTCCTTGCCATTTTGAAGTCTCGGGACTTTTCAAACTTACATCTTGTGCTTTCTGAACAGTGAAGACGACATCATTGGCATTCAACTTATTTCCATCATGAAAGTACACATCGTTTCGAATAGTGACGTTGTATGTTTTTCCATCAGGAGAAATAGTGTAACTCTCGGCAATATCAGGAACTAGTATTCCTTGAGAATTTAGTTTGAAGAGTCCTGAGTACACCAGAGAGGCAATATCTTTTCCTGATTCGGTATATATAAGAAGTGGATTAATATATCGAGGGTAGCCAAGTACTCCTTCTCGAAGTGTCCCTCCTGATTTTGGAACTTCTACCGTGAATGCTTCACTTGCAGACCATGTAATGAACAGTGATGAAAAACATAAAACTATTCCTGCCACAATGAAAATGACTCGCTCTGTCAGATTAAGCGCTTCAAAATCCTTTTCAATCTTATTGATAAAAGGAAGGTGATGTCGTTTTTGAAAGATACGTTCAGCCACGTTAATGTGAGTCTGTGCTTTCTACACTATATAGAGAGCGTGAGACTAGATAATCGTTAGATTAATAGATGAGAGTAGCAATAGTTGTTGCCACAAACAAGATAGAGACAATTGTAGTGAAAATAAAGACACCTTTGTCAAAACCTCGTCTTGTATTGTATGTTCCACCCATATCACCACCGCCAAAAGCAGCTCCTAAGTTAGCTTCATTTCGTTGAAGGAGAATGCCAACAATGGCAAGTATTGCGAAAGCAATTTCTATATATGGCAATAGGCCAGAAAGTTTCATCGAAGAACATATTATCGTATTTCATCTAAAAGTCAATCCACAGAAGCCCTATCCGTTGTATAAAGAAAAGATAAAGAAAAGCTCTAGATTATATAAATAAAGACTAAAGAATGTTTCGAAGCCGAGTTGAATCGGCTGGTTTGATGAGTATAATACCAACACCTATTAATAACTTTTACTATTATGAATAAGAAAAAAGCTCCAAAAAACAATATTACAGGCACTACATCTTCACAAAACAAAGGTCATTTTCTGACTCCACTTGGAGACAAAGTTTTAATTGAAATCACTGAACAGAAAGCAGAACAACAAACATCATTCGGCATGATTCTTCCCGAGTCAGTATCTAAAGAAAAATCTGCCCAAGGAAATGTGATTGCGGTTGGTGCTGGAAAAGTATTAGAGAATGGAAGTATTCTTTCTATGAATGTAGAAGTTGGAGATCGAGTTCTGTTTTCAAAATATGGATATGATGAAATCGAAATGAATCATAAGAAGTATGTCGTTATTTCTGAGTCACAGATTTTAGGAATTCTTCGGTAATTATTTAGCAGTAATCTTTTAAACTATACATATATATGGCAAAACATATCCTTTTTGGGGAAGAAGCTCGAAAAATGTTAAAGCAAGGAGTCGATAAGGTGGCAGACGCCGTTAAAATTACTATCGGTCCTCGAGGAAGAAATGTGGTACTTGAGAAATCATATGGCGCGCCAACTATCACGAACGATGGTGTCTCAATTGCAAAAGATATTTCACTTTCAAATAAATTTGAAAACATGGGAGCTGAGATTGTAAAAGAAGTCGCATCTAAAACAAACGACATGGCAGGAGATGGAACAACAACTTCTGTTATTCTGACACAGGCAATTATTCGTGAAGGAATGAAGCATGCAACTATGGGAGTAAATGCTATGGGTATAAAACACGGAATCGACAGAGCTCGAGAAGATGCTGTCGTTGCACTTAAAGCAATTGCAAAACCAATTAAAAATAAAGAAGAGACACGACAGGTGGCTACTATTTCTGCAGAATCTGAGGAATTGGGAAAAATTATTTCAGATACCATCGAACAAGTTGGAAAAAACGGTGTCGTCACTGTTGAAGAATCACAATCATTTGGTGTTGAGAAAGAAGTAGTCGAAGGGCTTCAGTTCGACAAAGGATACGTTTCTCCATACATGATTACAAACTCTGAACGAATGGAAGCAGAATATCGAGAAGTAGCAGTACTCTTAACTGACAAAAAAGTTTCTTCAATCAAAGAGTTAATTCCTCTTCTTGAAAAGTTGGCACAATCAGGAAAAAAAGAATTAGTTATTGTTGCAGAAGATGTTGACGGAGATGCACTCACTACTATGGTTTTAAATAAACTTCGAGGCTCATTTAATATCCTAGGAATAAAAGCTCCAGGATACGGTGATCGAAAAAAAGAAATGCTTCAAGACATTGCAGTTACTATTGGTGCAACAGTAATTTCAGATGAACTTGGAATTTCTCTTGAAAAAGCCGAGCTTGCTCACTTGGGAAAAGCTCATAAAGTTGTTTCAACGAAAGACAATACGGTTATTGTTGGTGGAAAAGGAAAAAAGACTGACATCGAAATGAGAGTAAAAGAATTGATGTCTCAAAAGAAACATACAGAATCAAAATATGATATAGAAAAAATTGAAGAACGAATTGCTAAGTTGTCAGGTGGTGTTGCGGTTATTCGAGTAGGTGCCGCGACAGAAACTGAAATGAAATATTTAAAGTTAAAAATTGAAGATGCGGTAAATGCAACTAAAGCAGCAATTGAAGAAGGGGTGATTGCTGGAGGAGGAACTGCATTAGTGAGAGTGGCAGACAAACTTCGACAAAAACTTGTAAACGACAAACAGTTACAAACATTAAGCACTGAGGCTAAGATTGGATACAACATTGTTATCAAAGCACTTGAAGAACCGTTGAAACAAATTGCAATCAATGCTGGAAAAGAAGATGGTTCAGTAATTGTTGAGCGAATTAGAAATTCAAAAGGAAATGCAGGTTATAACGCACTTCTCGATATTATGGTTCCTGACATGCTTGAAGCAGGAATTATTGATCCTGTAAAAGTTGCACGATCTGGTATTCAAAACGCAGCATCAGCAGCAGCTGTTCTTCTCACCACCGAAGTAGCAGTTGCTGACGAACCAAAAGAAGAAAGATCTGACACAGCTACAGGGTCTGGCATGAACGGAATGTATTAATTTACACTCTAAACAAGGAATACATAAAGACTGTATGAATTTCTTGTTTGTTGTATAATCCTCCTTATGAGCAAAACATTATGGATAGTTATCGGTGTTATCGTTATTATCGGTTTATTCGCAGTTGGTTCATATAACGGTTTGGTTGGAAAAAGCCAAGCTGTTGATAATGCGTGGGGAAATGTTCAAACTGTCTATCAACGACGAGCAGATCTCGTGCCTAATCTTGTGAACACTGTGAAGGGTGCAGCAAATTTCGAACAAAAGACATTAACAGATGTAGTTAACGCTCGAGCACAAGCGACAAGTATTAATATTGATGCAAAAGATTTAACTCCAGAAAAATTGTCACAATTTCAGGCCGCACAATCAAACCTTTCAAGTTCTCTTGGACGATTGATTGCTGTTGCAGAAAACTATCCTCAACTAACAGCAACTCAAAACTTTCGAGATCTTCAAGTATCACTTGAAGGAACAGAAAATCGAATTTCAGTTGAACGAAAAAACTTTAACGACACCGTAGTTTCATACAATACTGCTGCACAGCGATTTCCAGGTGTATTGTTTGCAAAACTTTTTGGATTCGCACCGAAGGCATACTTTGAGGCAGATGCCGCTGCTCAAGTTGCACCAAAAGTTGACTTCAATACTTCACCAGCGCCTGAAGGAGCTGCTACTAACTAACTCTCTGTATGAAGAGAACCCTTATACGGTTCACATCTTGGACACTGCTTTTTCTATTTATCTTGGCAGCACTTGTAAGTTTGGTACATAAAAATGTTCAACTTGTATATGCATACACATCTCCAGGATCACCAACTGGATATGTAAACGACTTTGCTGGCATTCTTTCACAGGATGTCAAAAACTCTCTTGAAGAAGAACTTACTAACTTCAAAGAAAGTTCAAGTACTGAAATTGTTATCGCAACAGTTAATAGTCTTGATGGTGATGATGTTGCTTCATATGGAAATGCATTATTTCGAGAGTGGGGAGTTGGAACTAAAGCTTCTAACAACGGAGTACTTCTTTTAATTGCTCCTAACGAAAGAAAGCTTCGTATCGAAGTGGGATATGGTTTAGAAGGTGCTCTTACCGACATTCAATCAGGAAGAATTATTGATGAGATCATTACTCCAGAATTTAAAAATGGAAATTATGATGAGGGAGTGACGCAGGGTGTTTATGCAATTGAAGCTGCGGTGCAAGGAGAAGAATTTACTGCGTCAGCCACATCGTCTCAGTCTGAAAATTATGGATGGTTATACAACCACGCAGGTTTTTTGTTTTTTGCCGGTATCATCGCACTTCAGTGGCTCACTTCAATTTTGGCTAAATCAAAGTCGTGGTGGCTTGGAGGAGTGTTTGGTGGAGCAATTGGAGTTATTATTGGATTCTTTTTTGGATTCTTTTTTGTTGGAACAATTTCAATCGTTATTTTGAGTATTTTTGGATTGATCTTCGACTATATTGTTTCGAAGGGATACAAAGCATCGAAAGGAGGAAAGAGTATTCCATGGTTTATTGGTGGAGGTGGTGGCAGTTCTGGCGGTGGCGGATTTGGGGGCTTTAGTGGGGGCTCATCGGGTGGTGGCGGAGCCAGTGGTTCGTGGTAAAATAGTTTTACATGTCTAGAAATGAAAATATGGTACTAAAAATAGGTGGCAAACATGAAGGTGAAAATGGTGAGAGATACGATCTTCTTGAAAAGATGAAGGTTCTTTTTTTAGCTGAAGGAGATCCTTTTGCAAAAGATGAGGCGGTAAGATTATTTGTTGGATTTTTTGATTCGATGGATGGTCAAGATTTCCTTAAAGAATTTTATTCATTACCCGAAAATCATGATCATGATCAAGATACTCGTAAAGATGTTTCGGAGTATAGCGATATTCAATTAGCATTAATTGAATACATTCAGAATGAATATTATTTAATAACCGCAGATGATCAACACGCAGATAAACCTGTAAATTTTGAATCAATTGCAGATAGAATGCATTTTCACGACGCTGTCGCACGTGGTGAGTTATATCGAAAGGCTTTCTTTGCATTGGTTGATCTAAAAATAATCAGCATACAACAAGTTTAATTATGAACGAAGGTGAAAAAATAGAACTAGTACATCTCAAGCACGGAGCATTAGAATTAACTCCTGATGTGCCAGTCGTTACTTCTAAATTATTTAAAAGAATTGAACGCGCCGTGCTTTCAAATGAAGAAGTTTCTCTTTATCCAGCATTCATAGATATTATGATGCTTGAGGGTGTTTATCAGAAACAAAGTGAAAGTTTGTCTTTTGAAGATATGAAAAAGATCGAAACATTTGTTCAAGCAGGTATTCGATATGCTCTTCAAAAAATAGAAAGTTACGTTGAAAATCTTCAAGATACAACTCTACATTCTGTAAGTGAGGTTCCTACAGATATAAATTATCTTTTTGATGCAAGTCAACAACTACAAAATGATGGAATGATGGGTGATACCGACTACATTGAATTGCAGTTGTTGAGAAAAAGAGTGTATCTTGAATAGAGCTAACATTTAGAATGACTCAGAGCTCGTTGAGTGTTCAAGTCTGTGAATAATCCAATTATTTATTTTTCCAATGAAAACAATGTTGGTGAACAGAGAAAGAATATATACGAGAAGTGCAACAACTACCGTAGCACCAATAACGGTTCCAAGACCATAGATAAGAGCTAGTGAAAATTTTCGAGAGAATGAATTTGAAATTTTCAACTCTTTTTTAATTGCTTGAAGTTCATCCAAAAACTCTTCGCTTGTTTCTCTGTTGATGTCTACTTCAACGACAGTTTGTTGAGCGTGATCGATAGGTGGATTCGGTGTTTGTTCCTGCATGTGTAAAATTATATACTAAGTGTGTTCTATTATACCAGAATATCTCTATTTTTATTGTTAATATCACTATATGAATATACATCCCATCATCGTTCACTTTCCCATAGCGTTACTTACTGTCTATGCATTGTTTGAAATTATCAGTATTAAAAAATTACAGCATATCGTTTCATGGTTTTATATTAAGTTTACTTTTCTTGTTATTGGAACCTTGGGAATTTTTGTAGCGCTTTACACAGGAGATATTGCAGAAGGAATCATGGGAAGAAGTGACTTGATTGAAAATCATAATACCTGGGCAGTGGTTACTGCATATATTTTTGTTTTTATTCTTCTTATCTATGTTACAAAGCTTTCTCTTGTGCAAAATTGGATCGAACAGCTGCAATTATTAAAACCAAATTGGACAACATTTACTTCTATCGCAAAAAAGATCCAAATATTTCTGTATCACTTTTACGCACATCGAGCATATCTCGTCATTCTTTCTTTGGCTGGATTAATTTCAGTAACAATTACTGGGGCGTTAGGTGGAGCAATTGTATATGGGCCTGATGCTGATCCTGCAGTTACGGCTGTACTTAAGCTTTTGGGAATGTATTCCAACTAGTGTAATTTTGATACGTATATTGATATACTATATATACAATGTTAAAGAACATAGAAAAGATTGTTAAGTCAGATGAAGAGTGGAAAGAAATTCTCTCTCCTGAGGTCTATCATGTTACTCGAAAACACGGAACAGAAGCTGCTTTCGCAGGTTCATACTATAAAGAAAAAAGAGATGGAACATATTTCTGTTCAAATTGTCATCTCGAATTATTTAGTGGAGAAGCTAAATATGATTCAGGAACAGGGTGGCCAAGTTTTTTCGACACTATTTCTCCTGAAGTAATCGAAGCAAAAGATGATCGAAGTTATGGAATGCTTCGAACTGAAGTATTGTGCGCTCGATGTGGGGCACACCTTGGACACATGTTTGATGACGGACCAGCGCCAACTGGAAAACGTTTTTGTATGAATTCTCTTTCTCTTTTGTTTGAATCTAAAGAATAGCTCATGCGTCACAGTTCTCGAACTCTTATGGCAGCATTCATCATTGTTATTATTATTTTTGCAGGTCTCATTATTTCGCGGCCTTTTATCAGAAACCTTCCACAAAAGTTATTTGCAAATCAAAATTTTATAGACGACAAAGTGTTATACGAAAAAAAGCGAATCGACATTCAAATTGGAAATAAAAGAATACATGCGGAAATTGTTACAGATGAAAAAGATCTTCAAAAAGGATTAAGTGGAAGACCGTACTTAGAAAATGAAACAGGAATGCTTTTTATATTTCCTCGAGCAAGCATTAATGATTCAGGTATCTGGATGAAAGACATGAGTTTTCCTCTTGATGTCTTATGGCTCGATAAAAATAGAACAGTTATTACTATCGTTAAAGATATGGAACCTGGTACGTATCCTCAAGTATTTTATCCGACAAAAGACGCTTCGTATGTTATTGAACTTTCAAAAGATGAGCTAAGTGGTTCTGGTATAAAAGTTGGAGATTCAGTCGACTTTATCTAGTTTTTTTGCTAGTCTAAAGACCTGAGTTGGGTACGTGCTCTTTCACATAACCACGTGTAATGTGAAGGGGAGGAAAGTCCGAACACAGAGTCTTTTACAGAAATGTGAGAGACACAAGTAGCGGGTAACGCCCGTCTGGGTAATCCAAGAGGTGCGAGCAGTGACGCAGAAGGCGAAAGCCAACTGCATCGTATCGTAAGATATGATGAATTTCATCGAAAGGTGAAAGTGAAACGGCAAAATCCTTACTTCTGTGCAAGGCCGTACTCTCTTTTTTGCGAAAGTAAAAAAGAGAGAGTGCCGCTTGATGTGTGTAGTAATACACAACACAGATAAATACGTTCCGATCATATTTGGAAACGAATATGATTACAGAATTCGGCTTATAGACTCAGAAGCTTTCCACAGGGTAACCTGTGGATTTGCTTTTATTAGGGGTTAATATCCGTTATAATAATGAGACATATTATTATTAATCAAAATCCATGTCTTTATTAGAGCGAATTAAAACAATTTCTTTTCAAAAGTTTATTTACGGCTATCTTGTTGCATTAGTCTTCTTGCTTCCATTGCTTTTTACCAACACTCTTCCGATTAGCTTTGTTTTCTTTAAGGTTATTCCACTCTTTATTTTCGTCATTCTTGGCGTTATATACTTAGTGATCAACTCATTTAAAGAGGGAAGATTTACCTATTCAACAAGTCTTCCTGTTATTGCACTCATTTCAATACCTGTTTTGTATTTATTGTCTGCATTTGTCACAAAAAGACTAGGAACAGGCATTATGGGGAGTGGTTTTGATATTGATACCGTGAGTTTCAGTTTGGTTCTTGTTCTTCTAACTCTCATTGTTGCCTCAATCGTTCGAACTCGAGAACGAGTTTTCTATCTTTTCGCTTCTTTTGGAGCTTCATTTGGCTTGTTAGCTATCTTTCATATTCTTCGAATGTTTGGAAGTAATGCAATGTTCAACTTCTTAAAGTTGAGTGCTGGTAATCAAATCATTGACAACACGGTAGGAAAGTGGACAGAACTTGGAGTGTTAGCTGGAATTGCAACACTTCTTACTTGTATCAGTATTGAATTTGTAAAAGTAAATCGAATTTGGAAAACCATCTTCTACGTAATGCTTGGTGCAAGTTTACTCATTCTTTCACTTGTTAACTTCCCTGTATTTATTTGGGGAAACTTCGTCTTCAGTTTTGCAACGTTAATTGGTTTGTTTGCTCTTGTATTTTTCGTGTATCTTCTTTCATCTCTGTATGCAGGAAAGACAGAAGCAAATCACAAACGAACTGTTCCAATTGCATCACTCGTTGTATTTATTGTTGGAATTTGTGTCACTCTTGCATACAACCAAATCAATACACATTTATATGATCCAACACATGTTGTTCCACGAGCACCAGTTAACCTCTCAATTCCAAACTGGCAAGAAACAGTAAGTCTTACAGGAACACTCTTTAAAGAAAAGCATTTCTTAGGAGTTGGTCCAAACAACTTTACGTATTACTGGTTACTCCACAAGCCACAAGAAGTTAACGTGACCTCTTCATGGAATTATGACTTCTCAAATGCTGTCGGATACATTCCAACTATTTTAATTACCGCCGGAATTCCAGCATTTCTTGCAATGATGATCTTTCTTATAAGTCTGTTCATTTTGGGTTGCAAATCATTATTCAATAAAGACAGAGATGTTTTCTCAAACTACATTGTCATCTCATCATTCTTAGTTGCTTTCGTATTTTGGATTGTGCTTCTGACTTACGCACCGGGACAGGTAGTTATAGCATTAGCATTTATTTTCACAGGTGCATTTATGGGAATGCTCTTTCGAGATGGGTTCCTCAAAGAAAAATATATTTCATTTGAAGAAAGTAAGCGAAAAAGTTTCCTTTCTATTCTTGCACTGACCTTTGTTATTATCTTTGTTGTCTCATGGGCTTTCTCATTTTATTCAAAAGTATCTGCTTCAGTGTATTCAAATAAGGCAGCTATCGCATATTCAGGTGCACAGAAGATTGAAGACTTAGGAATTGCAGAAAATTATATCAACAAAGCACTTCAGTCTGATCCAACAGATGCATATATTCGAGGGGCACTTCAGATTCGATTAGGTGAAGCATTTACTGCCCTCGCTGATAAAAATCTTACAAAAGATAAGGCAGTAAACATTATTCAGCAAGCTTCAAATGACTTAAGTCAGGCTCGAACATTGTTAACTGACCCAAACACAGGATACGATCCAAAAAATTATCTGAACTATGTTGCACTTGCTCAAGGAGCACAAAACTTTGTATCACTTAATATTCAAGGAGCATACGATGCATCTCTGGCTTCATATCAGAAAGCTCAAGAATTGAATCCTTATAATCCATTGATTGCATATCAAATTGCAGAACTTGAACTCGCAAATAAAGATACAACCAAGGCAAAAGATTCGTTGGTAAAAGCGATTCAACTAAAACCTAATTATCAAGACGCATATTTCCTACTCGCTCAAACATTGATTCAAGAAGGGGATGCTGCAACAGCCATTCAATCAGCGCAGGCAGGTGCATCACTTACACCAACAAATCCTTACGTGTATTTCCAACTCGGATTACTTCAATACAGTAACAAGGCATATGGAGATGCAATTCAAAGCTTTGAGCGAACAATCTCACTTGTTGGAGGTCAGGCTGATGTTGCAAATGTTAAGTACTTCCTCGCACTCGCAGAATACAACAACGGAGACAAGGCAGGAGCACTCGTACTCTTTCAAGAGTTACAGAAACAGTTACCAGATAATGAGTCGATTAGAAAAGGACTCGATAACTTAAATGCTGGACTTTCACCAACAGTGGGTTTACCAAATCAAAACTCATCATTGCCGGTAAATACTGATCAAGGAACAAATGCTACGGTAACAGGGGCTGGAATAACCAATGAAGGAACTAAGACAGTTAAAGCGACAACAACAAAAGCTACCACAACTGCGAAGACGACCAAAAAGAATTAATATATGGTAAGGAGATGGCTGACAATTCTTAACAGAGAAATAAGCGGTGTTCACCACGCCGCTTATCTTCTTGGGGGATTTGCCCTCCTCTCACAAATTCTTGCTCTCTTTCGAGATCGACTTCTCGCTGCACATATTGGTCCTGGTGTATATCTCGATATTTATTATGCAGCATTTCGTGTTCCTGATTTCATCTATGCATCAGTGGCATCTCTTGTTTCAGTATCTGTTCTAATTCCATTCTTATCAGAAAGAGAAGGAAAACCTGAAGAAGAAAAATCATTCATGGATTCAATCTTCACTTGTTTTTTTCTTGTGATGATTATTGTTTCAGCTATTACATTTTTCTTAATGCCATATTTGGCAAAGTTTTTTCTTCAGAACACCTCTGTCGAAGTTACCGCAAGCATTGTTATGCTTGCTCGCATTCTTCTTCTTCAACCAATATTTCTTGGAATATCAAACTTGTTCGGTTCAATTACTCAATCGCGTAACCGCTTCTTCCTCTATGCTGTTTCACCCTTGTTGTATAACGCTGCCATTATCTTTGGAATCGTTTTCCTCGTTCCGTATATGGGAATTGCAGGAGTCGTTGTTGGGGTAGTGATTGGGGCATTCTTACACTTTTTGATTCAACTTCCATTTGTATCTAGCGAAGGAATGCTTCCTCGATTTATTTTTAAGCCAGATTGGAAATTGTTTAGAACCGTTATTCGAGTGTCACTTCCACGAACTTTGGCACTTGCAGCAACCACTGTTGAATTAATTTTTATCACATTCTACGCATCTTCAATGGTTAATGGTTCTATTTCAATTTTTAATTTATCACTTAATCTTCAGTCGGTACCTCTAGCAATTATTGGGGTCAGTTATTCGTTGGCAGCATTTCCAACACTTAGTCGACTATTCAGCCAGGGGGAACGAGAGAAATTTATTGAACACATGGTTGTGCCTGCTCGTCATATTATATTTTGGTCACTTCCAATTTCTGTATTATTTATTACACTCCGCGCACAAATTGTTCGAACAATACTTGGATCGGGAAACTTTAATTGGGAAGATACTCGATTAACTGCTGCAGCGTTAGCACTTTTTGTTTTTTCACTGGTGGCACAAAGTTTAGAGCAACTATTTATTCGGGGATATTACGCCACAGGAAACACCAGGAAACCTGTTGTCATTAACCTTTTCTCATCAATTGTAACTATTGGAGCACCATTTATTCTCATTAAATGCTTTTATTGGTATCCCGTATTCTCTTCATTCATAGAACATTTATTAAAAGTAGAAGGAATTTCAGGAACTGTTGTTCTCATGCTTCCTCTTGGATTTAGTATTGGAACAATTGTTAACACGGCGATTTTTTGGTTCATGTTTGAAACTGATTTTCCCAATTCAACCAAAGCTTTGTGGAGAACTATGTTTAATGGCTTCGCTGCTGCAATCATTACAGGCTTTATTGCGAAGCTTGGTTTGGGTTACTTTGATCCCGTATTTGGACACACCGGTGTTTTTGGAGTTTTTGCACAAGGCTTCGTTTCTGGTATGCTCGGTATTGTTGCAGGAATCGGAATCCTCAAATTGCTCAAATCAAAAGAGCTTGAAGATGTTTCTCACGTTCTGACTTCAAAAATATTTAGACAGAAAACTGTTATTCTCGACCAAGAACGTGTAGATTAAACTCAAAACTTTATATGGATACTATTAGAAACTTCAGCATCATTGCGCATATTGATCATGGAAAATCGACTTTGGCCGATCGGATGCTTGAAATTACCCACACGATTGAGAAACGAAAGATGCAGGCTCAGGTACTCGATAGTATGGAACTTGAAAGAGAAAAGGGAATTACTATCAAAATGCGACCTGTGCGCATGAATCATGCCAGTGAAGGAAAAGAATATGTTTTAAACCTAATTGATACTCCAGGTCACATCGACTTTTACTACGAAGTGTCTCGAGCCCTAAAGGCAGTAGAGGGATGTATTTTACTTGTTGATGCAACACAGGGAGTTCAAGCACAAACACTCACTACGCTTCAAATGGCACGCGATGCGGGGCTTACCATCATTCCTGTGCTTAGTAAGGTTGATTCACCTCTCGCACGAATTGCTGATATAAAAGAAGAGGTGTGTAAGTTAATCGATTGTTCTCCAGAAGATGTACTTTTAACATCAGGAAAAACAGGTGAAGGTGTGGCTGAACTCCTTGAAGAAATTATTAAAAAGATTCCAGCGCCAGTTTCTGAATTTGTTACAACACCGAGCTCTCGTTCACTTATTTTCGATTTTCAATATTCAAGTCATAAAGGGGTAATTGTGTATGTTCGAGTTCTTGACGGATCAGTGAAGAAAAATGACGTGCTGCAATTTTCTGTAGCAAACGAAAAGTTCACAGCACTTGAAGTTGGAATCTTTACACCAGATGAAGTATCAGCAGACTCAATAACCGCAGGAAATATTGGATACATTGTGACAGGAATTAAAAAGCCTGGTATTGCATCAGTTGGAGACACGGTAACATCGTTTAAGAATCCACTTCCTGTGCTTCCTGGTTATATGAATCCATCTCCCGTGGTATGGGCTTCTATTTATCCAGAAGACGCCGATAACTTTGATGATTTTAAACAAGCGCTTGGTCGCCTACGACTGTCTGATTCGTCGTTTACATACGAAGAGGAATCTTCAACATCACTTGGACGAGGATTTCGATGTGGATTTCTTGGTCTTTTACACCTTGAAATTATCACTGAACGATTGAAACGAGAATTTCATTTAGATTTGGTGATTGCGACTCCTTCAATTACATACATCGTGACATTTAAAGATGGAACTAAAAAAACAATCTATACTCCTGCACTTTTTCCTGATGAACACTTAATTGCGTCTGTTGAAGAGCCGTGGGAAAAGATAAAAATAATTAGTCCATCAGACTATGTTGGCCCCATTCTTCAACTACTATATGAGCATGAAGCAGAAGTGGGAGACTCAGAGACTTTTAGCGATGGAAGAACTGCGCTCAGTTTAAAAATGCCACTTCGAGAATTGATGCGAAACTTTTTTGATGAGCTAAAGAGTGTGTCTTCTGGATACGGTTCTCTTTCATACGAATTTGATGCAATGCGTGTTGCTGATGTTGCACGACTCGACATTTTGGTTGCTGATGAGTCTGTTGAAGCTTTTTGCCGAGTGGTATCACGAAGGCGAATTGAAGAAGAGGCTCAGAAAGCTGTTCAAAAGTTATATGGAATTCTTCCTCGACAAATGTTTACAACAAAAATTCAAGGAAAAGGACTTGGTCGAATTATTGCATCTGAAACATTGTCTGCGATGAAAAAAGATGTGACGCAACACATGTACGGAGGAGACATTACACGAAAAATGAAACTTAGAGAAAAACAAAAGAAAGGAAAGAAAAAAATGGCAGAACGAGGAAGAGGAAAAGTTAACATTCCTCATGAGACATTTTTAAAGATGATGAAAAGCGGAGATGGGAATTAACATCAGTTATTTCTTTTTTGACTAAGATGTAAATATAGATAGACTAGTTGTTAGAAGTTCCATAGCTCTACGTTCAGTTAACCCCACACCGGAGATATCACCACCTCAAATGAGTTTAGTTCCAGTTCTTACCACACACATCAATCAGTTTTGGTCGGATCAATTTCAAACACTGTTGGCTGCCGCCCGCGAACCTCAGCATCTTATGCCGGTCGCGACGAGTCTGGTAAGCGCAATGCTGCGCGCGGCTCCCGAAAAACGACTCTTTGCCCTCTACGGTGAGGTTCAAATGTGTCACCAAGATTGCATCCTTCCTTTGGCAGATGAGGTTATGTACGCAAATGTATTGGAACATCTTCGCCAAACCATGTACGTGCTCGACATGCGACCATTCTTCAACGCGCTAGGTTCGATGGAGTTCGCAAACAATCAGACGCGTCGTGGTCATTCACGTTTGCCGACATGGCTCACGGGAGCTCGTGAAAAGGTTCACGACGTGATCATTAGAAAAACTTCAGGTGTGCTGATCATGCCTGACGCGAGGAACTCAGAACTGGTTCTTCAGGTCATCACACTTGCTGAAAAGTATAGTAAGCAAGTGATCGATCTCGATGGCGACCCAGTCGCAGAATGATGGTGGTATTCTCCACCAGCGCCCCGAATAAAATCGGGGCGTTTCATTTTATTTAATACTACTGAGATTTATTCAGCCAAGACACAATCAAGAGTTTTTCGTTCGAGGTCTGCCGCCATAATTTTAAATTTGATTGGATCACCGAGTGTATATTTTTTCTTTTTCTGTTGACCAATGATTGAGTATGACTTTTGATCAAATGAATAGAAGTCATCTTTCAGATCTCGAAGTTTAATCATGCCGTCTGCCATTGTTGTTTCTTCTTGAACATAGAGACCCCACTCAGTTACCCCAGAAATCTTTCCAGAAAATACCTGTCCAAGTCGTGGAATCATGTATTCTACTTGTTTGTATTTAATTGATGCTCGTTCTGCTTCTGCTGCTTTCACTTCTTGTTCAGATGATTCTAAACAAATTCGAGTGTAAAGGGCCGCTTCTCGATCGGTCATTATTTTTCCATGAAGCACCTCTTGAAGAATTCGGTGAACTGCAAGATCGGGATATCGTCGAATAGGGGAAGTGAAGTGAGTGTAATATGTGAAGGCTAAACCAAAGTGACCAATGTTTCGTGTTGAGTAGACCGCTTTTGCCATTGATCGAATTGTTGCTGTTTTGATAAGTGCTTCGTTTGGATCTCCTTCAACTTGCTTTAATAGCTTTTGAATATCTTTAGGAGTGATGTCTTTTTTAGTATCAAGATCATATCCGAGTGCTTTCAAAAAGAGTGAAAGTTCTGCCAGTTTTTCATGATCAGGCACATCGTGAATTCGATATACGCCGAGATGTGAACCTTTTCCTTTATTATTGTTTTCTACTCCTCTGAAAATAAACTCAGCAACCTCTCGGTTTGCAAGAAGCATAAATTCTTCAACTAATCGGTGAGTGTCTAATCTTTCTTTCTTTATAACTTCGATAGGCTTTCCGGTTTCATCGAGTTTAAATTTAATTTCAGTTGTTTCAAAATCAATTGCTCCATTTTTTGTTTTTTCGTCTCGAAGAGCATAAGCGATGGTGTTAAACCAGTTCATTTTTTCAAAAAATTCGGCACCTTCTCCATTTCCTTTATTGTTAAGAACATCTTGAGCCTCTTCATAACTAAATCGTTTATCAGAATGAATGACTGTTCTTCCAAACCACTTATTTTTAATTTCTCCTTTGACTGTCATCTCAAACACCGCAGAAAAAGTTAACTTGTCTTCGTGTGGATTCAAACTACAAACATCGTTCGAAAGAACATGTGGAAGCATGGGAATTGTTCGATCAACAAGATATACAGAAAAAGCACGCTTACGAGCTTCTTTGTCGAGTGATGTTCCTTCACGAACATAGTGAGATACGTCGGCAATGTGAATACCGATTTCATACAAGTCATCGTTAATTTTTTTGATTGAAAGTGCATCATCAAAGTCTTTTGCGTCAAATGGGTCAATTGTTGCAGTAAATGTTCCACGCATATCTCGACGCTTTGCTACTTCATGAGGAAGAATAGCTCGTTCGTTTAGTTCTGTGAGATGTGCTTCGTGAAGAACTTCGGGAGGGAAGTCGGTATCGAATCCTCGTTCAAGTACGATTGATTCCATTTCGGCATCATTGTTTCCTTTTTCTCCAATAATTTTCTTTACGACTCCTTGAGGATTCTGTTTAGAATCTGTCCATGGTTTCATTTCAACAAACACTTTAGTGCCGTGAGTTGCTCCCATGGTTTCTTCTTTTTGAATTAACAAATCAACATACATTCGTTTATCGTCAGGAACGAGAAATGCTTTTCCGTTGTCTTCTTCGATTGTTCCTACAAAATGAGTTTTTGCTCGTTTCGTTACTCCTAATACTTTGGCTTGAGTTTTTGAAGACATACTATTTGCAAAAGTATTTCCAGCTGATCGGGGATATTCATCAGCTTCAACTTCGTCTCCATGAAGGGCACAATTTAAAAGCTCAGGAGCAATTTCCCAGTCTTCTTCAAATAGTGGATTCTTTAGATAACCGACACCTTTGGCGGTGATTGTCATTATTCCTGTTCGCATATCTGGTCATCATAGCAGAAAAACGAAAAAACTCGATTTTCTTAGCCCTGTTCCTTTGATTGGAGCCCAATTGACCTATCACCAAACGTCTGCTATTATCGTCTAACCATGTTATCAATTCGACTACAACGAACAGGACGAAAGCACGAAACTACATTTCGTGTTGTTTTGACTGATTCAAAAAACAGCTCAAAAAGTGGAAAGTTTTTAGAAGTTCTTGGCTCATATGATCCACGAAAGGAAACAACTCAGATCAAAGCTGACCGAGTTAAGCACTGGCTTTCAGTTGGAGCAAAGGCATCAGGAACTCTTCACAACTTACTATTGTCACAAAAAATTATTACAGGAAAGAAAGTAAATGTTCTTCCAAAGAAAACAGTTCCAAAGAAAGAAGAAGTAGCTCCGGTAGAAGTAGTAGCTGCACCTGCAGCAGCACCTGAAGTTGTCGCACCAGTTGAGGTTGTTACACCCGTTGCAGTACCTACTCCTGAAGTTGTTGAAGCTCCAGCAGCCCAAGCCGCTCCTGCAGAAGAAACTCCAACAGTATAATCTATCAAATAAAAGAAAAAACTCTTTAGAAATAAAGAGTTTTTTCTTTGGGTGTGTAAATGACAAAACAAAGTATTAATTGTATACTTTATGCATTATTCATAGTTCATATATATGCAGCAAGATCAAGACACACAGTTTTTAGATTACATCGTTAAAGCATTGGTTGATCAGCCAGAAAAAGTGAAAATCACTCGATCTGTTGATGAAATGGGAGTTCTGATGACTCTTGTGGTAGACCAGGCGGATATGGGTAAAATAATCGGACGAGAGGGAAATACCGCAAAAGCTATAAGAACACTTCTGCGAGTTGTTGGAATGAAAAACAACGCTCGAATCAATTTGAAGATTAATGAACCTGAAGGAGGAGCAGCTCCGTCATCAACAACAAAAAGTGTTGATGAAGCATTAGATGATTTGAAGATCTAGATAAAAATAAAAAGCAGAGTCTGTTAGGTAGACTCTGCTTTTTATTTTTATCTACTAATATGCTATGTTCTTGGCAGAGCTTAAATTACCATTCTGGTGATTACAGCCAAATCTTAGATTTTTATCAATGAAACATTGCACAAACATCATATTCAATATCGAAGAAATTCGAGCGTTACAGCTTGGAAAAGTGAGCATGGTTCATGCAAGTTGTCGTCTCAACAAACAACTTGTGCGTTTCTGCTCTCGGCTTTTGTTTTTTGAGGGACTAAAAAAAGTTCGACACGTCGCTGATCTCTTCACGAGCGCAACTGCTGGGATTGACGATGAAGCACATGCTTTTTTAGATCGCGCCGCAACGGATGTCATCACAAAGGTTTTGATCGAGATCTTGCGGGATACGATGGAAACTGCGAGCTTGGTTTTCGTGCGCAACATTCAAGAGGTGCAAGCACCTGCTCGACTTGGATTGTTCTGAGTTGCTATCTGTATCGACAAGGGAGTCCGACATGTGAATGTCGGACCCTTTCGTTTTTATATTTACTTTAAACTATAACTGTGGCATAGTTCGATTGGAACCAAATGGTCTCCAGAACTTCAGTTCGTAGCCAATCATCAACCCAGCTCCTAAAAAATGAATCGAAATGTTAAATATCGTGGTTTCACCTTTGTGGGTATTGAGAACCTCTGTCTCGGTGTGGTGAACGTCATTGAGGTCAGTTGGCGCGACGTCGAGAGTTGCGCTGATTGCGTACTCAAAGTACGCTTACTCCTTTTCCAAGAGGTGGAGTCAAGTGGATTACTCTCGCCGAATCGGGCCTTTACCACCGCTTGTGAGTTTACTCGTGATCGGCGGCGTGAAGTTCCAAGCGATGTCATCCTCAACGAGGTTGGCATTGCTCTGTCTGAGGCATTGTTGTATTCAGCCCGAGAGATTTTTCTGGTTGACCCACCACCGGAGGACTGTCGCATTCCGGTCATACGACCGAAGAGTTTGAGTTTCGATATGGCTTTTCATGCCTGACTCAAATACCACTTCGAATCCTGAGGGGCGCCCGACTATTCGTTGCGGCGCCCCTTTGCTTTGTGTAGTATCAGCATACATATATAGAAATGAAAAAAGTTTCAATAAAAAATTCTCTAAAGAAAAAAGTGCTTACCACAAAAACCCAACTTCACTTTCATGTGATTACGCTTTTTCCCAATGTCTTTGATTCCTATTTAGAGGAATCAATTATAAAACGAGCTATCGATCAAAAGATTATCGATGTTTCATTTTATAATCCTCGAAGTTTTGTAAAGCCAACAAAAAATCAGAAAGGAAGAGAAAAGCCTTATTTACGAATTGACGATAAACCATATGGAGGAGGTCCTGGAATGGTTATGCAAGCAGAACCAATCTTAAAAGCACATGACAAAATTCTTTCAAAGATTGGAAAAGGGAAAACAAAAAGAAAAGCACTAACCATTTTTCTTTCTCCTGGTGGTGAACAATTTACAACAAGTGTCGCGAAAACATTTGTCTCAACATATACCGACATTGTTATTATCTGTGGACGATACGAAGGAGTAGATGCGCGAGTAGTTTCTATTTTGAAAGCAGTCGAAGTTTCAATTGGACCTTTCGTATTAACAGGTGGAGAACTTCCTGCACTTATCATTATCGATACGATGGCAAGAAAGTGTGAAGGTGTGCTTGGAAACATTGAATCACTTGAAGAAGACAGATCGGCAAGTAAGGAAGTGTATACTCGTCCTGAAATTTTGAAATTTAAAGGAAAGAACTATAAAGTTCCTCCGGTTTTATTGTCGGGGAATCATAAAGACATTGAAGCGTGGAGAGCTGAACGAGCAACGATCAAAAAAGAGAAATAACAGCTTCTAACACAAAACAAAGTAAGGTAGAATAGATGAATGATAGCCCAGGCTGATACAAAGTTTCTTGAACAAAAAGCGAATGATATTCGTGAATCAATAATTGAAATGCTTGTTACTGCAGGATCAGGTCATACTGCAGGACCTCTCGGCATGGCAGATATTTTCACGGCATTCTATTTTCATATTTTAAAACATGATCCAAAGAATCCAATGTGGGATGAGCGCGATCGACTCGTTCTTTCAAATGGACACATCTGCCCTGTTTTATACGCAACACTTGCGCATGCTGGATATTTTCCAGTTGAGGAATTAAAGACACTTCGAAAGTTCGGATCACGTCTTCAAGGGCATCCTCATCGAGAATGGCTTCCATTTTTAGAAACAAGTTCAGGTCCGCTTGGGTCAGGGCTCTCACAAGCAGTTGGCATGGCGCTCGCTGATAGAATCGACATTAGAGAAAAAACTAAAGCGCAAAAAGATCCTGAAGAAATGTCAGGAAAATTTATCTATTGTTTCCTTGGAGATGGAGAATTAAATGAAGGACAAAATTGGGAAGCCATTATGCTCGCAGGAAAAGAAAAACTTGGAAATTTAATTGCAATTGTTGATCGAAACAATATTCAAATTGATGGATTCACTGAAGATGTAATGCCACTTGAATCATTATACGAAAAATGGCACGCATTTAATTGGTATGTCATTGAAGTGAATGGACACAATTTTACTGATATTATTAATGCAGTTGAAGAGGCCAAAGAAATATTTAATCGTCCGGTTGTTATCTTGGCTCACACCATTCCTGGAAAAGGGGTACATGAATTTGAACGAAAACCATATTGGCATGGAAATCCGCCGAGTAAAGATCAGGCGATAATGGCATTAAATGAACTTCGAACATTACAAGGTAAAATAACTAGCGAACATGAGTAATATTCCAAAAAATTTAAATGACACAGTATTGCCTCCAGATTCAACGGGAGAGGTGGTAGTTCCTGAGCCTATAGAACATCCTCAAGTTATTGCTATGAATGAATTAGTTAATGAACAACAGAGAGCTGCAGATGCAGTGGCTGCTGAGACTGCTGAGACTGCTGAGAAAGCTGCATTTGAAGCAAAAATTGTTCTAAATCCTGTTTCTGTGGAAATCCCATCAGAAGTTGCCGCAGAGGTTCCAAATGAAGATTTGAAATCAGAAGACACTTTTGCGGATACTCTATATGCTGCATTTCCACCAACTCCAGATGTGGCAGCATCTGAGGCTGTTTCGGAAATTCCTCTTGTTGAAGTACCCAACACCCCAGTTGCTGAAGTTCCTCCTGCTATCTCTGAATTGCCGCCCGAAACTCCCATCGTTGAGGTTGCTCCAGTTTCTGATATCCTCGAAACTCCTCCTCCTGCTGCAGAAATTCCTGAAGCAGAGATACCAACCCCTGATGCTGAAGTTCCCATTCCAGTAATACATGAAGCCGCTATTCCTATTCCTCTTGTTGCGGTAGAAACTCCAACAACAACACCAGACGCAGTAATTGCTACAGATATTGAAGTGCCCGACATAATTCCAGCAGAAAGTAGGAAGGCAGAAAGCGCAATAAGATTAAAATGGGATAATTTTAGAACTAAAATGTTTGGAGGTGAGCGACGTTCTGCTGTTAAAGATTTGCTTGGTCAAAAACAAGCGATCACACAACACAAGGCAGATATTGAAGTATTAACTCATCAACAAAATCAAGAGAAAGCTAAATTTGAAGCTGAGAAGCAGAGAGTCATTGGAACACTTGGAGAAAATCCAACATCTCCTGCACTTAGAAAGTTGAGAGATCAGTTGGTTAGTCAGTATGAAATTAGAGAAATGAAACTTGAAAGTAGAATACGAAAAATTGAAGCAGTAAAAGATACACATGTTGCAGCGCTTGCACTTACAGAACAACAAGCCGCCAAATTCGAAGCGGTTGTTGATGCGATTGATCAAAAAATGGCAGCTCGTTTCAACGGAAAGATTGAACACATGAGAGCGGGGAAGGGATACGCAGAATTGGTTGAAAGTAAAGAACATCTTACACAAGCGGTAGATACTCATGCAAAAACGGTTGCTGAACATTCAGAAACTATTGATGGACTAGAGAAAATGCTTGCTCTTAAAAATTTGATTTCGAAAGATCAAAAAGTTCAAATGAAAGCTGCACTCAAAGAAGCAAAAGCTGCGCTTAAAGATGCACAAAAGAATTTAGCTACACAGCAAAAAGTTCTCGATAAGGCAAATACAAAAATTCGAAAGGTTGATGGAAAAACTCGAAAGTGGCAAGAATTAAAAGCCCAGTATACAAATGAGCGACCAGTTATAACTTCAGCTCCTGAAGCTCCTGTTGTTGTGAACGAAGAAATATCAACTACGTCAACTACAACTGAGAGTGATCCTCTAACTACTGAAGAAATTGTACCGATTCTTGCAGAAGAAATTCCTACAGAAATAGAAACAGAAGTGGTTCCTGAAACTCTGCATTCAGTCATTATTCCATTCCCAGGTTCAGGACCATCAACGGCGGGTCCTTCTGTTCCTGGTGAGCGAAAAATTATTCCAATGCCAACAGAATTGTTGCGTGAATTAGGAACAGAATCTTTTGTTGAGACACTCCCTGTTAATGTTGAAGTAGAAGTTTGGAAAAAGATTACAACAGAGGGAGACCGTCGCTTTAAGTTAATCGAAGAAAGACTTGGGGGTGATGGTCCTAAAATGGCAGCTGCTGCATATGATTTGTTACAAGCAGAACGGAGTGAGATAGATTCACTTCGGTTACGAATTAGTAGATTAAAAGAAATTGAATCGCCGCGAGCTCAAAGAGTAATGACACAGTTTTTGAATGGTCAACTACGAATACAACTACGAGTAGTTAATAAGATTCTTTGGTCTATAGAAAAAAAGAAGCTTGTGACGGGTGTAGATATGAGAACAGCAAACAATGTAATCAGAAGACTTCCTGAAGAAATGAATGAAATGATGGTTGTTGGTGGTAAACCAATATCAGATCAAGACTACAAACGAATTGTGTCAGATAGAATAACTACTATTCAAGAAGTATTTAGACCACAAAAAGATTTTGTCGTTGCACAAGAAGAAAAAGCCGTTAAAGAAAGAGCTGCAAGGAATGCAGAACTCGCAAAAGCCGCATAATATATAATAAAAACATGACAACTATTAAAACTCACACTTCTGACGAACGTGAAGATAAAGAAATCACTCAAGCAATTGCTGATCTAAAACGTGTTTCAGAACAAATAAAAATTGAAAGCGATGCTTTTCTAAAAGATACTGAAGATGCTGCGAAAAAAGTTGAAGCATTTAAAACAACAAGCGACGCTTATGATTTAACAGAGATGGTAAAGATTCTCGAAGAAGGATTCTCAGAAGTCGTAAAAGCAGGCGTAAAGTATAGTCATAAGCCAGTTTATGAAAACAAAGATAAATAATATGTCACTTCATCATTCTTTAAATAAAAAAATATTCGACAAAGATGTTGAACAAGTTCCAATCAGACAAGGATTCGGAGAAGGTCTTCGTGATGCTGCAAAAGATAATAACAATATCGTTGCGCTGTGTGCAGATCTTACCGATTCTTCGAAGATTTCTTTGTTTAAAGAAATGTTTCCGGATCGATTTATTGAAATAGGAATTGGTGAACAAAATATGGCATCTGTTGCATCTGGAATGGCAGCAATGGGAAAAGTTCCTTTTATCGCATCGTATGCAATGTTTTCTCCGGGAAGAAACTGGGAACAAATTCGAACAACCATCGCATACAATAATGTGCCAGTAAAAATTGCAGGATCACATGCTGGAGTCTCAGTTGGCCCAGATGGAGGAACACATCAAGCAATTGAAGACATTGCAATCACACGAGTCATTCCTCGAATGGTAGTTATCTCTCCTTGTGATGCCATTGAAGCACGAAAAGCAACGATGGCACTTTCTAAAACTGATGCACCAACCTATATTCGACTAGCTCGAGAAAAAACACCCATCATCACTACTGAAGAAACTCCTTTTGAAATAGGGAAGGCTGAGGTCTTTTTCGAATCAGAAAAACCACAGGTTACTATTATTGCAACGGGGGCATTAGTTCACAAAGCACTTCAAGCTGCAAATATGCTGGAACAAGAAAACATCGGTTCAATCATTCTGAATCTTTCAACGATTAAACCACTTGATGCAAAAACAATTTTGACATGTGTTCAAAAAGCACCAAAAGTAGTCACGGTAGAGGAACATCAGATTGCAGGGGGAATGGGATCAGCCGTTGCTGAATGTTTGTCACAAACTATGCCAGTGCCTATAGAATTTATTGGGGTGAAAGATGTCTTCGGACAATCAGGAACTCCAGATGAATTGATCGAACACTTTGGCATGGGAGTTTCCCACATTGTAGAAGCTGCGAAGAAAGTAATTAGTAGATAGTTCCGAATACTTCTAATTTTTAAATTTCCGTAACGATCCAACCTACAGGTGCAGTTTTAATAAACTGCTCAATTTTATCTTGTGGAAGAAGGCCTCGTTGTGCACCAATATCTTGCACAACTGACATAGAGTTAACAGACCCCCACTGTAAAGCTTCCTTCAATGTCTTTCCTTTCATTAATGCTCCAGTAAATGTTGAAGCAAATGCATCTCCTGCACCAGTTCGTTCGTAAGGCTCTTTTGGATCAGGATACGGTGGTGCAAAAAGATTCTCTGTTCCATTAGATGCATATGCACCAGCTGGTCCATCGGTTACAACAACGACTTTTGGTCCAAGACCACGAAGGTCACTCATTAATTTTTTTATATTATCAGCTCCAGCAATTGCGTCTGTTCCTAATATTTTTCCAGCCTCTTCTTTGTTACAGAAAAAGATTTCTGTACATGCATAAATATCTTTAAGCTGATCTTTTCCTAATTTAATTTGAAATGTTCCAGGTTGAAATACTAGTTTTGTTTCTGGATGTGACTTCATGAAGTCAGCGATTTGGCGATGCATGTCGAGAGATGTTGGCCCAAGAGAACTTAAGTAGATGTATCGAGGATTAGTTTGTTTAGGAAAGACATACGGATACTCGAAGTGTTTAATTAAAATTGTTCGTTCATTTTTGAACCACAATACGTAATGGTAGTTTGTCTTCATTCCCTTATTCACCACAACGAAGTCTGTTGATACGTGATTATCTTTGAAATTCTTAATACAATCTTGTCCATACATATCGTCTCCAACATTGGTGTAGATTCCAGATGAGAGACCCAGTCTTCCAAGAGCAACTGCGGCATTAGCGCTATTTCCAACACCGGGAATTACTTCAGCAAATTCATAAGGTATTTTGTCAGCGAATGTCATGCAAAGCATGTCGCGGTGGTGTTCAACGTCTACCAACTCTTCAGCAACTTGAAGACGAATAAATGCATCAACGACTGTGTCTCCAATAGAAAGACAATCGAGATTAAAATCAGCGCCAGAAGCGCTTCCGTTTCCACCAAACATTCGATTAAAAATAGACATACGTACATATTATCATGAACTTTTAATGATGATATACTTAATGGCAATGAGCGATATTGAATTTATTGAAGAGACAAGGCAAGCGTATGGTGATACATATCAAAGAGGTTCTCAAAAAAGTACGTTAGTTACGTGGTTTGTTAAAAGTGGTTTGATGAGTAGCGAAACAACCGCTCAAATTTTTATTGTAGGAGCGGGTGTTCTTCTTATCGCGGCAAGTTTTTTTATCGTAATGGGGAATAAGAAAGAAATTCAAGTAACATATCGTGAAGATTTACCAAGAGATGTTGTACAGAGGTTGCCCAAAGAAATTTTAGACACGTTCCCTTCAAAAAATCAAAAATAACATTTATGAATTTATATAAAAAAACAAATAAAGGATTCACATTACTAGAAGTTTTAGTTGTTGTTGCCATCATTGGTTTTCTATCTGCTGTTGTTTTTACTGCCGCAAACGCATCTCGAATCAAAGGAAGAAACGCCAAAACAATTTCTCAAGTTCGAGAATATCAAAAGGCGTTTGCTCAGTATTATCAGACATATGGATATTATCCAGTGGTTCCAGTAGCTGCTACTCCAATTTGTTTGGGTACAGGATATAACTACGCAGCAGGAAAATGTATCTTCTCTGGAACTCAATATAGTGAAGTGCCCGCAACAATGACCGAACTTTCTAAATATATTCCTTCAACTCCTCCTGTTAACACATACCTTATAACGCTTGCCGGTGGTCAAAGTGAGGGAGCGATTTATACTTGTGTAACAACTGCTTGTCCTATTGATCCCGCGACATCATTAAACTGGGTTCTCGAAGGACAAGTTTCTTGTGGACCAGGTACATTGGTTGGATATCAGAATGGAAATACTCTCTGTACATCTGATCCAGCTGGAGGACGATAATTCAGAAATCTCTCATGTTAGTTGATTTTTTAAGGTTTTACGCTAGACTGGTTACCTATGATTACATTACAAGCAGAAAAGCGTCAGGTAGGCGGAAACCTCAGTAAAATCCGCCGAGAGGGCCAGATTCCAGCTGTATATTACGGCAGAGTTCAGGCTTCTACTCCAATTACTATTAATGAAGTTGATTTCCTTCGAGCATTTAAGCAAGCTGGTGAATCAACTGTTATCAAATTAACAACAACAGAAGGAACATTTGATGTTCTTGTTCACGACATCGACCGAGATCCTGTTGTTGGAAAAATCAGACACATCGACTTTTACGTTCTTGAAAAAGGTAAAAAAGTTAAAGTTCATGTTCCAATTGAATTCATTGGTGTTTCTGAAGCGGTTAAAACTCTTGGAGGAACATTGGTTAAGGTAGTTCACGAAGTTGAAATTGAAGCAGAAGCAGCGAACCTTCCACATGAAATTGTGGTTGATATCTCAGCACTCGCAACATTTGAAGATCAGATTCATGCACGAGATCTTAAACTTCCAGCAGGAGTAACTCTTATCACTGAAGCAGATGACGTCATTGTTCTTGCAAACCCTGCAAAAGAAGAGGTTGAAGAAGTTTCAGTACCTGTCGATTTCTCAGCGATTGAGCTCTCAGAAAAGAAGGGAAAGAAAGAAGAAGACGCAGAACCAGCAGCAGAATAACACTAGACAACCTACAATATTGGTATGATATAATGCTCAGGCTTCGGCTATGAGCATTTTATCATTCAGAAAATCCCTTCTTTCACTATTGTTGGGAATAATCACTGTCTCACTGATTTCCGGTCAACCGGTTTACCTTTTTACTAACGTAGTAAATGCTCAATCAGCAACTAATCCAAACCTTACTCCAGAACAAGAAGCCGCACTTCGAACTCAGTTAGCAGAAATTGAGAAGGAGATTCAAGAGCAGCAAGCTATTTTAGGTCAAAAACAAGGAGAAGCTGTTTCTATAACGAGAGACATTGCTATTCTTGATGCAAAAATTAAAGAAGCACAACTAAAAATAAAAGCGCACAACATTGCTATTCAACAGTTAGGAAAAGATATTACTGTTAAAGCCAAGACCATTGATACTCTTGAAGAGCATATACAAAACGGACAAGACTCACTTTCTGAAATTCTCGATAAAACCCACCAGTTTGATAGCTACACACTTCCTGAAGTATTACTTGCAAAACGAAATATTTCTGATTTCTTTGTTGATGTTGATTCATATGGATCAGTACAAGAATCACTTAAACAGTTTTTTACTCAGGTACGACAAGCAAAAGCCGATACTGAAAGTCAAAAAGAGCAGTTGAATCAAAAACGAAATCAAGAAATTGATACAAAAGTTGATGTGCAAAAAGAAGAAGCAAAAATTCAAAAAAACGAAGGAGATAAAAAATATTTGTTGGGTCTTAATAAACAGCAGCAAAAGAACTATCAGTCAGTCATCGCAGACAAACAAGCAAAAGCTGCACAAATCAAAAACGCGCTGTTTGCGCTTCGAGATTCTGCATCAATCAAATTCGGTGATGCCGTTGCATTTGCACGAGAAGCAGGAGGAAAGACAGGTGTTGATCCTGCGTTCTTATTGGCCATCATCACACAAGAAAGCAATCTCGGTGAAAATGTTGGATCATGTTATCTCACCGACACCACAAGTGGTTCTGGAATCCGAATTTCATCTGGGGCAACTGTTGCGAATGTTATGAAGCCAAGTCGTGATGTTCAACCATTTTTAAATATAACAAAAGCTTTAGGAAGAGATCCTTTCAAAACACGAGTGTCATGTCCGTTTCAAGTAGGTTACGGAGGAGCTATGGGACCATCTCAGTTTATTCCTTCAACGTGGGTATTATTTCAAGACAGAATTACAAGCGCGCTTGGAAAAGCTGCTTCTGATCCATGGAATCCTGAAGATGCATTTATGGCCTCAGCTATGTACTTAAGTGACTTAGGGGCTAACGCCCAAACATATACAGCAGAGAGAAATGCAGCATGTAAGTATTATTCTGGTAAATCATGCAGTGGTAGCAATACGTTTTACGGAAATCAGGTTTTGGCTAAAAAGTCTTCAATTCAAGGAAATATTGACGTGATCGACGGAAAATAGACTCTGAAAACCCTTGACTATATAGAAATCTTTGTTATATTTATTGCCTCATTGCCGATTGCGTCATTCTTGATGTAATGAGCTTGTCACTCCTTTATAAGCTTATTAGGCCTCTCATACACTCATCGTAACTAAAGGTGAGCACTATGTGTAGGCAAAATTTAATATTTACTCTCACTCTTTTTTGTGTACTTTGCACAAAGGATGCAAAAGAGATGAGAGCACCATGTTATGGCACACAAACATGAACACAAGACTGGCTCAACACTGAGTCCAGGAGCGCGACCTGTTAAAGTTTTTAGTAAATTTAAAGAAGCACTCGCACCTCTTCCAAACCTGGTAGAAGGTCAGATCGAATCTTTCAAGCAACTGCTTGAAAAAGGACTCAAAGAAGTATTTGGAGAATTCTCTTCAATCAAAGACTACTCTGAGAAAAAGTTTGAACTCGATTTCACTGGTTTCGAAATCACTCATCCTAAGTTCGACGAATTTTATGCAAAGCACAATAAGTTAACATACGAAGCACCTCTAAAGGTGATGGTTCGCGTTAAAAATAAAATCCTTGGTTCAGTAAAAGAACAAGAGATTTTCATGGCAGATCTACCTTTGATGACAAATCACGGTACTTTTGTTATTAACGGAATCGAACGAGTTATTGTGCCACAACTTGCTCGATCATACGGAGTATTCTTCACCTCTGAAGAATTGAAAGGACGAAATTACTTTGGTGCCAAAGTAATTCCAGCTCGAGGAGCATGGATGGAAATTGAATCAGATCCTGACAATGCTATTTACGTTCGAATCGACAAGAAACGAAAGTTCCCAATTTCATCACTTCTACGAGTATTCGGTGCTGGAGAAGAAGCAAAAGATCTTCTCGCACACTTCAAAGATAATGAACTTGCCCTCAAACATATTGAAGCAAGTATCGCGAAAGATCACGCAAAGACATCAGATGAATCATTTGTTGAAATCTATCGACGACTTCGAGATGGTGATCTTGCAACAGTAGAAAATGCACGAGAATTCGTAGGGTCAATTTTCGGAGAAGACCGATACGATCTTTCTCCTGTAGGACGACACCGATTCAATAATCGATTCAACAAACCAAAAACTGAAGCTGAACTAAAACGAAAGACACTTTCTCTTGATGACGTTATTACTATCATCAAAAACATTGTTGATTTAAATCACAATCGAGAAGGAGCACCTGATGATATTGACCACCTAGGATCACGACGAGTTCGATATGTTGGAGAACTTCTTGCACAAAAGATTCGATTGGGTATGACTCAGATCAAGCGAAACATTCAAAACCGAATGTCTACTATTGATACTGATGCAACACTTCCTGTGCAATTCATTGTTCCTCGACCACTTCAAGCTCGAATCAAAGAATTTTTTACTACAAACCAGCTCTCACAATTCATGCAGCAAGATAACTTGTTGAACGAACTTGAGCACTTAAGAATTGTGTCTGCACTTGGTCCTGGAGGACTTACACGAGAACGAGCAGGTTACGAAGTTCGAGACGTGCATCCTTCTCACTACGGACGACTCTGCCCAATTCACACACCTGAAGGTCCAAACATTGGTCTTGTACTTCACTTGTCAGCATATGCACGAGTAAACAATTTCGGAATGATTGAAACTCCTCTTGTTAAAGTTAAGAATGGAAAAATCACTGGAGAAGTTGTCTACGTTAATGCGCTTGAAGAAGAAGGTTTTGCCATTGCTCACGCAGGAAATAATTACGATAAAAACGGAGCATTCGTGAGTGAATTTGTTGAAGTTCGAATTAAAGGAAAACCAGCCATTTTGGCGCCTTCTGAAGTTCAATATATCGACGTTGCAACAAACCAGGCATTCTCAATTGCAACAGCCATGATTCCTTTCGTGAACCATGATGATGCTAACCGAGCGCTGATGGGTTCAAACATGCAGAAGCAGGCAGTTCCTCCACTAGAACCAGAAGCACCTATTGTTGCAACTGGAATCGAAAAGCAGGCTGCGTACGACACAGGAAGATTGATTGTTGCTCCAGAAGACGGAACAGTTGTTGCGGTAGATGCCCGACACATTACATTTAAGCCTACAAAAGGAAAAGAAGTTGAATACAAGCTTGTAGAATTTTCACGAACAAACCAGTTTACCGACTATCACCAGCGACCACAGGTAAATCTTAATCAGGAAGTAAAGAAAGGAGATATTTTGGCTGACGCATCAACTTCTGATCACGGACAAATTGCTCTAGGTCACAATGCACTCATCGCCTTCATGTCATGGAACGGCGCAAACTATGAAGATGCCATCATTCTTTCAGAACGATTAGTTAAGAATAGTAAGTTCACTAGTATTCACGTTGAAGAATTTGTGGTGAATGTGCGAGACACAAAACTAGGACCCGAAGTTACAACTCCTGATATTCCAAATGTTGGAGAAGCAAAACTAAAGAATCTTGACCATGAAGGAATCGTACGAATTGGAGCAGAAGTACATCCGGGAGATATCTTAGTTGGAAAAATTACTCCAAAGGGAGAAACACAACTTACTCCTGAAGAACGACTTCTTCGATCTATCTTCGGAGAGAAATCTCGAGATGTGAAAGATACATCAAAACGAATGGAAAATGGAAAGAAAGGAAGAATTGTTTCTGTAAAAGTATTCTCACGAGAAAAAGGAGACAAACTTGAATCTGGAATCATCAAACGAATTCACATTGAAGTTGCACAAGTTCGAAACGTTACCGTCGGAGACAAACTTGCTGGACGACACGGAAATAAAGGTGTTATCTCACGAATTCTTCCTGAAGAAGAAATGCCATACATGGCAGACGGAACTCCTATCGACGTTATTTTGACACCACTTGGAGTGCCATCACGTATGAACCTTGGACAGATTCTTGAACTTCATCTTGGTCTTGCTGCAAATGCACTCGGATATCAGGCTGTGGTTCCCGCATTCGCAGGAGCAACAATTGCTGAAATCAAAGAAGAGTTAGTAACTGCAGGATATCAAGAAGGTGGAAAGATGAAACTCTTCGATGGACAAACAGGAGACGCCTTCGATAAAGATATTGCTGTTGGATACATGTATCTTCTTAAACTTCACCACATGGTTGAAGATAAGATTCACATGCGATCAATTGGTCCGTACTCTCTCATTACTCAGCAACCTCTTGGAGGAAAGGCTCAGGGTGGAGGACAACGATTTGGAGAAATGGAAGTGTGGGCCCTTTCAGGTCACGGTGCAGCCCACATCCTTCGAGAAGTTCTTACTATCAAATCAGACGATATTCTCGGACGTTCAGCAGCCTTCGATTCAATTGTGAAGGGAAATCGAATTACACAAACAAACAGCCCTGCGTCATTTAATGTGCTCTTGAATAACCTTCGAGGATTGGCACTTGATGTAAAGCTTATAAATAATTCAGTAGATGACGAAAGGTCGCAAGAACAAGAGGAAGGTAACAACAAATAAGCAACACCACCAACTATTATGAAAAACTCAATTGTAAATAAAGATAAGTTTGGAGATCATCAAGGATTCGAATCAATCGAATTGAAGATCGCTTCACCTGAGCGAATTTTGGAATGGTCACACGGAGAGGTTACAAAACCTGAAACGATGAACTACCGAACTCAGCGAAGTGAAAAGAATGGTCTTTTCGATGAAAAAATCTTCGGTCCTGAAAAAGATTACGAATGTTATTGTGGAAAATATCGAGGTATTCGATACAAGGGAATCATTTGTGAAAAATGTGGTGTTGAAATTACACGATCTATTGTTCGACGAGAACGAATGGGACACATTGAACTTTCTACTCCCGTGTCACATATTTGGTTTCTTCGATCTCTTCCATCACGAATCGGAACAATTCTAGGAATGAGCAGTTCAGATCTTGAAAAAGTTGTGTACTTTGCTGGTTACCTTGTGACAAAAGTAAATGAAGATGAACGAACAAAAATCTTGAAAGAACTCGATGGGGAATACAAAAATAAACTCAGAACTCTTAACGATGAAAAGACGAAGCTGGCAATGTCAGAAATGATGTTAAATGCTAAACGAGATATTGAAAGTCTTATCATCGGACGAGTGCTCGATGAAATTGAGTATCACAAATTCTCACTAAAATTTGGAACTATTTTCGAAGCTGAAATTGGAGCAGAAGCAGTATTTAATCTTTTCAAAAAATTAGATCTGAACAAATTGTATGCAGCACTTGAAGTAGAACTTGAAAAAGCTGGTTCAACAGAACGAGAAAAACTTTTGAAGCGATTGTCAGTTATTCGAGGTCTTATTTCTTCAGGTATCCGACCAGAATGGATGTTTCTCACTCGAATTCCTGTTATTCCTCCAGCACTTCGACCTATGGTTGCTCTTGATGGTGGACGAACAGCAACATCAGATATTAACGACTTGTATCGACGAGTAATCAACCGAAACAACCGACTTCGAAAGTTGAAAGAAATTCACGCACCAGATGTTATTCTTCGAAACGAAAAACGAATTCTTCAAGAAGCTGTTGATGCACTTATCGACAACTCAATCCGACACGGAAACGCACTCTTTGCTGGAGTTAACCAAGCTCAACGACGACCTCTTAAATCTCTTGCAGATAATCTAAAAGGAAAGCGAGGATTGCTCCGAGGAAACCTTCTTGGAAAACGAGTAGACTACTCAGGACGATCAGTTATTGTGGTTGGTCCAAATATGAAATTGAACCAGTGTGGACTTCCAAAGCACATGGCTCTTGAACTTTTCCGACCATTCGTTATTGCTGAACTTTTGAAACGAGAACAGGCATACAACATTCGAGGAGCTTCACGATTAATCGATGAAGGAATTCCAGAAGTGTGGGCTATTCTTGAAGATGTTATTCGAAACAAGTACGTACTTCTAAACCGAGCACCTACACTTCACCGACTTGGTATTCAGGCTTTCCAACCTATTCTTATTGAAGGAAACGCTATTCAGCTTCACCCAATGGTATGTAAAGCATACAACGCTGACTTCGATGGAGATACTATGGCTGTTCACCTTCCACTCTCACTTGAAGCACAGGCAGAAGCACGAGAAATCATGGCCTCAGACAAAAATATTCTAAAGCCTGGATCAGGAGATTTAATTTCAGCCCCTGGACACGATATTACACTTGGAGTTTTCTGGGTAACAAAAGATGTGGCAGGAGAAAAGGGAGAAGGAAATATCTTTGAAAGTCCTGAAGCTGCATATAAAGCAATTGAATTTGGTGAATTATCATATCGGGCAAAAATTAAAGTTCTTCCTCCATTAACTGCAAAGTTTAAAGAATTTGAAGGACAACTTCTTGAAACAACAGCTGGAAAGTTGATGTTTAACGAACTTCTTCCTGCCGATTATCACTATGTAAATAAAACTGTTGGAAAGTCTATGATGTCAGTCATTCTCGACGAGCTTATCGCAAAGAATGGAACAGACGCTATGGCGGTGATTCTCGACTCTATAAAATCATTCGGATTTAAGTTTGCAACATATTCTGGAACAACATTCGGTCTTGATGAAGTACGAGTGCCTCCACAAAAAGGAGCGATCATCGAAAAGTCTCGAGGAGAAGCTGCGGTTGTCGCACATCAATTTAACGAAGGTCTCATTACAGAAGAAGAGAAACTTCGAAAGAATATTGAAATTTGGCACGAAGCGAAAAGTTCTCTTGAAAAGTTGATTCCTGATTCACTCGATAAGAACGGATCAGCATACGACCTTATTACATCAGCTGCTCGAGGAACAATTGGTCAGCTTACTCAGATGGCCGGAATGAAAGGATTGATTCAGAACTCACGAGGAGAAACAATTGAAATTCCAATTATCTCATCAGGTCTTGAAGGATTTACACCTATTGAATACTTTATTTCAACTCACGGTGCTCGAAAAGGAATGACCGACACAGCCTTGAACACTGCGAACGCTGGATACCTTACTCGAAAGCTTTTCGTTGTGGCGCAAGATGTGGTTATCTCAGAACATGATTGTGGAACAAAAGAAGGAATGCCTATTACACGAAAGACGGCATCTGGAATCGATACACCTATCTCAAAATCAATCTTCGGACGAGTTCCTTCAGAAGACATTGTTTCAAAAGATGGAACAGTTATCTTCAAGCGAAATCATATGTTGACTCGACCTGAAGCTAAGCAAGTTGAACTCGCAGGAATTGAACGAGTAGTTGTTCGATCACCACTTACATGTAAAACACATAACGGAATCTGCTCAATGTGTTACGGATTAGACCTAGGACGACTTGATCTTGTTGATCTTGGAGAAGCTGTGGGAACAGTTGCTGCTCAAGCTATTGGAGAACCTGGAACACAGCTTACTATGCGAACCTTCCACTCTGGAGGTGCTGCTACTGTTGGTGGAGATATTACTGCCGGACTTCCTCGAGTGGTTGAAGTATTTGAAAAGCGAAAACCAAAAAACCCAGCAGCGATTGCAAAAACAGATGGAGTTATTTCAGAAATTCGAAATACAGGAAAGGAGCGAGTAATTGTTATTCTTCCTGATCTCGGAGAAAAAGTTGCATCAACAAAGAAGACAGCAAAGAGTACAAAATCTGAGACAGAACACTCAGTAAGTATTCTTCGAGTATCGATGGTAAAAGTAGGAGATCATGTAAAGAAAGGAGATTTCCTTACCGACGGATCTGCTGACATCGATGACGTATTCCATTACTGTGGAAAAGAACGAGCAGAGCAGTACATCATTGCCGAAATTAAGAAACTCTACGAACTTCAAGGAGAAGCTGTTTCTCAGAAGCACATCGAAGTTATTGTTCGACAGATGTTTACTCGAGTACGAATTAAAGAAGCAGGAGACTCAGTCTTCTCAGTTGGAGACATTGTTGAAATCTCAGAATATAATCTTGAAAACAAGCGAATCAGAACAGAAGGAAAGCTTGAATCAAAAGCAGAACAAGTACCTATGGGTATCACTGAAGTATCTCTTTCACGAAAGAGTTTCCTTTCAGCTGCATCATTCCAGAACACAACAAAGATTCTTATCAGCTCTGCAATTCGAGGAAGTCAGGATGAACTACGAGGTCTTATGGAAAACGTTATCATCGGACGACTCATTCCTGCAGGAACAGGATTCGCAGGAAGTCGAAAGTCGCAAATGATTCAAGATACAGTCGATCAGAGTACTACAGAATAGTAAGCGATTGATTATTATCTACTAACATTTCGGCGTGTCATCATCAAATGTCGAAAAAATTAAAGATAGATTGGGAATTGTGGAAGTAGTCTCAAGCTACATCACGCTTGTTCCGGCTGGCCAAAGTATGAAAGGAAAATGCCCCTTTCATCGAGAAAAATCTCCTTCATTCTTTGTCTCTCCACAACGAGGAAGCTACTACTGTTTTGGTTGTGGCGCTAAAGGAGACATCTTTACCTTTGTACAAGAATTCGACAAAGTTGATTTTCAAGGTGCGCTTAAAATGTTGGCAGACCGTGCAGGTGTTTCGTTAACACAAGAACCACGAGGCGAGAGAGATGCTCGAGTGCGATTATTTGATGCAATACAGGAAGCAACACAGTTCTATCAAAAGAATTTGCAGTCTGATTCGGTTAATGCAGAAAAAGCTCGTGCCTATTTAGAAGATCGTGGTCTTACCAAAGAAACAGTTGCTTCGTGGAAATTGGGATTAGCACTCGATGCGTGGAACTCACTTCGTGATGAGTTGATTAAAAAAGGATGGAGACAAGAAGAGTTAGAAAAAGCAGGTCTTATTAAACAAGGGGATAAGGGAATGTATGATCGCTTTCGAGATCGAATTATGTTTCCCATACTTGATCCTTCAGAACGAGTCATTGCTTTCACAGGTCGAGTTACCAACTCAAACACTTCAGATGCAAAATATTTGAATAGTCCTGATACCGAATTGTTTAATAAGTCTGAAGTTCTTTATGGATTTCATATTGCAAAACAAGCAATTCGAGAAAAAGGATATGCAATATTAGTTGAAGGACAAATGGATCTCATTATGTGTCATCAGGCAGGGTTTAATCATGCCATTGCAACATCAGGAACCGCACTTACTCCATTCCAACTGTCTACATTAAAACGTTTGTCGCCAAACTTACTTCTTGTATACGATGGAGATAAGGCTGGGGTAAATGCTTCAATTCGCGCATGGACACTCGCACTCGGTGCTGGCATGGAAGTTAAAATCACACTTCTTCCTCAAGGAAAAGATCCAGCAGATCTTATTTTAGAAGATGTTGAACTTTTCAAAAACGCTCTTCGAAATTCAAAACATGTTATTACTTTTGTTCTTGATGTACTTCTTCAAGATGAAAAGATTCGAGATAATCCTCGGGAAGTAACTCGAGCTCTTCGTGAAAAGATTCTTCCTTATGTAAAAATAATTCCAAGTAGTTTAGATCAATCACGTTTTATAGGAGAGATCGCTCTTAAAACTGGAGTGAGAGAAGATGCGTTGTGGGAAGAGTTGAAGCAGGTTAAAGCAATTGAGATTGAACAAATGCAAACTGGCAACATGTCACATTCATCAACATCGCCCGTCAGAACATCAGTTGCATCTATGAAAGTGAAGTCAGAACAAGCACTTCGACGACTGTTCGGCATCATTTACAACCTTGAAGCGAAAGTTGAAGAATTATTTAAAGAAAAGGCAGCTAAGATAAAAGATAGATTAAAGACATTGTTTCAGAGTCGATTCGAGAGTTTCGAAGAGAAACATAGTGAAGAACGTGATATCATTCTCTTTGAAATCGACCAGTATTACACTACTGGCATTATCGAAGATATCGATATTAAGGAACTTTTGTTCGCAGTTGCCGAAGGTGATCTTGAGGAGCAATTCGAAATAGTGATGGCGGAACTCCAAAAAGCAGAACGGCAAGGTGATTTAGAAACTGTCGAAATTAAGTTAAAGCTCTGCAGTCACATTACGAGTCAGTTAGCAGAGCTTCGCTCGATGTATCATAAAGAAATGAAGGGATACGTCGATAAGCCTCCTCTACCAAAGTCGAATGGAGAGTAAATAATCGAGCATTATTAAATCAACGCATATGAAAAAAACACCAAAAAAATCTAAGCCAGTAAAAAATAATAGTAAAACATCGAAAGGTGTAACAAAACCCGCCCACAAAGCGGCAAAAACTCCTGCTAAAAACGCAGCTAAGACTACGGTCAAAGCGTCTAAAAAAACTTTACATAAAGAAAAAAAGACAAAATCAGTACCAGCTTCAAAAAATAAAAAGGACGTTATTGTTGTCCTATCAAAAAAACAAAAAGATGCAGAGGTTCGAGCGGCTAAACTTTTAGCTCGGGGAAAAGAAAGAGGATTTGTTACCTACGATGATATCTTGAAAGAGTTTCCAACTATTGAAGAAGATGTGATGTTTCTCGATCACCTTTACGAAAAGTTTACATCGGCTGGTATTGATGTACTTGAAGGAGGAGGTTTACTTGAAATGAAAGAGTCAGACGACGAAATTTTGAAAAAGTATGTCTACAATCGTCATGATTCAAGCTACGACTCTATTCAAATGTATTTGAAAGAAATCGGACAGTATCCATTGATTCATGCTCAAGAAGAAAAAGATTTAGCTAAGCGAATTGAAGCAGGTGACAACGAGGCTAAAAACCTTTTGGCTCGTGCTAACCTTCGATTGGTGGTATCCATTGCAAAAAAGTATGTAGGACGAAGCCCCGACCTTACCCTTCTCGATTTGATTCAAGAAGGAAATCTTGGACTCTTCAAAGCTGTTGATAAGTTTGATTGGACTAAAGGATATAAGTTTTCAACATACGCCACATGGTGGATTCGACAATCAATCACTCGAGCGCTTGCTGATCAATCACGAACCATTCGAGTGCCTGTGCACATGGTAGAAACAATTGCTAAATATAAACAAGTTGTTCGACGACTGTCACAAGACTTAGGACGAGATCCACTTCCTGATGAAATTGCTGTTGAAATGGGAATCGATGTTGATAAGGTGTATCACATTGAAAAAATTGATCAGAGTACACTTTCACTCGACACACCAGTTGGAGACGACGGAGATGATAAAAACTCGACATACGGAGATTTTATTTCTGATGAAAAGATTCTATCACCCGACCAAGAATCATCTCGACGAATTTTGTCAGATCAAGTGAAAGAAATTCTTGGAGATCTGTCTGAAAAAGAAAGACGAATTCTCGAACTTCGACATGGGCTTCTCGACGGTATTCAGCACACACTTGAAGAAGTGGGAAAACAGTTTAATGTAACCCGAGAACGAATTCGACAAATTGAAGCAAAGGCTCATGAAAAGATTCGACAGCACGATAAAATCAATCGACTAAGAAACTATTAATCGAATCTTTGTTATATAAAAAGGACGCGCGCCAGGGCAGATTCTGCCGGGCGCGCTTTCTTTTGGTTGATTAACGATTCCTGCATTCGTGTTGGAAGACTTCACTTCTAGTACCTGGACGTATTAGTTTACCGCCGCAGATTCTGAAAAGTGAAAGCTCCATTGTTGAAGCAAACGACTTGTCTGCATCGCTCACACCTTCGGGCGCAAGAGATAGTAGATATGTAACATACTCTGGACACAGTGGAATGTAGTGTTCAAGAAGTAGTACGATTCTTCCAGATGAAACTGCCAGATCGTGAAAGTCAAATCTTTTTTCGGCAGTACTTCGAACATGTGCTTCTGCCTTGATTTGGAATTCAGCCACTCGCACGAGAAGTAGTGAGGACATCGCTTGTCCAAAACATTCCTCGACAGAGAGCTCTAGTCGAGAAGTCTTTGCGAGAATAAATTCAAGGTCTCGAGTTGAGTTATCGCTGACTTTGTTGATCACACGTCCAGCAATGTGAAGAAGTGAATCAAAGGGCGATTTTCCTTGTTGAAAGTTTATATCGTTTTTCCAAAACACGTTCAAGCGATATCGAGGTGTTGTTTTTCGTATCTCTAGCCACGATTTGAGGCAAGTGCAGATCACACAAGTTGGTGCGGCAGTAAGAACGAGTAACACAACTGTTTGAGCTGTACTCAGTGTTGCAATGAACATAAGGGATTGCTGGGTGAGGGGGTTGGAGTTTCAAAAACCATATCATGTAGTATTAGGTTTGTCGACAAATAGAACCCCCATGTATACTTGATACATGTCTCAAAAGCCTCTCAATGGAGCAGTAGAAGAATCAACTTTTCTCACCCTTTATAACAAACTCAACACTATGCAGAAAGCGGCAGTAGATACTGTTGAAGGGCCTGTAATGGTCATTGCGGGGCCTGGAACTGGCAAAACCACCATTCTTGCTCTTCGTATTGCAAATATCTTAAAAAAGACTGATACAGCCCCTGAGAACATCTTGGCTCTTACATTCACTGAATCGGGGGTAATTTCAATGAGAAAAAAGTTAACCGATATTATCGGCCCTACTGCCTATAAGGTAAATGTCTATACTTTCCACAGCTTCGCTACTGACAACATTAAAAGACATGGAGAATACTTTCCTCGTATTGTTAGTTCAGAACCTGCGACTGAAGAAGATCAAATTTCGATAATGGAAGAAGTGATTGTTCATGGTCAGTACACACTTCTTCGTCCTTTTGGAGATCAGTTAAAACATGTTCGAACGGTGCTTAGTTCTATTTCTGAAATGAAAAGAGAAAAAGTCATTCCAGTTGAACTTGAAAAAATTATTCAAAAACAAGAAGAGAGGCTTCGCACTGCACCCGACTTAATTCATGAAAAAGGAGCATATAAAGGAAAAGTAAAAAAAGAATATAGGGATCTAGAAAAAGAAATACAAAAACAACGCGAGTTGCTCACTGCATATAAAGCCTATGAAGAAGGATTGTCTTTTCGAAAGTTATATGACTTCGACGATATGCTTCTTGATTTCATTAAAGCACTTCAAGAACATGACAATCTACTTCTTGACCTTCAAGAGACATATCAATATATTCTTGCAGATGAGCACCAAGATGCTAACAAAGCGCAAAATACTATCTTAGAACTTCTGGCCAACTTTCATGATGAACCGAATCTTTTTATTGTGGGTGATGAAAAACAGGCAATTTATAGATTTCAAGGCGCGTCGCTTGAAAACTTTTTATATTTTACGAGACTTTATCCGAATGCAAAAATTATTGCACTTACTGATAACTATCGTTCAACCCAAACTATTTTAGACGCTGCAACATCTTTAATTGACAGAAATATTCTACCAGAAAAGAGTGATGCAATTCATGCTCATTTGCGGGCGAAGCTACAAGCCGAGTCTGTTCATGCTAGTAATGATGTGCAAGTAAAAGTTGCAGGTTTTTCTAGTGAGTCACACGAAAGATTTTTTCTTGCAAAAACTATTAGAGAAAAGCTCGACGGTGGAACAAAGCCTGAAGAGATTGCTGTTATTTACAGAGAAAACAATGAAGCATTATATATAGCTGCAGCTTTGGAATCTCTCGATATTCCATACGCCATTCAATCAGAAGATAACGTTCTTAAGAACATTTTAATTCAAGATATTATTTCGTACCTAAGGGCGCTCGTGAATCCGTACGATAATACAATCCTTTCAAAAGCACTTTTGTCTCGCGTAAACGACATGCCTACAATGGATATTTTAAAAATGCTCACTCAACTTGAAACAAGACGAGCCCCACTTATAGAGCATATACAAAGTACATTACCAGATGTATATAAACAGATTGAAAAATTAACTTCGCTTTCTCGAGAAATGAATGTTACTGAGTGGTTTGGAGAATTTCTTAGTGTAACCGATCTTCCAAAAAGAATTACACAATCAAAATCAGGCCTCGAAGACATTGAATTGATTTCATTATTTTTTGATCAAATAAAAAAGTTTCAATCAAGAAATCATGAAGCGCGACTTTCTGACTTCGTAACACATCTTGATTTTATGCAGCGGCACAATATTCGGATAAAAAAGAATGGAACTATGACAGAAGGAAAAGTATCTTTGTTAACTGCACATAGATCAAAAGGAATGGAATTTGAATATGTTTTTATTTCAGGTGTTATTGAAGGACGATGGAGTAATAAAGCGAGTCGTTCATTTTTTCATATTCCACTGTTTGAAGATATTGAAACAGAATTCGAAAAGATTGATGATGAGAGACGACTACTTTATGTTGCACTTACTCGTGCACGAAAAGAAGTGTGGATTTTGTATGGAGGAAGTAACAATGAAGGACGACTACTACTTCCATCCCAGTTTTTGCATGAAATATCATCAGATCATCTTAGTCAAATTAATACAGAAGCATTTGAAACCAGTCTTGTGGAATATCCTGAAAACAAGCTTCCAAAAGCTTCAAATAAGAAAATTCTCGATCTCGACTATATTCGAGAGTTGTTTATTAAACAAGGACTCTCAGTTACTGCATTAAATAATTACTTACGATGCCCCTCTGATTATTTTTGGCAAAACCTTATCCGAATTCCATCACTTCAAAATAGAAATCAGATGTACGGAACAGCAGTTCACAACACTCTCGATCTTTTCTTTCGCTCGATTAAGCAAAACGAAGAAATACATGAAGATGTCTTGATTCGAATGTATTACGATGCTCTCGAAAAATTACCCCTGACTCAACATGACATTGCTGAACTTCGAGTAAGAGGAGAACAATCACTCAGTGGTTTCTTCAAAACGAATGAATCAGCATGGAAAGAAGCAAAAAAGAATGGACTTTTGCAACTCTATATTTCTGAAATGAATGTATCAGGAGTTTCAGTTCATCTACCTAAACAAAATTTGAATATTCCACTTAAAGGAAAGCTCGATTTGGTAATGCCACTCGAAGTGGGAAGTAAGAATGTTGTGGTGGTAGATTACAAAACAAAACAGCCAATGACTCGAAACGAAATTGAAGGAAATACAAAAAATAGCGACGGTGCATACAAACGGCAGCTTGTTTTCTATGATCTACTACTTGATAAACAACAAGAATTTAAAATGAAGTTCGGTGAGCTCTCATTTATTGAACCAGATGATCAGAAAAGATATAAGACTGAACGGTTTGAAATAACCGACAATGAAAGAGATCTTCTTGAGCAAGACATTATACGAGTTTCTGAAGAAATTATCTCAGGAGAGTTTTTAACAAAGATGTGTCAGAAAAAAGACTGTAATTCGTGCAAGTGGCTACTTAGCCTTAAGGACACCATCTAGATATTGCTTCAATTGTTCGTAGGGAACTGAACCATTAAGAGGAACAATATCTTTTCCATTGTTACTAATCAGTAAGCTGTATGGTGTTCCTTGTAAACCAGCACGCACGGCATCTTGCGAATCTGTTTCTACTTTTGTTTTATATTTTCGACTGTCGAGACATGTATTGAAGGCGGTAACATCGAGTCCGAGTTGTGAAGCATATTGTGGCAGTACTGCAGGATCTAATTCATTATTTCCTGGTGTATTTGTCATGATTGTATTTAAGTATTTCCAGAACATTTCTTTTCCTCCAAGTTCTGTGGCACATTCGGTGGCCTCTGCTTCTCTTTGTGCTTTTGGATGTCGTTGAAGAATAGGTGAGTGTCGATAGACCCATGCAAGATTACCGTTGTTTCCATACTCAGCCATCAGTTGAACAATCACTTTGTGGAATTGAATACAATAAGGACATTCTGTATCAGAATATTCAAGAAGTGTTACTTTTGATTTAGGGTCTCCTAAAATGTGATCATCAGCTGTGATTGGTCGAAATTGTATTCCTGAATTATTTTGGTCAGCTAATGTGGTATCTGGGGCTGGGGTGTGTGTTCGACTGATATACCACGCACTACCAATGAGTGCGATTCCTAAAATTGCGATAATGGTAAGAAATGGTGTGTTACTTTTCATGTAAAAAGTATAGCATTAAAAGGGAAGTGTGTAGGTCATTCCACTATCGACAGGAGCTTCCCAATCTGATGTATTGAGTTTGATAATTTTTACCTCTTGGCCGTCTTTATATTTCAACCCTCCGTTTTTTAAGGCAAAGTCGTACACATCCTTTGTGACCTTCACATCTTGAAGACAATACTTTTTAATTTTTTCAATTTCTCCTTTTTTCCACCATTCAACCGCTTCGAGACCGTTTGCACTCTTTCCTTCATTTAAGGTAGCTTCTGCAACATTTGCAAGACCAATTCTTCTTCCGAGTGACTCTCGAATTTTTTCAAGAAGATCAACGTGTTTGATTTTTGCCAAGTCCCCGGCGTAATATTTGTTAAGAAGAGGTAAGTCGAAGTGATTCGAGTTAAATCCAATGAGCATGTCAGCACGCTCGATTACTTTCCATAGTTCTGTGAATTCTTCTTGAAGATAAGCGGTGTAAGTATCTGTATTCGATTCATATACACCAACTACTGAGATGTCGAGAAGTGTTGGGTCATTTCTTCCCACGTCTTGAAACAGATTTCGTGTTTCGATATCAAAGACAACTTTATTCATGATTCAGATAATTATATAGATTTTGTTTCTATTTCTTTTTTAATGTGTGAGGTGAAATCACTTGCTGACATTGCTCCAAGATTTCCAGATCTTCCTTCGACGGTGACAGTTTTTGCTTCAACTTCTTTATCTCCAATAACGAGAATGTAAGGAATCTTTTCTAATTTTGCAGCACGAATTTTTTTACCAAGACTTTCTTTTGATTCATCAAGATGTACTCGAATTCCGGCATCTTTGAGAGCCTTTGAAATTTCTGCAGCATATTCAAAATGAACATCATTAATGGGAAGAACTGCAACTTGTTTCGGTGAAAGCCATGTAGGAAAGGCACCTGCATATTTTTCGATAAGGAATGCGATAATTCGTTCAATAGCTCCAATTGATGATCGATGAACCACAAGTGCTTGTTTGTCTTTTCCATCTGAATCTTTGTAGACAAGGTCGAATCGTCCGGGCATTACAAAGTCATACTGAACAGTAAAGGCAGTGTTTTCTTTTCCATTAACATCTTTCATTTGAATATCAATTTTTGGACCATAAAACGCTGCTTCACCAGCTGCTTCGGTAAATGGAGCCTTTCGTTTTTTGAGGACACTTCGAAGTTCTTCTTCGGCAGTATCCCACGATGCATCGTCTTTGAAATATTTACTTTCATCACTTCGATCTCCAAGAGAAAGTCGATAACTGTAATCAACTCCAACATGAATACCGAACACTTTTGTCACATATTCAATAAGATCGAGCGCTTTTTCAATTTCCTGACCAGCTTGTTCAGAATCTTTACAGATAATATGTGCGTCTGCTAAACAGAAACTTCGCACACGCACAAGACCTGAAAGTTCTCCTGATTGTTCATATCGATACAACTTTGCCATCTCAGCAATTCGCATAGGAAGCTCTTTGTAACTTCGAGGTTTTGAAAGATAAAGTTCAAAATGGTGCGGGCATGTCATTGGTCGAAGCATAAATTCTTCTTCATCAATAACAATAGGTGAGTACATTGATTCCTTATAGTACGGATAATGACCAGACTTTTTATAAAGATCAATTTTGGCAATGTCTGGAGTATATACGTGTTTATAATCTCGCTTAATTTCTTCATCAGTTATAAATCGCTCTAGTTCTCTTCGAATTGTTGCACCCTTTTCAGTCCATAAGGGAAGACCTTTTCCAACTACATCAGAGAAAACAAAAAGATCGAGCTCTTTTCCAAGCTTTCGGTGATCTCTTTTTTTAGCTTCTTCTTGTTTTGCTATATATTCATCTAAATCTGCTTTTGAATTAAATGCTAAGCCATAAATTCGAGTAAGCATTTTATTTTTTTCATCTCCTTTCCAATACGCACCAGCAAGGTGCGAAATGGTAAAAGAATCAGGATCAATCTCTTTGGTATTTTCTACGTGAGGACCAGCACATAAATCGATAAATTCTTTTCCTTCGTAGGTCGTTTTATAAGTTGTCAGTTTTTTATCTTCTTTTGCAAGATCGTTAATTAACTCAACTTTGTATGGTTGGTCTTTAAACATTGAAAGTGCTTCAGTGTTAGAAATTTCAACACAGGTAAAAGGAAGACTTTGTTTAATTAAGTGTCGCACTCGCTTCTCAAGTGTTTTTAAATCATCTGATGAAGGGCTTTTCCCTTCACTAAATTCAAAATCATAGTAGAAACCATTATCGATAACAGGACCGATTGCTAATTTGGCACTTGAATCAAATTCTTGGACTGCAATTGCCAAAAGGTGTGCCAATGAATGGCGTTTTTTGAACAAATGATCTGCGTCGTTGTGGTTGTCTTTTGTTTGCATAAATATAAATGTATATATGAGGATAACACGTATTTATATACATGTGGAGGGTTATATTTTTAGGCATTTTTGATCTAATCAATGATCCCGATATTGTTAATGAGTCAAATGTAAAGTCTATTTGACTTTCACTCTAGAATGAACATAATAGATGTATTCTATGAAAGAAAGAAAAGAAATCATTAAGAATGAGGTATATACTCTAAGAAGTGCATTAGGTATTACGCAAGAAAGTTTTGCGGCATCACTTGGGGTAAGTCGTCAAACAATTATTGCTATTGAAAAAGGGAATTACACCCCCTCAATTCATTTAGCATTAAAAATCGCTCAATTTTTTAAACAACCAGTCGAAACAATATTTAGCATCTCATATGAAAAATAAATTTACATTAGAAATAATCGTTAGTACTGTTTTGGTTTGCCTTTTGGTGTTGACGGTAAATCCTTTTAATATTTTCATGCCAGATATGTTTGAAATGATGATTGGAATAGTGGCACTTATTGTTTTCGCTTTTTTTGCAGCATTTGTTGTTCGTGAAAAAGTTGTTGACGAACGAGAAGAAGCTCATCGAAGCTTGGCAGGAAGGTATAGTTTTATTGTCGGAGCTACAACATTAATCATTGGAATTATTGTTCAACTGTTTGAGCACAATGTAGATAACTGGTTGGTTGTTTCTTTGATCGTTATGATTATCACCAAACTTTCAATTCGAATATATACAGAAATACGCTTATAACAGGCCATATATTAGACATGTAAAGTATTCTTTACATTGTGTACACATCTTGATACAATCTTTACATACTAATAACAGGTAATAATAATTTATGATTCTTTTCATTCTTTCGTTTGTTGCTGGAGTCCTTACAATACTTGCGCCGTGCACACTTCCACTTCTTCCTGTCATCGTTGGAAGTTCTGTTTCAGGTTCATCGGATCCTAATGATAAGAAGGGAAATTATTCGAAGGCATTTACTATTGCAGCCTCACTTGGAATCTCAATTATTTTATTCACCTTTGTACTTAAAGTGAGTACTCTCTTTATTAATATTCCTCAGACTGTATGGGAAGTTGTCTCTGGAGTAATCATCGTTATCTTTGGTCTCGTTGGATTATTTCCTACAATTTGGGAAAAGGTTCCATTTATCTCTGCGATGAATCGAAGTTCAAACAAAATGTTGGCAGAAGGATATAAAAAGAAAAGTTTTTGGGGAGATGTCATTATAGGTGCATCACTTGGTCCTGTTTTCTCAACATGTAGTCCAACCTATTTCGTTATTTTAGCCACAGTTCTTCCACAGTCATTTCTCCTTGGTCTTGTTGATCTTATTGCATATGCGGTTGGACTTTCAGGAATGCTTCTTCTTGTTGCCTTTCTTGGACAAAAGTTAGTAAACAGAATTGGAACATTGTCTGATAGTAATGGTTTGTTTAAACGAGGTCTCGGAGCACTCTTCATTATTATCGGACTCCTTGTCATGTTTGGTGTAGATAAAATTATTGAAGCAAAGCTTCTTAGTTCTGGTCTTTTTGATATTACAAGAGTTGAGCAGTCACTTCTTTCATTTAACGACAAGAGTAATTCGGGTGGAGGTCCGTCAAATGATATTACTTTTAATCAAGACGCTACTACGTCTGATCCTTTGATTAATGACCAATCAATGTCATCTACAACTGCTTCAAGTACAAATGATCAATCGACTGTCGTTCCAACAAAACCAGCAACATCTGTTATTAAAACTCAATCACATGGGCCAAAGGCACCAGAACTCGTTAGTCCTAATGGGTACATTAATACTGGTGGTCAACCAATTACTATTTCTCAATTTAAAGGAAAGAAAGTTATTCTTCTCGATATTTGGACATATAGTTGTATTAATTGTCAGCGAACGCTTCCTTATGTAGAAGCATGGTATGAAAAATACAAAGATATGGGTCTTGAAGTGATTGGACTCCATACTCCAGAATTCGCTTTCGAAAAAGTTCAGAAAAATGTTGAAGATGCTGTAAAACGATTAGGAATAACTTATCCAGTTGTTCTTGATAATGAATACCAAACATGGAATGCATACGGAAATCAATACTGGCCTCGAAAATATTTAATCAATGAAAATGGTGAAATTATTTATAACCACATCGGAGAAGGAGAATACGATATAACTGAGAAAGAAATTCAGAAAGCTCTCGCAGAATTAAATGGTGGAGGAAATGTTCCTACTGGAACAACAGTTCCAACAAATGCTATCAGTTACACCTCTGACAAGGTAGGAAGTCCAGAAACATACTTTGGCTCAGGACGAAATGTTTTTCTCGCAAACGGAACTCCTCAGCAGGCAGGAACTCAAACATTAACATTTCCTGATAAGTCATCGATGGTATCAAATAAATTATATCTTGAAGGAACATGGAATTTTACTCAGGAGTATGCACAAAACACAGGCTCAGCTAAAGTGATGTTTAAATACAACACCAAGAATGTGTACTTTGTCGCAAGTTCTGATAAATCTCAAGATTCAAACAAAGTGGTCACTGTTACTGTTTTGAAAGATGGAGTAAAAGTTAACACTGTCTCAATCAGTGAAAACAAGTTATATACTTTGATTGAAGGAAGTGACTACGGAGAACACACACTCGAATTAGATATTGAAGGAGGAGGACTTGATGCATTCACCTTTACTTTTGGGTAGTGATGACTTGGTGCTAAAGCACTTTCACTTTCTCAACAATTAAACTGAGTTCTCCGTTTCGTTCATTCATTCTTCCTTTTACCGCGATACATGTGTCTGGCTTCAAAATATCTTTGTACACCTCGTAGGTCTTACTAAATACAATACATTCAACATTTGATGTTCGATCTGATAAGGTCATAAACATCATTCTGTTGTTTGTTTTTGTCATGATTTCTTTTGCTTCGGTAATCATTCCTCCAACAACGTATTGTTTTTCTTTAGCAGTTTTAATTTTCTTCTTAAAGTCTCGTTGTTGATCTTTGGTTAATTTCCTCTCTATTTTTGGTAGTCCTGCAGCGAGTTCAAGATCGGTTGCTGTTAACACAACTCCGTTTTCATCAGGAGTTTCTTCGGGTTGAAGGAAGATGGGTTTTGCTATTTCAAGTAACTTTTGAATAGTCATTTCATGATTAGCAAATTTATCAGCATGCTTATCGAGAGGATGACCTGAAATGTACAAACCGAGTAATTCTTTTTCCCACAACAAAACATCTTCACTCGATGCCTTCGGTGCATCTTCTAATACAAGCTTGGCAGAAACTTCAGCCTCAGCAATTCCTCCGAATAGTGTCTCTGAGTGTTCAGGCATGTGAGCTGCTTCTTTATTAAAATGAAGAATGAGCTCAAGATTGTGAAGCAATACTCCTCGCTCTCCGAATTCATCAAGAGCTCCTGCTTTAATAAGTGATTCAACAGATTTTTTATTTAAACTTCGATCTCTAACTCGTTTCAAAAAACTCTCAAGCGACACAAACTTTCCGTGTTCTTCTCGTTCTTTGATAACAACTTCCGCAATTCCTTCACCGAAGTTTTTAATGGTAACGAGTCCGAATCGAATAGCGTCAACTTCTTTTGACGCATCTGGGTTTGCTTCAAGATCAGGATTTACCACTTTAACCACGGTAAAACCTTTGAAACTTTCATTAATTGATGGAGGAAGTACAGGAATTCCCATTCGCTTACATTCGGTAATGTTGGTTCCAATTTCTTCGATGTTTCCTGATTCAGCGGTGAGCACTGCTGACATATAGAGAGCGGGGAAGTTGGCTTTCATGAAGGCAGTTTGATACGCCACTTTTCCATAACTTGCCGCATGTGCTTTGTTGAATCCGTATCCTTGGAATGGTTCAAATAGCGTCCAAATTTTTTCGGCATCTTTTTCAGACATTCCACTAAACTTCTGACAACCATCAACGAAAATTTTGTGCTGCTTTGCCATTTCTTCAGGAATCTTTTTTCCCACAGCTTTTCGGAATTTATCTACTGACCCCCAGTCATATCCAGCAAGTTCAATGGCGGTATAAAGAAGGTCGTCTTGATACACAAGAAGTCCAAAGGTTCGTTCCAAGAATTTTTTCATTTTTGGATGATAAAACGTTGTTTTATGCTTTCCATTTTTTCGAGCGATATATTCTTCAATCGTTGCCATAGGACCCGGTCGATACAAAGCTACCATCACATTAATATCGTGAATACTTGTTGGCTTTAGTTCCATCAACGCTCTCGTCATTCCATCTCCGTTTAGTTGAAAGAGGCCTGTTGTTTCACCACGCGCAAGCATTTCAAATGTTTTTTTGTCATCAATTTTTACATTTTCAATATCAACGACAATATCGAGTTGTTCTTTTACGAGTCGCACTGCATCAGCAAGAATTGATAGGTTTCGAATTCCAAGAAAGTCGAACTTTAAAAGACCTGCACTGTTTTCATCAACGGAGTGCATGTCATATTGTGTGATAATTTTTCCTTCGCCTTTTGGGTCAAATTGTGTTGGAACGATATCACTTAAGGGGATCGGTGAAATAACCACACCAGCTGCGTGAACCGAAATGTGTCGAGCACATCCTTCGATTTTTTTAGCCATATCGATAACTTCTTTTACCTCTTCGTCAGATTCATATGCTTCTTGAAGTTCTGGAGTAATTTCCATTGCCTTTTTTAAGGTCATAGGAAAACCTTGTGAACCCATGGGAATCATTTTTGCAATGCGATCTCCAACGGTGTATGGATATCCTAATGCCCGAGCAGTATCTCGAACAGCTCCTCGTGCCATCATTGTTCCGAATGTTCCAATTTGTGCCACCTTATCGGTTCCGTATTTTTGTCTCGCGTATTGAATAATTTCGTCTCGACGATTATCGGCATAGTCCATGTCGATGTCAGGTGCTGATGGTCGGTCAGGATTCAGAAATCGTTCAAAAGGAAGCATGTATTCCATTGGATTAACGTTTGTAATGTGGGCTAAGAAGGTCACCATTGAACCAGCAACCGAACCTCGAATGGTGGTAAGAATATTTTTTTCATGAGCTTCTCGGAGAAGGTCTCCTACCACAAGAAAGTAAGGAGCATAGCCTTTGTCTTTAATGACACGAAGTTCATACTCAACACGTTCAAGTACCTCTGGTGTCGGTTCGATTTTTCTTCGTTTCATTCCATCAAACACAATATCTCGAAGTTCGTCATCTGCATGTTTTCCACTTGCAATAGTAAATTCAGGGAAGAGCCATACACCAAGTGGAAGATCGAGATTACATTTCTCAACAATCTTTCCAACATTTAGCAACGCATCTTGTTCGTTTATAAATAGTTCTCCAGCTTTTTCCTTTGAAATAAATGACCAATCACTTGGATCTCCTCCATGTGATCTTTCGGTGTATTCATTTTGAATTGATACAAGTGTATCTCGAGCTCGTTTATCTTCTGGGTCAAGATAGTATGTGTCGTGCGCAGCAACTAGTTGCACATTATTTTCTCGAGCAAATGCAATTGATCGCTTCATGTGTTCTTCGTGGCCTTCAATTTCAGGATGGTGTGTAATTTCTAAATAAAAGTCATCGCCAAATTGTTCTTTATACCAATCTGCTAAATGTTTTGCTTTTTCAAAATCTTTTCCTTTAATGGCAAGTGAAAGATCTCCGCTTATTGAGGGAACAATGCAAATCAACTCTTTTTTATGTTGTTCGAGAAGTTCTTGATCGATTCGAGCTTTATAGTAAAAACCTTCTAGGTTTGAACCAGTAACAAGTTTAATTAAGCTTTTGTATCCATCAAGACTTTTTGCAAGAAGTACGAGTCGAGTTCGTTTGTTGTCGATTCGAGATTCTCTATCATGTCGTGTGCGAAGAGCGACATAGAAGTCGACACCAACAATTGGTTTAATTTCCTTTTTCCTACATTCTTTATAGAACTCAATTACTCCATACATGTTTCCAGCGTCGGTAAGTGCGAGAGAGGTCATGCCACATTTTTTAGCGTATCCAACAAGATCAGGAATCTGAGGAAGTGCTTGAAGGAGGCTGTAGTGACTGTGACAATGAAGGTGGGTAAATAATGAAGCGGGTGTTGGAGTTTGGGCAACTGAAACAGCCTCAGAAATTGACTCTGAAGTAACGACGGGTGCAGGGTTTAGAGTAGTCTCAGCCATTGCGTGTATTATATGCGCATGGAAAGAAAAAAGAAGTTGCGGCCCCTTCGAAAATATGCGGCAACACGAAAGCTACAAACTACTCGAAAAAAGCAGTCAAAACATGAAATGAATTTTGATTCACATTATGATTCTGAATTTATTATTGGAATTGATGAGGTGGGAAGGGGATCATTTGCTGGGCCAGTTTCAGTTGGTGCTGTGCTTATTTCAACTACACAATTGTTTGACCTCGCAACATGTCGACTATTAGTCGGATTAAAAGACTCGAAACAGCTACGACGCGAAGATCGAGAAATTTGGTTTTCCCGAATTAAGCGATGGCAGAAAGAAGGAATTTTAAAGTTTGCTATTGGTCATACAAAACCAGCGATAGTTGATTCGCGTGGCTTAACTCATTCTATACAAGAGGCGATGAAGAAATGCTTAAGAAAACTTAAGGCGAATATAAACACAACAACGGTGTTACTCGACGGAAGACTGAAAGCACCATCTGAATTTAGTAATCAAGTTTCAATTATAAAAGGGGACGAACAAGAGCCTGCGATTGCACTCGCATCAATTGCAGCGAAAGTTACTCGAGATACATTAATGTATACATTGGCAAAAAAATATCCTAAGTATGGTTTTGATACACATGTTGGGTATGGAACATTATTTCACGTTAAAGCTATAAAGAAGTACGGAATCACCTCTGAGCACAGAAAGAGTTTTATTAAGTAGAACATATAAGAAAAGGGCCCAGAATCTCGCGATCCCGGGCCCCTTCAACCGACATGCTGACACGTGGCAATAATGACTATCCGAGGGAGTATCCGCCCCGAAGCTCGTCATCATATGTCGCACTTGCAATAGCAATACCAAAAGCTTTCGATACCATATCATATGAATTTACGGTGTCAACCGTTGTGTGGCTTAAAACCCCTAAACCTTAGTTCAGCCCCAAGGATTTGCCTTTTTAAACGCTATAGGCTATAGTTTCTCCATTATGACAGTACGAATGCGACACACACGTTCTCATACAGCCCAGAGACGCGCTCACCACGCTCTTGGTACTCCTGCTGTAGCTAAAGACAAGAAAACAGGTGATCTTTACATGAAGCACCGTGTTTCTCTTACAACCGGTATGTATGCCGGGCGACAGGTTATCGACGTTAACAAGAAGTTAGACAAGAAAATTAAGAAGCGTGAATCACGCATGAAAGACGCTGGTGCACGGTAAGCACCTCCCTTTGTCAGGGAAATAAACGACTTTATGTACCATTACAACTAAACCGATATGGCAAACAGACATCTCTCTCGGTCAATCGTCATGCAAACACTCTTTGAGTGGGATTTTCGTGGTCAACACGACGATACCATTGATGAGATCATTACTCGTGACGCTGAAGAATTTGCTCCAGGAGTAGGGGATGTAACATTTATTCGGGATTTGACGAAGAACATTTTGGCAAAACGAAGTGAGCTTGATCAAATCATCGAAAAGGCAGCCCCTGAATGGCCAATTGATAAAATCTCAACAACCGATAGAAACATTCTTCGAATAGGGCTTTATGAGCTTCTCTTTTCTGATCGAAAAGAAGTTCCTGCAAAAGTGGCGATTAATGAAGCAATTGAACTTGCAAAAACATTCGGTGGAGAAACTTCTGGAAAATTCGTGAACGGAGTACTTGGTGCGGTGTACAAAGAACTTGGGGAACCAGGAAAAGAAGAAACATCTGCAAAGAAAAAGAAATTCGCAAATGTTCCATATGAACAAATGCCCATTCAAAATCTTGGAGGATCAGTTGTGTACGCGTGGGACAAAGATCAACTCATGCTTGCCTTCGTTCACGATGTGTTCGGTCACTGGACTCTTTCAAAAGGAAAACTTGAAAAAGATGAAGACATTAAAGAGGGAACAAAACGAGAAATTAAAGAAGAAATTAATCTTGATATTGTGATCGAAGATGAACTTGCTCGAAATGAATACATTGCGACACACCCAGAAGATGGAAAAATTCGAAAGCAGGTAACGTACTTTTTAGGAAAATCAAAGTTCATCCCTGTGACACTTGAAAAAAGTGGAGGACTCGATGACGCTCGGTGGTTTAAAGTTGAAGAAATTGTTGAACTCAATTTCTATAACGACATTCTTCCAATTGTGACAAAAGCAATCAATATCTTAATAAAAAATAAAGCACAAGTTTAACAGTAGATAATTCTCACCTATGGACTTTAGTAAATTTGAACAATCAATACAGACTATATTTAATAATAAAGAGCTTTTAAAACAGGCTTTTACACATCGCTCGTATTTAAATGAAAATCGAAATTTAAAACTCGAACACAACGAGCGACTTGAGTTCTTAGGTGATGCCGTACTTGAATTGGTAGTAACCGAATTCTTGTTTAAAAAATTTCCAACAAAACCAGAAGGAGATTTAACAACATATCGTTCAGCATTAGTTAATGCAAATACATTGGCTGCTATCGCTGCAAATTTACATTTTAGCGACTACTTGCTTCTTTCAAGAGGAGAATCGAAAGACATGGGCCGTGCTCGACAATTTATTTTAGCTAATACCATCGAAGCTCTTCTTGGAGCAATATATCTCGACCAAGGATACAATGTTGCAAAAACATTCGTAGACTCATTCATTCTTTCAACCTTTGACGACATTCTTCGAACTGGATCGCACATTGATGCAAAGAGTAACTTTCAAGAAAAATCTCAGGAAAAGACAGGATTTACTCCACTCTATAAAACAATGAAAGAAACTGGTCCTGATCACGATAAAAAGTTTGTTGTCGGCGTTTTTCTCGATGAAATAATGATTGCAGAAGGTGAAGGAAAATCTAAGCAGGAAGCAGAACAACAAGCTGCGACAAAAGCTATCAAAGAAAAAGGTTGGGCATAAATTAGCCACTAGTTTGAATAATAAGGCTTTCAGTTTAATAAAAAGCTCGGTACAATAGACCTATGACGTTAAAAAGTCTCGAAATTTCTGGGTTCAAATCTTTTACTAAAAAGAGCCTACTTCAATTCACTACACCTATTTCATCTATTGTTGGTCCTAATGGTTCTGGAAAATCAAATGTTGCAGAAGCATTTCGTTTTGTGCTTGGTGAACAATCAATTAAATCACTTCGAGGAAAACGAGGAGAAGATTTAATCTTTAACGGAGGAAAAATGCTTCCTCGATCAAATCGTGCTTCAGTGAAAGTGTTGTTTGATAATACAAAACGACAACTAAACATTGATTTTGATGAAGTTGCTATTGAACGAGTTGTACATAGAGATTCAAGTAATGAATATTTTCTCAATGGTTCACAAGTTCGATTGAAAGATATTATTGAACTTTTGGCGGGAGCCTCAATTGGATCGTCAGGACATCATATTATTTCTCAAGGAGAAGCCGATAGAATTCTTTCAGCGAGCAGTAAAGAGCGGCGAACAATGATTGAAGAAGCGCTAGGTCTTAAAATATATCAATATAAAAAAGAAGAGAGTCTTCGAAAGCTTGAAAAGACAAAAGAGAATGGGGCACAAGTTGAAAGTTTGCTTCGCGAGTTAGCACCACATTTACGTTTCCTCAAAAAACAAGCAGAAAAAATTGAAAAAGCGACAGAATTAAAACGAGATCTGACGATTCAGTATTTGGCATATTTTAAAGTTGAAGAGCTTCGGATTAAGGCTGAGAAACAAAAGATTGAGCACGATGAAGCGGGTCCTCAGAAAGAACTTCATAAAATTGAAAGTGATATGAAAGTTCTACAGGAAAAAATTAATAAAGAAGAACAGAAAGGTGAGCACAATCACGAGATTCAAAAACTAAATCAAGAACTCGATAATGTTAGAAAAGAGAAAGATCGACTATCTCGAGAATCGGGAAAGATAGATGGTGAACTTACCTATATTGAGCGAGAAATTGATAAACAAAAACGACTTACAACTCAGACTACTGATGTTTCAGTTAAACTCTCTTTGGTTGATGGTTTGTCTCATGAAATTAATGCCAAGGCAGAGTATGCACTCAATTCTAACAACATCGAAGAATTAAAAGCCGCACTCGTAGATATTAAAAAATCTGTTAAAAGCTTTATTGAAGGACATCAAACTGCAGAACATGCTCATGAAGCAGTTATTCAAGCGCTAGATTTTGAACGAGCCAAGCTTAAGGAAGCAAAACATCATATTGATGGAATGATTGAAAAGGCACAACACGATGAAAAAAGTCTTCGACAGAAATCTGATGATATGCAGAAAGCTGCAGAAACAAATAAAGATGAAAAGATTCAAGCTGAACGAGATATGCTTCGACTGATGTCTGCTAAGAATGATCTTCATTTAACACTAACCGAAATTCGAATGGCTGGAGGTGCAGTTCAGAATGACCAAACAGAATTTGAACGAGAGCTTGGTGAAGTGGCAGAACTTATTGGTCACGAAATTCTTCAATTTCGACATCAAGCGCAAGATTCTCTCGAAAAAGAATTACCAACTCGACATTCTCAACAAGAAAAACGTCGCGAGCTTGAAAAGATGAAGATTAAATTAGAAGAAATTGGTGTTGGAAATATGTCTGAGGTGATGAAAGAGTACAAAGACACTGAAGAACGCGATGCTTTTCTTCGTCGAGAACTTATCGATCTTCAGGCATCTTCTGTATCACTTGCTGGTCTTATTAAAGAACTCGATGACACATTGAATCGTGAATTTAAACTTGGAATTGATAAAATTAATCACAAATTTAGTGATTTTTTTGCATTAATGTTTGGGGGAGGAAAAGCATCACTTGTTCTTGTTAAAGAAGCCGTTCGTCGAAAGAAGTCAGATGAAGAAGAATTGGGTGAGGTTGAGCTAACCAATGAAGAAAAAGAAGAACAATTGAAAGAGGGAATCGACATTCATGTTGAACTTCCTCATAAAAAAACAAAAGGTCTCGTAATGCTTTCAGGTGGTGAGCGAGCCCTTACTTCAATAGCACTCTTGTTTGCTATTTCTCAGGTAAATCCACCTCCATTTATTATTCTCGATGAAACTGACGCAGCGCTCGATGAAGCAAACTCTCGAAAATATGGAGATATGATTGAAACACTGTCTGAATACTCGCAACTTATTTTAATTACCCACAATCGAGAAACAATGTCTCGGGCCGGTGTTATTTATGGTATTACCATGAGTGCAGAAGGATCATCACAACTTCTCTCAATTGCATTTGAAGACGCTTTGGCTGCTGCTAAATAACATTTCCGCTCCAAAAGGGCTGTAGTATACTGCTTATATGCAGCAACCACTTCCTTCTAAAAAACCTCTCAGGAAAAGTGTCTCTCCTTTTGTGTGGTTGGGTATTCTGGGTCTCGTTATTTTGGTGGCGCAAGGTGCTTGGAATGTTTATCAAAAGAAAATTGAGAGCGCAAATACACTTGCTCGTGTGCAACACGAAATTGATGATATGCAGAATCGAAAAACTGTCTTATCTGCTCAACTTGAGCGAATAAAAAGTCCTGAAGGAGTTGAAGAAGAGATTAGAAGTCGTTTTCAGGTCTCAAAAGAAGGGGAAAAGGTGCTTATTATCACCGACGTGAATGATTCTGATCAAACTAGCACCTCATCAAAAGGATTTTTTGAAAATGCATATGACAAAATTAGGTCAGTTTTTGGCGGTAATTAGAAGTGATGATATACTCTCTCCATTATTTACATAATCTACACACATGGATCAACCAACAACACAGAAAGAAGTTTCAATTTATAGCACACCAACTTGCACATACTGCAAGCTTGCAAAAGCATTCTTTGATGAAAAAGGAATAACTTATAAAGAATTCGATGTGGCTGCCGACGCCGACAAGCGAGCAGAAATGATTGATATCTCAGGACAGCTCGGAGTGCCAGTGATTCGAATTGAAAACGACATATTAGTTGGATTCGATAAAGCTCAGGTGGCACATCTTTTGGGAGTTGCTGCTTAGTCACTTACTGACTAAAAAGTTGCTACATTTTCATAGTTTAGTACTGTAAAGAAGTCTTGAGTATCAAGACTTTTTTGCTCTCGTAGTTAAATGGATATAACTGCCCCGTCCTAAGGGGTAATTGTAGGTTCGATTCCTGCCGAGAGCACACGAGCGCAGCGAATGGCTTAAGAGAAAGCGCCTTTGTGCTGGAATCCAAAAGGTGTACTGGTCTTGTAAGGACCGATTCTCTAATTAATCTATGAAAAAAGAACTAAGAAAAATGAAAAAGTTTCGTTTTCAACTACTCCATGAATTTATTGTTGGGCATTTTAAACCTTGTCGAATTGCTGATGTTGGCGGAGGAAAAGGCCTCGTTAGTCTTTTGTTAAACAACGATGGTTTTAAAAGTGTGGTCATTGATCCTTACCATCAAACACTTCCAACGAAATATAAAGATTTAAACGGTGAAAGAAACAAAATTTCAGACGCTATTACTGTACCAAGAATAAATGGAGCATTTGAAAAAGAGATGGCAAAAGACTTCGATCTGCTTCTAGGTTTACATGCACATGGATCAAATATGAAAATTATAGAAGTTGCTGCAGAGATGAATAAAGATTTCGTGCTTTTACCTTGTTGTGTTATTGACGAACCAGTCATTCCACAAGCTAATATAAATTGGTTCGATTCTTTGGAAGAATATGCCAATAAACTAGGTGTCAAAACAAAACGATTTGAGTTAAATTTTAGAGGGCAAAATAAGGGTTTCTATTCGATACGATAACTACTTCACTTCACTAATTAAAATCGGTTCTGCATCAACCGATTGAACGGTGAAGCTCTTTCTTCCAATTAATAGTCCATCATCAGTAAGTACATCAACTCGCCACTCTCCGTCAGTTGCGTTTCGTATCAACGAATATCCTCGGTATCCGTTATCTCTTCCACCAAGAATGGCAAATCGCACAGACGAAACCCTCACCCATTCTTTTGTTTTTTCATCATATTTAGACCATTGGTGCGAGACGTGAGTTGTTAGGTTTGTTGGAGCAAATACTGCCGCAAATACATAGATAGGCTCTCCGGCAACTTCATGAACAGTCTGCTTTCCTCCTAAGTAATTTTGAACAAATGTTTTGTCTTCACCTTGAACATTGTAGTTTCCATCACCATCTTTCATGACGGTATGATATATACCGATTTCTTTAAGTGAAAGCGGAACAGGTGGAATAATGTTTAAAAAATAAGCTGAGTTAAAGAAAATGTAGATTCCGAATACACTTAAAGTTAGCGGAAGTGCAGCTCGTCGAATTCTTCTTGGTGAGGTGAGTGTCAAAATAAGACAGAAACAAATAAATACTGCGAGGCTGATAACTCCACTTAAGATAAATATTCCTTTTCCAATTTTTCCTAACATAATAGGAATAGTAAAAATACTGTAAGAAAAGAGACAGAAATAAAGAATCGATAATTGAAAGGTAAGTTCTACATAATGTTTTCGAAGAAACTCATTTCCAATAAATAAAATGACAAGGAAAATAAGAAATGGCCAGCTACCAATAAAAGTAGCGCTTTGAGAATAGAAAATCATATAACTACTGAATAATCCTCCGAAAGAAAATTGCATGAAGAAGTGGAACCAAGTTTGCTGTTCAGTTCTTTTCTCAACCATTTCGTCAGTGTCTCGAATTGTGTTGTATCGATTTCGTTCTTGAAGGTGAATAATCAAAATACTGACACTAACCACTGTTAAGTGAAATGCCAAGACTGCAATGTCGTATGTCTGGTCGATTCGTCGAAGGGTAACAAGATCATAGATGAATCCTAAGACGAAAATCAGAAAAGAAACGACTTTTTCATGTTCCTCAAGATAGTCGAGCAACGATCTCCACGATCGTCTTATTTTTGTCACGATACGGTATTCCTTTTGCATATAATCAATTATCACTTATGATACCTCTATAGAGCCCAAATATCTATGAATCTATCAATTCTCGAAACAGCACCTCAAAAGGACTATGAACTTATCGACAGTGGAGATGAAATGAAGCTCGAGCGATATGGGTCTTTTGTTATTGCACGACCCGATCCGCAAGCGTTGTGGAAAAAGAGTCAACCAGAGTCGGTGTGGAAAAATGCACACGCTTCTTTTGAGTCGCCAGAGGGAGGAAAGGGACGATGGTTTTTTAATAAAGAGAAAGAAGAAGTTCCACCTGAGTGGATTATTTCTTTAAACGATATGAATTTGGTGGTTAAATTAAGTTCATTTAAACACACAGGTATTTTTCCTGAACAATTTTCTAATTGGCAGTGGACAAAAGATATTATTTCAAAAGCATTAGCCACAGGTGAGAATGGGGGAAATAGAAAAGAAGTAATGGTGCTCAATTTATTTGGCTATACAGGAGCTGCGAGTGTTGCTGCACTTCAAGCCGGCGCACATGTTACCCATGTTGATGCATCAAAAGGAACAATTGAATGGGCAAAAGAAAATACCAAAGCTTCAAATGTTTCCGACAAAGATATTCGATGGATGCTCGACGATGCGCGAAAGTTTGTTGAACGGGAAAAACGAAGAGGAGCACTGTATCACGGTATTATTATGGATCCACCTTCATTTGGACATGGTGCAAAGAAAGAAACATGGATGATAGAAAAAGACCTACTCTCACTTCTCGATTCTTGCTTCGATATTTTGCATCCTCAGCAACCACTCTTCTTTATTCTAAACGGATACTCAGCTGGATACTCGTCGCTTTCATATGCTGAAAACTTGAAGGTGTTAGAGAAAAACCACAGGGGAAGTATTGAAGCGGGAGAACTGACCATTAGAGAATCTGGACCAAAAAAGCGTCTTTTGCCCTCAGGTATCTTTGCCCGATGGAAGGCCTAGAATTATAAGTAATTTTCTGTTATATTGCCTATATGGACCCTGATGTGCGAGTGCTTTTAAAAAAGAATCTTGAGTTGGCTGAAGAGAACAATCGAATGCTTCGAAGTATGCGCCGAAATGGGCGTATAATGAGCATTATTCACGTTCTCTATTGGATTGTGATCCTAGGCCTCGCTTTGTGGTCATACCAGACAATTCAGCCATATTTGGAGCAAGCACTCAAAACATATCAGTCACTTCAGACTACACAACATAACGTTGAACTGAAGGTCCAAAGTATTCCAGACTTCTTCAAAAAACTACTGCCTGATTTTGGAAGCAGCACGGCAAGTAGTTCACTTAAGTAATAGTTGATTCTTCATTTGCCGAGATAGCTCAGTTGGTAGAGCATACGCCTGAAGAGCGTGGGGTCGGCAGTTCAAATCTGCCTCTCGGCACCAAGTTGGTTCTCAATATAAAAACAAAACGACCGAACCTTGCGGGTTCGGTGTTTGTGGGTGTTGGATTCTCTAACCTTTGTCTAGTTTGCAACAAAACCACCTTGAGACTTCATTACTTTAAGTTTAGCCTTTTTCTCTTTATCAACTTTAGGAAGTCGAATAGTAAGCATTCCCATATTTTCAATAGCTTCAGCCCCTTCAATTTCAATTTCATGAGGAAGAAGAATGGTTCGAGAAAATGTTCCCCAATAGAGTTCTTTATGAAAATAGTCACCATCTTGAATACCACGTTCTTCTTCTCGTTTTCCTTTAATTGTCAGCATGTCTCGAGAAATTGCGATATCAACGTCTTCGCGGCGAACACCTGCAATCATTGATTTGATAATAATATGGGTAGGAGTTTGAAATACATCAACAGAGAGTTGTCCTTCAGCAGGATCTTCACTCATCCATGATGCTAACTTTTCATGTTGTGCACCAGTTGGTTTAATATGAGCCGTTTCAATGTCTTGTTCTTCAGCATCAAAGTCGTCGACACTGATTGATCCGGTTAGTCTTTCAAAAAATGATCTTTTTTCTTTCATGCTTGTAGTATATCAAATTCTTTTTATTAGAACACACAGTAATCCACTATTATCGTTTAATCAATTTAATACGTTCGAGAATAAGGATGAGAATAATAATAGCAATCCACACACAAGCAAGGACTGAGAAGAATGATCCACCTCCACCTCCATTTGAGCATCCCGCACTATCTGTGTCTCCTGAAAGAATAAAGAAGTTAAACGATGCGTGTAAAAGTGAGGCAAGAAAGATTCCTCCAAGTAATGCTTCTCGACGAGTAAGGGTTCGTTTGAAGAATGAAAATGACATTGCCATACCAATGGTTGAAGAGGCGAGCACGTGTAGAAGACTTGCTCCAATGAATCGAATATTGGCTGTAGCAAAAGCCATTGAGAGCCCGTTGCTATAAATGAAAGGAAAAACGTAGAGAGTGTTTTCAAGCGCAGCAAAACCAAGGGCGGTTGTGATTAAGAAAATAACTGGATCAATCGGCATCACGTCATATTTTTTTGGTGATACAAGCCAAAAACAACAAATAAGTTTTGCGGCTTCTTCAATAAATGCCCATACAAAAATTAAATAGTATCCACACTCAGAAAGAACAGGAGTTAGTGCGTGACGTGCCCATAATTCAAGCGGTGCAGAAATAATAGTTGCAAGAATTCCAGCAATGAAAGCTCTAAAGATTAATTTTTTAGGTTCAGGATGAATATCGTCTTCTTTCAACCAAAAATGAAGCCAAAAAAGTGCAGGAATAAAACCTGAGACAAAGGCGAGTGCCAGACTTAAGATGAGATTATCTTTAAACAACAACATGTATGACAGAATCAATCTGTGAATCTATTTTACTGTATTTTTCTATTTTATTCTCGTACTTTTAGACTTTCTTGTTGATAGCTGGCCATCTTGAAACCATGAGAAGTTGATGATCTCCTTTTTCTTGCTTAAATTTTTGAGGAAGCAATTGCCAAATTTCTTCGGTAACATAAGGCATAAAAGGATGAAGTGTCTTTAGAATGTTAGAAAGGGCAATAATGAGAAATGCTTGTCGAGAAGCTTTAGTAGCTCCTGGTTCTGCAACCTTTAACTTACTATCTTCAAGAATAAGATCGGCGAACGTGTGCCATACATAGTGATATGCTTTTTCTCCAGCTAAGTGAAGATGATATTGATTAATTTCAGTATCAATTTCTTGAATGAAATCGAGATGTTCTTTAAGAAGGCTCTGATCTACATCTTCAAGTGTTTGTTCGTGTGCATTTCCTTCGAAATCTTCGGTGTTTGTTATAACAAAACGAGTAATGTTCCAGAGTTTGTTGGCAAAGTTTTTATATGCCTTAATTTTTTCTTCTGATATCTTACTGTCGGCTCCAGGCTGTGTACCAATAACAAATGACATTCGAATTGAGTCGGTGCCGTATTTAGTAATCATATCGATTGGATTAATATTGTTTCCGAGCGATTTACTAATTTTTCTCCCTTGTCCGTCACGAACAAGACCATGTAGGTACACTGTTTTAAAAGGAATGGTGTCGAGCAGATACGTTGTCATTAAAATCATTCGCGCCACCCAGAAAAAGATAATGTCTGATCCTGTTTCAAGAAGGGTAGTCGGATGAAATTCTTTGAGATCTTGTGCACTCACATCAGGCCAACCAAGTGTTGAGAAAGTCCAAAGGCCAGATGAGAACCACGTGTCGAGGGTATCAGAATCTTGTACCCATTCTCCTTTTCCATCATCTTTTGGTGCATCAATATTGCAATAAATTTCGTTACCTCGATACCATACAGGAATTTGATGACCATACCAGATTTGTCGTGAGATACACCAGTCTCTAAGATTTTCGATCCATTTTGAATAGATGTTTTCAAATCGTTCAGGGACAAAGGTTATTTTTTTATCACCTGCATTGGGTGAAATAACATTAAGCATCATTTCTTTTAATGTCTTTCCGTGTTTTGTTTCTTTGTTTACATTAATGAACCATTGCAATTTGGGAAGGGGTTCGATGATACCACCTGTTCGTTCAGCTGTTGAAATATTTTGTTTTGTTTTTTCTTCAGAAATCAGAAGGCCTGCTTCTTTTAATTTTTCTGCAATGAGAGGTCGTACTTCAGCACTTTTCTTTCCTTTGATACCTTCAGGGCCAACCATTAACTTTCCATATTCATCAATAATCTGTGTCATTTTCAAACCGTGTCGCTGTGCAATTTCAGCATCAATCATGCTGTGGGCTGGTGTGACACCAAGCGCTCCTGTTCCAAAATCTTTTTCAACAGAATGATCTGCGATAACTTTAATTGAAATAGGCTCGCCTAAAAATTCAACATCAAATGTTTGTCCAACATATTCTTGATATCGCTCGTCATCAGGATGAACCGCTACAGCGTGATCTCCAAATTTTGTTTCGAGACGTGTTGTTGAAATTGGAATAGGGAATTTGTTTCCATCTTTATCTTTTCCATAATAAAACGTGTAAAGAATGGTATCTCGTTCTTCATATACAATTTCATCGTCGGAAATAGTTGTTTGTCCTTTTGGATCCCAGTTAACAACACGAAATCCTCGATAAATTAATCCGTCGTCGTGCATTGTTTTAAATGCAGTTCGAACTGCGAGATTCCGTTTTTCATCTAACGTGAATGCTTCACGACTCCAGTCAAGAGACCCACCTAAGCTTTTCGCTTGAGTAACAATGGTGTCATGACTATCTGAAGCGAATTGCTCAACTCGTTTTAAGAATTCTTCTCGTCCGAGATCATGTTTTCGTTTTCCTTCTTCTTTTTCTAATTTCTTTTCAACAACAGATTGTGTGGCAATTGCGGCATGATCAGTTCCTGGAATCCAGAGAGTTTTTCTTCCTTCCATACGAGCTTTTCTCGCAATAATATCTTCGATAGTAATCATGAGAGAACTTCCCATATGAAGAACTCCGGTAACATTTGGAGGGGGAAGTACCATTGAGAAAGGTTCTTTTGCTGCATCAACAAGACCTTCTTTTTCACATACATCAGGGTTAAACACACCACTTTGCTCCCACATATCGTAAATGCATTTTTCAGTATCTTGAGGATTATAAGGTTTTAGAAATTTCTCATTCATTACGATATTTGTAGCATATTTAGGCTTATATTTAAAGGTTTTATTGCCAGTTAAACAATTTTGTGGTATTACCTAACGAGCGATCTTTTGTATTGGATCGTATCACCCACAACAGCAGCAAATCAGTATTGTTTGTTATATGGATCAAATAGTAGAACTAGAATATTGGACTCTAATAGCAGGAGGACCTTTCTCGGTACCCGCCCACGGCTGGGAACTCGACAGTCTCATTTATAACAGGGAGATCCTTCACGTAGATGGCCTTTTCAAAGGTGCTGTATATCGCGGCGAACCAACACTTCTCGACTTCCAGGTGGAGCTCGGGGTGGTTAATCTTGATGATTCGCCGTACGAGCCGGACTTTGAAGTCATCACTGATCTGTGTGGGCTCGCTCCAGCAGAGTTCATTCCAGCGACGATTCATGCCTGCATGGCGGGGCTTGATCAAATAGCAGATTTCATTTTCACTCATGGTCGGCCCATCATCATGAATTGCTTGGATAGCCAAAAGGTCGGCGATGCAAGTGGTAGCAATTTCCCGGCAATTTGCCTTGGGCCCCGAGACGATCATCTTCGGCTACGGGTGGTGAATGAACCCTCCGACGTTCCTCGGCCCGTTTATCTCATGATGAAGGTTGTCTGAGTTCGGTTCAACCACTTTCGCAGCCTGTTAAGAAACCAAAACCCCGTGTCGCGCAAGCGCCGGGTGTTTCTTTTTATATAAACTACTCTCCGACTCTTAAATTTCCTCGAGCTTTAATTTCTTGCGACACATCTCTTGATGAAAGATGTTTAATGTATCCAGCCATGCCGATCATGACAGCGTTATCGGTTGTTAGTGCGTGATTTGGAAGAAGAAGGGTGATGTCTGAAAAATCTGAAGTAATTAACTTTTCAAAACTTGTTCGAATGTGTTTATTTGCGATCACTCCACCTCCTATAATTAATGTTTTGGCATTTGTTTCTTCGAGTGCCTTTTTTGTTTTTGCGAGAAGCACTTCAGTTACTGAGTTTTCAAAGTCTTCAGCAATTAATGATTTTGTTTCTTCTTTAAGTTGTTCAGTGTTTTTATTGGTGATATCTCGTATTTTATAAAGCACTGCAGTTTTAAGTCCTGAAAATGAAAAATCAAAATCTTTTGAATGAATCATGGGGCGAGGGAATTGAATGGTGGAAGAAATTTGAGGTGTTGAGGTTTTGTGAGTTTGATTGGTGAAATGTTCTTGGGAACGAATGCCTTCTGCGAGTTTTGAAATTTGCGGTCCACCTGGATACGGTAGATCGAGCATGCGAGCCACTTTATCGAATGCTTCGCCAACAGCATCATCTCTTGTTTGTCCGAGAAGTTTGTAGTCATTCCAACTATTCATCAAAACCAATTCAGTATGACCTCCTGAAATTAACAAAGCGAGTGCTGGAAACACAACAACATTTGAAGGTTTTTCTAAAAGTACTGAAACAACATGTCCTTCCATGTGATTAGTTGGAATGAGAGGGATGTTCCAAAAAAGAGCGAGTGCTCGAGCGACGGTGATACCAACCCAAAGTGCTGGTTCAAGACCTGGTCCTTCTGTGACCGAAAGAAGCTCGATATCAGGTTTTTTGTGGGTAAGTACAAACTTCTTGAATACTTCGCATAATTCTAGTTCACGATAAAAAATTTCCTTCAGTAGAATTTCTTGTGTTGACCACATTTCATCAAGAGTTTTCTTTTCGCTCTCGGTTACATTTGATGCATCAGTATCTACTTTCTGTAGAAGAGACTCAAGAAGAGGAATAATATTTTTAACATGTTCACGTTTGGCCATCATCGGATACACACCTCCGTATTCTTTGTGAGTATTAATTTGCGAGTGAATAACTTCTCCAAGTAAGTCGAATGACAACGATAAAAGATCGCCGTTTCCTTGAACTATGGCCAATGCTGTTTCATCACAACTTGTTTCAATCGCTAAAATCTTCATGTTGAATCGACTATAACACAGGTATGAGGGTATTTGGAATCTACCGAAGCATTACTAAACTTGAGAGAATTTCAGAGAAAAATGGCTCGATTGTATCGAATAGTTCTCGGTCGAGTTGTTCTTTGCAATCTGCTTCATTACTGGTAGGACATTGTTTGGTGAATCGAAAGGTGATTGCTGGATAGGTGCTTTCGTTTTCTTTTTTGAGATATGTGTATACAACAGAAATTTTGTTTGAACCGATATCTTTATTTTCTTGTTCTAAGCAAAAAGAATGTTCTGGATCAGGAATATAATTTTCTATTCCTGTGTCTTTGAGATCTTTAATACATGCATCAAATCGTGTGCTTTCTTCGAGAGTGATGGCAGGTTCTTCAAGTGTTGGAATGATTGTTTGTAAATCATTTGGATAGTTTAAATGAAAGGTGTGATACTCAGCTTGAAGAGTGTGAGTTGGCCATGTTGTATTGGTGCCTGATTCATATTTAAATATCTCTGCAGTATCACTTTGAGCAATTTGAGTGTACGAAGCATTTTCGGGATTGTTGTGTTTGAGAAAATAGAGACACACAGAAGTCACCGTCATAATACAGACGGTGAGAATTAATAAAAATTTTGTGTGTAGGTGCATACTGTTTTATTGTAACAGATAAAAATGTTAAGTGTACAGATTTGTGGGCGATAGAGGACTCGAACCTCTGGCATCAACAACGTCAATGTTGCGCTCTACCAACTGAGCTAATCGCCCAAATTTTAAGTGAATGTTTGACGCATGTTGCTTAGCTACCAAAACAGCATCGCCCGTAAAAATTAATCTTACCGTCTACCAAAACAACATTGCTCCGATATTGAGATGATACCGAATTTAGCCAAACTAGCAAAATGATAAGAAGGGTTTATAATTGAAATACTTATTCACTTTAAATTTGTATATATGTTCAAAGGTTTTAAACAGTTTATCCTCCGAGGAAATGTAGTTGATTTGGCAGTTGGAGTAGTGGTTGGTGCAGCGTTCGGTACAGTGGTTTCTGCTCTCGTTAAAGATATTCTCACTCCTTTTATTGCTGCAATTGCTAAGATTCCAGATTTCTCACATCTTAGTTTTACTATTCGAGGGTCTGAGTTCATGTATGGCGACTTCATAAATGCTCTCATTGCTTTTTTGTTAGTTGCAGTTACGGTTTACTTCTTTGTTGTTCTTCCAATGAATACGCTCCTTATGAAAATGAAAGGGAAGGAGAAACCAGTTGATCCAACTACTAAAAAATGCTCTGAATGCTTAAGTGAGATAGATATAAATGCAAAAAGATGCGCACATTGTACGCAGCTTGTTGCTTAGAAATCAAATTCTAAATGAATTTATGAAAGGTGCTTTGAAACGAGCTTTGCCATTTCAAACATAGTCACAGACTTCTTTCCTCCGAATACTTTTACAAGTGTTGCGTCTCCAAGAATGTTTCGCTTATTCTTTGGATCCTGAAGATCATGCTTCTTAATATATACCCACATTTTTGAAACTACTTCTGATCGAGGCATAGGACCTTTTCCAACAACAAGAGCAAGATCGCTACTGATTGCCATAGGTTTCATAAATGCTGAATTTGCTTTTTTAGCAACTTTCTTCACTGCCTTTTTTTCTGCCATAAATTTTCTGATTATGTTTACTATTAATTTCTCGCAACTCTATTCTGTATGAAGAGAGGCTCGTCCCTATAGTATATGACGTTTTTTGCTGGTTGGATATGGATATCTCCTGATGCGGAAGAGGTGGGATTTGAACCCACGAGAAGCTTTCGCCCCTGCCGATGTTCGAGATCGGTGCATTCGACCACTCTGCCACTCTTCCAAGTTACATGTTCTGCGGCTTAACAAAGCCACTATACCACGACGTAAACTCTTTGAAAAATAAAATAAAGATGCTATAGTGACACACATTGGCCCTATCGTCTATCGGTTAGGACGAAGCCTTTTCAAGGCTTAAAGCAGGGTTCGACTCCCTGTAGGGTCACAAATTGAAACTTCGGAAGGAGTCAGCGCAAAATCGGGCTCCGCCTGCGGCGCGCTGTATGGCGAAAGAATGGAATCCGTCTTGCGGGCTCGGGCGAAATCGGAGGGCGGGCAAAATGAGATTGAAATAGTTTTGTCTTTCAGCGCGGGGTTCGTTCCAAAGGAACGAAGAAAATCTCTCATCTCGTGGAGATTTTCACTTGTTGCCAGAAACCCCGCGCGTTTTGAATCCAAAATCCATTTCCGCAGGGGTTCGACCCAATTCTTTCTCTCGGCTCGGGCAGATGAAGATTTTGCTTGAAGCGAAATTTTTTGGCGCATGAATACGTCCTTTTTCGTCAGATATATTTCGCGCTCAATATCGCCATTTAAATACAAATCAACAAGTGAGTCGAGCTTCGCTTCAAGCGTTTTCAAATCTATCTTCATCTGTCCGAGACGATTTCCCGAAGCGTGGATTTCTTCGTGCTCAAAAACCTCAACTTTTTTGAGCATATAATTTGCCCACGCTTCGGGAAGCGACACTGTTTGAAGCTGTTCCTTGACTTGGAGAGCGAGCGCATCTTCCATTAAATATCTCTGACTACATTTTCCTTTCTTTTTCGTACAACGATAGTAGCGATATCGTCCGCCCATTTTTCCAGTACACCATTGGGCGGTGATCATACTTCCACATTCACCACAACGAAAAATGCCGGTGAAAGGAAAATTGTGAGATATTTTGCTATGCCTCGGATGCCCTCGCTTGAGAAGTATTTTCTGCACAGCTTCAAATAGTGTCGGAGAAAGAATTGGCGCAAAGCTTCCGGGAAAATATTCTCCGTGATGCAAAGTGAAGCCAAGATATGCACGATTCGTTAAAATCCTTTTCACGGAAGCTTTGCCAAGTGGCGTTCCGGACTTTTGAGCAACACCGTGGTCAGCCAAAAACTGCGACAGCGACTGAAGGGTATGTGAACCTTTTAGATATTCTCCAAACGCGCGCACAATAATTTTAGATTTCACCGGATCAGGCTCAATATTGCGCGTAACAGGATTGTTCACATACCCGAATGGAGCACGAGTGAGCCATTCTCCTCGTCGCAGTTTTTGGCGCATACCGCGCTCGACATTTTGCTTCAAATTGTCGGAATAATACTTGCTCTGTCCGAACGCCACTTGCAACATAAAGAGCCCCTGCGGTGTGGGTTCAAACCAAAATGTCGGAAAACGCAAAGAGACAATTTTAGAAGTGTCTACGGCGTAAATGATGCGTCCTCCGTCAATACTATTTCTCGCCAAGCGGTCTGGATGCCAAGCAAGAATACCAACATTGCCCATTTTCTCAATACGCATCATCATTTCGCCGAACACTTCTCGTCCCGGACTCTTTGCGCTTTTCGACTCTTGAAATTCCTCAAGAATTTCAAGATTTTCTCTGCTCGCAAATTCACGAAGTTCAATAAGCTGAGCTGGTATGCTCATCACCTGCTTATCATCATCTTCGGTGCTCTTGCGAGCATAGAGAAAATATTTTGGTTTGTTCATAGATAGGTTTTGGATTAAAAAAAGATTAAACTATTAAAATCTCATTTCTTGCTTTCCGCCCGCCATCCGAATTCGCCCGAGCCCAAAAGATAGATTCCATTCTTTCACCATACAGCGCGCCGCAGGCGGAGCCCGATTTTGCGCTCACTCCTGCTGAAGTTTCAATTTGTGATGTAATTATACACTTTGCTCGAACTTTTTTCGAGAGCTAATCGCACGCTCGACGTGCGTGGTGACTCTGACCTAAATCGTACGCTCGGATCGTTCCGCCACTGCCTCGCTTCACTCGGCAACACCAAAGAAAAATGTTCCTTACTTTCCTGATTTGGCGGGGGGTGAAATTTCTTTTGAAAAAGGAAAGGACATTTTTCTTTGGTGCTCTGCCCTCAAGGTCTCGGGCAGGTGGCGGAACAATGCGGACGAAGTTTTGGCAAAACTATTTTGCGGGGTGAGAAAGTGTGGGACACTTTCGCAAGACCTTGAGCATTTTGTATTCAAAATGTGAAAGGTGTACAGCTTC
>JBBRNV010000003.1:0-95525 GCA_038230075.1 Minisyncoccia bacterium | reverse complement strand
GTCACGAATGACAAGTGCAGTCTTTGCCTGAAGATTGAGAAGCTTTTCGATGGCATCACCTGTCTTTATTTTTGATCTTGCTTCAAGGTATTTTCCGAGTGCAATAAAGGTAATAACTACAATCGTTACATCGTAATAGGTATGCTCAACATTTATAAAGGGTTTGAGTACGTCCTCAAAAGCTGTGACGGCAAAGCTGTAAAGAAAGGCGGCTACTGTACCGATGCCGATAAGCGTATCCATATTGGCTTTGCCGTAACGCAAGAAACGGTAGAAGCCAAGGAGGTAGGGACGACCTACTACAAACAATGTATACGTCGCAAAGATAGGAAGAAGGTGATGAAAAAATTCCTTAATCGTATAACTCATTGCAGGGACCGCATTATACTGAGCAAGAATATCCCAGCCCATGACAAATATACTGAAGATTGCCAATGGGATAGCAGATATTACGAGTGATCGCTGGCTAGCAATCTCTGCCAACTTTTCTTTCTTTGATTGATTGAGGCCGAGATGTGCTGCATGTTCATCGGCAGACATACCCATTTCGCTTGCACCCATTGTATTCATGGTACCCATGGCGTTTTCTGGAACCACAAGAGAATACCCTAGTTTTTCTATTTTTTCCGATAGATGTTGAGGGCTTGTTTTTAATTCGTCAAAAGAAACTTTAGCCGTTTCGGTTCCGTAGTTTACTTCCACAGACAGAACCCCGTCCGTTTTTTTGAAGGTCTTCTCTATGATCCCTGCACATGAGGCACAGTGCATTCCTTTTATTTTGTATGTTTTGGCAGTTTTTATGTTTTGATTCATAGATTTTATTTGCGTTTAAGCTGATAAACCTTAAGGATCTCTTTAATAGCAGTGTCTTCTTTTCCTTTTTTAATCTGTGTCACCACACATGTGCTCAAGTGATTTTCCATGAGTGCGTCCTCGATACCAGAGAGCGCCTGTTTTACCGCTGATGTTTGAGTAATAACGTCAATGCAGTATGCATCTTTCCCAATCATGTCCTGCAATCCTCGGACCTGACCTTCAATAATCTTGAGACGATGAACAAGTTTTTGTTTTGATAGATTCATATCACTAGTATATACCCCTAGGGGGGTATAGGTCAATACAAATATAGTCTAATATCTCGCCAACTCCTCCCTCGTCGGCCGTACCACCGGAAAAAATAATCCCCTAATTTATTCCAACCTAACCTCGGTATCTTTTTTGGAGCAAAAATGACACAGGAGTATACTTAATCAAACATGCCAACAAAAGCTAAGAACAAAGAAAAAATATATACAATCGGACACTCAACAAGAACAATATCCGAGTTTATTGAGTTACTCAAAGCGCACGGTGTGGAAGAGGTTGTAGATGTGCGCACTATCCCGAAGTCTCGCCACAATCCGCAATTCAATGAAGATAGGTTGCCCCGATCGCTAAAGAAAAAAGATATTGAATACATTCACATAGCAGAGCTTGGTGGTCTTCGTCATACGACAGCTGAGTCAAAGAATCTCGGATGGAATAATAAATCGTTCCGAGGATTTGCTGATTATATGAGTACACCTGAATTCGAAGAAGGTATCACACTGCTCGAGAAAATTGCGAAGAAGAAAGTAACTGCCATCATGTGTGCTGAGGCAGTTCCCTGGCGTTGTCACAGATCTCTGATTGCTGACGCTCTCACCAAACGTCCCGAGCGACTATGGGCAGCATTTGACATCATGTCTTTGAAAACTGCCTCCAAGCATCGTCTCACTCCATTTTTAAAAGTACGCCAAGGCAAGATGACATACCCTAAACCATAAAATGATTCGTTATCAATATAAAAACGCCAGGTTGCTTTTTGTCGGCATCAACCCTCACCCTGGATCTTTTAATCGCGGAGTTCCTTTCTCAAACAATAAACTGTTTTGGTATTTGCTTTCAGATGCCGGATTGATAAAAGAATCGAGAAATGAACTTAGGAATGATATTGACCTGCTCAAAGTTTACAAAAATAAGTTTAATAAAATATACAAACTTGGTCTCGTAAATATAATTGAAAAACCAACTTTATGTTGTTGTGAGGTCATATGACACAGTTATATTTAATATTCTTAATTATACTATAACTGTGTGTTATTTAATACAGAGTTATGAACATGTAATCGAGTTTGATATCATTACAATAGTAAACAAAACTTATTTAATACCATGAGATATAAACTTGCTCGATCTCTTGAAATTCTTGACCTTATAGTTATTTTTTGTTTTGTGGGAGGATTTTTTATTCCTTACAAATTTACCGAATTAAAATTAGCACACATAACACTCACTTGGATTATTTTAATTGCACAACTTTCATACAATTTTACCTGCCCACTTCTTGTCTGGGCAAATATCCTTCGCAAATCAACTGGTCACAAGCAAACCGTTGGAAGATTTCAACCAACTTTTATGAATGTTCTTTCTAAGTTCATAAGTCTGAAAGTTGCCAACTCCATCATGATTGCAGCTATTATAATTGGACCGTTTTTGGCTACTATTTTATATTCGATATATTAATACCACATACCGATTATTCTCGATTTTAACACTATCGCACAAGTTTATTATAAATCTCTAAAGACATATCTTGCTGAATTTGTTCGAGATCCGAGAAATTCTCCCCTTCGGTCATAACGCAAAATATATATGTTTCACTCTTATTTTCTGTATAAACAATTCCGCAATCATGAAGTTGTCGCAAGGCTATATCTCCTGCAGTATTTTCACTTTCAATTCGCTCAGCAAATTTATGCGAAACATCGAGTTGTTGAGGAAGCTTTGCAACGGCACCAGATTTAAATGTGGATTTACTCAAATCAGACAAAATAACATTTGAATATTCTCTATTCAAATATGAAGAGTTATAAAGAATTCTAAAAAGATTGGCATACGATCGAGCGCTCACCAAATTTTCTTCTGTTCCTTCTGGTCTCTTAAATTGAATTGCAACATCTTTCAAGATTAAATCAAAATAACCTGGCTGCAAAAAATGATAGATAAGATCTGTTGCTGTGTTATCAGAATATATCAATATTCGATCAACTAAATCTTTAATGGTGTACTCTTGTCCTTTAACCAAAGGATCTGAAACTTCATATGTTTGACCGCTATACAAATTAGGAATACCTGAATATTGAATCTTTTGATCAAGAATAGTGGGTTGAACCTCTGCCAATTTATATACAGCAATAGCAAGTGGCACTTTCAAAAGGCTCGCCATCACAAACACATCATTATCGTTAACCCCTGCATATTCAGTTGATTTTAAATCTCTCACAAAAACACCGAGTTTTGTTGCTTTATGTGAAGCAATATACTGGTCGACTGAAGTTTGAATCACATCTTTCAAAGATGAAAGTTCTTCTGACTTTTTATCAGCTTGTTCACAATCAGCAACCGTTCGAATAAAATTAAGTTGGGCAGTGCAAGGAATTATCGTATTGAAATTAAAAAACAGATAACCAGAAAAAAACCCAAAGAGCACACTAAGTATTGTTACCGAAACAACAATAGTGCTCATTTTTTTAAAGAAAACATTCATTCGCATATTTAGATTACCACAATATCAAAAAAATAAATCTCTACCCAGACTTAATTCATCATGCTTATATTATTGACATTTTATGAATAAATGGTTAAATACTATCATAGCTCATTCACCCCTTACAGCTTAACAAGCTTAGAAAACTTATATGTCTAAAGACTCCAGAAATGGCGGTAAGTTTACAGGAAAACACACCACTTTAATCGAACTCGCTGCTATTGCGTGTGACATAGCAGACGCTTGTCCACAAGTAACTAAGATTTCACCAGGCTTCATTGTGTCTGGCACAAAATCGGTAAACGGCAACACGCGAGTGAAAATCAGCGATAGTGGTGGAATAATACTCCTCTCGGTCAGAGGAAACATAAGCGTTCAAGATGTTCGTATCTATACCACTAACATTCAAACCGCAAGAACCGCAATAGCTCGCGGACTTCGGAATGCCGGTGTTGCGATTTGTTTTAAAAAAAGAGGCCTAGTTGCCACCCAACAAGAACTGCGCTTGTTTGGGTGGTTTTTGTTTTTAAAATAAAATCTTACACTAAATAATATTTTTCTTTTCTTCACCAACTGTCTTTTCTAAATCTAAACAAATACCATTCAAGCAATATCGTTTGCCTGTAGTTGCTGGCCCATCATTAAATACATGACCTAAGTGTGATCCACATCGTGAACACACCACTTCTGTTCTCTGCATTCCATGACTCATGTCAGGAACTTCAATAACACGCCCTGGAATTGCTTGATCAAAACTTGGCCACCCAGTACCTGAATCAAATTTTGCATCTGATGAAAATAGTTCTTGATCACACACCGCACATTTGTACATTCCTTTATCTTTAACATTAAGAAGTTCACTCTTAAAAGGAGCTTCCGTTCCTTTCTGTCTTGCAACAGCATATAGTTCAGGATTTTCTTTCTTAAGCTCGTCGTCTGTTCGTATATTTTTATGCATATGTCTCATTTTATCATAAAGAACAAAACTCTTAAAAACTTCGACAGGTCGGTCAAAACATGATATTTATATATCGGCTGTCCAACTCTTACACCACCCCTTACCCACAAATACTCATGAACGGAAAAAGTATCGTGCAGGCGCTCAAGGTGGGCGCGAGACTCTATCGAATTGGCAGAAATACGGTTGCACTCATGTATGGAGAAAGATTTCGGGAATTCTTTCCGACTCAACCTCACATCAGCGACTTTCGTCAACTGCAAGATGGTGGAGTAATCAAACTTTTTGAACCAGTGACCGATCACATCTTTGCCGGCGAAGTTGAACACTGGGTTCTCACGGAATACGTCAGACCTTGGTGACAATGATGAATGTCGCCCACCCCACCCACACGAACCCCATTTCGGTGGGTGTTCTTGTTTTTGCTATAATACTCGAATGGAATTAATTGACACCCTCACTTCAGAAGGAAATCTGACAGGATTAGCAAAATCGCGGAAAGCTGTTCATGAACTTGGTGAGTGGCATCGAGTTATTTTTGTTTTCGTTCTTAATTCAAAAAATGAAGTACTTCTTCAACATCGATCGGCTATTAAAGATCACTATCCAAACTTGTGGGACGTATCAATAGGAGGACATGTTTCAACTAATGAAGATTCATTACGTGTTGCTGTTCGTGAAGTTGAAGAAGAAATTGGTTTACACATTACAGAAACAGATCTCGAACACTTAGGTGCTCTTAAAACATCTCTCATTAAAAATGATGGAACATATTTTGATAATGAATTTAGTGATGTGTATCTTCTTCGGACAGATAAACCCATCAAAGATTTTGTAATGCAGACCACTGAAGTGCAAGATTTGAAATGGATTGAAATAAAAAAACTACAACAAATGGTTGATGAAAAAGACCAAACTCTTACACCTCGATATGAGCAATATGAGCTTCTGTTAAATACCTTGAAGAAATAACCCTATATTTTCACTAAAACTCCGTAGATGAAATTACTTGGCAATTCGAGTTTAGAAAGTAGATCAATATCAAGCAAAAAATCATTATTCTCTTGAAGGAATCTTTCAACTGCAAGCATGGGAGATGTTTCGTGATTATATAATCCCTGATCCCATGTATCTTGCATTAAAATTACATCTCCAGTTTTTAGCAGAGGCGCAAATGTAGTGAGTTCATTATATGTATGTTGATATGAATGATCATCGTCGAATGAAAATAATACTTTCTGTTCATCAGTTCGATTTGCAAGAAATGCTTGTACTTCACTCACCCGATCAAGTCCACTTTTTCCTGTGAGGAAACTAATCTTTTCAAAACTTTTGTTTTTATCATGAAAGGCTTTTCCACGAACAACATCTGCGTCAGTGATATCAATTGTTAGAATATGTGGAGTTGTATATTTTGAAATGAGTTCGTAATAGTACACAGCAGAACCGCCAGACGCCGTTCCGAAATCTATCACAAAATCAGGCTTCAATGTTTCAAAAATAAGAGGAATATTTATTTCAATATCTGGAGTTACTTGAAGAAAAGGAAGTGTCTCACCATTTCTCTCAAGAACCTTATCTGACCACCCAATCATTTTTCCATTCTTTTCAATATACGAAAGTGCAGGATACCCGAGAATATTTTTTCCAACATAATACTGTTTTTTATTTGAAAGATTGAGCTCTTGCTTACTATGAACTGCCACAACTTTCTTCGGTAAATCTTTCAAAAGAGAGGCCTCTTTTCGCATAAAAATAGTGATAAAAAGCTTGGTGTACCAACTATTAACCACATTAAACCCATAGACACCAACATAGTACAGTGAAATCGCACCTGGAATTTTCTTAAGAGAGTCTCGGAGTGAAGATGTTTGCATGTCGACATACTACTATCATTCTCAGAAAGTAGAAAGGAATCTGCTTAATGATGATGTCCAATGTGTTCGATATTTTTTTCTTCTTTCTTTAACACCTCAATGTCAACATGTTTTTGTTTTTTTATAAGAATCATAACCGAAAGCCATGTGGTAATGGGAACCGCTAAAATAAGACCAATACTTCCAATTAATGTGCGTACGATTTCAGTTGAAAAGTTTTCTCTGTTTAAAATAACCGAAATCGATCCATTTGCTCCTGTTGCAAACAGAAGAAGAAGGGGTAAAGACACTCCAACATATGCAATAGCTAAAATATTAACGAGTGCTCCAATGTGTTCTCTTCCGATTCGAATTGCTCGTTTGTAAATAGTCCATCGAGGAAGATGAGGTGCCACAGCATGAAGTTCTTCGACAGAAACCGCTTGACCAATCGCAGCATCGTATAAAACTCCAAGAAGCCCAATAACAATTCCACCCATCAATAACTGCACGAAATCAATTTTTCCTTGTGTATTAATATTAAGATACACAGACTCTTCTGTTTCAAATCCTGTAAGTGATGCTGCATGAACAGCAAAGTGAGCAAGAATTCCTGTAAAAATTATGGTTACAATCATTCCAACAACCGCAGATGATGTTGTCTTGTTAAAACCGTGCGTAACATAAGATCCTAGAATAATAATAAATGAAGAAATAATAATACTCAGAAAAATTGGAGAAATTCCGTGAATAATCCCAGGTAGCAAAACATACAAAATGAGAGCCATACTTCCAATCAAACTGAGAAGCCCTCGAACACCTTGTTTTCCTCCAAAAATAACAACAAGAACTACAAATAGAATTACGAAAAATAACAATGTATTTAGTCGATATGGACTATATACTACATACGTTGAATTACTCCCGTCTGCATAGACAGTTTTAGTGAGATAAAAAATTTGTCCTTCTTCTAATTGAATATAATCATTATCAAACTGAACAATAGAGCCCGCATCATTTCCTTCTAAAGGACTAACGGTTATATGTTGAGATTTGTGTGTTGTGTTAGTTCCAGGAAGTATTTCATCTGAAGCTGAACTTACTTTCAATACTTTAGCCTTAACAGTTGTTTGTGTATCAGGAACCAGTTCAGCAGCTTGAGACACGAAAGGTATTACAAGAAAAATAAAAAGACAAAGTGCTGAGATTTTTTTTAACATAGTCACATTATGTATTACAAAACCTACATCAACCAAGAAATAAGTGATGCTGAAATAAAAAGAAATACCAACCAATATCCCACATTAATAAAGAAGAGTGTCCACGACCTTCCTTCCCATCCTGATAAGTTTAAATATGTTGGAACAATAAATCCAAGCCACATAAAGAATGCACACGTGAGACCTGCACAAATACCGGTTGTTCCTAAATAAAAGTTTCCAAAGGCAATTGAAGCACTGAGAACATAACTCATTAATATTGCTCCAATAAACGATAAAAGAATTGGTTTGAGCATCATTTTAAATGACGGCTTTTCATCTGGCATTTTTAATCCCGAAAGCTCCATCCACTTCTTTCCAAAAAACGGGCCGTACCAAAGAAATCCTAAGATAACAGAAATTATCATTGAGCCTAAAATTGACCATACATTAAATGGAATTGGCATAAAAATACATTAAATCTTTCTAATAAACTACGAAGCAGACTGCATTACTACCACTTCAACATAATAGTTTTCATTTCCATAAATACTGTAATTACCATCAGGAGTTGTTGTTGCAAAGACATTTGCATGAGCACCAATTTTTTGTTCTAAGTCTCCTACTGAGTTTACTCCGAGAAGTTTTCCAACTTTAACATCAGGAGAAACTCCTCGACCGCCAGTTACTAAAACAATTTTCTTTCCATCAACAGTCACACTACACGTAGCATCTGAAAAACACCCAGTGTCTACTGCGGTAATTGTTCCTGAAAATGTTTCTTGATCTGTTCCAGTTACTAATTTTTGTGTTGTTGTTGCATTCTCAGATGTTGTAGGGGCAACTGAATTCTTTTTTTGTACAAAAACGAGGGCAATAAGGGCTAATAAAATAACTGCTAAGGTAATGTAGGTATTTTTATTCATACCTCCATTATAACACGAACAGACTATAGCTTTCGACTATCATAGGCCCAGTGCAAAATAGCTTGTCGCTGCTTCGTTCTACATGAAAAATCTTGAGGTCTACAATTGTGAATTACTTGTGCAATATGCCTATTAATTGCTTTCCAACGTTTAATCTGTCGTCGATCTTCATCTGGAATTCTTCTTCCTACATAATATCGGCAATACCACTGAAACCAACCTCGCGGATCATATTTCTCGTTGATCCATCCATTCTTTTTCCACACCTCAAGTGATTGACTTGCATCGACCCCAAAGTAGTTAAGTTTGAGATCTTTGATACTGCTTTCAACGGGAACAAACTTAGCTTTAGCAAACCATGATTTTGGAAACTCATTAGCACAATCTCTCATGTATATTCCTCCAAACACCCCGAGTTCAAGCATTTGTTTTGGTGTGAGGTCTGGCTTAAATTCAGGATCAAAATTTTTTCCCTCTGGTTCAGTTAATTCATATGTATATCCTTTTTGCATATGGTCATTCACAACGACAAGCTTTTTTCGATCGATCATATAAAATAAGTATACATTTTAAAATGTGCTAGGATAGTTGCATGGAAACAGCTAAAAAAACATTACTCATTTGTACTATTATTGTGGCCTTCACTGCAATACTTTACTTTATTGTTTTATCGAATCTTGTAATTTTATACCTTGTTGTTGCAACACTACTGGTATTCGCTATCAATCCCGTTGTCACCAAGCTTGAAAAATGGGGAGCATCAAAAGTGTGGGCGGCAGTTATTGCAGATATCTTCCTCCTTATTATTGTTCTTGGACTTCTAGGAACGATTGCAATTCCCCTCATTAACCAAGGAATGGACCTCTTCCAACATCTTCCTGAAATTACCAACCGAATGTTGAATAATCCAAGTTTTGTTTCACTTAATCAAAAGTTTCATTTTGCTGATACGTTAAAAGAATTCTCGAATGAAATTTCGGTTTTACTTCTTGGAGGAGGAACATCACTGATTGTTATCACCAATAATGTGATTTCAAAACTTGTTGGTATTACCTCGGTTATTGTTCTGACCTTTCTTCTTCAAATCGAAGGGTTGTATATTTGGAAAGGATTTCTCAGTTTTTTGAAAGAAAAAGACGCATCAATTGCCGAACGAGTTGGTTCACGTATTCAACGCTCAGTCAGTGGTTTCGTGTCTGGAAATCTTTTTATTAGCCTCATTGCCGGCCTTGTCACGCTCATCACATTGTGGATTCTTGGTGTTCCTTACAAATTTGCATTAGCGGTACTTGTTGCGCTCTTCGACCTTATTCCTCTTGTTGGGGCAGCTATCGCAACAATTATCGTAGGATTGGTTGCACTTACACAAGGAATTTTTGCAGTGGTCATTAGTGTTGTCGTTCTATTGGTGTATCAATTTGTAGAAGGACATTTTATTCAACCAGCAGTGTATTCACATTCAATCGACCTATCTGCACTTTTGATTGTTGTCGCTTCAATTATTGGAGGAGAAATTGGAGGAATAACCGGAATCCTTCTTGCGATTCCAGCGGCAGCAGTTGTCCAAATTGTTGCAACAGAAATATACGACTTCTTTAAAGAAAAGAAGGTCTCATAATATATGGCATCAAAACAAATTATTTTTCTCTTCTTGTTTATCGGATCAACTATCGGAGGATTCATTCCTGAACTCTGGGGTGACAGCTTCTTTTCACTCTCATCAGTAATATTAACTGCTGTTGGAGGACTTGCTGGTATCTGGCTCGGATATAAAATTAGTACCGATTAAGTTATTCTCTTTGTTGTAATATATGGTTTGACTTTAATGCTCTAAACCACTACTCTATTGAAAGCTCTTCTTTGACTCATACATGTGTTTCGAAGACGAACCTCACCCACAGTTTCACCCCTCGAAAAAGAAAGGAGGCCGAATGGCCACCCTCACTCAACTAACACCTCCTAATCTACTCGCAGAAGTTATCGCCATCGATGGTCCTGGCGGATCCGGCAAAAGTTCGACCGCTCGTGAGCTTGCTCGAATTCTCGGCTTCAAACACCTCGACAGCGGCGCTCTCTACCGGTCGGTGGCACACCTCACCATCGTCCACGGTATCGACATCACCAATCCGAACAATGTGATCGAAGTCGCACTTCAGTATCCGACAACGTTCGTCGATGGGAAGGTTTTCGTCGGTGAAATCGAAGTCACCGAAGAAATTCGCTACAAGGCTTGCTCGGATCGGGTTTCCGCTGTCAGCGCAATACCAGAAGTACGTGCGATGATGCACGACTATCAGATGTCCCGCAGGCAACTGCCTGGTCTCGTGCCCGAAGGTCGGGACATGAGAAAAATCTTCGACGCCGAAAACGGTCGGTGCAGCGGCTACTTCATCACCGCCGAGGTCGCCACGAGAGCAGCTCGCCGCTTTAAGGATCAGCCGAAAGATCAGCCCGAACAAACGTACGCAGAGATCGTACAAGGGCTCCAGAAGCGCGACAGGCACGATACCGAAAGATCGGTTTCACCATTCGTGAGGCATCCTTGTTCGATGGAAATCGACAATACTGATATGAATCGAGACCAAGTGGTTCGACTCATCCTCACCGACCTGATTCGTCGTCTCAAGTTTAAGGAGATGCCGATCTACACTCCTGGCGGCTAGTCTTCGAACATTCGGTACACAAATCGCTCCCCAAGGACCCGCTCAATGAGCTCACCTTCGGCGAGCGGTTTTCCTTTTTATATATTGATACGCGGAGCTTTGTTTTATAAAACACAAAACTCGCCGGTTTAAGGCGAGGTCAGTGGTTGGAGTGAGATTGTAGCGCGAAATTTTTTTTCTTTTTCTTTTTCTTTTTCTTTTTGTTGCCTTGTTTTTGAGCAACAGAAAGTGTGGGAGGAAAAACAAAATCATAGACGGCAGCAACGATGATTGCAATCACCGAATCTACATATGTAACAACTTGTCCCTTTTGGTAAAAGCTGTTAGTGAGATTACCACGAAGCAGCCGTTCTGCGGTCATACTTCGCGGAAAAGAAGGATCGTTCGAAGAGAACTTTTCAAGAACATCCACCAACCCCTCTTCGCTCATGTGTAAAATGTGCACGTGCACAGCATTCCACATAAAGTAATAGAAGTTGGAAGGATCTCGAAACAACTTTCCTTTCAAAGCAGTCAGAAATCGGTTTCCAACAAAATGTCGAGCAAGTTCTTTGGGTTTGCTGGTCAGGTGAAATCCGGGACGAGCTTTCGGTCTTTTTTTTGCATTTTTTCCCCAGACCTTTTTGATTTTTGTCTTCTCAACTACCTTTTTTGTATAAACCCACCGCGATTCTCACGCTCTTCTAACAACCTTTCTGCCAACAATGTCGGCCTCCAACCAGAAATAGTTTTCATTCTTAAAATACAGTACAATCTTTACAAAGAAAGTCAACGAAACGTGGTGCTATGAGCACTTTCTACACCTGCATCCTTTTGGTTGTATGTGTTCACCCCAATAATCTTCACCATAGTCATACACAATCTCTTCTCCAGCAAGTATCTTCCTTTTAGACATAATAAATACTCGTGCTTTATGAATAGTCGGTTCAGCATTTGCTTTGCATGAATGATTAATATATCGAGCTATATTTGAGCGATCTCTTCCATCAATAGTTTTTCGAGAGTGAACCTCAAATAAGTATTTACTATTGCTGGTATATTCTTCTTTTCCTTTAATTACTCTTCCCACATATTCGATGACACACTTTCCTTTTGGAATTTCTTCAGAAGCAAATAAACCAAGACCTGCAGATGAACGCTTAACAACAACTTTGTAGTCTCCAGGAGTGTACTTACTTTTTCGCATAGAGCATTATGGTACCGCATGAATGGAATGAATACCAGAACATCTCTCTTTGGTTTTGTTATACTTTATTAATGTTTGGACTTTCATCACACGAATTAAAAAAGCTTAAGGCACTTTCAACACCTATTAAAATACAAGACTTTCTCGATTCCCTTCCTGTTAATTGGGAAAAGAAAGGTGACACCTATATGTCACCACGAAGAGTGTTAAAGGAAGAAAAAGCGCATTGTTTTGAAGGTGCACTTCTTGCCGCTCTAGCTTTGTGGATTCACGGAGAAGAACCACTCATTCTTGATTTAAAAACAGAAGATGATGTTGATCATGTCGTTGCACTTTATAAAATTAATGGATACTGGGGAGCGATTAGTAAAACAAATCATTCAACACTTCGTTTTAGAGATCCTGTATATAAAACAATTCGAGAATTAGCACTTTCATACTTTCATGAATATTTTGATAATAAAACAAAAAAGAAAACTCTTCGCAGTTTTTCAAAACCTTTTAATGTAAAAAAGTTTGGAACAAAGTGGATAACCTCAGAACAAAACTTAGATCACATAGCAGATGCACTTGATGAATCACCACATACATCAATTATTCCTCAACAAAATATCAAATACCTAAGAAAGGCAGACAACATGGAATTAAAAGCTGGATCACTCATTGAATGGAAGAAAGGTCATAAAAGAACCTAACATAAAGGCTGGTTTAATGTTGTCTGATTAATTGACATTTATCAGTAATATGGTATAATACGATAGTAAAGTTCTTCGATGTGTTCATGCTATGTGAAGCTAGTTAGCCTGGCTTTAGATAGCATGAACAACATCCTCAAACTCGTCTTGGCGCTCCTCGTGTTCGCCTTCACCTCCGTCATCTTCACCCCTTCCGCACAGGCTCAGCAGCCTGCGCGCCGCCCAACCAAGAAATTGGTCCATGTGGCCTACTTGTTGAAAGATGGTCGGCTCTATCCGATCATGCAACCTGAAGGTCAAAAGTTTGTCCCTCCAACCACTCATGGTGGTTTCAACCATACTACTCCTCCGCAGCAGCGTCAGAAGTTGGCGCAACGGCTTTCCGCCATCAACATTGGCCCCTTAAGCATTCGGTTGCGCAACTAAACGCAGACCGAACCAACTGCCCCGCTCTCGAGCACAACTCGAGGCGGGCGGTTTTTTTATTTAGATTCAAACATTAAAATTCGGCGAACAACAAAATAAAGATAGTATAAAGATTAACTAAACATAAAACTGAAGACACTTCTTTTCTGTTCTTTCTTTTGCATCACTTCAGTCTGTTTTAAAAGTGCTTTATGTTTTTTTGATTCTTCTCGATAGTTGAACCCATGTAATATGTTGTAATCGATTATTTCATTTAATCGCTGCAACTCTCTTCCTATCCAGTTTTTGTATTGTTGTTCGCTCATATGTTTTTAATTATTTTGTATGATTACAGTATAGGTGAACAATCGTTCACTCGTCAATGTGGATAACAAATTACGACATAAAAAGTCGCACTTTGAAGGAGTGTCGAACAAAAGACTAATGTTTGCTATGATATTCGAATGAAAAAACTTTCACTTGGTATAGTCGCGATTATCATTCTTGGGGCTGTCTTTCTTTTATACAAAAATCAATCGGACACAAAAACAGTCATGCCCACATCTGCAGCAACATTTCCTATTACCGTAACGACCGTTGAACAGAATGTTTCACTTCGAATGAAAGATGCTTCTTCCGACACAGCTATTCCAACAAGTACAACTACTCCAAGCAACTCTGTAATTAAAACCTCATCAACCGGACGAGCACTTATTGAATCTCCTCACGGACATCCAACTATGGTTGATTACAACAGTGAGGTGGTAGTGAGCACCTCTGACGACACGACAAAAAATAACATTGAACTACTTGGTGGTGAATTATGGGCACGTGCTAAAAAATCTGCTGAACAAGGAGAATTTTTCGAAATTAAAACAGGAAATGCTGTTGCTGTTGTTCGTGGTACATCATTTGGCGTGAACTTTGCAGGTGGCATTACTGAAGTAAATGTTACTGAAGGTGAAGTATTTGTGTACAAAAAAGATCCTACAACAGGAGAACCTATTCAAGGAACTGAAACTTCTGTTAAGGCAGGATTTAAAGCAATCATTGAAGATGGAAAAGATATTGTGGTTATTCCCATTTCAGGTGATGACATGAAGAAAGAATGGTATGTCTATAATAATGCAGATGCAAAGCCAGTTGTTATTACAAGCGACGCAACAATTTCTGTAAAACCAATAACAACTTCAACAAGTACTCCTCGAGCTACAACCACTACAAGAAACAATTCGAGCATAACACCACCACCGGTAACACCAGTCCCTCCTCGACAATCTTCGGGAGGAGGAATCACATCGGCTCCATCACCATCTGCACCAGCTTCTTCAGGAGGAACAAGTGGTGCTTCAACACCAACAAGTATTCGAAGTGTTACTCCATCAAGTATTGCTTCTGGCGACAATAAAACATATGTCATTCTTAAAGGAACTGGTTTCCAAAATGTTTCAGATGTCATCATTGGAGAAAACAATGTCCAAGATCTTTCTGTTATCGATGATGGAACACTTCAATTTCATATCGGCCAGCTTTCTCCAGGCACTTACGATGTATATCTTCTATTAAAAGATGACTCTACTGTTTCATATAAAAGTGGCCTAACAGTTACCTACTCATACGGTTCGTACACGACTGGGTATTAAACACATGCCAAATAAAAAAATAATTATTACGAGTTTATTTGTACTTGTTGCTTTTATTCTTTCTGCTTTCGCCTACACATACAATGTTTTTGGAACATGGCAAGAAAAAATCACTGATCATTTATTTCTGAAGCAAAAAGTTACATCTTCTATTATCATTCTTGGAATTGACGATGAAAGTCTTCAGAGTATGGGACGTTGGCCTTGGGAACGAAAAACATTTGCGTCGGTTATTCCCGATCTTCAACTTGCTAAAGCTATCGGTTTTGATATCGACTTCTCAAGTCCTTCGTTCAAAGACAATAATGATGACCTGGTTTTTAAAGAAGCTATCAATGCTTCAAAAGTCCCTGTCACTTTCCCTCTTCAATTAAGAGATGACAGTACAGTTGGAGTACGCCCACTCCCTCTTTTTGATCAGTCGGTAAAAAAAGGCTTTGTAAATATCCCTGTAGATTCTGACGGAATCGTTCGACGAATTAACAATACGAGTAATGATAGTGAGCGCAGCTTTTCAAGTGTTGTCTCAGGACAAACAGAAACATCAACTCAAAACAGAATTACGTTCGTCGGTCCCTCAAAAAGTTTTTTAATACTTTCTTTTGCTGACGTTTTCGAACATAAAATTCCTGCTAGAATATTTGATAATGCCATTGTGCTTATTGGAGTGACGGCGAATGATTTACATGATCAACTACAGACTCCATTCGGAAGCATGGCTGGTGTTGAAGTTCATGCAAATGCCATCAACACACTTCTTGAGAAAAATTTTCTCACACCTATTCCAAACGCACTTTTCCTTTTAATTCTTTTCCTTATCTCACTCCTCACTTCTCTTTCTATTGTTCTTTCAAAGAGACTTTCTCTCGTAATTATTAGTCTTTCAAGTATCTTTGCTCTTATCATTCTTGGAACATTTAGTGTATTTCATTTTCATTATATTTTCGGAACATTGTATGCACTTCTTGCTTTTATTGTTTCAGGAATCTTAAGCTTTCTGTATTCATATATTTCTGAAGGAAAAGAAAAGCGAATGATTCATAAAACATTTCAGTATTATTTAATGCCCGATGTTATCAACGAACTTCTCGAAAATCCAGATAAATTAAAATTGGGGGGTGAACGAAAGAAAGTTACTGTTTTATTCTCAGACATTCGAGGCTTCACCACACTTTCTGAAAAATTGTCTCCAGAAGAACTGACTAATCTGTTAAATGAATACCTCACATTAATGACCGACACCATCATGAACAAACGAGGATTGGTTGATAAATATATTGGTGACGCAATTATGGCGTTCTGGGGAGCACCACTTCAAAATAACGATCAAGCATACGATGCGTGTGTCGCTTCACTTACCATGTCTGCAGAGTTGAAAAAATTAAATGAATCACTCGTTGAAAGAAATTCGCCAACTATTGCGATTGGAATTGGACTCAACACAGGAGATGTTGTTGTTGGAAATATGGGAAGCAAACGGCGATTCAATTACACCATTATGGGTGACGAGGTTAACTTAGGATCACGACTCGAAGGTTTAACTAAGGCATATGGAGTTGAATGCATTATTACTGAAGAAACAAAAAAACAATGCGAAGCGAGTCTTAAAAAACTTTCACCTTCGACACAACAAAATCATCCTCAAATTCTATTCAGAGAACTTGACCGAGTAATTGTAAAAGGGAAAAAAGAGCCAAAAGTAATATATGAACTTCTTACTCGTCCAGAGACTCCTCACATTACAGAAATCTTACAAAAGTTTGAACAAGGAAGAGTGTTGTATGTTCAAGGAGATTTTAAAAATGCTATCAATTCTTTCAATCAAGCATTATCATTTCACCATGACGGACCAAGTGCTGTATATATTGAACGATGCACACATTTGATTGAACAACCTCCAGAAAATTGGAACGGGGTCTATGAATTCAAAACAAAATAAATTAAAGGTATACTATATTTATTGTGAACCCAGAAGAATTTCAAAAACCAACAATGATTCGGCAGACAATTGATGGCGCTAATAAGTATTGGAAACAACTTGGGCCAGGGTTAACCACAGGAGCAGCTGATGACGATCCATCAGGTATCGCAACCTATTCACAGGTTGGCGCTCAATATAAATTTCAGTTCTTATGGCTCGCCATATTTACCCTTCCTCTTATGGCAACTATTCAAGAGATGTGTGCCCGAATGGCATTGGTAACCGGAAAAGGATTAGCGGGAAATATTCGACAACATTATCCGAAATGGGTGTTGTATATTTGCACGTCACTTTTATTTATCGCAAACACATTTAATTTAGGTGCAGACTTAGGTGCGATGGCAAAAGCAACCGAGCTCATTACTCCTATTCCATTTACCGTTTCAGTTATTCTATTTGCACTCATTAGTTTATTGCTTCAAATATTTACATCATATAAAACATATGCCAAATATTTAAAATATTTGGCGCTAATTTTGGTATCGTATGTAGTTACAGGATTTTTAATTCATGTTGATATACAAGAAGTATTTCGTCATGCTGTTATTCCTTCAATTTCATTTTCAAAAGAGCACATCATTTTGCTTTGTGCAGTTTTGGGTACTACCATCTCGCCTTATCTTTTTTTCTGGCAAACATCACAAGAAATTGAAGAAGAAATTCTCGAAGGAAAAACCACACCAGAAGAGCTTTGTATAACAACCGATGCAGATGTTACATCAATGAGAGTCGATGTGTGGTCTGGTATGTTTGTCTCAAATATTGTGATGTTTTTTATTATCATGGTATGTGGGGCAACGTTGTACACACATGGCATAACTAACATTACAACCGCAGCTGATGCTGCAACCGCTCTTAAACCACTCGCGGGAGATTGGGCCTTTTTACTTTTTGCTCTTGGCATTATCGGAACTGGGCTTTTAACCGTACCAATTCTTGCAGGATCAACCTCATACGCCATCGCAGAAAGTTTTGATTGGAAACAAGGACTTTACCGAAAACTAAAAGATGCCTACGCATTTTATGGCGTTATTATTGTTTCTGTCATTATTGGTCTTCTTCTTAATTTTATTGGACTCGACCCTATAAAAGCCCTTATTTACTCTGCTGTTGCAAATGGAGTTATTGCCCCTGTCATTCTTGTGCTTATTGTAAGCATGAGTAGTAAAGAAAGTATTATGGGAAAACGAAAGAATAAGCCCTTTACAAGTTTTGTCGGGTGGATTGTCACCATTCTCATGCTTATCTCAGGTGTTGCCTCTATTATTGCTTTCCTATAATTATTACCTGTCCAAAAATAAGAATCCCCTTTATACTATTACTATGACAACACATCTAAAAAAAGTACTCATTATTGAAGACGACAAAATGCTCCAACAAGTTCTTTTGAGTCAATTTACCAAAGAAGGGTTCAATGCGGTTGTGGCTCATGACGGAGAAGAAGGTCTTGATAAGATATTTAGTGAGAAACCAGATGCAATTATTTTAGATATGGTAATGCCTAAAATGGATGGTCTTCAAGTTCTCGAAGAGTTTAGAAAAAAAGATCCAGAAAACAAAACTCCTGTTATTGTTTTAACGAACGCTCAACAAATGGAATACCTTGCAGGCGCCATGAGTCACAACGTTGCAGCATATCTAGTTAAATCAGAACAACAACTTTCAAATATTGTTGAGGTGGTGAAAAGTAAACTTCTATAAGTCTTACCATTGTTGCTGGCTATCGAGGTAATTCAACGATGAACGTTGTGCTGTTTTCATTACTCCACACACTAAGTGTTCCTTTGTGAAGTGCTATAAGCTGTTTTGAAAGAAAGAGGCCAATTCCCGTTCCATATGGTGACTTTTTAATAGCTTCTTTGGCCCGATAATATCCATCGAAGATGTGTTGTAGGTCATACTCAGATATCTTTTCACTATGGTTAATTATCTCAAAGACATGTGCATGATCAGAAAGATCGTACTCAACCTTTACCTCAGTATTATCTTTTGTATACTTAACCCCATTTGAAATAAGATTGAGAAATACCTGTCTCATTTTTTCCCTATCAACTATTAGACTAAGTGTGTTTGAAATAGAGCTATCTATTGTCAATGTGATATTTTTTTCTTTAGCCGACAGGGTAAGATTATCTATTATTTCTTGAATAAACGGACGAATTTCAACTTTCTCTAATGTCATTGTTTTTGCTGACTGACTTTCAATTTGTGTAAGAGACAACAGATTATTAATTCGAGAAATCAAATTAACACAGCTTGTATAAATCATTGAGATAACATTTCGATCTTCACTCGGAAAATCTTTTGAATTTGCCAGAAGGTGTTCTGAGGCCCAACGAATACCAGTAAGTGGCGCACGAATTTCATGTGCGGCTATTGCTAAGAATTCTTCTTTTTGTGCAATATACTCTTGTTCTCTTTTTCGTGTCTTATATGCACTCGAAAGAATAATAAGAACAAGAAGTGACGAGATTAATGGAATTGCAGCATATGCAATACCATCAACAATATGATCGTGTGCAACAATATCAAGACCAATAACCATTTTTGAAGTGATTCCCCCGTCGTTACTAAGTGAAATCGGTGCAAATGCTGAAATCCATGTTCCCCAATGATCACTGAGTGGGCCTTCAATATTTACTTGGTTTTTTAAAAAAACAGATTTTAGTAAATCACTCGCTTCAGGATACGTTTCCCCAGGTGGTGAATAATCGGGTGATGTTGGATCCTCTGAATCCGCATAAAAGAAAACGTCTTTATCAGTGATTCCAACCAAGTATGCAAATCGCACATCGCTGTTTACAGCTCTAATATTGGTGAGAGTGTTTTTAATCGCCTCATACGAGGGTGATGCTAGATCTGACTCAGATCCTTTTAATTTCTCAAGATCAGGCTTATACAGAGCTTGTGCAACGGTATTTGCACGGTCAATTAAATGCTGCTTGTTGATATTATCAACTATTTTATATACGAAGATCGATCCGATAATTCCAACTGAAAGAATGGTCGCCAAAATAAGACTGTACACTATACTAAGCGTATTCTTTTTTCGACGAATATACATATAGCTTTAAACTTACTGAGAAGTACTGCTTTACACCTTTGCTTCAGGAAGATCAATTGTCACTTCTGAAATTAGTTTAAATATATTCATTCCAATAATAGCTCCGACTATTGGCGCAACTGCATAGATCCATGTAAATGATGTACCAAGAATTGAAAATGCAACTGCGGGGTTAAGAATTCCTGCAGAACCAAACATTGAAGCGAAAGCAATTCCAACCAACAATGAAAGAGAGACAACAGAAGCTGTACGATTTTTTTCTACTCTGCCAAATAAAACCGCAGCAACTCCGAGTCCAAAAAGGATAGAACCAACACATTCAGCAATAAAAACAATACTTGGACTGCCCATTGACGCAACAGGAAATGCCTTACCGTACGTTTGAATATATACATGAAATACAAAGACTGAAAAAGAAGCTCCCACAAATTGAGACAAAATATAAACAAGTGCGTCTTGCCAAGAAATCTTTTTTATTGTCCACGCAGCAATAGTGAGGGCGGGATTAACCATAGCACCTGACACATGTCCGAAGTAACTAACAATTAAAAACAACGCAAGAGTGGCAATAATTGGAACCGGCAGAAATGATGTTTTAAATAAGACAGCAGTTCCAACAACGAAAGATAATAAGAATGTTCCAAACCCTTCAGAAATGTATTTATTCATAGTGACTATTATACAATATCACCTTCAAGTTTAGAAATTTCATTTTGAAGTTTCTGCAATTCTTCTGACAACCTTGAGAGCTCTTCGAGAGATGCTTGAAAAAGACTCTCTTTTGAACTCATCTCATCCTCAGTTCCCCACACCTTCTGAACAAAAGCTCGGAGTTGTTGTTCAAGAGCCCATCGCTGATCTTCTTTTATATGACGCTCTTCTTCTGTTTTGAGTGAGCTTTCTTCTGTTTCGATTCTTTTTATTTGTGCTCGTATTTTCTTTTCTTCAGTTTCTTGTTCCTCATACGACTTTTTGCTTACCTCATATGTCTTCTGCGCACCTTGAACTTCACTATTTTTTCGATCTATCTCTTTTTTTAAAAACAACACTTTTTTCTTTAAATCATCGACTTGTTCAAAGCTTTCAATTGTTTTAAGGCGTTTTTCAACTTTTACCAAATCTTTTTCAATTTGAGACTTTTTTTGAACTAAATCTTTTTCTTCATCAGATAATTCTTTTTCTTCTTTCGAAAGAGTGCCTAATTCTTTATCAAGACTCCATCTTGTGTCTTCAAGAGATTTTCTTTGATCTTCTAAATTCCATCTCTCTTGTTCATATTCTTTCTTTCTGTTTCGTTCTGTTTCTTTTTCAATCGAAGTCTCAATTTCTGATTCTTTATTTTGAATAGTGTGTTGCTTCTGCACAATTTCATCTACTGACGTTAAAATTTCTTGTTTTCTAGTGAGTTCTTCTTGTTTCTTTGTATCAATATCTTTAATGCGGATATCAAACGAATCAAGTTTTGAATGAAGCTCCTCAATTTTTTGTTGCAGTTCGGTCTTTGGATTAACTTCTACTGGCATACTTTCATCAATTTTTTTAGACTGAGATGTTTCTGACGCATCACCTACGACAATCTTTGTTTTTTTAACCTTTTTCACAGGCACTACAATAGATTCGTCTATCAAATTTACCCCCTGATCATTACCTCCCTGCATAGCCTTTTCAAGCTCTTCTCGATATGCGAGTGATTTCGTATCTTTAACCACTCCTTCATCTGTTCCATCTGTTGTGTTCGAATTTAGATCTGTTTCGTCTTGACCAGCAAGAGAGTCTCCGTTTATATCTACCATTTTTTCTTTTGGGACATCTTCAGTTGGCAACTCTCCAGACCTTGCTTCTTTATTGTCTTCAATTGACCGAGAAACATCTTCTATATCATATGGATCTGAACTTTGATGCATGATTTCGATTGTGTCATTTTGAAGTGATTTGGAAGAATTTTGATCTTTTGAAGATTGCTTATTTTTATATTCTTTTGAAAGTGTTGCAAGATCAATAACAACGTCTGTAATTCCTTTTGCGTATTCTTCTGCCTGACTTCTAAGTAATGGGTCAATTTTTGCAAGTTCTTCTGTGGAAATTTGATTGTTTTTTATGAGGTGAGCAACATCAGCAACAATGGTGCGTGCTTGAGGAGTTTGGTTATCCATGGCCTCATTATCAGCTATTTCATGGCTGTGTGCAACAAACCCACGTGGGGTTATGGAGAGTTATTTGTCTCAATTTTAGAAGGTAAATACATCTAATTATCTCAGTAATTATCGAGTAACTGATATTTCTGTATCAGGTGTAACTTCACTTTGCGCTGAAATAGTGATTCTACCTGCTGTGTCTTGTGAGATTTTATATCCGGTATCGTAGTCGGTAACATCAATAAAATGAGCTCCTTCTTTACTTGGATCAAAGGGCATTGCTGAAAGAAAGAATGGAACAAGGCAAGATGCAATATCTAAGCCGCTGTCTCTTTTTATAGCAATTGGATCTGACGGAATTGAAATCGGAAGAACTGCACAAGTGAACAAACCTTTATGCTCTGTCATATTTTGTCCAATTGCATTTAAGATAGCTGCGACATTGGCTTGTCTTTGAGAGTCTCGGGCAATTTTAAATTGACGACCTGGATTAATCGCGATTAAAACCACAGCAGCCAAAATTGCGATAATTCCGATAACAACCAACAACTCTATCAACGTAAATCCTTTCTGTTTATTTTTATTATTCATTATTGTTATTTATTAATAATAAACACATCGTATCGATGACAGTTAAATGCAAGATGAAGAAAATCTAGTGCGAAGATAAGATTGAAAAAGATTCATTCGTAACTTTCAATTGAATATTTTTTGCGATTTCGACAGTGACATATTGTTGTTTAACGACTGTTTTAATTGAGATGTTATAAGTTCCGTCATGATTTTTATAAATTTCTGATACCTGACAAAAGCCTTTTGTGTAAGGAATCGAAAACAATACAGAGAAAGAATGATCATCGATTAATCGTTGAGCGACGAAATGTAAACATCCTTTAGAATAAATACTAGCTATCGATGCCAAGTAACTTCTTGTCAATATTCGTTGCAGTGTGAAAGTTTGGGAAAAAGCTAGAAATACATAAAAGAATGCAATCGTACTTAAAAGTAGAATAGCTGTAATGGTTAAAAATCCTTGTTTTGATGTCGAGCCAGTTTTATTCTTTAATTTCATATATCCTTTCATAATCTGAAACCTTAGAACTTAGAGTGATTTTCAAGAGATGTTGTATGTGTGAAGTAGAGGTTGCTAGAAGTAATTCAAAACGAATGTCTTGAAGTGAATCAACAATAGTTCGTGAACTACTTGAATTAAATGTATTATCAACTAACGATCCGTTCTCTATTCCAAATCCTCTGTTAATATGCTGATTTTGATCATAGAAACGTACTTCATGTTCCGAAACCAATAAATCTTTCAAGGCATAATCTTGTAACACATTCTCAAATGACAAAAGAAATGATGAAATTTCAACTTCATTTGTTAATAACAACTGATTCTTTTGTGATTCAAATTGAACAAAAAATAAAGAACCAACAATAGACGAGAGGAAAATACTTGAAACTCCAATGTACACAAGCACTTCTAGTAAACTGAATCCTTTCTCACTTGGCGATAAAATAGACTTCATATACTTGAAATAATATAAAGTGGTGTAGGTTCTGATGTTAGAGTAAGAAAGTACTCATTATCACAATCAAAACCCACTGATCGAGCGGTTGTTGGCAAACTAAAACTTTGCGATAACGTAACTAGTTTAGAGTCATTCGAAACATGATAGAAACGAAGATGACTTCCAGAGTCAGAAGTAACAGCCACCAACAAATCTCCTCTTAAAAATAATTGGTCGATACTCGCAGCAACAGAAGTTGCATATAAAACATCAAAGGCGTTACTTGATGAACTTTGTAAAAAATACAACTCTTTATCACCCAACGAACGACCAAGTACAACACGAGAACCTCTTACAAGCGAGACTTGTCCATTTCCCGATCCTTTGGGCGCATCATACCCTCTTACCTTTAAAAGAACATTACCGTGCAATGTGTATTCTTGAAGTTCTTCATTCAGTGGTGTTGCAATGTAAATATGACCTTCGACAACATCAATATTATTTATCTGAGCACCAATTTCTGCTGCGGCGATCTTAATGGGGTGGTATGGATCACTCACATCAATCACATGTAATTCCTCAATCTGACTTTTCTTTGTAGCGAGATAAATTTTGTGCGAATCAAAAAATAAATGAAATCCAACAGTTGTTGCATCATTGTAATTTCCTGGAAGTTTATATGAGCTCACCAAAGTTGGACTATAGGGATTCGAAATATCAATAACTTGTAGTTGGGAGTTAACACTGGAATTTCCAACATATGCATAATTTCCCGCCACCACAACACTTAAAAGGCCCGGACCAGTTTGTAAACTTGAAATAACTTCCGACGAAGTTGCGCTGAGGCTGACTATGTAAAAATCGGGGTCAGATGATGTTGAAGAATCGGTAGTTATGTACGCATATCCATTTCTTGTATAAAGAGCCGTTGGAATATTTCTTGCTGCAAAAGAAATCGTTGAATGATAAATGTTTGCGTGTGTTGTCGATCCAAAAACATAGGAAATGAATGGGTTGCACGAAGAACTACCAAGTGCGTGATCGATGTTAACTAAAAGTCCACGCTCATCGTCTTCAAAGAAAGTTTTTGAATATTCATCTATCGGTAAAACATTTTCAGTCGAAGAGCTTTCATTGGAAATGAGACTTATATACTTTTTTTCAAAATCAAAAGAGCTCTGAATTAACTTTGGAAGTGAATAAACCACCCCACTTTCATCATGAATAAGTGAGAATAACTCTGCAATAAAAAAAGTACCTAACGCAAACGAAAGCATAAGCTCAAGAAGCAATATTCCTTTAGTTCCATGCTTTTGCATATCAATGATTCATTACAGAGGTCATTTGATAAATCGGCCCTAAAATTGCCATAGCAATGAAAACTACAATTCCACCGAGAAATATCATGAGTAGTGGTTCAATAAGGGAAGACAGTCTTTTAACAGCTTCTGAGCATTCATTTTCATATATATCAGCAGCGTATATAAAACTATGAGCAAGTGTCCCTGTTTCTTCACCAACACCTACCAATCCTGACAAAAGTTGAAGAGTTTGATTTTCTTTTTTTAAAAGATGCGTGATCAGACCACCGTCAGTAATATGTTCAGAAATACTGATACTTAACTTTTTTATCTTAGAAAATGAAATGGTTTCAGCAGCGATTGAAAATGACAGTGGAGCTGTAACACCACTTGCAAGCAAAATACCAATTGTTCGTGACCACGAAGCATACACATACAAATGCATCATTTGTTTAATATATGGAATACAAAAAGGAATAAGAGAAAGATGTTTCTTAACCACCTTACTCTTTGTAAAGGTTGTGTAACCAAAGACAAGCATTACTAAAGTTCCAGAAATAACATACACATAGTGGTGTGAAAGAAGATCACTGATACCAATCATTATCTTCGTACTGATAGGTAAAGTAACTTTCATACTTTTAAACATCGGGACAATTTTTGGAAAAATAATCATCACCAGAAAGATAATCAAACCAAACATAAACAGGCCAATGATTGCAGGGTACAAACACACACCGACTACTTTAGATTTAAGTTCATTCAACTTTTCATGATACGTAATGAGAAAGTGAATAGATTGTTGAAGATTTCTGGTTTCCTCTCCAATTCTAATCAAAGATAATTCGTATGTAGTACACAACCCTGAAATAAATAATGACTCAGAAATAGACTTACCTGATGAAATATCTTTATTGACAGATTCCAGTCTATTCATAAAGGGAGTCTTGCTATATTGGTCAATAAGTATAGTTAAAGCTCTGTCAAAAGGAATATGGGCAGCGAGTAGTGCATGCAACTTTTTCCATAATTGAATTTTCTCTTTATGTGATAATTTCTTCATACAAAAATATTGATCGATAGTCTAATAATCCTTGGTAACACTTTTCAAATACATCACTCTTCATTGAATAAAAGTTTTGACCTGATACACACATGTTGTGAATTTGTTTTTTAGAAACGATACAACTTCGAATGGTTTGTGTGATGAAAAGAAGTTCTGATATAACAATTCTTCCTTTATATCCTTTATGCGAACAATCTTCACAACCATTGGCTGTAAATGTTCGATACTCAGAAATATGCATTTTCTCAAGTTGAACAACTTCGTGAATTTGAGGAACTGTCTCTTTTCTACACATCAAACAAAGAAGTGGTAACAATCTTTGGCTAATTATGAGATCGATCGCTGAAGCGACGGCGTATTGTTGAATACCCATATCGATGAGCCTTGGAATAGCATCAATTGAACTCTTGGTATGAAGGGTTGAAAAGACAAGATGACCGGTGAGCGATGCATTACACGCAATACGAGCAGTTTCAGCATCTCTCATTTCACCAACCATAATGACATCTGGATCTTGCCTAAATGTTGCTCTCAAACCTTTTTCAAATGTGAATCCAGTTTCTTCTTGTACTTGCATTTGAATACTGTTTTCAAGAGTGGACTCAATTGGATCTTCAATAGTAATAACGCTTTTTCTTTTAGTATCAACAAGGTCGAGAAGAGAATACAATGTTGTACTTTTTCCAGATCCTGTTGGTCCAACCACCACTATCATTCCTTGTTCTTTCTGTGCTGCTTCTTCAAGAAGTTTTGATTGAGTTTTTGAAAAACCAAGAGAAGTTAACGATATTTCTTGTTTGCTTCCTAAGATTCTAAGAACTGCATTGTGTCCAAACTGAGTCGGAACCATGGACACACGAATATCAACTTGTACTGTTTGAGATTGATGTTTAAACCTTCCATCATATGGCATCACGTGATCATCGAGTCGAATTCGAGCTAATATTTTTATTCGGGCGATAATTTCACCTTTAAGATGTATAGGAAGTATGAGTACTTCTTCGAGTATCCCATCAATACGAAATAATATTTGTATTGCAGCATCATATGGGCGAATATGAATATCGGATGCATTTCTTTGTATCCCTTCATTAAGAATCATGTCTACGATTTCTGTTCCCTGAGGACCAGCTCTGTCTCCTGTTTCTATAAATGTTGAAAATATATCTCTAAACGATTGATTCATGCTCCTATCATAAGGAAACTTTATGAAATTCTGCTAAAGATTGTATACTGTAGTTCTCATGCATTTTTTTGACCCAATTCCATTCATAAAAACAGCCGGATTATTTGGTATTTCTTTCATTATTCTATTTGAATCAGGTATTCCACTTGGCTTCTTTCTTCCTGGTGCTTCGCTTCTTTTCGCAGCAGGTATACTTGCAAGTGCAGGATACTTCTCGCTTACAGCATTGCTTTTCATGACATTTATTTCAGCAGTCATTGGTGACATTATTGGTTTCTATTTAGGAGTAAAGATTGGAGATGTTTTTCTTACCAAAGAGCATCGATTTATTAAAAAAGAACACATTGAAAAGACACAACGCTTTTTTCAAACACATGGAAAAAAAGCAATTATTATTGCTCGATTCATTCCTGTCATTCGAACATTCACTCCCATTCTTGCAGGAGTTGCCAAAATGAAAGTCAAAGACTTTTTTTCATACAACATCATCGGTGCTTTCATGTGGACATGGGGAACAATTCTGCTTGCTTATTTTTTAGGTCAACACATTCCCAATCTCGAAAAATATCTTCTACCTATTTGTATTGGAATTATTATTATTACTCTAATACCTGCTGCGTTAGAAATGTTGTCAAAAGATACAAAAACTGAAATTCAAAAATAAATACTTTGACATTGTAGTAAAAGTGTTATATAAAGATTCTGAACCCCAACCCCCCGCTCAACTGATTCATGAAAAAATCGAAACCCGCCCCACAACCTCGCTCTTTCATTTGGTTCATCAAGATGTTCGCCATCTCGGCCGCACTGCTCTTCCTCACCTTCTGGATGCTCTTCAATGACCCCTTCCACTTCGTTAAGATCTTGGTTGTCGGCTCTGTTTTGGCAACCTTCTTGACTGTCTCGCTCTTGAAGCTGCTCTGCAGCCCCTTCGAAGACTGGTTTGAGCGGAACATCAACGATCCCTTCACCAAGTGGCGTCAAAACTTTTGGCAAAAGACCACTCAACCCGAAGCATCCCGAACAGAAAACACCAAACCTCTTCGCAAAGGCTGGTGGTTTCATCCGGGAAAGTCCGGCTATTGAGGCCGGAAAAATCACCCGATCGGGCGCACGCAAGTCGTGCGCCCTTTCTCTTATTCGTACCGAAGTGCTTCAATCGGACTTTTCTTTGAAGCCTGACGAGCAGGATACAATCCAAAGACGAGACCAACAACAGCAGACACAGCAACTCCAATAATTGCAGCACTGTATGGAAAGATGAATGTCCAATCGAAACCAAATACTTTAATAATCAAAAATGAAGCGATGAGTGAAAGTGTTGTTCCAATTAACACCCCAACAATTCCTCCCGCGAGTGTGAGATACACTGCTTCCAAAAGAAATTGAATGAGAATATTTCGATTGGTTGCCCCAACTGCTTTTCGAAGACCAATTTCACGAGTTCTCTCAGTAACAGAAACGAGCATAATATTCATAATACCAATTCCTCCCACAAGAAGTGAGATTGCAGCAACTGCTGCTAAGAAATATGTCAGAACATCAGTGATGATACTTAACCGATTTGAAAGGTCAGCTTGATTTTGAACTTGAAAGTCGTCTTTTGTTGGATCTTCAATTTTATGTAATGTTCGAAGGGTATTTTTAATGTCATCAACAGAAAGTGCAATAGTTTTTTCACTATCAGACTCAACCACAATATTATTAAAATATTTTGTACCAAAGATATAATTTTGAGCAGTTGTATATGGAATGATCGCAGCTTTATCGAAGTTAATTAAAGCACTTGAACCTTTTGAGGGAAGAACTCCAACAATGACAAAGTTATGTCCTTCGATTTTAATTCTTTTTCCAAGTGCATCTTCATTAGGATATAACTGATTTTTTACTTCAGATCCGATAACTACCACATCACTTGATGAGCGTACCTCTTCTTCAGCAAAAAAGCTCCCTTCTACAGGTACTAAAGAATATATTTCAGACATAGCATCGGTTGCTCCAAAAAGCGAGATTCGATAACTATTTGAACCAACTTCAGCAGTTCCCGCTCCATTAACCAAGGGCATAACCTTTGAAATATGCGGTGCATTTGATTTCTGTTCAAGTGCATCTACGTCTCGTTGCTTAAGTGACACCTTTGTTGATTGAGTTCTGTTTGGAGGGCCAGCCGCATCACCTCCTGCTGAAATAATAATGGTTCGAGTTCCCAATCCTTTCACCTGATCAAGAATCAAATTTTGTGCTCCATTTCCAAGTGAAACAATCAAAATAATTGATGCGATACCAATAACAATACCTAGAATGGTAAGAATTGATCGTACAAGATTTGTTTTCAATCCGATAAACGAAGCATGTGCGTAATGTCTGATATTCATATTATTTTAGGAAATTATCAGTTGATGATCGCTTATTAAGAACCTTCTCATCTTTCTCTACTTTTCCATCTAGAATTCGAATGATTCGTTCTGCGTGCTCTGCAGTGTGAGTTTCGTGTGTAATTAAAATAATCGTATGACCTTTATTATCGTGAAGATCTTCAAGAATGCTCATTACTTTTTTTCCCGATGTTGAATCAAGATTTCCTGTTGGTTCGTCGGCAAAAATAATTTCAGGATCGTTAATGAGAGCACGAGCAATAGCGACACGCTGTTTCTCACCTCCCGACAACTCAGATGGCTCGTGATATAAACGATGTGTTAATCCAACAGAATCGATTGCTTTTTTAGCACGATCATTCCATTCATGTTCAGGAATATCAGAATAGAGAAGAGGAAGTTTTACATTTTCAAGAACAGACGTTTTTGCAAGAAGATTAAATGCTTGGAAAACAAACCCTACTTTTCTACTTCGAAGTTTCGCCACATCTTCTTCTACTAACTCATGTGTGTTAATGCCATCAAATATATATTGACCACTCGTTGGACTATCAAGGAAACCAAGCATATGAAGAAGTGTTGATTTACCTGATCCTGATGGGCCCATGATTGCAACAAACTCCCCTTTATTTACATTAAAGTTAATACCATCTAATGCACGTGTGATGGTGTCACCATCAACATATTCTTTTACTAAATCTTGTATTTGTAAAAGTGTGGCCATACTTAACTTCTTACCGGATTAGTAATAATAATGTCACCTGCTTTCAAACCAGTTTTAATTTCAGTATTTCCTTTTGTATCAGTTGAGCCTGTTTCAACAACTCGAGCTTCTCCTTGATTTGAAGTTGATGATGAGTTGTTTGAACCCTTAACAACAACATACACAGTTTTTACTCCATTGGTGTTTACCACCGCTCGTGCTGGGATCGAAATAACCCCTTCTCGATTATCAGTTTGAATATCAATGTTTGCTGTCATTCCTGATCGAACTCGATCATCTGTTTTAGTGAATTGAAGTTTTGTTTTATATGTCGCCACTCCTTCAACAACTGTTTCTGCAGGATCAATTGAAGTTACAACCGCGTCAAAATTATTATCTGGTCCGTATGAGTCGAGCCACACTTTTGCAGTTTGTTTAAGTTGCACTTTAGCAATATCAGCTTCTGGAATATACGCCTCGATTTCAAGGGCTGAATCACTAATCATTGAAATAACAGGAACACTTGGAGAAACGATTTGACCAATTTTTGCATCAACTTTTGTTATCACACCATCAAACGGAGCATTAATACTTCGCTGACTAAGTTGCGCTTGAGCACTTAAAAGATTAGCTTGAGCACTTTTCACATTCGCACGTTCGGCATCAATATCTTCTGGTCGAGAACCTGCTTTCTTGAGCGCTAACTGATCTCCCGCAGATCGAAATGAATTTTCAGCAGAGTTAAGTGTAGTGATAGCGTTTACAATATTTGATCGAGCAATTGATGCATCACTTCGGTATTTATCAATTGTTGATTGAGGAATTGTTGTCGCTGGCTGAATTGAACCAGTTGCGATATTAATTTCGTCTAGATAAGCTTTTATTGTAACCAAATTAGACTTTGCTTCTGCAAGATAACTATCACTATATCCAGCTGATTGGAGTTTATTAACTGACGCTGACCATGCGTCTAACAGGGTTCCAATTGTTACTCGCTCTGTTTCCAACTTAGTTTTTAAATCATAATTATCGAAATAAATAATCTTTGGATTAATCTTTCGAGGATCGGTGTAAAGTTGATCTGTTTTAATTCGAATTGCATCGTCAGTAGTAGTAAAGCCACTTGTGATTGCATTCATAATTGCATTCTTTGCTTGATCGTAGCTTGTTTGCGCAATTGCCAATTCCTCAGGACGAGTTCCTGCAAGCATTGCATTTAGTCGAGCTTGTTCAGCTTCAAGTGCCGCTTGTCGTTGAAGATATGAAGCGTAGGCATCTCCACTATCAACAACTGAAAGGCTTTGGCCAGCTTTTACATGCTGTCCCACGTCGATATTAACAACAGATACGCGTCCGCCGCTTTCAAAGCTCATATCTACATCTTGTGCAGATACCACTTTTCCCGTTACAGAAACTTGTTGCGAAAACGTAGAGGGTTGCACAGTCATTGTTTCAACAGCGCTTTTCTTATTTCCTCCAAGTACTTTTGTCGCTCCAACAATTACAATGAGTGCAATTAAAGGAAAATACACAGATTTTAGTTTGAGAACTGACCAAGCTTTGTTTTTGAATGTGTTGATATTCATAATATTATTTATTTTTATTAATAGCGTTCTGTTTGTTTGTTTTTTGTTGTTCACATTCGATACTGTTTTCGTTCTGCATTTTTTTTATTATTTTTCCGAAGGAAGTAAGAAGCTGAGATTGTTCTTTCGGATCCATTTCATTAAATACTTTTTTAAATGTTGCATCGAGAAGTGTAAGCGCTTGAGTCATAATCTTCTTTCCTTTCTCTGTTAAAATAATTTCTTGCTCTCGTCTATTATCATGTTTAACTTTTGTATCGAGCAGTAACAGTTTTCGAAGCTGTTCAACGTGTCTACTAATTGCAGCTTTTGTTAAGTGCAATGCATCAGCAACATCTTTTTGAGAAAATTGTGGATTTCTTAAAATGATAATGAGAATTCGAAATTGGGAAAAAGTAATGAGACCAGCATTGTCGAGGGTCTTGTTAACCAGTTTATCCATCAGAAACATTGTCTTATATAGGTTCTGAACAATGAGTCTTGTTTCGATATACTGCTCTGTTTCTGCCATATAAATAGTATATACAGTATAGTTAACATGTCAACCGTTGATTGTATGGAATTTTCAATAGTAAATTATTGACACATTACTTATATCATGACATTCTTATCCCGCATTTGGCACTGCCTTTTGTATAGCCATGTGGCTATTCTGATCTTTCAAACACCCCCACCCCCCATCCTTACGCCATGGTTCGTTCACAAGTAAAATCAGTCCTCATTATCTCAGAATGTGCAGTGCATTTCGAAGACCAAATGATTCAAACAGCCCTCGAAGCCATAGTTGGTCGAAGGGTTGGAAAAGCCGTTGAAGCTATCGGCTTGATCGGTCAAAAACGAAAGCCAATCGATGTGATGTTGAACAATATCGCTGTCACCATCATGGCGCTACTTTGCTGCTTCTACGGCAATCGGAAGTCACTCTTCAAGGCGTTGTCCGCAAAGAAAGAGGCTCTCATCTCGGCAAAAAATCGAGAAAGTGCAGAGCTGTTCCACGCTATCATCACAGGCCTTTTCGAAGGGCTCGCTCATCTCCACCCCACACTCGACAAACAGCACTTCGAACAGGTTTTGTTTGATGTGCTTCAATTCATACCGTTAGCCAAGAAACGTATTGATGCTGAGGAACATTTTTCGTCAAAGATGTCGGAAAGGCTGAAAGCAGCCCTGAGAGTTTACAACGGAACAAAAGGTTTGAAGCGACACTTTGGACTTGAGGTTATCAGTCGTTCGACACTGCTTTCTGAGCAAGATCTGGCGATCAATGAATTTCTCAACACCCTCGCGGTTGCGACATTTGAATCGTTAAGTGGCACCGACCGAGTTCGATCGTTAGCTTTGTTGGCAGAGTCAGACATCGACAAACCTTAATTGGTACGGCCCAGCCCGCCCATAGTAAGACCGCCCCTGTGCAGTCTTAACGGGGCGGGCTTTCTATTTGACCAAAGCCTTAAAATTTGGTTAAATATACCCGTTCGGCCAAAAGCCGTTTTTTATTTCTCAATCACCTTTTCATATGGAAATTCGCAACATTGCAATCATCGCTCACGTGGACCACGGCAAAACCACCCTTACTGACGCCCTTCTTAAGCAGACTGGTTCTGTTAAAGGAGATGCTGGAAGTATGGACTCAAACGATCTCGAACGAGAGCGTGGTATTACGATTTATGCCAAAAACACCTCTCTTTTCTACAAAGATACAAAAATTAATATTGTAGATACACCAGGTCATGCCGACTTCGGTTCAGAAGTTGAACGAGTACTCCGATCTATCGACTGTGTGCTTTTAGTTGTCGACGCTCAAGAAGGTCCTATGCCTCAAACTCGATTCGTTCTCAAAAAGTCTCTTGAACTTGGTTTGAAGCCCATTGTTATTTTAAATAAAATTGATAAGCCCGCAGCAAATCCTGATCGAGTACACGACGAAGTATTTGAACTTTTCATGGAACTTGGAGCAACTGATGAACAACTCGATTTCACAACTGTATACGCAATTGGACGAGACGGAATTGCAAAACGACACATAAACGATGATTCAAAAACATTGAATCCTCTTCTCGATACCGTTCTTGAAAAAGTTCCGGCAGCTGCGAACGACGTGTCTGCTCCGCTTGAAGCACAACCATTCAACCTCGCATATGACAACTTTCTCGGACGAATGGCTGTTGCCCGAATCTATAAAGGAACTATCAAAATGGGTCAAAATGTTTTCATTAAAAAACCTCTAGCTCCTGGAGCTGAAGTTGCTGAAACACGACAAGCTCGAATTACTAAACTCTACACCTTCGAAGGCTCAACTAAAAAAGAAGTGCAGGAAGCAATTGCAGGAGATATTGTCATGATTGCAGGAATCTCAGACATCTACATTGGAGAAACCGTGTGTGAAAATGCAGATCAACTTCCCCTTCCTTCAATCACCATCGACGAACCAACTATTTCTTTGAACTTTTTTGTGAACGACTCACCATTTGCAGGACGAGAAGGAAAATACGTAACAACTCGACAGATTCGAGATCGACTTGAAAAAGAACTTGAAATCAACGTTGGTCTTCGAGTTGATTTTTCATCATCTGAATATTTTAAAGTGTTTGGACGAGGAGAACTTCACATTGCCGTACTTCTTGAGAACATGCGACGAGAAGGATATGAACTTCAAGTTTCTCAGCCTCAGGTAATTATCAAAGAAGAAGCTGGAAAGAAAATGGAGCCGTATGAAGAAGCAATTATCGACGTACCTGACACAACTTCTGGAACTGTCATTGAAAAAATGGGAAAAAGAAAAGGAATCATGACCAACATGCATAGCGATCGAGGTATTACTCGAATGACATTTGATATTCCAACTCGAGGTCTTCTTGGTTTTCGAAATCAATTCGTGATTGATACGAAAGGAGAAGGAATTCTCAGTTCTCGATTTATGGAATTTAAAGAATATGCAGGTGTGATTGAAAAAAGAGAAGTTGGTTCAATGGTTTCAATGGAAAATGGAAAGGCTCTAGGCTTCTCTCTTGGAAATCTTCAAGAACGAGGAGTGCTCTATATCGGACCAAGTACCGAAGTGTACGATGGAATGGTTATTGGAAATACATCAAAAGGAGAAGATCTCGATGTGAATCCAACCAAAGGAAAGCAACTCACCAACATGCGAGCCTCAGGATCAGACGATACTATTTACTTGGTTCCCCCACTTGAAGTCACCATTGAACGAGGACTTGAATTAATGAATGAAGACGAATATTTAGAAATCACTCCAACTTCAACTCGACTTCGAAAAAAATTCTTAACAAAAACTGACCGAGCAAAGTACGCGCGAAAATAAAAATATTGGAATGTGAAAAGGCGGAGTCTCGCGAGAGACTCCGCCTTTTGCATTGGCAATCAGTCACACCTTCAATCGAGTGGTGTATTTCGACCATCGAGAACGCGCATTTGCATGCGATCGAGGAATGCCTGACCGTGGCCGAGGTCGGTGCGAACTGGAACTCCCTCCGCACACATTGGACATGCTTGCCACGTGTATTTCTTGAACTGCATATCGACGAGCGAAAACAGATGTGGGCCACCAATCATACCCGCGGTCACACCACCTCGATTCCAAATGGCAGTGAGTGCAACAGGATTTCCTCCCGCGTCACGAACTGCAGCAACAGCCTGTTTGGCGCTCCCGCCCGAGTTGAGGATGTCTTCGACGACAATGACATCTCGGTCGCGAACGATTAAGTCGTAACCACGACCGAGAAAGAAGCCACCTCCGGCCTTCTTTTCTGCAAAGACAGCGCGAAAGCAAGGCTCACTTCCTTGTGCCTCAAGCAAAAGGTTCAGGCTGAAGGCCAGCCACTGAGCAAGAATGATCCCACCCTTCTCTGGTCCGACGACGACTGACGCGTTCGGAAACTGAGCGATAATAGGCCGCAATTCATCAGCCATTTCTTCACAGAGATCACGAACGAACTCGGGTTTGGTATAGATCCCGTCTTTGTTGACGTAGACTTCACCATGATCTCCTTGGCCAGCAGGGTCTGGTTTGCTGTAAACAAAGTGACCACGGTGGACCACTCCTGCCGCCTCGAGGGCTAAGCGAATGTCTTTGTTTTTCTCTTTAGGTTCTGACATAGGAACATGGGGTTTTGGGTTGACCGACATACTAACGTAAAAAAGCTCTGCTCGAAGCCTATATGATATGAAAAAATAGTCAAAATATAAAGATTCTATCAATTAAAGCCTCACCGCTCGCAATATTCGTCTTAAGTTTTTATAGTCAGGAATTGCTTTTTCAACTAAATTCCAAAAATTTGGCCCGTGATTCATTTGTATTAAATGACAAAGCTCATGAACTACTAAATAGTCAACAACTTCAGGCCGAAGATGAATAATATTGTAATTAAAATTTAAATTCTTTTTACTCGAACAACTTCCCCATCGTGTTTTTGAATTTTTGATAGCAACTCGATTAAACAAAAAATCAGTCTCAAAGTTTATTTTATAAAATTCTTTAAAATAGAGAATTCGTTCATGAACAAGAGTTCGAGCAAGTTCTTTATATCGTTCGTAATCTTTTTTGCTCATGATAAATGTATTCGACAGTATACACTCAGTTAACAAAATACCCACTGTATTTCTACGTGTGGGTATTTTGTTAACTTGATTTACAAGATTTTATAGTTTTGAAATCTCTTGCGAGATCTCACCGCTATTAGAATCGTCGATCATCAAAGTTTCGTCGAGGTGCTCGTTCTCCCTGTGGTCGATCTTCTCGAGGTCGAGCTTCGTTCACAGTTAGTTGACGACCATCAAGATCAGAACCGTTGAACTTGGCTACGGCTGCATCTGCTGCAGCGTCGTCTGCCATAGTAACGAATCCGAATCCTCGGCTTCGGTTAGTCATTTTGTCAATCATAACGATTGCTTCTGTGACTTCACCAAGCTGAGAGAAAGCTTCTTTCAAACTTTCTGTTGTAGTTCCCCATGAAAGGTTCCCTACGTACAATTTTTTTGCCATTTGTATAGTGTGTCTTATGTTTAATCGAATCGTCCGACCTTCCCCACGACCATACAATGTGTGCGTAAAGAGAAATTAACGAATCGCTGATATTATACTACATATTGACTTTTAATGCAACCTCTGGTCTTAGTGCATATGGTGGTGCCTGTTTTTAACAATTTTGCCATGACCAGCTGAGAATTTTCCGTCAAAAATGGTTGCGGCAAGTACATTACTTCCAGTTATCGTTCCTTCAACCATTATCTTATCGTTAACTGAAATATCGGTGAGAGTTGCTGTGGCTGATGCAAAATTTTTCATTACTTTGGCAGAACTTGCGTCGATTGTGTAGGTAATTTCAGTAGGAGCAACAGCAATAGTAGTTGAAGTACTATCTTTGTGGTTCTCACCAGAAATGTGCGTAGAACCTACAAGAGTAATTGTTGTTCCGTTAATCGCAGTTACTCTTCCGAATACTCTCGGTGCCATTGATCGAAATGTACGAGTGTGAGCCGGACGATTTGTAATGTTATTACTAATACCCGTGTCTGCATGAGCGTATGAAGAAATTCCTAAACCTGAGGCCATGACAGCAACCCCAAGCATTGAGTTAATAATTGTTTGGTTAATTCGTTTTTTTCGTTTCATATTATTGGTACAACTGAGCTTTTCAATTTATTTCAAATTCGCCTACTTTTGTACGAATTATGCCACATGCTATGGCAGAAGTTTGAAGTCGACGGCCAATTTCATGGGCCAAAGTTCGCATATAGGTTCCACTCGTACATTTCACCTTTACTCTCACCATATTCATCTCTTGCTCAGAAGGTATTGAAATTGTTTGCCATGATTCTGTAATAATTTGTTGTCTAAAGTCACCACTCACCTTTTTAATATCTTCGATTACTTCTTTTTGAATATCTAAGAATGCGCGTTTTTCGGTACTCACTATTTCAATAGAAAGAAATGTCATGTCTCTTGTTGGAAGTTCTTCAACAGAACCCCCCATGCGAGCTATCGAAAAAAGTGGTGTTCCAGAAATTGGTTTTGAAGAATATAACGGATATGGCAACTGATGAGTTCCAACAAAATCTTCAACAACTTCCTGAAGCACAGACTGATCAATAATATATGAAGTTTTATTTAACAAATTTTCATCAACTTTCACTATACCAAGCGCATCCCATGTATCGCTTTCGATTCCAAACAAAATATCGACAATGTATTCTTTATCTAAGTGTAGATACTGATTCCGCTCTTCTTCATTTACATTAATTCCAACAAGTAATACTCCTTCAGCCATTGGATCAAGTCTTCCTAAATAAGTCAGCCTAGCCTCCTCAAAACTTTGATCGCCTTTAATAATTTGCTCATCTCGAAAACGCTCAATCGCCTCAAGCGGAGTTTCTCCCTTCTTTTTATATATTGGCTGAATAGTATTCATTCGTATTGGTATTTTGAAGTAAATCCTTTAGAATGTACATATGAAAGATGCTTCTTCTAAACTATCGACCGAACCATACAAAGGTGTTCGTGACTTTTACCCTGAAGATTTACGAGTACAAAACTATATGTTTTCTATCTGGAGAAAAACTCTCGAACAGTTCGGATACGAAGAATACAATGTTTCAGTTCTCGAACCTGCAGAATTATATCGTGCGAAATCTGGTCAGGAAATTGTTAATGAACAAACATATTCATTTATTGATCGAGGGGAACGTGAAGTAACACTTCGACCAGAAATGACTCCAAGTGTAGCCCGATTAGTTGCAGGAAGAAATCGCGAACTAGGTTTCCCTCTTCGACTTTACTCAATTCCAAATCTTTTTCGCTATGAACGACCACAACGAGGAAGACTTCGTGAACACTGGCAATTAAATGCCGATGTCTTTGGTATTCCAACAAAAGATGCAGAAATTGAATTGATTCAAATCGCCTCATCACTCTTAAAAAACTTTGGAGTCAAAGATGATCAGTTTCAAATTAAAGTAAGTTCAAAACGTCTCATCAATGCAATCATGACTGAGTGGTATGAATTATCAGATGAAAAAGCTCAAGCTCTTTCAAAATTGATTGATCGAAAAAAGAAAATGACTGAAGATGAGTTTCAAAGAGATGCTGAAAAAATTGTCGGAAAAGCATTTCATTTTCTGAGCCTTAAAGAATCAAGTGAAGAGTACCAAGAAGCTTTAGCTCTTCTTCCTATTAAAGAAGCCTTGCAGGAAGTGAATGAAGTTATTGCAATACTAACTGCACGAGGAATCACCAATGTTGTTCTTGACCACGAGTTAATGCGTGGATTCGATTACTACACTGGAATCATTTTCGAAATCTTTGATACTCATAAAGATAACAATCGATCACTCTTTGGAGGTGGAAGATATGACGGATTAGTAGGATTATTTATCGATCGTGACATTCCTGCTGCAGGATTCGGCATGGGTGATGTCACCATGAAAGACATGCTTGAAACATATGGACTCATTCCTAAATTACTTCCTCACACTCACCTTGCGTTAATTCCTTTTGGAATTCAACACATTGAACTTGCTGAAAACCTAGCAACAAAATTAAGAAGTGAAGGAATTAATGTTTCGGTTGATCCAACAACAAAAAGTCTTGGCGATCGAATAAAGAACGCAGATAAATTATCAATTCCAAATATTATCGTGATCGGAGATGAAGAAAAAACTGGATCTTACAAATTGAAGAACTTAAAAACGAGCGAAGAGACATCAGTTTCTTTTGAAGAGTTGGTGAAAGCGCTTACGTAGGCAAAAGAAAAACACTAGTTTGAAACCATCCTGCAAGCCTTCAATAAGATTCTGAAGACTGAGGACTGAGTAACAAATCTAGTGTTTTTCTTTTTTATTATCCTAACAATTCTTCTACTTTCGCTTTGTTCAGAGTTGACCATTCACCATTGTTTGCAACCTTTGCAAGTACAGCTGATGCATGTGACTCACCTGCATTTACAAGAGATTGAAGTGCGTCGTGTGAAAGAAGTACATTCTTTGCTCGAGCCATATCAGAGATTTTTGAATCAACTGACTGACTTATTACTTCAGTTGATGCGCTTGCATCTTCTGAGACAGAGTCTCCTGCTGCATTTCCGTTAAGTGCATGAGCGAATTTCATTGAAGAGTTTCGTCGTGCAACGTACATGTATGCAAGGAAGGCTGACCACATAAGGAGTCCTACCATGAAGAGAACGTTCTTCATATTGGCTGAGAGGCCAGTAGCAGGAATTGAACTTAGATATACTCCACCTGGATTTTCATTAACTGAAACGTATCCACCACCAGTTGTTGAAGTACATGACACATTCTGAATCTGACCATTCAAGTTAACAGTTGCATTTGCTGTCTGCACACCTCCGTTTGGATATGTGTAAGTAGCAGTTGAACCGTATCCATAGAATCCGTTTGATCCTGTCCATGACACTATTGGAGTAAAGTGGTAGATGTTGTTTGTAATGAAGATATTCCATTCAATTGAGTTTCCTCGTGTTGTTCCTACACAATATGCTGTGTAGTTATTGTTGTAATAAACTGGAGGATTGTAGGTAGGAGGAACATAGTTACATGTTGAACAAGTTGTTGGAGGAATGTATACAGGTGGGTTGTAAACTGGAGGAATATACGTTGGAGGGTTATATGTAGGAGGATTGTATGTTGGTGGATTATACACTACAGGTGTTGTAGGAATTGTTCCACAAGTTGTACATCGCACAGGAGGAACATATGTTGGAGGAGTGTATGTAGGTGGCTGTGTGTATGTTGTAGGTGTGTAAACCGGAGGGTTATATGTTGGTGTTCGAACTGGAGGAACATATGAAGTGCCACAAGTTGAACATGATGTGTTTGTTGGGTAGTTGTAAGAAGGTGTACTTACATATGTTGTGGGTGTGTAACTTGATCCACATGTTGAACATGTAGTTGGGTTATACGTAGTTCCACAAGTTGAACATGATGTGTTTGTTGGGTAGTTATAATTTGTTGCGAAAGCACCATAGTCTGTTGCAAAAGCAACATAGTCTGTTGCGTATGATGGAGTCTGGTAATTACTTGCATAAGCTCCGTAGTCTGTTGCATATGTAGGAGTTTGGTAGTTTGTTGCATAAGCTCCGTAGTCTGTTGCATATGTAGGAGTTTGGTAGTTTGTTGCATATGTAGGAGTTTCATAGTTGGTAGCGTATGCTCCGTAATCAGTTACATATGATGTTGTCTGATAGTTTGTTGCGAAAGCTCCGTAGTCTGTTACGTATGTAGGAGTTTGGTAGTTTGTTGCGAATGCATCAAAGTTTGAAGCGTAAGATGGAGAATTGTAGTTTGTAGCGTATGGAGTATAGTTTGTTGCGTAAGACGGTGTTTCGTAATTAGTTGCATATGAAGGAGTTTCGTAATTTGATCCATATGATCCAAAGTCTGAACCTGAACCAAAGTAGTTCGTTGCATATCCATCACCTTCATCTTCTCCGTCTGCACGAACAGGTGTCACTTGTGACACTGAAAATACCGCAATAGTAGCGAAGATTAGAAATCCTGCTGATAATTTTTTGATAATTGTATATGTGTTCATAAAAGTATTATTAATTTGATAACCTATCGTCTTACGGATAAGTAGAATCATTATACATTAGATAGTATAAAAAGTCAAATCATATAAACAAAAATGGCCAGCAAAGGATTTCGAGCGAACTCGATTACTTGCTGGCCACTTAGTGGGACTCCTGTTGGAGTAGACTTGTCAGGACTTTGGAGGAACCGCAATGGCGCGACGAACGGGCACCATCGGAGTCTGAACCGCGGTTGGCCGATTGCCGGAAGGCAGCTGGGTCGCGAGCTCTTGCTCACGCACCTTGCCATTGCTACCCTGCGGGACGAAGGTCACACGCAGACCTCCCTTGAGGGCGAAGTCGTAACGCTGTCCGTCGATGCCGATGCCTTTGAAGATGCAAACTTTTCCGACGGGAGTGATACCGTCGGCGCGCATGGCGGGCGATCCGTCCTTGTTCAGGAGGGGCATCTCGACATGGATGAGGGTCACGGCGTCGGTGAGGACGATCGTGTCACCCATTGCTGGCACGAACTGCTTGGAGTTGGCCAAGGTGTTCGAAGTTACAATGCCTCCTTCGACAATGGCCCACATGCTGGGCTTGGTCGGGATTTCACCGGCGGCCAGGTCGAAACGCTTCGCTGGGAGGGACGCGGCCTTTTGAGCGGCGGCCTTTTGGCGGGCGGTTTCGGCTTCGTTCAGGGCGTTGGCGTTGCGTTCAGCTTGCAGACGCCCGGCTTCGGCCTGGGAGGCTTCAGCGAGCGCGGTCTGACGCGCGGCTTCGGCCTTGGCGGCTTCGGCGACAGCCTTGGCCTTGGCGGCTTCGGCCTGGGAAGCTTCGCTGGTGGCCTTGGCCTTGGCGGCTTCGAGGCGGGTGATCTCCGTCTGGGTCGTGTTCGCGATGTTGTTCGCGCGCGCTTCGGAAGAAGCGATGCGGGACATCATGAACATGAACATCATGAGAAGGACCAGGACGGCCGCAACAGCGATGCTGAGCGGAATCCAATTCTTCTTGACGAACGACGGCTGGGGAGCAGTCGTGGTGGTGAGTTCTTCTTGGGCTTCCTCGTGGACTTCTAGGGCCTCGTCGTGCGCGGTGGTGGCGTTGCTGAGCGCGAGCTCAGCGGCGGTCACGTTGGCGGGAACGACGGGGGTGGCGGAACGGGCGTTGCGGAGCGCGAGCTCAGCGGCCTGCTTCTCGGAGCACGTGCGGGTGACGTCTCCAGCTGCGGCGGTAACGGCGCGGCGGAGATTGCGGATTTCGGAGGGTGTGGGCATGGTCGTGTGGGTCTACTGGGTTTGAGTATTCACCATCTGCTTCGTGAGAAGCAGACTTTGTTTAGTGAAGGAAATAAAAACAAATAATTCGTTCTTATTTCCTTCACCAATGAATCTCTTAACCTGTTACAACCAACACTTTCTTTTTTTAGTCTGACAAGTTTTTAATGTACTCTACTTTCATTTACTATCATATCATAATTAAAGGATTTGTCAAGTACTTCATTGTGGTCTTATTTGAGTAGTAATTCCCTACTTTTGTGAGAGCCTACTATATAGTTTCTGTGTGGTCAAAGTCAGCTTCAACAACATATCGGTCAGAACTAGCTCCGAAGCTATTACATGTTGAAAGAGTGAGCATGTGTCTGTCAGTTGAAAGGTCAACAAGTGCTTTTCGACTATCAACTAGATCAACGGTTCGTACCTTATAGATAAAGGTTTCTTTGTCAGTAATGATTTTAATATCATCTCCAGCTTTCAATTCTTTCAAGTTATTAAAGACTTCATAGGCTTTATTGTTTACCACCTTAAAGCTCGTACTATGGCCGAAAATAAACATATTTCCTTTATCAGGAGTTCCTGAACTTGGGTATCTAACAGCTCCACGTTTAAGGGCTTCGTCGAGAATATTCACATTAGTGCTTTGTGGATTTTCTACTGCATAATCAACACTGGCGTTTGCAATAACAATACGAGTTGGTTTAAGACCAATAGTACTATTGTCGTATTCGGCATTTGTATTTTGTAAATTAGTGAGGCCTTCCTTTCCATCTTTAAGAGATTCAACATTATCAATAATAGAGTTATTGTTCATAGAGTACCGAAATTCATCAGGCACAGCTCCAAAGAGGTAGAGTCCAACAAAAGAGAAAAGAAAGACAAGACCAAAGATCGAAATAAAGATTATTTCGTTGGTAGAAAGCAAGTTTTTTAACATAGATTTCAAATTTGACATGGGAACATTATAGCTCATTTGTTGATAAAAGTCAAATATCAATACTTGACGGGACCTTAAAAACAGTGTATAGTCTCACCATATGAATCAAGATTCAACATTATACAAAGTTCTGCGCGTCATCTTTATTATCGTTATTGTAGTCGTATTATTTCTCATTGCTTTCGGAATTGTAAAACTTATTCCTCGAGCATTAACAGCGCTTTCAAATATTAAAGGTACTTCAACAAGTACTCCATCAGGAATCGTAATGCTTAATGTATCCCCTGACAAAACAGTTGTTCGATCAGGTGAACCATTCATGCTTCGAGTTATTCATTCTAGCACTATTGCCGGAACATATTCATTTCAATATGAATGTTCAGATGTAGCGAACTATGAACTTGTGCGAAATGCATCTGTTCAAGCTATTCAATGTGGACAGCGATTCTCTCTTCCTGTTGCATCAACAACAAATACATTAGACCGAACAGAATACGATGTTATTCTTCGACCTCTTCTTAATCAGAATCTTGCATCTTCAACATCAAGTCAGGTAAAGAGTAATTTCCAAGCCTTCCTTATGTCTAGCACTGATCGATCGATCATTGCTATGGGAACAAGTTCAATCAATATTAAACTTGGAACAGAAATCAATCCTCCATCAACAATGGTTCCTCATCAGCACACAGCGTACGAAGGTGGAGATCCAGCAGAAGCAAGTGTTGCTCCTCAAACAACTCACACATCAGAATATCAAGAAGTCATCGGAGGAACACCAGACCTTTCTGTTACACTTGTGAAATATGGAATTCTTAATCAGAATCACCAGTTCGTATCACTTGATACACTCAAGCGAGATGTTACTTCTTCAGACATTGCAGCAGTTCGATTCGAAGTTCAAAACATTGGATCAGCAGTTTCTGGGTCATGGAACTTCAATGCAACACTTCCTTCATCTGATGTAAACAATCAAAGTTACGCATCTCCTTCACAGAAATCATTAAAGCCAGGTGACGGCATTATCTTCACCCTTGGATACACTAGTCCAACAAAAAGTTTTGGTTCAATCACTGTAGACCAGAATGCAAAAGTTAACGATATCAATCGATCAAACAACACATTGAACATCGGACAGTAATCTTGTATTCAACAAGAAGTTACAACAAAAGACCACCCAAGCGGTGGTTTTTTGTTTATTTGACAGTGGTAGGTGTGAGCGGTAGTCTCTATGAAGGCTCTTTCAAACCACTTTACATTCGAGCCAAATCAACCCAATCGAAATACCACCCACCCCCAACTCTAGCGACATGATCATAAGACTCCTGAAGGGCCGAATAAACTACGTACGTTCGCAACAACCAGACCGAGTGTATGTTGTGCTTTCTTGCGAAGACGATCTCAGCCAAAACCACTCGAAACATCTTCAAGCTGCTGAACTTACGGCAGCAGGAGTTCCTCTCGAAGAAGATACCCTGTTCGATTATCTCATCCTTGTTGATGGTGGTACCACTCTTACGCACATCACTCCGTTTGGTTGCGCCACGAGACTCATTCCCACCCTGCAACAAGCAATGCACGCAACCGCCATTTTACTGCACGACACACTCTCAGAAAGTGCCGTCTGATATCTTGCAAAACAGCCCATCATGGCGAACCCGCCATCGGTGGGCTTCGTCATTTCTGATCTATATAAATAAAAAAATAATAACACCTAGGTGTTATTATTTTTAAACTTATTTCTCTATTTAAACATCGATATTCGCCTGCTTCGCATTCGACTGAATAAATGATTTTCGTGGAGCAACTTCACTACCCATAAGAATGTCGATAGTTTTATCTGCTTCTTCTGCATCATCAATGGTTACTTGTTTAAGTACTCGCTTCCTAACATCCATTGTTGTTTCTCCAAGTTCGTCAGCATTCATTTCTCCGAGACCTTTATATCGCTGAATTGAGATTTTTGCTTTTCGTTTTGTCTTGTCTCCTTCTTTCTTTGCATCTGTTTCATCTTCTTCACTTGCGTCTTCTGTATTGTCTACATCGAGTGTTCCATCTTCTGTTGAAGAAATGTCAGCATCAGCCCCTGCATCTTTTAAGTAATCATTCTTTGCTTTTTCGTCGTAAAAATATTTAACTTCTTTTCCTTTCTTAATTTTATAAAGTGGCGGCTGTGCAATATAGATAAATCCTCCGTCAATAAGTGGTCGATAGTATCTGAAAAAGAATGTGAGAAGAAGTGTTCGAATGTGCGCACCGTCAACGTCGGCATCTGTTGCAATGATGATTTTATGGTATCGAAGTTTTTCAATATCGAAGGTGTCACCAATAGCAGTTCCGAGAGCAATTACAACATTTCTAATTTGTTCAGACGCAAGCATTTTATCGAGTCGAGCTCGTTCAATGTTGAGAATCTTTCCTCGTAGTGGAAGAATGGCCTGAGTTTTTCGATCTCGCCCAGCCTTGGCACTTCCTCCAGCAGAGTCTCCCTCTACAATAAAGAGTTCAGAAAGTGAGGCGTCTTTGCTTTGGCAATCTGCAAGCTTTCCAGGAAGGGTCATTCCTTCGAGTGCGCCTTTTCGCAAAATAGAATCTTTGGCAGCCTTTGCAGCTTTTCGAGCGCGTAATGCGAGATCTGCTTTTCCAACAATTACTTTGGCATCATCTGGATTTTCTTCGAGGAAGGCATTAAATGCTTCGGTGAATACTGAGTTAACAGCACCTTGCGCTTCAACAGAACCAAGCTTCGTTTTTGTTTGTCCTTCAAACTGAATTTCTTGGAGTTTAACTGAAATAACAGCAACGATTCCTTCGAGCACGTCGTCTCCGGTAAAGTTATCGTCTTTTTCTTTAATTAAATTATTGGCTCGAGCGTAGGTGTTAATACTTCGAGTAAGAGCAGTTTTGAAACCTGTAACATGTGTTCCTCCTTCTGGAGTTGAAATATTGTTTGCAAACGCGGTGATACGAGGATTAATATCGTCGACATATTGAAGAGCAACTTCAACTGATTCAACTCCTTCGACTTTCTTTTCAACATAGAAAATATTCTTATGAATTGGCTTCTGACTTTCTGTATAAAATTTAATAAGAGAAACGAGACCTCCTTCAAAATAGAATGATTGTGATGGACAATCGATTGAAAGATCTTCTAAATAGAATGTTTCATCAGTGTCGATCTTTCCTTTATATTCTCGCAAATCAAGCACAACAATTCGAAGACCTCGAATTAAATATGCCTGCTGTCGCATGTGTGTAACCACTCGATGCCAATCGAAACTAATTTCTTTGAAAATTTCAATGTCTGGTTCAAAGGCTACAATGGTTCCTCGTTCTTTTGTTTTTCCAACTTGTTTTACATTCGCTTTCTTTTTTCCTTGCGAGTATTCTTGCATCCACATTGCTCCATCTTTGTGAACGATAACTTTTGTAAATATTGAAAGAGCGTTAACAACAGAGGCACCCACTCCGTGCAACCCTCCTGACACTTTATATCCTTCGCCGCCGAATTTTCCTCCGGCGTGAAGGGTTGTCATAATGGTTTCAAGCGCAGACACTTTTGTTTGTTTGTGAATATCAACAGGAATACCTCGTCCGTTGTCAGTGACACGAATTCGGTTATTTGGAAGAAGTACTACTTCAATGTGATTTGAGTGACCACCCATCGCTTCGTCACGAGAGTTGTCGAAAATTTCAGTAATAAGGTGATGCAAGCCTTCAGGACCAGTTGTACCGATATACATTCCCGGTCGCTTTCGAACAGGTTCTAATCCTTCAAGGATAGTAATGGCGTCAGCACCGTATGAATCTCGAGGTTTCTTTTTTGAATCTTTATCAGCCATAGATAGATATTATATCAAATTTAGGTCTTTTTTGCCATCATTTAAATGTCTAAAAAGTGTTGTCTGGTATGGTTTTTTGAGTGAAAATTAGACTTCTTTTGTGTCTATAACTAACGAACCTCCCACCCACTTTCTTTTGCAGAAGTGTATATCGAGTCCATTATAGGATTTATTTCTTCGTCAGTTAGTGTTCGATCAAATGATTGGAAAATCATTCGGAAAGCATATGAAGTTTTTATGTGTTCATATCCATGCTCATCTTTCATTGGTTTAGTGAACACATCAAAGAGTCTGGTGGCAGTAAGAAGTTCTGTTCCCTTCTCAGTGACAACCTTTTCAACTTGTTCCACTGAAACTGTTTGTGGAACAAATAAGGCAATATCTCGAACAATGAATGGAAATACTGAGAATGGTTTATAAGTCTTTTCTTTTGCACCGGTAATTGATTCATCAAAGTGAAGCGGAAGGTATGACGAGCTTTCTATTTTCTGAGATGCTATCCAACTATTAAGAACAACTTCAATAATGGCATAATCTTGAGTATTCTTTATTTCTCCACCAAGCGCGATCATATCGAGATCACACCAAGTTTTAAGATTTTCTAAGACTTCTTTTAATTCGATTTCATGAGTTCTTCCTTTCACTTTTTTAACTCGAGAGACTGCAATAGTAAGTGAAGTAAATTCTTGTTCACCTTTTGTCACATTTCCGATTTCAAATTGTTTAATAACGTCGAGTCCGAAGAGATCTGCATTTCGAACATTCATTGTTAATGACTTAACTAGCCCATCACTTAAGTTATTTCTAACAAAAGCTTTATCTGATGCGAGTGGGTATGCAATTTCAACATCACCTTTTGCAACTAGTGTATATAAATACCCTTCGGAAAAACCTTGCTCAATAAGAGCATTTTTAAGTCGTTCTGTTTGATACAACGATGGAAGAATTCGAACATCACCAACGACAGCTGGTGGCAATATTCCTTTAATGTTTGCATATCCATACATACGTCCCACTTCTTCTGCAATATCTGCCTGAATTCGAAGATCGAGTCGATGAGTTGGAATGGTTAACAAAAGTTCATCGTTATTTTGAGTTTCAAGAACTGCAATAGAAAATCTTTCAAGAATTTCTTTCATCGATTCTTTTGAAATGTTGGCTCCAAGTAAATTGTTGATATATGAAATACTGACTCCAAGTTTGTATACTTCTGTTTTGGTTGGATACACATCTGTAACAGCACCAAACACAACATCACTGCACAATTCAAAGATAAGACGAGAAACGCCATGCATACCAAGAGATGCGAGATTAGGGGTGATTTCATTTTCAAATCGTTTTGACGATTCATTTCGAATACCAACCTTAACAGCAGTTCGTCTCACTATTGATGGATGAAAATGTGCGGATTCAATGATAATTCGTTTTGTAGTTGAAGTTACTTCAGCTTTCTTTCCTCCTTTAATTCCAGCAAGAGCAAGAATACCTTCTTCATCAGCAACAACGTAATCATTAATTGAAAGAGTGAGTTCTTTATTATCAAGCGTTGTCATTTTTTCACCATCTTCTGCTCGACGAATAACAATTGAACCTTTTACCTTATCTGCATCAAATGCATGAAGAGGTTGACCAATATCAAACATCACAAAATTTGTTGCATCGACAATGGTGTTGATTGATCGCCCACCAACTGCTTCAAGTTTTTCTTTAAGCCAAAGCGGACTTTCTTTCACTTCAATATTTTCTATTATTCGTGCAACATAGCGAGTACAAAAATTTTCGTCGGTGACCACAATAGTAGGAACTGAAACATCCGGAGCAATCGCCACTTTTTCTTCATCGATACTCGATCGTTTATCTCGACTCTTCTCTTCAAGAATACTTGTTTTCGTAAGAGCTTTAATTTCTTCTGCAATACCTAAATGCGATAATGCAAAATGCGCACGATCAGGAAGAATCTTTGCATCAATAACCATATCAATTCCTTTTTCAGTTTTATACCCTTCGACTCCTTCAATTTCAAAAGAATGAAAAGTGAAAAGATCTGCCAAGACTTCAGCAGAAGGAATAGGGCCTTTAAAATATGTTTGGAGCCACGAATGTGAGACTTTCATAGATATATAGTCTATCAAAAATATGGCTAAAAATCATTGACTTTTTCACGCCATATTGCAAAATCTAAAACTGATTAATAAACCGCATGTCGCCATTATACAAATGACGAATATCATCGATTCCATATTTAATCATGAGTAATCGATCAAGACCTGCTCCGAAAGCGAACCCTTGCCACTCATCAGGATTAAGACCTCCTGCACGTAATACATGAGGATGAACCATACCTGCACCTGTCACCTCAAGCCACTTTCCTTTATATTTCACATCAACCTCAACTGCGGGTTCAACGAAAGGAAAGAAACTGGGTCGAAAACGAATCTCAGCATCTGGTCCGAAAAATGATTTATAGAAATATTCGAGAGTTCCTTTTAACGTTGCCAAACTAACCTCTTTATCGATATACATTCCTTCAACTTGATAGAATTGCGCTTCGTGAGTTCTGTCTGTTGCTTCATTTCTAAAAACGCGCCCAGGAACAATAATTCGAAAGGGTGGTTTATTATGTTCCATGAATCGAACCTGAACACCAGAGGTTTGTGTTCGAAGCACTTTTCGTACAAGTGGTATTCCTGATTCTTCTGCTTTCTTTCGTTCTTCTTTTGTTGCCTTAAGCCAAAACGTATCTTGCATATCACGAGCAGGATGATCTGCTGGCATGTTTAATACATCAAAATTGTGATATTCGTCTTCAACTTCTGGACCTTCTGCAACTTCAAAACCAATCTTTTCGAAGATAGTTTGTACTTCACGAATAGCAGTCGTGAGCGGATGTAGATGACCTTCTGTCGTTAGTTTACTTGTTTCGGAATTCATATTAGATTATTTCTGCATTGTAATACTCTGTTCCATCCTTTACAACAATGTGAGTTCCATCGAATGTTCGGAAATCAAGATTATTTCCGTTGATTAATTTATGAGTGTTTCGAGGTGATCTCGCATCGAATTCAGTAACATAAATTCCATCTTTTGTAGAGTATAAAATAACGTCGTTTCTGTTAAACAAAAATTCAACATGAGAAATACTTGATGTTGCGAGTAGTCTGATTTCGTTGAGACACACTTTTTGCAAACAAAAAGTGAATGGCGCAGCGTTTAAATCGCCTGTGTAGTAGGCATCAATCGACGTTTCTGTTTTAAGTAATTGAATATCACCTTTCGTTGCGATAATAGTTGAAGTTGGTGCACTAACTATAGTGGTTGATGAACCAGTGTATGCAATAGTTGATGTTGGTGCGTGCACTTTAATTTTATATTTTGTTGAAACGGTTGTTGTTGGTGCTTCAAATAGTGCATCGGCTTTTGCAAAATCTTCGTTCACAATTCCTTCACCCTCTTCAATAACACCGTCGTATTTTAGAATCGACGTTGTTGAAATTTCTTTTTTTATCAAATACGGATATCCTTCTGCCACTTTTGCGTCTTCAACGGTAATAATTTTATTCCAAGAAATATATCCATCAAGATCAAATCGAACATTGTAATCACCTGCCTTCATATTTTCAAGAAACTTACCTCTTTGAAAAAGTGATGTTTGTTCTTTGAGAACATTGTCAACATAAATACTAGCTCCCGCTTTTCCATATGAAATAAAAATTCCTCCCGTTTTAGCAATCGACAAATCTTTCCCCAAACGATAACCCAAAGAATACAAAAGCACGACAGGAATGAGAACTATGAAAAGCAATACAAAAGAGATGAAAAACACCATTCGCCTTCGATATGACATGGGTTGCATCATCATATTATACGCTCTTTCTATGCTTTGGAGTAACCCAGAATCCTAAGTGTCGGCCTATCATTAATCGAGTCTCTGCATCGAGTCCTGGAAACGCGCCAAACACAACAATAGTAAATGGCACAAGAAGCCATTGAATGATCATGTATAATTTTCGGTATTTTGAAAATCGCTCTGGCCGTTCTGGCAAGAAACTAAGGAAAATCATTGATGAGACAACTAAACCACTCATGGCAAGAATCATTAAATTTCGTGTAATGAAAGGAAGGTTGTAAGAAAGGACACTTGAGTTAAATGCTTTTCCCCCAAGAATTAACGGAAGCCATCCAAGAAGAAAGATGAGAATAGGATTCGTCGCGAGCGACCAGAATCCTTCGAGTTGAATGAATGATGCTCTTAAGCGTTTCTTCAATGGAATTTCTTTATTCTTAATAAAATTAAAAAGAATGTAGGGAACATTTTCACTTCCCCACGCCCACCGTCGCTGTTGTTTGTAAATATTAATGAGAGTTTTCCAAAACGAACTTGCAAGGTTTGCATCCATCGAAACCGGATATGAAAGTGGAATCACGCGATAATTTCCATTGTGCGCGACAAATGCATTCCAAAAGATACGAGAATCTTCAGATACCATATTCACCTGCCAGTATCCAACATCATGAAGTGTTTTGAATGGAATTGAATGAGATGAAAACGTAGCAAGCTTTTCAGGTCGCTCTTGCTGCACCATTTGCCAAAATGTTCCTGAAGAAGCAACCACACGTGAAAGTGCAGGTGCATCCCACATATTGTTATTAAAAAACGGAACAGGCTGATATGAGGCATTGTAGCGGTCTTCAGCGGTATAGAAATGCCACGCCACACAAGCAAAATAATCTTTATATACAATTGTATCAATGTCGAGAGCCGAGACCATAACATGTTCATAAGCAATCTTATGAACATCAAGAATCTTCACCCGTGCTTCTTTAGCTGCATAAGTAATGTTTGATCCTTTTCCTGGCATTTCACCTGGAGTATCTTTTGGATGAATTGTGGTGATGAAATGTCCAAATTCTTTTTCGAATTTTGCTTTCACACTATTTGCAACTTCGGTGGCATATATTCCTTTTCTTTCTTCACCACCTAAAACAATAATCATTTGCTTATGATTCACTCTCGCTTTCAAAAGTGCAGCAATACTTTTTGTAATAATTTCCTCACTCTCATCATAGAAAGGAAGAATAACCATATGCCATAAATCTTGATGCTTTAATGGCTTAAGCATTTCTATCCAATCAAGACTCATATTGTGTTTAGTTCGTTTCCAATTTTGTCGAAGATGAATTGAAAGATAGACAGTTTTAAGAAGCCAATACAAATCAAAAATAATAATAAAAATAGCAGCTTCAGTTGGAACAAATCGAGAAAGAATAACAGTTAATAAAATAGTGCCCCACGCTAAAATTCCTGGAACCATTTCAAAGAAACGATAAAGAATTCGATCTTTTCCAGTAAGGTCACTTGCTCGTCCAACATGAAAATAAGGAGAATCTTTATAAGACATACTAATGTAAGTTACCAACGTAACCTTCTTTGGAGCCACCTCCCAGATTCGAACTGGGGACCTTCGCTTTACAAAAGCGTTGCTCTACCAACTGAGCTAAGGTGGCGTATTTTATTATGCTTCCTACCAAGTCAGCAATTGTGGCATTTTGATTATGCTTCCTACCAAGTCAGCAATTGTGACGAAGCGCCACAAACTGACAGTAAAAACCATGCTAACACAAGCTTTTTGTTTCCACAAACCGCTTTTTGAGACATTTTACGACTTTGACTCCCAACCATCTTCTGGAATCTTCTCTTCTATTATTTCTTTGATTATCTGCTCTTCTGAAGGCAAGGAAGTTGGTTCTCCCGTCTTCTTTCTTGTGAGGCCAGTAGCAATTTTTCCTCTAAACTTTTTTGATTGCAGTGAACCTTTCTTCAACGTCGAAGTTGTTTTGAGAACTCCTTTTTCAATAGAATCAATAAAGAAATGGAAAAAAAGGATTGCTGTTTTTTTATTAACGTACCGAGAAAACATTTTTATCTTATTAATAACACTCAGCAACCATGCTTCAAATGTTTGATGTTCAATAGTAATCTTCTTCTCTTTTGAGACAAGAAGATATGTCATAACAAGAAGAGCTGCGAAGAATAAAATGTAAGAAGTGATCAACATAAAGAAGTTGGCTTAGCCAACGTAGATATTACTTTTCAAGAGGAGAAAATCGAGCAATCTTTCCAATTTCAATCTTTTCACCAAATTTCTGTGTTGCTTCTTCAATCAAATTTCCAATAGTTTTTTCAGGATTCTTAATATAATCTTGTTCGAGTAGAACCTGATCTTTGAAATATGCGTTTAGTTTTCCTTCAAGAATCTTTGCTTTCAATTCTTCAGGCTTTCCAGCAACGTCTGCTGCAAAAACTTCTGATGCTTTTGCAATTTCTTCAGATGAGACATCTGAACGCTTGGTAAATTTTGGATTTGTTGCAGATATCTGCATTGCAATTTCTCGGGCCAAAATCTTAAACTCTTCATTCTTAGATACAAAGTCTGTTTCAGACATAAGTTCAACCATGGCACCAATCATGCCATTTCCGTGAATATAAGCTGCTACAGAACCAGCTGCCAACTCTCGATCGGCTTTCTTTTCAGCAATTGCTGAACTTTTCTTCTTTAAAATAATAATAGCCTTTTCCATGTCACCACCCGCCTCTTCAAGAGCTTTTTTGCACTGCATCACAGAGATACCAGTTTTTTCTCGAAGATCTTTAATCATGTCGCTTGAAATTTCCATAGATATAAATTATAGCTTATAAAAAACAAATACCAACTGTCGGAAGTGCAGATTATTTCTTGAGAGACTTGTTTTCTTTGTATGTAGAAACGATTCGATCAATAAAGAATTGAATACTTGAAACTGAGGCATCATTTCCAACAATAGGATGTTCGATATGTTTGATATTGCAATCTGATCCAGAAAGACTGATCACGGGAATTTTTAGAGCCTGAGCTTCTTTAACAGCAATTTCTTCTCGTTTTGAGTCGATAACAAAAAGAGCGTCAGGAATTCGTGTAAGTGGAATAAGACCTGCAAAAAGAGTTTCAAGTCGAACAATTTCTCGGTCGATCAAAAGTCGTTCTTTTTTAGTATATTTTGAAAGCTCACCTTTTTCTCGCTTATCAGTAAGGTCGAGGTATTTTTGAACTCTTTTTCGAATTGAGTCGAAGTTGGAAAGTGCGCCCCCTATCCATCGGCCAGCAACAAATGGCATATCAATTGATGCAGCACCTCGTCGAACAGCTTCTTTAGCTTCACTTTTTCCTCCAACAAAAAGAATTATCTTTCCTTCAGATGCCAATTTTTTAACAAAAGCCTGAGCATCTGCAATCATAGGTTCTGTCTTTTCAAGATTGAAGATTTCAATCTTATTTTTTACACCGAAAATGTAGGGAGCAACAGAAGGATGTCGACGTGATCGAACATACCCAAAATGGGCTCCAGCTTTGAACATTTCTGATAATTTGTCTTGGGTTGTCATGGTCGAAAAATCATATCAGATAAGCCTTTTTTTTGCAATATGTGGCTTTAGGGGCCTTTTTAGACTTACTCTGAATCTGCGTCATCTTCTGCCCCTCCACCGGAAATAGTGCCTCCAGCTGCCAATTCAGCCTGTTTTTGGATAATTGTGTCGACAATAGGACCAAGCCCTCCTGCCATTATTTTAGGGAGATTGTGCCACGATTCTTTAATTCGATGGTCAGTGATTCTGTCTTGAAGAATGTTATAGGTTCGAATCTTCTCAGATCGATCTCCCGTTCCAATTTGACCCGCTCGATTTGATGCGTACTTTTTAACCTCTTCTTCTTCTTTCATTGCATCAAGTTTTGCAGTCAAAATAGACATCGCTTTCTCACGGTTTTTAAGCTGACTTCGTTCAGAGGTTGAACGTACATCAATACCTGTTGGCTTATGAATCAAACGAACAGCGGTTTCTACTTTGTTCACATTTTGCCCTCCAGCTCCTCCTGATCGTGAAAACTCCATTTCAATATCTGCTGGGTTAATCTCAATTTTACTTTTCTTTCGAATCGGAAGAATGGCAACAGAAGCAGTTGATGTGTGAACTCGGCCCATCTTTTCAGTTGCAGGAATTCGCTGCACACGATGGATTCCTGTTTCATATCGTAATTTATCGTAGACACCATTTCCTCGAAGCTCAAACACTGCTTCTTTGTAACCTCCAACCTCACTTAATGACTCACTGACTTTAGACCAAGCCCAACCTTCAACTTCAGCATATCGCTGATACATTTCAGCAAGTTGTCCTGCAAAAAGTGATGCTTCGTCTCCTCCTGCGCCCGCTCGAATTTCGAGTACAATTTCTCGAGGTGATTCCATTTCAGTTTCTTCTTCTTTTTTCAAAATCTCTTGAATCTTTTCTTCGATTGCTTTCTTTTGAGTTTGAATATCTTTAATTTCTTCTTGGACCATCTCTTTCATTGATTCATCTTCAGCCAACGCATTAAGACCAGCTTCTTCATTTTGAAGTCGTTCGTATTCATATGCCAAATATGATGTTTTATGATTTTCTTTAAGTGCGGTGAGATCCATGTAGGTATTATTTTATCATACAAAAAAGGCAACCCATGTTGCCCCTTTTGTTTCGAACTTCGTTACTTCTTTGAAGTTGTTTTTGCTTGTCGAGCCTTGAATTTTTCTACACGTCCGGCTGAGTCGAGAACCTTTTCGTTTCCTGTATAGAATGGATGCGATTGACTTGAGATTTCAATGTTTGAGAGAGGATATTCTTTTCCATCAACAGTTACAGTCTCTTTTGTAACAATTGTTGAACCAAGAATAAAGATAGAACCGTTTGAAGTGTCTTTAAATGCGACGTCTCGATAGTTGTCTGGGTGGATTTCTTTTTTCATAAATGTCACACGAATATAGCAGGTTTTATAGGCTTTGTAAATACTCAATCGATTCTCGAGCATCTCCCTGGGAACCATCTTTTCCGAAGATTGCAGAGCCAACAATAAGGCGATTTACACTGGCATCAATCAGCAATTGGGCATTATCGTGCCCTACTCCTCCATCAACTGAGATTACCCCACTTTCACTAAAATGAAGCACTTCTTCAATTTTTCGAAGCACACGCTCATCGAATTCTTGCCCCTGATACCCCACATGCTCAATTCCCATACACTGCACTACATCAGCTTGTACGATGGCGTTTCGATACGATTCAACAGGTGTATCAATATGAATAGCAATTCCCACTTCCATATTATTAAATCGAGCAACTTCAAAAAGTTTGATGATGTCATTTTCAGGTCGAAGAAAGTTGTCGTGAATTATAGGATGAAGAATAATTCGCGATGCACCAATTTGTGCCCATTTATTAATTTCTTCTTCAATCACATCGGTTGTTCCTGTAACCATAAGATCGATTTCAAATTCAAAATCTTCCCAACCAGGCATTCCTTCTTCTTGATTTAAAATAGCTTCAAGATGAGTTCCTGATCCTTGATCTAATTCTCGATGCTTCTTATCACCAACATAAGGCCATGTAGCATTCTTAACGAGTTTGCCATCACAAATATCAATTTGCACCGTTGTCACTAAACCTCGAATCAAATTGAGTTTTGATTCTAAGTCGTCATAACTTTTAGGTAATATTGCCGGTATGATTTCAGCCATGAAGATACATTAGCATATTTGCCGATTAGGAACATTAAAAAGAAAGTCCGTCTTCAATTCGTCGTACCTTTTCAATTCGTCGAACGTGACGCTCGTCTGGCAAAAAAGGAGTCTTAAGCCAAATCGAAACCACTTCTTTAGCACCATCTATTGAAAGAAATCGAGCACCAAGTGATAAGCAGTTGGCGTCATTATGCATTCGGCTAAGTTCAACAATTTCCTCTAACCCTCCATAGAAAACTGCCGCTCGCACTCTTTTATATTTATTTGCAACCATCGCTTCACCTTGTCCCGATCCTCCGAGAATAATAGCTCTCGCATCTTCCCCTCGTGCTAACATTTCACTTAATGCTTCTCCTGCTTTTGAAATGTAGTCTGGATAGTCGTCACCCTTCACATATTCAGTTGGTCCACAATCTATTGCCTCATGACCAAGTTCTGTAACAAATTTTACTAATTCATTTTTCATTTCAAACCCCGCATGATCAGAGGCTAAATAGATTTTCATAATTACATTATTTTTGAAGCTCGAACCACATGTTCAATAAGAGTATGTGTGTATCCCATTTCGTTGTCGTACCATGCACACACCTTCACTAAATTTCCATCAACCACTCGAGTTAAACCTAGGTCTGCAATTGATGCGTGAGAAGTTCCAAGAATGTCTCCAGATACCAATTGTTCCTTTGTTGCAGTGTAAATTCCTTTCCAGTGGTCATCTTGTGCAGCATCCCAAAGAACCTTATTAACCTCTTCCACAGTTGTTGGCCGTTTTGAAATGAAAGTGATATCAGCAATTGAGCCTGCAATAACAGGAACTCGCATTGAGACTCCGTCGAATTTTGATTCAAGTTGTGTAAGTGCCTTAGTAACTGCAATTGCAGCACCTGTTGAAGTGGGCACAATATTGTGTGCGGCCGCTCTTCCTTCTTTCCAATCTTTTTTGCTTGGACCATCAACCAAACTCTGACTCGCTGTGTATCCATGCACGGTGTTTAAAATCGCTTTCTCAACTCCAATAGTTTTATCTAGAATAGCCAGAACAGGACTTGCTGAGTTTGTAGTACATGAAGCATTTGAAGTGATCATTGAATCTTTAAATCGATCATCATTGATTCCAAGAAGAATCGTTGCTGCTTGTGGACCAGATGCATCGTCTTTAACTGGAGCAGAAATAACAACACGCTTTGCACCAGCAACAATGTGAGGATATGCCTTGCTATAACTTGTAAAGAAACCAGTAGACTCAACAACAATATCAACTCCAAGCGCCTTCCATGGAAGATTGACTGGATCTTTTTCGCTAATGTAAGCAACTTCATGTTTCGCTCCTTCTTTTGTGGTGATATGAAGTTTTTTCTTATCATCTGAAACAACAACTTCAAGACCACTTCTTCCATAGGCACTATCGTATTTTAAAAGATACGCCAAATTATCGATATCTCCGAGATCATTTAAAGCGACGACTTCAATTTCTGGTCGTTCAAGTGATAGTTTATAAAAAGCTCTTCCAATTCTTCCTGCGCCGTTAATTCCAACTTTAATTACGTTTGATGATTGCTGTGACATATCCAAAGTATATCATTTTATTGCATACCTGAAGAAGTGGTCACATCGAAAGTGAGATGATTACTCTCTCCTTTTGTATTTCTCACAAAAACTGAGTACCTTCCTTTCTCCACGAAAATAATAGTGTCGGTACAAGCGTCTTTTGTACAATTTTGAAGTCGTTCAGGGATATCAAAACTGAGTGTTTTTCCATCAATAGAATCAGTTGTTGCCGCTTTATAATTTCCAAACATAATTTCATTATTTGCTGAAGTGAAACCAGTACCCATAATTGTTACCTTGTCACCAGTTGCGCCAGATGAGGGAGAAATACTTGAAATAGTGAGATCTTGTTGAAGTAACGTTGGGCTGATAATTACTGGATCAGAACTTGTTGATACAGGTTGACTCTTAACTTCTGCAAGACCATCTGCATTAGTTGATGTTTGAGTAGAAGATGAAGTGAGTATATTTTTCACGGCGGTATTAGCCGATTTATTAAATACTAAAACTCCTGTAACAATTAGAAAGATTGTTATCGCAAAAATAATTGTTGATACAACGAAACCTTTGTGCCGAACAGAAGAATGATTCATTCTATTATTGTAATTCAGCAATGACTTTAATTGCAATATCTTTAAGAAGTTCGGGATTGGCAGATCCTTTTGTTGCTTTCATAGCTTGTCCAACAAAAAACATAAGTGCCTGCTGTTTTCCAGCCTTGTAGTCTGCGACCGGCCCTGGGTTTTCTGAAATAATTTTGTGAAGTACTTCTTTGAGTGCTCCTTCGTCACTTTTTTGTAGTAAATCAAACTGCTCAGCAATTTTTTGTGCGTCAGCATCTTTTGCTACAACACCGTCTCGCTCTCCTTTCCACATAATTTCAAGAATATCTTTTGCTCCTCGAGATGAAACTTTATTGGTAACAATGAGTGCCATGAGCGAAGCAAAGTTTTTCGGAGCAATTTTTAATGCAAGATCAATTTCAGGTTGTACTTTTAAATGAGCACCCACATCTGACAAAATATAATTCGCAGCAAGTCGAACAGCTTTCTTTTCGGCGTTAAGTTCAACGACCACCGCTTCGAAATATGAACCTAACATTGGGTTATAAAGAAACACGTCTGCTTCTTCTTTTTTTAAATCAAATGAAGCAATGAATCGATCGCGTTTTATCCATGGAAGTTCAGGTAATTCTTTTGAGAGAACATCTCGAGAAAATTCAGGAATTTCAGATAAAGTGAACTTTGGAATATCAGGATCAGGAAAATATCGATAGTCATGAGAATTTTCTTTCTTTCGTTGTGAAAAGGTACTCTGTTTGTTTTCATCCCATCCTCGTGTTTCTTGAACAACCTTTTCGCCTGCTTCAATAAGTGCAATATGCCGCTTAACTTCGTAAGCAATGGCTTTCTCTACAGCTTTAAATGAATTCAAGTTTTTAACCTCAACTTTTGTACCAAATTTACTATGATCTTTTGCAGTTTCTTCAGCAGAATATTCTGAAACAGAAATATTTGCTTCAACTCGCATCTCACCTTTTTCCATATTCGCTTCTCCAACACCAAGTGTTCGAAGAAGAAGTTGTAACTCTCGAGCAAAAGCACCAGCTTGTTCAGGAGAGTGAATCACAGGCTCTGTCACGAGCTCCATAAGAGGCACACCGGCTCGATTGTAATCAACCAAACTAAAATCTCCTTCTTCATGTTTTGAAGTAGCGGTATCTTCTTCTAAATGAATTCGAGTGAGCTCAACTCCATCGAGTGTTCCTCCAGAAATTAAAGGAAATTTATACTGACTAATTTGATATCCTTTTGGAATATCGGGGTAGAAATAATTTTTTCGATCAAATTCAGTGAAGTCGGCGATAGTTGAACCAAGAGCAATACCAACCTTAAGGACATTTTTAACTGCTTGTTTATTAACCACAGGAAGAGTTCCTGGATGACCCATACATACTGGGCAAATATTAAAATTAGGGCGCACTTCGTCTGGATTGTTTTTGCAACCGCAAAACATCTTTGTGACAGTGCTCATTTCTGCATGAATTTCGAGTCCGATTGTAGGCGTATACTTTTTTTCCATAGACCTTCTTATTTTGCTGTATTTTGAAGAATAGTCAAAAGTTCTTTTTTGAATGCTGCAAGTGAGACGTCGTCGTAAACTGACACTTCAAGTATTTTAGCTCCACGTTTTAGATGTTTCTTTAGCGCTTTTCGTTTTGTTTCAAGTACTTCAGGAAGAACGCTGTCTACTTTAGTCATAATAACAATCTCATCTTTACTTTCGATTTGTCCATGAACAAGACCTTTGTGTAAAATATCAAATGATTTAATCTCATGTCGAATAGTATCGTATGCGGCACCCATGTCTTCATTTTCAACCGATACGCAATGTGCCAAAATCTTTGTGCGCATAACATGACGTAAGAATTTGTGACCCAATCCTTTTCCTTGTCCGGCTCCTTCAATAAGTCCAGGAATATCTGCAATAATGAAATCGAGGAATGCTCCAAGGTTTGGTTCGAGTGTGGTGAATTGATAATCACCAACTTTTGCTTCTGCATTTGTCACCGCATTCAAGAGTGAAGATTTTCCGGCGTTTGGAAGTCCGATTAATCCAAGACTTGCAGCGAGAAGAAGTTCAATGGTAAACATCGCTTCTTCACCCACCTTTCCATCGGTGTGTTCCATTGGACGGATATTCATTGAACCTTTAAAATGTTCATTTCCAAGACCACCTCTTCCTCCTTTTAAAATAAGAACTGGTTCTCCAATTTCTGCAATGTCATATACTTTTCCAGTATCATTATTTGTAACCATCGAACCAACAGGAATTTCAATTATTAAATCTTTTCCATTTTGACCATATTTACTCTTTGATTGACCATCTTCTCCTCGTTCTGCTTTAAATAGTTTTTTGTGACGATAGTGAGCAAGTACTCCTAAATCACTGACTCCTTTTACAAAGACATCTCCTCCATTTCCACCGTTTCCTCCAGCTGGACCCATGAATTCCTTTCCTTTTTCATGAAGCCATCGCACTACTCCGTGCCCGCCGTTTCCTGCTTTAATACTAACTGTTAGTTCATCGACGAATGCCATATATCAGTACACTCTATGCTTCAACCGCCAGCTTTGCAAGAGCGAGAGCTCCTTCTTTTGAATTAGAGACGGCTATAAATCGAGCTGTGTGGCAAAAATTAGCTCCCAAAACTCCACTCGCCATTTCAAATTCTTTTCCTGTTTTTCCAGCCCACGCTTCAGGAAGCAGTTTTCTACTTTCAAATTCTTTATCTTTCACATTCACACATTTAACCGCCCATGTTGTTTGAGGTTCAGAATGAAGAACAACGTACAAAGGTTCGTTTTTCTCTTCAATAATGCTTCCCCATGAGTATCCACCGTCAATTACAATAATTCTTTTATCTTCTGCACATTCATACGCTTCAAGAACTTTTTGTTTTCCTTCAACATAAGCAGATGAAAGAGCGATTTCTCTTGTAAGTATTTTTTTTGCGAGTTCTACTGCTTCAAAAAAACCTTCATCATGAGTTCGTGATATTTCTTTCCATGTAGGACGAAATGAAGTGAGCACATGATTTATATCGTATGGAAGTGAATGGTCACCAATAGGTTGCGCGAGTTCAATTCCAACATCACCTGCATCTATTGTTTGTATCAACTTTTTATCAATTCGTTCTGAAATTTCCGAAGAATTTGTTAACTGATCACCGAAGTGTTTCCAAATCAATCCACATGAGGCATATCCGATACCATTGTCTCGTTTTTCTTTAAAATCGGGTTGATGATGATCAAAACGAAATTCGGTTGGGTTATATTGATAGCCAACATCAAGAACGATATCGTTTGTATCTTTTTTAACCATCATATCTTGATCTCTTGTTCGAATTATCTCTATATTTTCTTTAAACAAAAGTGAGAGAATGGCACATCCCATAATTTCATCAGGATGAAAATTACCCGAGTGTGTAATTACCTTTCTCGTATTAGACCACCACATTATTGTCTTTGTTATTAGCGTTCTTTTCTTTTGTTGCAACTGATGTATGAATGTTGTCAGTTTCTGAAACACACAACTTTAAATCTGCTAGTCTTTTTTCAATATGATCAATATGTTTTTTCATTTCATTAAATCGACCACTAATCTCTGCTTCTTCAGCACGAATTTCACCTTCAGTTTTTTCAACACGTTTTCGCTCTCCTTTTAGTCCTGTAATCAAAATATTGTCTCCAATGAAGAATGAGACGAGAAGACCAGTTCCCAAAAGAACAAGAAGGCCAATGATAGTTGAACTATACGAACTCCATCCCCAGTCGTCAGCAAGATGCCAAATTCCTCTCCACAAATGAACGATACCGAAACTTCCGATGATTGCATACCATAGTGGATAATGACTTAAAAAACCTCGAACATGGTCTTCAAACTTATCAAAGAAGTGCATGATCTTTCGGTAGAGGTTTTTCATATATTACACCTTAAGATATCTTTTTATCGCCAAGAAACTTGATACCGCACCGAGAACAAGTGAGATAAGAATGATAACTCCGAACAAGTAGAAAACATGAGACGTATAGTAGTCGTAAAGATTAATTCCGGTACCAATATCTACCGTGATGGGCCCCATCCATTTTGCGATTGGCCAATAGATAAGCATCGTACTGACAGTAGCAACGATTCCGTACATTAAACCAGCAATAATAAATGGACCACGAATAAATGCACGTGATGCACCCACCAATCGCATCACAGCAATTTCATCTCGAGAAACATAAATTGCCAAACGAATCGTATTGAACGTAATGAGCGTTGCGATAAATCCAAAAATAATAGCGAGTGACAAACCAAGTTTTTTAGTTGAAGCAATAATTCGACTAAGCGCATCAATCGCATCTTTATTATTTGGATAGTTTGCTTTGTCGATTATCTTCCCTTGATCTTGTGTTTGATCTGCATATGAAACAAGGAAATTTGCGATGGTTTCGTATTGTGAAGGATCGACTGCTTTAATTGTGAGACTTGCACGAAGCGGATTATCAGACACTTCATCGAGCGCTTGAAGAATCAACTCATCGTTTTGGTGACGCGCTTTAAACTCTACTAATGCTTCATCTCGAGATTGATATGAAACTGTTAATACTTGAGGCAACTTTTCGAGCGCGGTTTTTAGAGCGAGAATTTGTGGTTCTTCTGCAGTTTTTGTGATGTATACATTAATATCTACTCGATCTTTGATTCCTGTGAGTGTTGAATTGAGAAGAATTCCAACAAGAACAAGAGAAAGAATGACTGAGAGCGTAACGATCATGACAAGAACTGCCGCGAGTGATACTGAACCATTTCTCCAAAAGCTAATGAATCCGCTTTTTATAACTCTTTTTAATTTAGTGAAAAACATATTGATTATAAAATATAAGTACCCTTGTTATCATCTCTGATAATTCGGCCGTATTCCATGGTGATTACTCGCTTACCCAAACTATCAATCACCCCTTTATTATGAGTAGTGAGAACAATTGTGGTGCCGAGATCGTTAATCTTTTTTAAGATTTGCACAATTTCGTACGTGTTTACCGGATCAAGATTTCCTGTGGGCTCATCGGCAATAATGAGATCTGGTTGATTAACAATTGCTCGAGCAATTGCTACTCGCTGTTTCTCTCCTCCAGACAATTGATGAGGAAAATTCCAAATCTTTTTACCGAGATCAACAAGTTCAAGCACGTGTGGAACATCTTCTGCAATTTCTTCATCACTTCGTCCTGCAGCTTCCATGGCAAAAGCAATATTTTCATATGCTGTTTTGTGAGGAAGAAGTCTGAAATCTTGAAAGACTGTTCCTATTTTTCGACGGTATTCGTTCAAGTTACCTCTTCTGAAAGTTCGAACGTCGGTGTCACCAAAAAAAACAGTTCCTGTAGAAGGTTTTTCTTCTCCAAGAATCATTTTAATTAATGTTGTCTTTCCTGCTCCAGACTGACCTACAACTGAAACAAATTCTTTTGGTTGAATATTAAATGAAACACCATCTAAAGCGATGGAGTTATCTGCATATATTTTGGAAACATTTTCAAAGCGGATCATTGTTTGAGTATAACAAACATCAAGATTACACACCACACACAAAATCGGCACTACAAACCTTTCTCGGCTTCAATGAATTCATCTATTTCGCCATTCAATACTTTATCAATCTGCGAAGTTTCAATATCAGTTCGATGATCTTTGACCATTTTATAAGGATGCATGACGTACGAACGAATTTGATTTCCCCATTCAACTTCAGTGGTTTTAGAAATATACATTTCACCTTCTTTTTTTATTCGCTCTTCTTCGAGTGCTTTAAATAACTTTCCTTTAATGAGCGCAATGGCTCTTTCTTTATTTTGTGCCTGACTTCGCTCTGATGTAACGTGAACCGCTAGTTTTGTTGGCAGATGTGTTACACGAACCGCTGTTTCTCTTTTGTTCACATTTTGCCCACCAGGACCTCCTGCTCGTGCGAATGAAATCTCAAGTTCATCATCTGGAATACTGAAATCTGTTACTTTCTCAAATTCAGGAATCACTTCAACCATTGAAAATGATGTGTGCCGTAATTGTTTTGCATTAAACGGAGAGAGGCGAACTAAACGATGAACGCCTGATTCTTTTTTTAACGTTCCATAGGCATTCTTTCCTCGAACTTCAAATGTTACATTTCGAAATCCACCATGGTCATTTTCATGCGAATGTATTAATACTGCTTGCCAATTTTTCTTCGCAATATACTTTGAATACATTTCAAATAGTATTCGAGAAAAATCTTCTGAATCATCTCCCCCTGCTCCTGAGTAAATGGTGATGATTGCATTTCCTTTATCGTACGGACCAGCATCTCCTCGCTCTAACTCTTCTTTTAGTTCTTGATGTTCTTTCACTCGTTGTTGAGCCTTGTCTTTATCTAACCAAAAAGACGAGTCGGTCATTTCTGCCTCTATTTCATTAATCTTTTTCTGTAGTTCTTCAGCGTTACTCATGTCCGTACTCTATCTTATTTTTTATACCTGAGCCATCTCCGAGGATCGAACTCGGGACCTCTTCGCTACGAGTGAAGTGCTCTACCAACTGAGCTAAGATGGCCTATTTCGAACTAAATTTTAATTGATGTTTGTCTACCAAGACAGCATGATGACCTCCCCTATAATAAACATAAATTGGAAAAGCCGATACACCATTATTGTGTACCGGCCATAATTCGTCATGAAGTGTCATTTCGACTACTTCATCATGTCGTCGATCTTCGCGATCATTGCGTCGACAACCTTAACCAACTGCCTTCTTTCCTCAACAGTGGTTCTTCTGTTTGGCCACGAAGTTGCCGCGCGTTCAGGATCCACCGAGCGACATCTGAAGTAGAAGGGGTTAAGGTCACTTCCGGCGCTCATGTGGGTCACTTTCTGTAATCGAAGTGAACCAACGGCGAGATCTACTGGAAATCCGAGGGTGATGTGAATACTGTACTCACCCTCGTAAACCTCGAAGAAAATCATGATGAGCCCGCTTTCGGTGCAGATTGTGGCATCGTAACGAGTTCCTTTACCGAACCTGGAACTCGAGAGAGTGACTTTTTTCCACTTACCATCACTCGCCACAGGTGTTGGAGTTTCCGCCTCGGCCTTAAGCCTAGAAAGGAAAAGGATTGGCTGCATAGAAAGCTGCGGTGGTGTAACTTTTTTCCGCCGCGCGGCATGGGAGCTACTTGAAACCAGAAGGCTGAGCGAAAGAAACAGAGAAACAATGAAGCGATTCATGAGATCAAATGTGTGTTGAGGTTGGACTATACGAAAAGAGCGTCGCGAAATTTATACCATAAAACTAGAATTATGAATAGCAACCTTTTGGAGCCAACGACCGGAATCGAACCGGTGACCTTTTCCTTACCATGGAAATGCTCTACCGTCTGAGCTACGTCGGCAAACACATACCAAAATACACAACGTTTGCGTTGCAATCGTATTACAAATTCTGTGCATAATCAAACTGACGAAAACTTATATGAACTTACTTCCCTTCATCGTTTCGAATCATCCGAACTGCTTCCTGAATGGTAGTCATAAACTGTGCAGGGAAAATAATAGTAGAGTTTTTCTCAACACTAATTTCTGCCATTGTTTGTAGTGTTCGAAGCTGAAGAGCAACAGGGTGTGCTGAAATCACGTCGGCCGCTTCTCCAAGTTTTTGTGCTGCCTGAAATTCTCCTTCTGCGGCAACAATTTTTGCTCGTCTCTCTCGTTCTGCTTCTGCTTCTTTAGCCATTGCTCGTTGCATATTGTCAGGAAGAGTAATGTCTTTGATTTCAACAGCACTCACTTGAGCTCCCCATGGTTCTGTGTGAGAATCAATCACTTCTTTAATCTGCACGTTAATCGCACTTGTTTTTGAAAGAAGTTCATCGAGTTGAAATTGACCGACAACATTTCGAACAGTAGTTTGAGCAATCTGGTTTACCGCATTGTAGATGTCTTCAATTGAGATAACAGCTTTCTGTGGATCGACGATTTTATAGTAAGCAACTGCTGCGATATCGATTGAAACATTGTCTTTGGTTATGATTTTCTGAGAAGGAATATTCATAGTGACTGTTCGAAGACTAACTTTTGTCATTCGCTCAAAAATAGGAATAAGGATGATGAGTCCAGGACCTCGAACACTAGTAAACTTTCCAAGAAAAAAGACAACTCCTCGATCGTATTCTTTAACAACACGAAGTGAGTTTGCGAGAAAAATAATAACAACGATAATTCCTAGAATGGTGAAAAACATAATAATTAGTTAGTTAATAATAAGAAATTGAAACACTACATCATCTTCTTATACTGCTTCGCTATAAATAATAGCGCAGAATGGACAACATTGATACTTGCGGGCAATAGGTTGTAAATCAATCATTAAAACAGAAATTTCATCTGCCAATGTTTCCATTCGTTTGTGATCCATAGAAGTATAGAGTACTTACTCCGAGACATTGTGTCCACCAAACTGATTTCGGAGCGCAGACACCACTTGTCCGGTATAACTTGGATTTCCTTTCGATTCATTTCTAAACTGAAGTGACCCTTCAATAATTGGAACTGCCACTCCTTCTCGCATTGCAGCTTCTACTGTCCATAATCCTTCACCGCTATGCGATACTTCTCCAGAAATTCCTTTTAGATCTTGTCCATTTTGTTCAAATGCTTTTTCAAGCCATCCAATTAATCGAGACTCGATAACACTTTTTTTATTGTACAACTTTGCAACATCAAGAAGGTTCAAATTAAATTCAGATCGTTTCAAAACTTCGAATCCTTCTCCGATTGCTTGCATCATGCCGTATTCAATTCCGTTATGAACCATTTTTACAAAATGCCCCGCTCCATTTGTTCCAAAATAAGTATATGCACCAGGAGATGCCAAATCTTTGAAGAGTGGTTCGAGTGATTCATAGACCTCTTTTTTTCCACCAATCATTAAACATGCACCATGTCGTGCACCGTGTGGCCCACCACTTGTTCCACAATCAAGAAATTCAATGTCATGCTGAGCAAGTTTTTGAGCCACCATCATTGTTTGATTAAAATTTGAGTTGCCACCATCAATTACAATGTCTCCTTTTGAAAGAAATGGAGTGAGTTGATCGACAGTTTCTGGAACAACTGCATGTGGGAGCATAATCCAAATAACAATAGGTTTTGATCCTTCACTTGATCGAAGCATGGTTACCATTTCAGCAAAATCTGCCGCTTGAGTTGCGCCAAGTCCAACTGCTTTTTCAACAGATTCTTTGCTTCGATTCCACACCGTTACTTGATGCCCTTTTTCTTTAAGAAGCGACACTTGTCCGAATCCCATTTTTCCTAATCCAATATAGCCAATATGCATATAAATATTAATTACTAATAAGAAGCTTTTTCAAAAAAATTATACCATGTGCTGAAATAAAAAATTGGAACTCTACATTTCTAACTTAGAAGCCAAATGTTTTGGAATAGGATGAAGATGAGAAGCAATTCCAATCGCAACTGCCACAATTACAATATTTTTTATTATGAATTGTCCTTCGAGTGTCGGAACTAAAAAACTTTGCCAGACTTCGTGAGGCAATAGAAAGAGTGGAAGAAATGTAGTAACCATATGCACAAGTAGAAGTGGAATAACAATTCGTTCAAAACCTTTAATCAAAAAAAGAATACCAAGAACACATTCAAAAAGGCCGAGCAACACAACAAACTGATACGTTTGAATAAACGGCATTGTAATACTAGTAAGGTGCTGCACCATAGGACTCGCTGGGCTTAACCCTACAACCTTTAAAATACCAAACCAAAAAAATGTTAGAAAAATTGCAAACTTAGAAACAGGAATCCACAGTCGCCGAAAGAGATGAATGACGTAGATATCAATGTCGCGGAACTTCATTAACTTATTATACCAAATTTTAAGATATACTTTATACATGAATTTAACACCACTTGAATACACCTTGGTTATATCAACCTTACTCGAGTTTAATCCTTTGTTTCAGGCCATAAAAAGTGTTCGAACAAAAGACGTGAAGGGTGTTTCTCTTTCAACATTTATTTCAATTCTGATTATTGGAATTCTTTGGTTGTTCTACGGAATATCAATTCACAACATTCCCCTCATTATTGGAAATGCTATTAAACTTTTCACTAGTTTGGCTGTAATTGTGATTTACTTTTTGTATAGAAATAAGAACGTTACTGAAAATTAAATCGACGGATATATTATAGAACCTCTTTAACCGCCCATTTGTAGAAATCATTTGCTGTTGAATTGAGAAAATGTTCTACGGAAACAACACGAACATGGTGATCCTCTTCGATCCCTTCTCTTATTTTTTCTCCCTTAATTTTTCCAACAAAGAAAGCACCCTCTTTCTTAAGTGGACCGAGCTTAGTCATATCAAAATACTGATTCGCCTTTCCAACAAATTCTAAGTCTCCGACTTCATATCCAGCTTCTTCCATTGTTTCACGCCTCACTGCTTCTTCAGGATCTTCACCTTCATCAATTCCACCACCGGGCAAAAAATATTTTCCATTAACTTCAAGAACAACGAGTTCTTTTTTATCATTAAAAATAACTCCATATGCAGAAATTCGAGTGGTAAAATTCTCTGGCTTATTTCCAAATTGAGGGATTTCACTTATTTGTTGATTTGATTTCATGTTTTAAGTATTATATCGAGACTTCTTCTATCTTCATTAAATCTTTATTAAAATAAACGTAGATTCCAACCAACAGAGCAAGAACTCCGAGCGACATGAATATTTCTCTAAACCCAAAATGTTGAATAAGAACAGTGCCGACATATGCTGCAATTCCTGCAATAATATATGAGACTGATTGTAAACCTGCCCATTGAACAGAAGAGTCTGTGGTATGGATATGTTTTGTATACAAGGCATCAAATGCTGGCAAACTTATAGCAGTTCCAATTGCTAACATGATAAGTCCACGAATAAGCTCAGCACTAGAAAGTGAGACTGCAACAACAATAAACGCTAGTCCTCGTGTTATATATCCAAGAGAAATTAAGTTCTTCTTGTTTGCATAGTGACTGCCAACTTTTCCGAAGATAAAAACAAAGATTCCTGTAACAATTGAAAATAGTGCAAGAGATGATCCTGCAAAAAGAAAACTCTGATTAAGCGACTGAATGTATGTTATGTAAAAAGGAGTAAAGATGGATCCAACAAACGTCATTATGGAGCTAACGAGAATAAGAATTTTGAGTGGTTTCTTGATCATAAAAAAATATTAAGTGCCCTATTTTAAACAGGATCTGTGGGATTAATTATTGACTCTGGTGTTGAAGTTGAGGTTATTGTTTCTATGGGAATAATTATAGAAGGTGTCGTCGTTGAGGTTGAAGTAGATATAGGAGTAATGATGGGATCAGTTGATGTTGCAACAGGAGTTGTTGAACTAGTTGTTATGGCGTTTTTTACTCCTACCACCCCAATTGTAGGAGAACTACCAACAACGAGCGCATGGGTGTCTGTTGGCAACATCGATAATGCAACTGCACCCAAACTAGCACCTCCAAGAACTTTCAAAAAAGTACGCTTTCCAACATCGTCAGTGACTTCTTTTTCATACACAGAATCAACAGGAGCAGAAGTGGGAGTAGGAACAGACCCTATCTTTAAAAGACGTTTTCGTTTCAACAAGAAAGATTCTGAGTTTGTACAAAACATATAGAACTTACATTAATTTTATCACAGATAATCTACTTATTTAAGCATATCAAATTTATATTATTCCTCGGTGAACAAAATAAAAACTCTTGTAACTAAACTAGATAGAAATTTAAATATCTCATGTAGAATATTTTTTGTGGTAAAAAATATTATTACGTATCATTTTCTATGAAATAGCAAACTTTATTTGTAAATCTTTCATTAGTTCTGATACCTGCATCCAAAAAAGTGCCCAGACCCAAACAAGAATTGCTACAAAAATAGATATCTTTGATGGCATAAGAAACCCAGTAACAGCCAGAGTAGTGGCTATCAATTGCGTGACGATTGTGGCAAAGATAACTTCTTTACTCGGTAAAAATTTAAACCATTTTTCCTTTGTATGAGCGACAAAGATTAATGAATGTCCCGAGACTGTTAACTTCAAAAAAAATATTGTCTGAATTACGGGTAATGAAAGATGTAGAAGATTATTCATTATAAAAAATAAAATAATACTATTAAAGACACCTACTGTTCCAAAAAGCAAACTCAAACGAAATCTTTCTTTAGTTTTTATTTCAGATGGCTTTGCTGAAATTTTTACCCGATCAACAGCCAGAGAGATAATTGGAATGTCATTAAGAAAAGCCAATAATATAAGTTGAAGTGGAACAAGTGGATAATAGCCGTACCAAAGACCTAAAATCAAAATAGTAATAACCAGTCTAAAACTTTCGGATATCCTGTAAACGGAATAATTATATAACCTAACAAATATTTTTCTTGACTCAAGAATTGCATCTTTAATTACCGATATACCCTGCCCAAGAAGTACAATATCTGCAAGACTTTTAAGTGCACTAACTGCTCCCGAAACAGCAATTCCAACATGAGCGATTTTTAGTGCTGGTAAGTCATTAATACCATCGCCTGTTAAGGCAACTGTGTACTGTGATTTAAATAGCTTAACAATTTCATATTTCTCTTTGGGAGATATTTCCGAAAATGCTACTACATTATTAAATTCATTTTTTAATACGCCATGCTCTAGGTATATATTTTTTGTTTCCTCTGCTGAACAAACTTCGCCTGAAAGATCAAGTTCTTTTATAATTCGTTCTGTAATTGTTTTATTGTCACCAGTAAGTACCTTTACAGCTATTCCGTTTTGTTTCATAAACTGAATCGTTTCTTTAGAAGTCTCATCGAGTGGATCAGAAAGAAACAGTAAACCTATTACATTCATATCTTCCTCCGTCACTCCATCTTTCTTTATTGCGACAGCAAGTACTCTGTATCCTTCGGCACCTGCTCGCTCAATATCTTTTTCAAAATTAACTCTAGTGTCGCTTTCGTACGCAAACGACTTATCAAAAGATTTAATTATTTGAGGAGCGCCAACACTTATCAAAAAAGATTCCGAATCTTTTTGCACAATAGCCGTTGTACGTTTTCTGTCGGCATTGTATGGAATAAAACTAATAACATGTGCATCATTAATACCTATTCCTTCTTGTTTTAGTTTTTTAACAATTGCATCATCAATTTGATCGGGAGTGTCTTGTGAAATTGCATAACCTGCAAACTCAATAATACTTTTTTGATTAAAATTTCTATCGTACGAAACAACATTGGTAATGCTAATTTCGTTTTTAGTTAGCGTTCCTGTTTTATCAGTCAAAAGTAAATTTACATTTGCTAAATCTTGCAAAGCAGAAAGGCGTCTTACGATAACCGATTTTTTTGCCAGCCCACCAGCTCCTATACTTAAAATAATTGCCATCACAGCAGGTAGTGCAATTGGAATTCCAGCAATAATTAAACTTAAATCAAGAGTCAAAATACTTTCAAACATAGCCCCTCTCAAGAGAAATGCGGTTGTAAGTATAAAAACAGCCACAACACTTATCGCTGTTAAAAAGCGGGTAATGTATAAAATATCTTTCTCTAAAAGACTTTTTTCAGTTGACTGCTCAATAGAGAAAATTGTTTTTCCAAATGATGTGTTTTTTCCTGTCGCTGTAATTTCTGCTTCAAGATTACCTGAAGATATAAATGAGCCCGAATATATAACGTCGTCTATCTTTTTTTCTTTTAATGTCGATTCGCCCGTTATTACAGCTTCATTAATTAATAAATTATTTGAAGCAATAATTTTAGCGTCGGCAGGAATAATACTTCCGAGCCCTAGTTTAATACGATCTTTTGGAACAAGTTTTTTTGCACTGACTTTAATCCAAACTGAATCGCGTAGTACTAAAACATCAAAAGATAATTTATTTTGAAGCTCCTTTATTGCTTTATCTGCTTTAAATTCTTGCCATCTCTGAATTGAATAATTCACAAAATACAAAGCAAAAATGAAATAGGCGTTAAAAATTTCCCTGTTTAAAAACGATAAGAATGCCGCAGCAAGAAGCATGAGCGAGATTGGTGAATAAAGCGGTTTTAGGAACTTTTTCAACATTCCTTTTCGATTTTCAATAACGTCATTTAATCCATACTTTTGTAAATAATCTTCCGCATCTTTCGTGGTTAATCCTATGTTCATATTGTTATACATTCTATCATTTTTACGTGTAACGTTTGTAATTATAAAAACTTCCGCCCGTTAATAACTTATTGGATGAGTACATAAAAAACCACATTTATGTGGTTTTTTATGTATTTGCGCCGTAGTGAACGAAGTAGAAACTATTCCTGCTCTACAATAAATTCATTTCCGTCGAAATCGGCAATGATTGCTTCTTTCCAGCCCCAAGGTGTTTGTTCTATGTTCTTAATAATCTTTGCACCGCAATGTTCGGCACGTTCAAGAAAACTTATGAGATCATCGGTTTCGAACGAAACGTGTTTTCTACCTCCAATATAAATATTTGCCCAATCAGTAGATCGGTACGGAGCATTTTCTTCGATATTAAATTCAATATCATTAACCATTGCAGATGCAAATGGAGGTCTAAATTCTTCAAACTTCATACCAAAAACATTCTCATAAAAAGGTTTGGATTTTTCTAAATTTGATACCCCAATTAGAATCGAAGATACTTTTATCATGTAATATATTCTACCACCTATCGCAAACTTATTCAGTTCTTACTTATCTAATATTGCGCGGTCGACCGGACTTGAACCGGCAACCTCTCACGTGACAGGCGAGTGCTCTAACCAGTTGAGCTACGACCGCAATTGTTTACACATTATACATACTTTGCCCAATTTTCAAATTCCCTATCCAACAAGAATCCGCCGATCCCACACACTTTTTTGTTTCCAAATAGTGCGTGAGCTCGACGGAATCAGTGGTCACTTCCCCAGCGTGTACTTAAAAACTATCTGCATGAACCGCGCCGCGTCACGATACCTACTGTCAGGTTCGTTACGCGATACGATGACATGATCGAAGTCTCGACGGTATTCATTTTCCTTCTCGGCCCGTGCGACACGACGAGTAATCGTTTCGAACTCTGCTGTAGTAAGGTCGTCTTTCGACTTCTTACCCAATCTGCCGATCGACCGCCGCCAGATTTCATCTGGCTCAGGAACATAAATGAAGACCGTGACAGGTTTGGGCCTTTCAAACGTTTCCAATGCACCTTTGAGACGCCGACAACCATTAACATCTACGTCTGCAACGCAGATTGCTCCTGAATCAATGGCAGTAAGCAACGGACCTCTTGGGGTTCCGTACCAATCGGTTCCGTAGACCGCTTCGTATTCAAGAAAAAACGCCCTTTGTACTTCGGCGTCGAACTGTTTACGACTTCTGAAGTGGTAATCTTTCTTATTCACTTCTCCACTTCGTTTTTGACGCGTTGTCCACGATACCGAAAAAAAACTGTTTCTGTGGGTAAGTCGACAAAACCACTGAAGGGTTTTGCGATGAGTGCTTTTTCCTGACGCGGTTGGACCGCAAATCAGAAAAGTCACTCCTTTCGCTTGGTTTGACATGAGGATACCTCTGTTGGGGTTGAACTATCGAAAAAGAAATATGCGTCATAGGGCGCACATCTAGCGCAACATTATTATAAAGTCGTCAAAAAAGCAATTGTACATTTAACAAATCTTCCGTGTATATAAAAGCAAAGCGCACGTCCCGAAGGATAGTGCGCAGTCGCCTGTATGGTTTTTCAACCATTAGTGAATCTCATCGCATCAGGCGATATGAAGAGATGTAAGCAAAAGGGTTTCTCAACCCTTGGGAATCGACGGAATGAAGACCGCCGGAGTGGGACGACCAACCCCTCCACCATTCTGGAAACTCCAGAGGTTGAGGGAGAAGTAGCCGTCGACGACGTAGCCTTTGACGACGATCGAAACAGCGGGATAGCCCGCAGGGATGTCGAGATTGACACGACTCGTATACCCACTAACCGAATAGGTGTCAGGAATGACTTTCGAAGGAATGCCGTCAGCATTCTTGGTCCAAACTTCGACGACTCCCTGAACACCATAGACCTCCAAAGTAGCACCGACGCCGTTGAGGTGAACGGTGTAGCACTTCATGGGTTGGGCATTCCGACCACCGAAATCGTCAGTTCCGTATCCGTTAATTGTCTGCCGATAACGAAAGGCGTTCGTACGATTTTCGTCGATTATGATTTCGTCGACGTTTCCCGCGAGGCCGACACTGACACCACGAACGTTGCCGTGATTGACTCCAGCCAACAGATCGCCGAGACGGATGCTCTGGGTCGCGACGCCGCCGATGTAAATCGTCAGCCACTGACCCAAATTGTAAGGGCTGACGTAGAACTGGAAACCACCGAGGGTGGTGTCGAAGTTGTATACGTTACCCCATTGGTCGACCAATTGAACGGTCGCAGGGTCGACACCCTGAGGAAGGTTGGTACGAATGATTCCCCAATCTCCATAGACGTAGAGCTCGACCGACAAGGAGGACTGCTCCGTATAGGAAGATACCCACATCGAACCGAAGCGAACGTATTCACTCTGGTCATTGTATCCCTGAAGGGAAAGATAGAGATTCTGCACCAGAACACCTTCATCGAGCGGAAGTTCAAAAGTTCCACCATTGAGGTCGATGGGAATCAGTTTCCCATTCTCGAGCTCAGAGATTTCGGTGACGAAGAGTTTACCGTCTTCAGAAACCGTAGCTCGGCCGATGAAGTAGTAGCGGAAGGTGGACGAACCACCGATCGCTGACTTGATTTCATAGCCGAAGTCGCCGGTGTAGAAGGCGGCTTTTTTTCCGATGGCACCGACCGACGTATTGAAGCTATTGGCGTAGGGCCAAAGCGACGACTGCGAAGGATTGTCGGCGAACAGGTTGCTGCTACCGAAGAGAACGGTCGCGAGAAACGCGAGCGCGAGGGAGAGAATGTGGTTGTTCATAGAAGCTGCTTTACTGGATTTACTTGGACTGATTGGTGATACCGACTGAGATCGTTGTGATTTTCCGTGGGTCTTTACGACGCACATAGTGCGCGGCATAGACACCAAGTGGTGGTTGAGTTTTAGCGACTGACTCGGAGTTGGGTTGCTCCTGCGCGCGAGGCGACACCTGACTCATCGAAGGAGGATCGACGAGAAGCGGAGCAGCCCCTTCAACTTTGGAAGAGTAGTACTTGTAGAGTCCGCACAGTGCGAACACGAGAAGCGCCATTCCAACGAAGAGAAGGAAGCGGTAGAGACGTTGTTTCTGAGGCATGGGTATGAGGCTGGGTTGGTTTTGAGAGTTTTTTGCTCACTTTATCAAGGAGCGAGAACGGCGCATATCATAGCACATTATAGAGTATTTGTAAAGACTTATACTAACCCTACCCTTATGTAAGTCACGGAATTGACATCACTCTAAATTCTAATCTGGATGTCGCGACCAAAAAATAAATATAGTGTAACTTGTGTCGGAGGTGGGGATCGAACCCACGACCCCAGGCTTATGAGTCCTGTGCTCTACCAACTGAGCTACCCCGACAAGTGAAGATTAATGGAATAGTTTTCTTTAGATCTAACTATTATCCTCACCTACTTTTTACCACAAAAATCTTCATTCACCAATAAAACAAAAGACACATGCCTCTTTCGAGACACATGTCTTTTGTTTTATTCTTGTTGCGGGGCCCGGATTCGCACCGGGATCTCGAGGTTATGAGCCTCGCGAATTACTATTACTCTACCCCGCTATGGTGACATATCATACAAAAGATTACCCACTTACACAAGCCAAAGTCACAAAACAACTTTATCTAGAGCCTTTAAATAAATTTGAATTCAAGAAAAACAGATTGAAAAAGATTAATAACTCTTCGAGCTTCTTGTTGATTAATAGCAAAATCTGATCCTTCGTGAGCAATTGCATTTCGAATCTTATGAGCTTCCCACGCACTATCGAGTGTCGAAAAATCAGAGCGCTTTGCTTTTTTTAACTTCTCAGCAATTCCATCTCCTTCATACCCAAGAGAAGATAACAATTGATCAAGAAGAACATCCGCCTCAAGAATACACAATCTCCAGTCTGAAGGATTTGCCGAACTTACGTGTTCCATAATCTTTTGCCATTTTTTTGTCTCTTGTGGAATAGCAACCATAGCCTCTAACTCTTTTCGTTCTGCAAGTGTTCGTTCTAATTTTTTTGTCTTTTTTACTTCGCTTATTTTAAAGTTGTAATAAAGGTAGATCATTGAAAAAAGCAATGTCATAAAAACTGCCAACACTTTATATACATTAATGACACCATCGAATACTTGAGCAACAGTTGAAGGATCACTTGTTATTGTTTTGGTAAATCCTAGAAAACTTAAAAGTGGTACCCCAGACAAAACAGCGAGAATATTAAAAAGATAGATGATACCAACAAAAGCAAGAAGAACGAGAAAAGCGATTAAAATAAACTGCATGTATCTATTATGCCGTTTTTTCGAAATCCTTACCAGCACTGAATAGTAAATCTTCCCGAAGATGTGGAGCTGTTAACTGAATACCGAGTGGTAAACCAGATGTTGTTTTTCCTGAAGGAATACTGATAGCAGGTGTTCCAATAAGATTGGCAGTTACGGTGAAAATATCTGCTAAATACATTTGTACTGGATCATTAGTTTTTTCACCAATTTTAAATGCAGGAGTTGGAGTGGTTGGAGTTAACACCAAATCAACATCTTTAAATGCTTTTTCATAATCTTTTTTCAAAAGATTTCGAACAATAATCGCTTTATTGTAGTAAGCGTCGTGATACCCTGATGAGAGAACATATGTTCCAAGCATTATTCGTCGTCGAACTTCCCTTCCGAATCCTTGCGCACGAGTTTTAAGATAATCTTGAAGTAGTGTATCTCCTTCAATTTTAAGTCCGAATCGAACTCCATCAAATCGAGCAAGGTTCGAAGAAATCTCAGCTGGCATAATAACGTAATAGACTGCCAAGGCATACGACATGTTAGGCATCTCTAGCTCAATGATTTCATAACCAGCTTGTTTAAAGCGTTCAATAGTTTGTGTGAAGTTTTTTGCAACTTCAACATCGATTCCACCTTGATCAAGAACGCCTTTTATTATTCCAATTTTCTTTCGAGCCACTGTTTGTTTTTCAACATCAGGTTTTGAAAGCTCAATTGAGGTCATGTCCATAATATCTTTTCCTTTTAACACATTAAAAACAATTTCTGAATCAGAAGTATCTTTGGTGAATGGTCCGATAACATCAAGAGAAGATCCCATGGCCATGAGACCATGTCGAGACACACTTCCATATGTTGGCTTGAGTGCAACAAGTCCACAAAAAGCACCAGGCTGTCTGATTGAACCACCTGTATCTGATCCGAGAGATACGAGAGATGCGTTCATCGCAAGAGCAGCAGCTGACCCTCCTGAAGAACCACCAGCAACTCGACTTGTATCATATGGATTCTTCGTGACGCCGAATGCAGAATTTTCTGTTGAACTTCCCATGGCAAATTCATCCATGTTTGTTCGACCAATAAATACAGCACCAGCATTTCTAAGTTTAACAGCAGCAGTTGAATCGTATGGAGCAACATATCCTTGAAGAATCTTTGACGCAGCCTGTGCGTGTTTTCCATTAATTAAAATATTATCTTTGGTTGCTACAGGAATACCAAGAAGTGGCATGTGTTGTGCTTTCTCTGTATCATTCTTATATATAACATCTGCGGCTTCTGCTTGAAGAAGTGCGTCATCAAACACTTCAAGAAATGCATTAATATCTTTATTTTTTTCTTTAATCACCTCTAAATATGCTTCGGTGAGTTGTCGAGATGTGTATTCGTGAGCGAGCAATGCAGCACGTGCTTTTGTAATGGTGAGATCTTGTAGATTAATTGTCATATAGATGCAGAATATTATTGTGAACCACCCAAAATCTTTTTGACCTTTATGTATTGATCTTGTTTATCCGGTGCGGCGTGTACCAACTTTTCAGAGTAAGTTCCTCCTTCGTTTTGAACAACATCTTCTCGTAGAATATTTGTTGGATGAGAATTAACAGAAGAATCAGTCGAGATAACGTCGATTGAACTGTCTTTAACAGCTCCTTGAATAACATCAATATATGAAAGAATTGATTCAAGCTCCCCTTTAATTGTTTCCTTTTCTGAGGCTTCGAGTTCAATTCGAGCAAGAGCGGCTAATTGTTCTATATCTTTTATATCGGTGAGATGTGACATGTATCGATGATAGCATTAAGAAATCAACTTGAGAAATGCAGCCTCATCGAGGATTGTAACCCCAAGAGCCACTGCTTTGTTGTATTTAGAACCTGCACTTTCACCAGCAATAAGGTAGGTTGTTTTTGCAGAAACTGAATCTGATGGTTCGCCACCAAGTGTTCGAATTTTTTGTTTTGCTTCATCTCGATCAAGAGATTGAAGCGATCCTGTAAGTACGAAAGTCATTCCAGAAAGCGGTAGCTTTTTTCCTCCGTTTTTTGAAGAAGTATTTGATGAATCAATTATTTTAACTTGCTCAAGTAATTTCTCTAATCGTTTTGTGTGATATTTATTTCTGAACCAATCAAAGAGAGACTTAGCAACAATATCTCCAACACCATTGATTGATTCTAAATCTTCGATACTTGCTTCACGAAGTTTTTTAAGTGTTCCGAAATATGAGGCTAAGTCGTACGCCGTTTCTTCTCCAACTTGTGGAATTGAAAGTGCAATAATAAACCGTGGTAATTCAACCTTTCGGGCTTTCTCAAGTGCTTCGAGTAAATTATCTACCGACTTTTCTGCAAACCGAGGAAGTGCCAATAGATCGCCTCGTTCGAGAGTGAATAAATCGGCTTCGTCAGCGATTAATCCTTCTTCAAGCAGAAGGTCGATCACTTTCGGGCCACATCCATCAATATCAAATGCTTTTTTAGAAACCAAATGATAGAGGCGACGTTTTGAAAGCGTTGACGACTCAAGCACAACACATCGCCACGCTGCTTGTCCTGGAATTCTTTCTATTTTTCCATCTCCTCCACAATCTTCGTGATGAGTAGGAAATTTATATACTTTTTCTTTTCCAGTTCTAAACTCAGTTAATACTTTTACAATGTCTGGAATAATGTCTCCTGCTTTTTGTAAAATCACCGTGTCACCAATTCGAACATCGAGTCGTTTAATTTCATCTTCATTATGAAGAGTTGCTCGAGAGACTGTTGAACCAGCAACAAGTACCGGTTTTAAGTGGGCTACTGGAGTGATAACACCAGTTCTTCCCACCTGAAGCACAATATCTTCAAGTACTGTTGTTACTTGTTCAGCAGGAAATTTAAATGCAATACCAAATCGTGGTGCTTTCCCTGTATAACCAAGTACTTGTTGATATTCTCTTTCATTAACTTTGATAACAACACCGTCGATCCAATAATCTTCTTTTTTTGCTTTCTTTTGCCATGAACTCCAGTATTCAATAATATCTTTTGCATCTTTACACAGTGCAAAATGTTTATTTGTCTTAAAACCAAGACTTTCTAATTTTTTTAATTCTTCAAATTGTGTTTTTGGCGTAGCGTCTTTTCCAGAAGCGTCAAAAAATTGTGATATGTCGTAGGTAAATGTTTTAAGATTTCTACTTGCCACAATTCGAGAGTCAAGTTGTCGAATGGTTCCTGCAGTAACATTTCTTGGATTTGCATATAGCATCTCACCTTTTGCTTTTTGCTCTTTATTTAAAATTTCAAAATCTTTTTTTGACATCCAAATCTCACCCTCAACAACCAAACTAGCTGCTTCTTTCAATTTCAAAGGAACCGATTGAATGGTTCGAACATTTGCAGTCACATCTTCACCAACCTTTCCATCACCACGAGTTGCTGCGGTTTGTAAAATTCCATCTTTATATTCGAGAACAACTTTCAATCCGTCTATTTTCAACTCACATACATATGATGGAATAATTTCTTTTCCATATTCTGCACGAAGCATTTTTCGAATTCGTTCATCAAAATCATAAATATCTTGTTCAGAAAATGCATCATTGAAAGACCACTGTTGCACTTTATGCTTCACTTTAGTAAATCCTTCAACTGGTTTTCCTGCAACTCGCTGAGATGGAGAGTCGAGAGTAATTAATTCAGGATATTCTGTTTCAATATCTACTAGTTCTTTTTTGAGAGAATCGAGAGCTTGATCTGAGATTTCTTGAATATCGAGTACGTGATAATTGTACCGATGATGTTCAATTGAGGCTTTTAATTTTTCAAGTCGAGAAACCACACCTTGAGAAATTTCTCTCTTGTTTTTACTTATATTATTAGCCTTATTCTGATTACTTTCTGAGGAAGATGCCATGTATTCACAATAGCATTTTTACCCAATATCCTCAATTAATAGTCTACTCGAAGTCCTCGTTCAACTCGTCGAAGGTTTGTGGCATCACACGTGTTATATCCTCGTGACTCAACTGAGGTTAATACAACCGAACCTTGTACGTCTTTTGTAACAATAATAGTGAAGCTTGATGATGCGGTATTACAAGTGATTCCTGGAGCATTAATTTCGTATTTTGTTTTAAAAGGATTTACTGAACTTATAACAGTTGGTGCTCCTGAGACTGCGCCGTTGCATGTGATTCGAGATGTACCATTACCGTTAGTTCCATCGGGGAAATAAAAAGGTGTACTAAGACCAGCTCCCTTTCGATCAAAATATACTGAACACTCAACACCGGTATCTGCGGCGTAAAAAGCAAATTGTGACTCTCGTCCAGATGATGCGAGAAGAAATTGTTGAAGGGTAATATTAAAAATTGCGAGACCAACTGACAAAAGTAAACTTGTTACGAGCGCAGCGAAAAGAAGGGTGAACCCAGCTTTCGATTCTCTCGATGTTTTTATTTGTAAAGTATTAGTAGACATTGAATATATTTTCTTGAATTTGAAATGTTTTCGACTGACCAGCTGTTTTCCAATTCATAATAACTGTCACCCGTTTTTCATCTGCGTTTACATCAACAATCTGAACTGTTCTATTAAACTGACTGAGTGCTGATGCGCCATATGTGTATCTTCCTTGCGAATCGACGGTCATGTTGGTGCAAGTACTGTTGCATCCAATCACTGCCGTTGCAGGATTACTATCAAGTGCATTAATTCGACATCCACCAGGATTACTACATGTACTGAAATATGTTCCCAACCAATTTGTTCCCGGAGTTGTTCCTGAAGAGTAACTTGCAAGAGCAAAGGTGTCTCGAGAGTTTCGAATGTATTCAATCGCCTCTTGTGCTAAATAAAATGACGTCACTTGATCACGAGCAAAAAGTGATGTTGAAAGACCTTTTGATGCAATCGATAAAGGACCAAGTGTTGCAAGCACAAGAATAGAAATCGCAACAAGTGATTCAATTAATGTAAATCCTTTTTTTTGAAGCTTAGTCTTCTTTTGTAAAAATAGAATGTTCATATTAATAATTGATATCTGCCAAACGCTGTGATACTAACGTCTGAAGTGAGAAGTTTGAACGAATTTTCTGCTTCACTCCAGCATAACCGCCGATGTTGATAAGAACTCGTGGTTGACCATCGTTTGAACCAGCGCCACTAATTGAAAATGCTAAGTTCTGCACATTTACTTCGGGCGCAGTAAAATCGGTTGGGGTTCCACCATTAGTAATTTTTTGCAACTTTCCATTTCCTAATGAGTCTTGGTAAAAAGTATATGCGAGAGGGACTCCGTTTTGTGATGTGAAGCTAAATGAACAATTCGTTCCAGTTCCTGAAACTCCATTTATGGTACATGTACCCGCTGAATAGTTAGTTCCAGTTCGAACATCTCGAATCATACTTTCGAGTGCGAAGTTAAGATTATTAATCACCGAGTTTAATGCCTGAGCTTTTCTATTTGCGTCAACAATACTAAGCACTGAACCAATTGCAATAACCATCACGATTACGAAAATGGTAGTTGCAACCATAAGTTCGATAAGAGTAAATCCTTTTTTATGACTGATCTTCTTTTTTGTATGGAATGAACGCATTGTTATATATAAACTACTGACAAACTCCAGTCACCGGATCAGCAACTGATATCTGACCTGTGTCATATATTATAATACATTTTAACTTATCTTTTGTTGGTGATGTTAATGTCACAACACTTTTGCTTGCAGGACCAATAGGACTTCCTCCGAAAGAAATTGCTGTCATGATTGCGTTTGGATTTGGACGATTAAACACAACATCGAGTGATGTAATTTTAGTAGCCTTTGCCTTACTGTAGCAATAATTAACTCCAGAAATATTTGCACAAACATCGGTAATCGTACTTCCTTTTGCTAGATTGTAATCTTGAATCAAAGAATCTGTTCCAGAAACGTATAATCCATCTTTCGGGGTAACATCACTAAAGAATTTAAAACTAGTTGGTGCACTTGAGTCAAAATGAACTCCGTAACCAGCATCAAAGTCAGTTACTCCACCATTGTTCGATCCACGAACACTGAGGCCATATACCTGTGCCTGACGAACGGTGAGACCAATTTGATATGCAAGATTAGTAATTGCAATATCGCTTGAGAAACGAGTTTGTCTTATCAAGACTGCTCCTGTAATAAAAATGAAGATAGCGACAACCACAAGCATTTCGATAAGAGTGAATCCTTTTTGATCACTACTTCGATTTCGCTTATTTTTTGATAGGAAAAAATTCATATTACAGTTGTAATAAAAGATTAACACTCATAATGTCGAGGTGAAAAAGATACGCAACTAAAATTCCAACGATAAGAAATGGTGCAAATGGAATTTCACTTTTTAAAGTGAGGTCATGTGCAGGAGTTTTCTTATGTATTAAACGTTTAAAGTGATGGTGAATATGTTGAGCAACAATAACTAAAATCATAACGGCTGAGCCAATCCAAAATGCAGAAATAACAGCAGAAATACCTTGTGCTAAACCTAGCAAGAATCCAATTCCAACAGCGAGCTTAGCGTCACCCAACCCCATCCATGCACCTTTTGACACAACCCACAGAAGATAGAATGGAACAAACAGAATCGGACCAGCCAAAAGATCTAGAAGTAACGGCATGTGAAAAAGCTGACTTCCATATAATACAAACAAACGAATCAATGATAATGCGGCAAATACAAACGAAAGAGAGTCTGGAATAATTTTATGCTTGAAGTCGTATATGGCAATAACCGTAAGAATCGAAGCAATGATCCAATAAAAGAAAAGGTTGAAAAGCACCAACTGATTTACCACACTAAACCAAGAAGTTTCTGTGACAGCAATAAGTGCAAAAATAAAAGCGGTACTTGCTTCAACAAGAGGATACTGTGCAGAAATCTTAGCTTCACACGTCTTACACTTCCCTTTCAAAAAAATAAAACTGAAAACTGGAACTAGCTCATACCACTGAAGCGGCTGTCTGCACACAAAACACGCTGATCTTCCGTTAATTGATTTACCCGTATTAAAACGAAGTGCGACAACATTAAGAAAACTTCCAATGATTGCACCGAACGCTAATGTAAAGAGCAGAAGTAAAGATTCCATATAAAAATTATATCACAACAAAGACATCACCCACATCACGGACCTTTCACATCATAAATAAATTGCGCATTATTGGTACTACTTGCATCATTCGCTAGCTCTGGTGAATATTGTTCGAGTTGTGCAGACAATGTGAATGCACTGCAACTACTTGAGCATCCTGAAGGTGTTGGTACGTAGGCATAGTTTGCTGCAGTTATTGGATCTTTAGGCATAGCAGGAAGAAATGATCCGACAGGAGTTGTTCCATTAGGACACGTTCCTCCAGATACTAATACTGAAAGACTTGAAAAAGGTGGATATTGAGCACAGTTATCGAAATAACCCTCAAGAGCTAGCTGCATTTGTTTTGTATCTGAAATTCGTTTTCCATCTCGAGCTTTGGCTCGAGAGTTGCTAAGGGATGAAATAACAATTGCTGCAAGTACTCCAATAATAGCAATCGAGACTAATAATTCGATAAGAGTGAATCCATTTTTATTACTTTTTGTTGAGGTAAAAAATTTCATATATTATTGACATACTGCAAGAGAGGTTCCACCACCAGTTGATGTTCCAGCTTTTGATGTTCCCGTGTAATCTGCGCACCAATTAAGTGAACCATTTTTAAGTGGAACTGATACTGCCCAACTTTCATGTGTTTTATCTCCAAGAGCACAACGTGTTACCCATGTTGGACTTTGATCACTGTTGGCATCGGCATTGGCTGTAAGTTGACCTAGACCATCAGTTGTATTAAATACTGTTCCGGCAAGTTGGCAGTTTGGAGAAGATGACGCGGCAGCAAAACCTGTAACTACAGTATTCGCAAATGAACCGTAGTTTGAATAGTACAATTCTGCTTGTGTTCGCATGTTATAAAGCTGCGCTTTAATTGCTCCATCATTTCCTTTTGTTCGAGCACTATTTAAATTTCCAAGAACTACCGATGACAAAATACCAATGATTGCGATTACCACCAAGAGTTCGATAAGAGTGAATCCTTTTGTTGAAGACATGTGATTAGAAATTGCTATACGAATAAAGTTCTGCTTAAAAGAATCCATAAATCTGTACATGTATTGTATCACAGCGAATAAAAGAAAAAACCCCAAGTGGGGTTTTTTCTTTTTCTAAACTAACTAACTAACTTAACTGCAGTTTCCCAATGCTGTGAAAGGAGCTGTACCAAGAGATTCTTTTGCCTGACCTGATGAGTCCACACACCAGTAATATCCTGTTGTTGCTGGATTCTTAAGAGGAACTGCAACTGCCCAAGCTTGTGGTGCAAAGGCGCATGTACCGTTAACTCCTGATGAAGAAGCTGCTGCTTTGTACATTGCATTAATTGAATTTGCTGCTGCTGGATCAAATACAGATGCTGCAAGTCCACAAGTTGCTGCTGTTCCAGCTGTTGTTGTTGCAACTGAAGCTGTTCCGTAAGCCTGTGAGTTTGAATCGTAGTAAAGTGCTGCTGCTGCTCGAGAGTTATTCAAGTTAGACTTAATAGCTGCGTCTGATCCTTTTGATCGAGCTGAGTTGAGTGAAGCCAACACAACTGATGAGAGAATACCGATGATTGCGATTACCACCAATAGTTCGATCAAGGTGAAACCTCGTTTATTTGTTTGTTTCATTTAAATAATTATCTAATAACTTTTAATAATACGTTCGTATATTGTTAGAGGTGCCCTCAAACAATCTTTCCTTATTATACCCCAATAAGAGATATGCGAAGGGTTTACCTGTGGATAAGCCTTTTTAGATTGAAGACGTGATGTTGTAGATCGGAATAAGAACTGAAGCCAGAAGGAATCCTACACCAAGTCCAAGCATCACAATCATAACCGGTTCAATAAGATCAACAAGTGTATCTACCGCATTTATCACCTCTCGTTGATAGAATTTGGCGAGCGTGTCGAGAATTGATCCGAGCTCTCCTGTTTCTTCTCCAATTTTAATCATTTGAGTCATAATTCCAGGAATAAATTCACGGAATTTTGAAAGCGAATCAGATACTGAGACTCCCGCTTTAACAGAATTAAGTGTCTCAAGCATAATGTGCGCATATACTTTATTATCAACAACGTCTGCAGTAAGCTCGATCACACGAATCATAGGAATACCCGACTGAAGCATAGTATTCATATTATCGGCAATTCGAGAAAGATATAATTTTCTATACAACGTTCCTACATATGGAACTGATAATTTTAAATGCGACAACGCATCTGAGCCTGCTTTAGTTCGAGAATATTGAAGAAGTGCAACAAGTGCAACTACTACTCCAATAGCTAAAAAGATTCCGTAGTGAACAACGAAATTACTCATAGCAATAACAAACGCAGTGTAAAGAGGTACTTTTTGACCAGAATCAACTAAGATCCCACTAATTTTTGGAATAACCAACGTAAGCATTAGAATCATTACCGCAAAGAACGTCATAATAACGAACGCTGGGTAAATAAGAGCGTTTTTGGCTTTTGATGTTACTGCATAGTTTCTGTCGAGATATTCTGCTAAATATACAAATGTTTGATCGAGCTTTCCCGCCTCTTCTCCTGAACGAACCATGTTTACATAGAACCCAGTGAAAACTTTAGGATGTTTTGCAAGTGCTTTTGAGATAGAGCTTCCTGATTGCAAATCATCTGCTACATTTGCGAGTGTTGTTTGAAGTAAATGATTTTCAGTTTCACCTCCAAGCAATCGAAAGATTCGGAGTGCTGAAACTTGAGCGGAGAAAAGTGTTGCCATCTGTCTCGACAAAATAACAATCTCTTTATTTGAAACACTATCGAAAAAGGAAATATTTCCACTAAGAAGTGAAGCTTTTTGTTCTGCATCTTTAATAGACGAAATAATCATTCCTCTTCGTTGAAGAGAATTGATTGCAACATCAACATTCACGGCCTCAATTGAGCCTGTTTTTTCTGAACCGTCTGTATCAATGGCTTTGTAGTTGAAAAGCATAGTTTGTTATTACAATAATCGTTCGAGAACTTTAGGGTTACTTGAGTGAAGATATGCAGTTTCAATTGTTATCTCACCTTGTCGAACAAGTTCTGCAATCATTCGGTTAATATCAATCATTCCTGATTCCGCACCAGTTTCAATTACGGTGTTAATTTCATGTGTTCGTTTTTCTCGAATCAAGTTAGAAACAGCATTATTGACGATTAAAAGTTCATATGCAGGAATAAGACCTCCTGAAATTCGAGGAAGAAGTCGTTGAGAAAATACTCCAATCAAACTACTTGAAAGTTGTACTCTGATTTGATCTTGTTGTCCTGCAGGAAATGAGTCGATGATTCGATCAATAGTTTGCGCAGCATTATTGGTGTGGAGTGTTGAAAACACCAAATGTCCAGTTTCTGCAGCGGTAACCGCAGCAGCCATTGTTTCGTGACCTCGCATTTCACCCAACAAAATCACATTTACGTCTTGTCTAAGAACGCTCGTGAGCGCTGACTCAAATGTTGAAGTGTCTTGTCGAACTTCTCGTTGATCGATAATCGATTTTTTCTGTTCGTAAATATATTCAATAGGATCTTCAATGGTAATAATATGTTCTGCTCTATTTCGATTGATGATTTCAATCATTGAAGCCAGTGTAGTGCTTTTTCCTTGACCAACAGGCCCTACTACTAAGAAAAATCCTTGTTTCTTTTGAGCAAATGTTTCAAGAATTGGAGGAAGATGTAACTCTTGTAAATCTTTGATTACTTTTGGAATCAATCGAAGAGCAATACCAGCATATCCTTGTTGATAAAAAGCATTTCCTCGAAAACGAGCCTTATCACTATGTCCATATGAAAAATCGAGTTCTTTCTGTTTTAAAAATAAATCTCTGTTAGCCGGAGAGGTCATTTCAGCGAGCATCCCCATAGTATCTTCGTGAGATAAGATATCTTTTTTAACTAAAGGAATCAAATTTCCTGATACTCGAATAGTTGGGTGTCTTCCTTCTGAAAGATGAATATCTGAAGCGCCCTGTGTAACCACAACGTCGACTAAGTCTGCTAATTCTTTTTTGTATTTTTCTGTGTTTGTCTCCATATAATGTACTTTTGTTATCTTACCAACTCTTGCTGTTATTTTGAATTCTTTTTGTGTAACACGTTATCAACTTCACTCACCACTTCTGAAGGAATGGTGGTTGCTTTAATAATATATCCGCTGACATTTAATGCTTTGGCTCGTTCTATATCTGAAGGCTGACCTTGATTGGTAAGCATAATGACCACCGCATCTGGAATAAGGTTTTCTTTTCGAATCATTTCAAGAACTTCAATTCCATCAAGACCAGGCATTACTACATCCATAAGAAGTGCGTCGATTTCAATACCATCTCGCATCTTTTTGAGAGCTTCTTCACCTTCAGAAGCTGTTGAGACAACATATCCATTCTTTGAAAACTTTGCTGCGTAAAGATCGAGCAAAAACTTATCGTCGTCAACAAGAAGAACTTTATATTGTTTGTTGTCTGCCATAAATAAAGTATATCATATCTAATAATTTGCTATACCTTCTCTTATAGTTTATTAACTTCTTCAATTGGAATTTCTTTCTTGAAGGCTTTAATGAGGGCATCTTCTTTCATAGTGAGCATTCCCTGCTTTCGAACAATTGGCCACAAATCATTTTCATTAGGATTTTTTAAGATCATTTGCTCAAGTTCTTTGGTCATATTAAACACTTCAAATACAGCTGTTCTACCTCGTGTTCCCTTTGGACAATCTTCTGAAGGTTCTATCTCAAGCACTTCTTCCATTGGTGGCAAGTCTTTCTTAAATTCATATGGAAGATCTTGAAATTGTTTATCTACCATTACTCGAAGTGCTCCTTCGACTCGCTTCTTTTTTCCACTTCCAGGACAAATTTTTGCAACAAGACGTTGTGCCATAGTTAAAATAAGAGTTGGCGCAATAAGGTATGGATCAACTCCCATGTCTACGAGTCGTGGAATAGCACCAAGTGAAGTGTTGGTGTGAATAGTTGAAAGCACTAAGTGACCGGTAAGCGCAGCCTGTACAGCAAGTTGAGCGGTTTCTTTGTCTCGGATCTCTCCCACCATAATGATATCGGGGTCTTGTCGCAGTGTTGTTCGAAGTCCTGTTGCGAAGGTATAACCAATTTCAGGGTGTACTTGTGACTGACTAACTCCGTCGATGTTGTATTCAACCGGGTCTTCAAGCGAAAGCACATTCATTCCTTCACGATCAATTTCGTTAAGCATCGAATAGAGCGTGGTACTTTTTCCAGATCCCGTAGGACCAGTAATAAGAATTAATCCGTAAGGTCGATCGAGGGCTGCTTTAATTAATTCTAAATTTCGAGGAGTAATTCCCATTTCATCAAGCTTCTGAACACCTTTCTCTTGATCGAGAATTCGCATTACAATTTTCTCTCCGTAGTATGAAGGAAATGTAGATACTCGAAAATCAATCTTTCGTCCTTCAATTCGTGCAGTAAATCGTCCATCTTGAGGCTTTCGTTTTTCATCGAGCTTCATATCTGACAAAATTTTAATACGCGCAACCACAGCTGAGTGCACTTTAATTGGAAGAATGAGGCTAGTTTGAAGAACACCATCAACTCTAAATCGAACTCGCACTTTGTCTCGCATGTGTTCGATGTGAACGTCAGATGCACCTCCGTCGATTGCATATCGAAGAATGGTTGCCACAATTTTTGTAACAGGCGCATCTTCAATAATTGTTGCTTCTCGCCCACCCGTAGTTGCAGCAGGAGCTTTTGTTTTCTGAATATCAACATCGTCTTCTGTTAATTCTGTTTCAAGATCACTCAAGGCTTTTGTTACTTCACCAGAGAGTCCTTTGTATGATGCGAGTACTTTTTGAAGATCAGTCGTTGAGATCAGAAACATCTTAAACGGCATGTGAATTTTAGATGCAATAAAGTTCAAAGCGTCATGAGCTTCGATATTGTCAGGATCAACCATTCCAACTTCAAGCATACCGTCTCGAACTGCAAGAGGAACAAGTTGGTAGTGCGACGCAGACTCTTCAGGAATATATTTCAGAATTTCAAAAGGAATTTCTCTTGTTCCTAAACTAACAATAGGAACCTGGAGATACTCAGCTTTTGCTTTCATAACAACCTCCTCAGCGATCCCTCGATCTTTCAGTAATTCATCGTACGTTTTTCCAGTCGAAGTGTTCTGATCCTTCAGAGAAGCTACATCAGTTTTAGTGAGAACATTTTCTTTTACTAATATGTCGAGCAAACTCATATTATTTTTTTGTCTCTGTAGTTGTTGTTGGAGAAACACTTGTAAAGCCTAGATTTTGTGTGCCTTTGTCGTTTCCTGTGATTGAAACATTGTCAATTGGGGCAAATGGATTCGGTCGTCCAATTGGATAGAGTGGAATTTCCTGACTAAAGTCTTTAAGTGATGCAAAATCTTCTCGTTTAAAGAATTCAACGGCAGTGCTGAGACGAAGTGATTTATATCCTTGAAGCGCAACAATGAACTGTTGTGATACAAATGATTGATCTCCTGAGTCATCTGGATTACTAGTTGTAAGGTCTCCTCCTGAGTTGGTTTGAGTTTGTTGAGCATGAGTGCTTATAGCAAAGAAGCCGATTCCGAGAAGTACCAATATAAGTGATGTGATTGTTATTTTTTTCATATTATTTCATCCAATATGTTTTAAGACCAAGTGAAAATGTGTACAAATCTTTCCCACTATCACTTGATGAGAATGAAAGACTGGTTACATCAACTAATCGCTGACTTCGTTCTAAATCTTTAAGGAATGCATCAATTTGACCATACGTTGCATCGACAGAAAAACTGAGGCCGATTGTTCCGTATGTTGCTTGATTTGCTGGTTGACTATTTGTAGTTTTTGCGTCGGCACTTGCCCCTGCTCCTCCCTGATCGATTCTGATTCCTTTAATAAGGAGTCCGTATCGACTAGCGATTCCATCAATATCAATAATAAGACGAATGTTGTCGATTGAATCAGGAAGCAACTTTGCAAGTTCAGTTCGATTTTGCTCACTCACTTGGTTATACGCATCTTGCTGCTCTTGTCGTGCTGAGGCGAGTTCTGTTGCAGTACTTAATGCTTCGTCGTATGAACCAATTTCTTGTTGAACACTAGAGAGGCTATCGTATACAGGAAGCGTCAAGAAAAAGAACGCTCCGATTGAAATGATTATTAGAATGATGGCAATGATATTTCTCATGGTTGATCGGTTGTGTCGTTAGGAATGACTGGAAGGTTACTACTTGATGAAGTTGCTGTTGTTTGAGATGAGGTTGTTGCTGTTTGAGATTTTACAGGAGGAAGGAGTGTTGAACCTCCACCAGTTTTTGATGATGAACCTGAAGTTCCAGGCGCAGATACTACTGGTTTTGTTGATGTTGGAGTAGGTGTTACAACACTTTGCTGTTGAATATTATTTGGATTAGTACTTTGAGCCTCGTTCGCATTAAATGAGTTTGTTGTTTCGTCGTTATCTTTGAAATGTTTAAGATATGAAATTGCTGATGGATCAAGAAGGGTGCTGAAGCTAAACGAAACGTTTCCACTTTCGTCGAGACTGAGGTTTGAAATAATAGCGTTCTTAAAGATAGGCTTTGTGGTAGTGCTATTTGAGAATGTGTCTGCCTGATCTGCTACAGAATAATAATTCTTTGCTTGACCTGACATAGTGAGATTAATTTTGTCGGGGCCTGCGTATGACAAACTAAAGTTAGTAAATCGAACAGTCTTAAGTGTTGATTTTTCAAGAATATTAAAAATGTTTGAGATAGATAAGTGAGAATCGAGAAGGAGAGAAGCTACCTTTACCTTATTACTGAGCTTTGTGAATGTAAGAAGTTCGTCGGTGTTAATAGCAGCTTGTGCTTGAACGATGCTATCTTTTCTTCCTTCCAACTGTTTACTTAAAATAAATTTATAACCGTATACACCAATAGTTGAAAGAATCGCAACTGCAATAAAAACAAGTGAGACAATGAAAAAAATACCTATTGGTGCACTTTGATATGCCTCAGTTGTCTCTTGAAGAGGTTTCTTTGGTATGAAAGAAGTTTGAAAATGAGTTTCCATGGACTATTTACTCAATATTGTATCACGAAAAATAAAAACAAAATACGAAATGTGGACAACTTATGAACAAGAAGAAATCGGTGAGATTTTATTCAACCTCCTGAAGTTTTCGAAGGGCAATTCCAATAGCAACTGCAAATTCAAGACCTGTCATTTTAAGAGCGTTGGCTAAGAATGCTGGCGTTTCAACCTTACTGAATGGATCTCCGTATTCAACTTCAGTTTCAAAAGCTTTTTTAGCCATTTCAAGAAGGCCTTTTTGGGCAATTCCCCCACCAGTAAGAATAATTTTTCCAACGGCTTTTGTATATTTCTTTTGATAGTTGATGAGAACACTTGATGCTTCCGAGAAAATATAATCAACAGTAAGTGCAATAATTTCTTCAATCGCCTTCTGATCTTCTTCTTTGAGAGAGTTGATGTTTCGTTTAATATGCTCTGCCTTTTCCCACGACACATTAAGGCCTGTCGAAATACTTGAGGTAATATCTTGTGATCCTTTATTAATGATGTGTGAGATTTTAATAACACCATGTTCAACAATATAAATTTTTGTTCCTGAAGCACCCATATCAAAAACCATAATCGGATTAGCTTCTTGATTAATAAGTGCGCGAGTTGAACTAAACATTTCAATTTCAAAAAAACTAGCGTTGAGGTGTGAATTCTTAACAATGTCTCCGAAATTACTCAAAATTTCATTATGAATCGAAACAACAAGCACATCAGTTTTTTTCTTGAATGCATCAGAAGCCTTTTCATCTTTTTTCTCATCATCCATAGGGGCACTGTCAGGTTTTGGAACAACCCACCAATCGAGTGTTACTTCTGATATAGGAACTGGAATATATTTTCGAGCTTCGATTGGAATCATTTCTGCCAATTGTTTTTCAGACAGTGCAGGCATTTCAATTAACGAAACGAGGCTTGATCGAAATGGAATTGAAAGCCCCACACTTTGAGTTGAAGTGTTTGATTCTTTAAGTAGATCTTGAAGTGCTTCAACAATTTTTAATGGTGACAAATTTGTCGCCTGACCAATTTTTAAATCAGCGTAAGGACCTAGTGCAATTTCTCCGTATGTTTCAAGAACTGCTCTTCCTTTCTTTTTTCGAAGCTGCACTACTTTAATAGATGAAGTTCCAATATCAATACCAAGAACACTTCGTTCTTTGCTTCCAAACATGTTTTTAAAAAAATCTCCGATTGCCATATAGAAAAAATTCAGGTTTTATTTAGTTCTTTTAGTATAGCATAAAGAAATAACAAAATACCATGCAAACAGGGCTTACTTTATACCAATCTATGTTGAAATCGGTAACCTTTTTCATCTCAGAAACACTTCCCGCTTTTATATTCGGAATAGTTCCTGAGGAACACATAACAAATAATGAAAAGATGACCACATCTCTTCAAAAAATCAGTAATCCAAACTTATCTGATCTTCCTTCATATATGCATGCACTGTATGAGCACAAAGAGGTAGCACAACGCATAGTTCATAGCATAAAGTACAAAAAATCTTCAAAATCAGCAGATATTGTGGCTAATCAACTGTGTAAATACCTGGAAAACAAAGTTCCTTGTTTCATTAATCCACTTCCTTCATCAGTAAAACGAATACGAGAGCGTGGGTATGATCATCTCGACATAATAATGAGAGCGCTTAAAAAATGTGCTGAGAAATATCAGAAAGAAATAACATTCGTTCAATATCTAGAAAAGAAGCACACGAGACCACAAACACGATGTGAAAACCGAGACGAAAGAATCCAAAACTCAAAAAACACTTTTGAATTCAAGAGAGGGCTAATCTTGAGTGAGCTTAATAAATCTTCTCTCATTATTTTATTTGACGATGTCATCACCACAGGCTCAACTATGAATGATGCATATCGATGTCTTACAGAAAGCGGTTGTACCAACATCTTATGTGTAGCGTTTTCTCACGCACCACTTACGTATTTCATGGATTTAAAGCCTAAACTATGATAAAAAGAGTCGACCTGGAGACGTGTCAGAGTGGTCTAACGTACCTCTTTGCTAAAGAGGCAGGGGCTTTAAACCCCCTCGCGAGTTCGAATCTCGCCGTCTCCGCAAAAAAACGAAATCGGGTTCGGAAGCAAAAATATGGTCGGCACGAAGTGCCGTCTGTTCTGAATTCCCCCCAAAAAATCCTGAATCTGAAAGGGTTCGCCACGCGGAGCGTGGCTCAAAAAAGACGGTTCGATCCTTAATTTGAAAGTTCGAACCGACTTTTTTAAACAAATGAAGAATTTCTTCATTTGTTTTCTCGTTAGCCAATTCCATATTGTATACATTGGCTTTTAGGAATTTGTCGGTAAGTTCGAACCGATTATGAGATTTTTTCTCAAAAGCCGATAATTTCTCTTTTAAAAGTTGTTTTTGATTCACTAACTTATTTTTAGAATCACGATATTCTTCCAAAGACAAAACATTTTCTAAATATAAGTTCATCAACTTTTCAACTTTTGAATCCAAAAGAGAAATT
>JBBRNV010000002.1:0-168679 GCA_038230075.1 Minisyncoccia bacterium | reverse complement strand
TTCGCCAAAAGAAATCAGCGGAGCAAATGGAAAATTCCTCCCCAGACCCCTCCTTTTCCATTTGCGACATCCGAATTCAAAAACAAATGAGCCGAAGTTTTGGCAAATCCTCTTCTTACAGAAGCTGTACACCTTTTGGATGGAGTACCATCTCAAAAGGTCTTGCGAAAGTGTCCCACACTTTCTCACCCAAAAAAATTGCTTTACCAAAACTTCGTCCGCATTGTTCCGCCACCTGCCTGAATACTTGGAAGGCAGAACCCCGAAAGAAAAATACCCTTTCCTTTTTCAAAAGAAATTTCACCCCCGCCAAATCAGAAATGCTAGGAGTGTTTTTTCTTTCGGGGTTGCCGAGGCTCTGCGAGGCAGTGGCGGAACGATTCATTCATCATTCGGATTTTGCTCGAAATACATTCGAACTTTGTCCAGAATATACCGCAAAATCAAAAAATGAACTGTTTGTAACAGTTCATTTTTTGATTTCGGACTAGCAGAGAGATTCGGGTCGAGCCGTCTTTTCTATTTAATACGTACTATTGTTCAAATCAACATACAACGAATTACTATTTCCATTTTCGTTTGACACCATCGCATTGAAGTTTACATATGCCGTAAGGTATACATCAGTACACGCATTCTTATTACAATTACTTTGATTTCTTCGAGGAACACTGAAATGAATTTCAGTTCCGTTACTTGAAGGAACATTGAAGTAAGTTCCTGTTCCATTTACATAAACTGTATTGTTCTGTGTAAATCCTGAACCAAGAATTGAAACATCTTTATATTCTGAAGTTTCAGTTGAGATAGTATTTGATGAATATCCATCAAGATGTGGAATTCCTTTAGTTGTTACACCTCCATTTACATTAATCGTAAGCTGAACATTATTTGATGTTCCATTACTATTTGAAACCTTAACGTTATATGTTCCTGGTGTAATCATTCGAAGTGACATTAAACAATATGTTCCAGATGTACACAAAGGAGAATATGCTGCAGGAATTTGGAAGCTTAATGTATGTCCATCGTTTGAATATGCAGAAGCAGCGAATCCATCGTTAAGGTAAATAGTATTCTGACCTTGTGTAAAATTGTTACCTTGAATAGTCAGAGTACTTCCAACTTGTGCAGTTTGTGGTGAGAAAGAAACAATAGCAGGTTGAATTCCAAGTGCTGGAGGATCAATCACAAAATCATTTCTAACTGAAACAGTGAGTGTTGATGCATTACTATATCCTTGAGCATTTCTTACCGTGAATGTAATTGTGTATGTTCCAACACTTGCATATGCATGAGAGAAGGTTGAAGTTTGTGAGACGCTTGCTTGTGGAGCAATTGCGCCAGTAGCAGGATATGCGTACAACTGATCTCCCCAATCAACTGAGTATGTTAGGTTTGAATCATACGCATTGTTTGCATCATAAGCACTCACACTCCATGTGCCAGATTGATTAACAACAAGTTGTGATGGGCCACCAACACTACTAATAACAGGAGACTGTCCGTTTACCGGTGGAGGAAGAATGACAATTGGACCACATGACATTTCTTTAATTTTTGCTCGAGTAAGAGGACCAACGTATCCTGTTGCGCTAATACCATTTTGAGCTTGGAAAGATCGAACTGCTTGTGCGGTGAGTTGACCGAAATATCCTGTAGCAGAAACATTAAGATACCCTCTCGCATTTAGAAATGTCTGAAGTTTTGTGACGTCAGATGCTGATGTTCTATCGGTTGAACCAACATACACATTATTAGAAACATAAGCACAAAATGCAGGCATTGATTGTATTGGTAATACGCTCGCCTGAGCACTTACATTTGCAGCAGTCTGCGCTGAAGCAGCATTAAATGATACGAAACCTGATAAAACCATAACTACAGCCAACAATAAGGATAATTTCTTTTTCATACTAGTTATGACGGGTTATCTATTAATTTGTTACCATTATATAATAGTCACATGCTTTTCACTACCCACCTTCTTGTTGTCTTAGCCATACTATTTTTCCTCGCTCTTTTTCGAACATTCCAATTAGGGCACTCAAACGATCAAAAACTTTTTGAAAAAGGAACACTTCCACCAGAAAATTTTAATGGTTTTGCAAAAGGCACTGTGTTTCCTTCAAATTTTGGATGGAAAGGAAAAACATTTAACTCAACTGAGCATCGGGGTATCAATCTATTTATGTTAGGAAATGTGAGACGAGAACAATTCCCTTTCAAAACATATCAAACGAAAGGATTAACAGATACAAAACTTGATGTACTCGCTATCGACTACAATATTTCTGAAAACATGTTACCTCTTCATTTTATTCTTGATGAACTTGTCCAAATTGAGCCAAATAAATATTTAGGAAAACTTCAGTTAAAAATCATCCCTGGATACCCTTTTACCCTCATCTTTTTTCGATTAGAGCAGTAATGGCCACACTTTCCTTAAAACTTTATATTATTAAAGATATACGTTAGAGTGATAGTAAGGAGGAATGGATGAGTGGTTTAAATCAACAGTTTACTAAACTGTCGAGCCCTAACAGGCTCCGTGAGTTCGAATCTCACTTCCTCCGCCATACATAAAAAGACTGGATTTTGCTCCAGTCTTTTTATGTATCGGCGTATTGAGTAGAGAGATTCGGGTCGAGCTTCCTCCGCAAAGAAAATTTAGTAGATACACGACACACAGGCTTAGGAGTGTGGAGTGACTCACAAACACTATTTCTAAATTATCTGAAATCCTGAATGTAAGCTAACATAGAGATATTATGAAGAATGGTTTCTACGATATAAACAAGCTTCCAAAGAATTATGGCGTTCTGGTTTTTCCTATTTCCATTTCCCGTACCGATAATGGAACCGGACAAGATCCTGCTCAATGTTTGAAATATATAGAACATTTTTCACCAAGTAAGGTAGTTGAACCTAAAATTGGACTTAACATTGTGTATGGTGATTTTCTCTACTTACATTCTGAAGAGCAAGCTCGTACCCTCAAGCAAAAATTCATGAATCTCGTATTGAAGCACAAAAATACATTCCAAAAACTGATAGAAAAAGAACAGGAACGCTTCCAAATTCAACACGCATTCTCCTACGAGGTTTGGAATCAGCTTTATCTTAGCTATGACGGTGATTTCAATTCTGACTTCAGAGAATTTAAGAAAATGTACGAGAAAGACATTCTATTTCAGAAATACGTAAAAGAAGATGCTGAATATGCAAAGCGTGAACTGACTGATGATCAGATCAATTTCTTCCTTGAAGAGTACCTCATGTTCTATCTTATTTCGAAGAAAAAAGTCTCACTTCCAAACGAATACGTACAAGGTCGAGAGCAATGGGTTTTATGGTGCTATCCTGGAATACCAATGAAGGGACAAGTATATACATATCAGAAGAATTTCCTTAATTTAGATACAGTAGAAAATCTATACCAGAATCATTCTTATGACCTCCAATCAAAGAAGCTCGTCGACAACCTTAAGATTGATCTGAGGGTATACAATTATTCCTATCTCTAAATTTTAGACCCCGACCCACGATACTTTCAAAAACAAAAACGCCGCACAAACTTCATGCGGTGTTTAGTGAAAACCAAAAAAGAACAAATCTACGCGGAACAATGCGATCTGATGAACTCTGCAAAATCTGACGAGAGCCTCGCTCCAAGTGCGTACGCTCCTGACTCACGAAATCGAGATGCAATCTCTACCTGTATCGCATTAATACGATGCTTTTCTGAATGACGTCGAGTAATGAAGTCAGCACTATACCAATCTTCTTGAGGTCCGTTAGTGATGTCAGTCGGGAGAAAAACTTGATATCCCCTTTCAGTCATGAACTCTGCTAACCTTTTGTCGACATCTCCGTGTGGAACAGTAATTCGATTCCCCGTTCCCAAAATCAGATCGTACCCACCTTCTGGAGAATATGGTGGAGAATTCTTGAAGCCATGAAGATCAATTAGAAGAGTTTTGTTCCCAAACTGTCTAAGAGAACGTTTGATCAACCGATCGATTGTCATGTGATAATGCAGATACGCCAGCACCAACCTCGCATCATCGAGAGCTGTGTGAACTTCTTTCTGCGTCAGAGGATAGTAGTTAATTCCCTTTGGCCACGCTCTGTTGTAGTCGACCAAAGTTCGTGGCATGAGTCCTCTCACTGCGTGGGAACTGCTAAGATTAATGACATCTTTCGCGACCGACCATACATTCCGATCTCTTCCCTTGTGTCCAACTTTTCTCGGCTCAAACAAACCCGAGAATGAATTGAAAGGTAGTCCGTCATGCGGCACTGAGATGATGACAGGACTTCCTGTTTTCACCTCAAAGATGGCAACCCACTCTTTAGTTTGAATATTGTAACGTGCTGTTTCGATCATAGCTCACTCTTTCTGTTGGTTGTTGTGTTGAATATTTGCGGGAAAATAAAAATGCCCCAGAAGGGGCATTAAAATTATTCCAACAACCTTTATGCCCTTTTAATAGAAGAAGCTACGAGATTTGAGAAACCTGACCAAATCGCTTTTGACTTAGTGAGAAGCATTAATAGTATTTAACATCAGAAATGTTTAATGTCAAGTGTGTAAAACTTATGTTTCAGTATCTTAGAAAGTTATCTCGAACTTACATTCCCTATCGTCCTGCTCCCATACCTACAGCTCCCACTGGTCGCAACTGAATACTTTGTGCATTCACACTTCCATCACTATTTTTCTGACCAGTGATTACAACATTTGTTCCTGCTAAAATATCTTCAGAAGTTCCCGTTGCTGTTTTCATAATAGGAGTTGAACTTGAGAAAAAGATAATTTGTGACCCTCCTTCTCGAAGCGAAACAGTGAGACTTTGTGCATCTTTTGAAATAACAGAACCTGTGACAAGATTTACACCCGCTCCATTTGCTCCACCTCGTGCGAGCCTCTGACCTCCCGTAACACCGGCGGCAAAATTCCCTTTTGTTGATGCGGCTGATTGTTTGGCATAGGTCATTCCTCCCCAGAAAGCGAGTCCTCCAATAACTACTGCAATAATAATATTTGTTGTAATTGTTTTATTCATATGTTTAATTTTATTTTTAATTTATTCGTATCGAAGCGCATCAATTGGATTAAGTCCTGCTGCCTGACGTGCAGGATAATAACCGAACACAATTCCAATAAAGGCTGATACTCCGAATGCGAGTAATACTGAAAAAAGTGAAACTGATGTTTGCATGATTCCAAAGTAATTAAGCATGAAGGAAATTCCAAAACCAAGCATTACACCAAGTATCCCTCCGATAAACGTAAGGGTGACTGCTTCAATAAGAAATTGAAGACTAATATCGTTTCGTTTTGCTCCAATTGCTTTTCGAAGCCCAATCTCTCGTGTGCGCTCAGTTACTGTTGTAAGCATCATATTCATAATACCTATACCTCCAACAAGGAGTGATATTCCTGCAACCGATCCAAGAAGAATGGTAAATGTTTGTGCAACACTAGAAGCAGTTGCTGCAATGTCTGCTTGGTTAAGTGTACTAAAATCGGCCTGTGCTGGATTTTTAATATTATGTCGTGAAAGAAGTAGATCGGTTATTTGTTGCTGAACAATACTTGTTTGATCTTGAGAAGTAACAGATACACTAATTGTTGTCACATATTCATTTCCTGAAAGAAACTTCTGTGCGGTATTAATTGGAATATAGATAACGTCGTCTTGGCTTCCAAAACCTGTTCCTCCTTTAGCTTTTGTAATACCAATAATTTTAAAGTCTATTTTATTAATTCGAATAGTCTTTCCGACAACTTCTGCACCGACTCCAAATAAGTCATCGCGGGTTGTTGGACCAATCACTGCCACTTTTCCTAAACTTTGAATACTTTGATCGGTTATAAATGACCCTTCGTCAACTTGCACATTTCGAACATCTTGATAAGCAGGAACTGTTCCAACAACTTGGGTGTTAGTATTTTTTCCAGAGATAGCAATTTGATATCTTCCTGTTACTTCAGGCGCTATTCCTTTTACTTCAGAACTTAATTCTGAAATAAGAGCGTCGGAGTCAGAAAGCTTAAGCGACTTTGCCGTTCCTCGTCCAGCACTCACAGTGACACCTGGGCCACGTTGTGCACCAGGCATAACCAAAACCAAGTTAGACCCAATTGATTGAATACTTGATTGAATCGAGTTTTGAGCACCTTGACCAATAGCGAGCATGGCAATCACTGAACTAATTCCAATCACAATTCCAAGCATGGTTAAACCAGATCTAATTTTATTTCCAGACAGAGCAGAATATGTTTCTTCAAAAATATCGTTTATATGCATATGAGATATTTGATTAATTAAATATGATGTCTGGCCACCCTCTTCTTATGTGCCTTGTCATCACTTTGAATCTTTCCATCTTTAATAAAAATGATTCTATCTGCATGTTCCGCTACTTCTGATTCGTGTGTAATCAAAATAATAGTTCGACCATGTTCTCTATTTAATTTCTGAAATGTACCCAAAACAATTTCACCAGTGACTGAATCAAGATTTCCAGTTGGTTCGTCTGCCAATATAAGCGCAGGATCGTTCACGAGTGCGCGTGAAATTGCCACTCGCTGAATTTGTCCTCCTGAAAGTTGATTTGAAAGATGTGCATAATGAGTTTCGTCGAGTCCTGCTGCCATTAAAGCTTTTCTGGCTCGTTCTTCTCTTTTTTCTTTTTGAACGCCAGCATATACAAGTGGAAGCATCGTATTTCGAAGTACTGTTGTTCGGGGTAAGAGATTAAACGATTGAAAGACAAAACCAATTTTATCTCGGCGAATATCTGAAAGCTGATCTTCAGTTAACGTAGAAACATCTTTTTTATCAAGAAAATAAGTTCCACTTGTTGGAGTGTCGAGCGCTCCTAAGATATGCATCAAGGTAGATTTTCCTGATCCAGACGGACCCATGATAGCAATGAACTCTCCTTCTTCAACATTAAACGAGACACCTTTAAGAGCTTGGTATTCTATATCTCCTGTTTGATACGTTTTGGTAACGTTTTTAATTTCGATCATTGCCATATATTTTTATCGACCAGTCGCTCCAGCTCTAAAACCTGCACTTCCTGTGCCACGATTTGTCGCACCCGATAAAATACTTGGTGCTTGGGTTGTTGTTTGAGTTAATGCGCTACCTGCAATAGTTCTTGTTACGATTTTGTCGCCTTCATTTAATCCAGAGAGAATTTGTGTGTTAGTATCGTTCGACATACCAACCTCAACTTCTTGTTGAGTTGGAAGTTTGTTCATTACTACACCAGCATTTCCTGTAGTCACCGAAGTTGATGATGAAAATATTTCGACATACGAAATTTGTCCGCTGGTTTTAATAGCACTGTTTGGCACAACCAGAACATCTGACGCAACGTTTGTGATGATTGAAGTACTTACACTCATACCTGGTTTTATTCGATCATCGTTAACATCAAAAGCGATTTTAGCATTATAGGTAACAACTCCCTGTGTAACTGTTCCAACTAAATCAATATCTGCCACTGTTCCACTGATTGTTAAATTTTCAACCGCATCAAAAGTGAGAGTTGCCTTATCTCCACTTTTTACTTTTGCAGCATCAACTTCGTTTAAAGAAATGTCAGCAACTTTTTGCTTACTTATAAGTGTAGCCACCACTTCACCACTACTTACAGTGTCAATGTTAGAAATGTCTAATTTTCCAACAACACCATCGAATGGTGCTCGAATGTAGTAATCACTTAATGCCTTTTGTTTTTGTTGAAGTGATAACTGCTCGCTTTCAATATCAAGTGCATCTGCACCATTTTTTAATTTATCAAGCGATGCAGTTTTTTGTGCTATGTCTCGACTAGTACTTTCAATACTGTCTTTTGACGACTGAATATTTGTAGATACACTTTGTATTGAAGATATATCATTACTTGTTGTATTGTTCCATGTATTTAAGTTTGTAACCACAGTATCAATTGAAGCGGTGTTTGTTTTTGTTGTTTGATCTTTAATAAAATCGATTGCAATTTTTGAGTCATGAATCGTATTCGAAACGTCTTTGAGAACCTGACTTGTTTCTAGAATAATGTTCTCAATACTACTTGTAGCACTAGCTCGATTAAGATTTTTATACACAGAAAGAGCTGCTGTATATGAAGTATATGCTTTGTAATATCTTTCTACCCCTGTGTTTCGTAATGTGTATGCAGTATTACTAATAGCTTGAGCTTGGTCACTTCGAAGTAAACCGATATTATTACTTCCATTGTTATATAAATCATTTAAACCTTTCATAATCGTTTCGAGATCGATAAAAGAGTTGGTAACCTCGGTAAAGCCATCACTATATGTTTTTGTTAAATCTACAACCGCTTTTGCATTTGAAGTTATTGAATTCGAAAGATCATTTTCTGACTGAGAAATAGTTGCAACATCTGCTGGTTGTGTTAATTTTTGATAACTGATTTGTGCACTCTTTAGATCAATCGAAGCATTTCCTGGATCAAGAGAAACGAGGAGCTGTCCTTCTGTAACCTCATCACCAGTCTTTACAGCAAGATGCGTAACATCACCTCCAGCCTTAGCTTTTAATTCGAGTTGATTTGAAGAAGAAACTTGACCCGTTCCTGAGACTGTTGAAACAACAGTTCCTTTTTCAACGGCCGTAATTACATATTTAGTTTCCCCTGTGGTACTTGCAAATGTTTGATATATTTTCCACCAAACATAACCGCCAACGCGATAACAGAACTCAATATTTTGTGACCAACAACATACGTTCGTATTAATTGAAGTGAGAAAGATTTCATTTATTTATTGAATTACTGATGAAGTTGCAGTAGATTCTTGAGAAGTTGTGCTTGTAGATTCAGAAGCTGGTGATGGTTTACTGACGATTCGAACGAATCGAGCCTCAATCTGACCTTGTTCATTTGGAGTACCAAGAACAGTAACCTCGTCACCAATTTGTAATTCTTGTGCTGAGACTGTATCTCTAAGCTCACGAACAATTGTTTGGTCAGTAAGAACAACTGGTTTTTCTAGATTATTTTGATCAAAAACTACAATAGTAGGAAGGTTAATTGAAACAACTTTTCCAACCGCGCCGTGTCCTCCGACAAAATTATCGAATTGCATATTTGACTGCTGACCTGACATCCCATTATCTCGCCCACTCCTCATATCTCGAGAGTTTCGATCGCCAAACATTCGAGAATAATTATCTCCAAATTTATATGAAAAAGATGCTTTTTTGAAACCCACCATCATTCCTGCTTGAAAAATAAGAAGAGCAACAACTAATGCACCCACAATAACAACAATTCCTTTAAATGTTTTTGATGTCAAAAAATCGATAAATTTTAAATTCATATAATAATGTTAAATTGAAATAATGTGTTTAGTTTGAAGATACACTCTCGACTTCTCGGCAATTTTTGAAAGTGACCACAGCCAAAGACCGATAAAAAGTAGTGATGTTGCTATCGCAATTACTGGTAACGATTCGATAAGCGAGAGACCAAACTCTTTCCAATACGCAAATGCTGTGCTGTCGGAGAAAAATAATGTGACATATTGGCAGAACTCAGATGTTACAAACTGACGAGCAAAATAAAAGCATGTACCAACTACAGCGAAAAGTGATAGGACATTTAATAACTTGTAATATCGAACAATAGTAAGTGCTCTTTTCTCAATTTCCATATTTATTTGTCGTGTAATCCTAGACAGTAACGAAACGGAAGGTTTTTGCTTATGTTCGCATATAAACTGCTTAAAACTTGATGACATATACTATATATACGTAACAAGAAGCATTTTTGATGCAAATAAAGCAAAAAACTGCATTACATCTTAAATGTTTGTTTCAAATTCTGAATCGCTCTTTGATGATAACTCCTTACAGTATTCAAAGGTTTGTCTAATATTTCTGCAATATCGTGAAATTCAAAATCTTCTCCATATCGCAAAAGAATCACAAGTGCGTATTCATATGGTAATTTTTCAACAGCATTCCAAAGTAAAACTTCGTTTTCCTTTTTTTCAAACATCTCATGAGGAAGGATCTCTTCACTTTTGAGGCTTTCTTCAAAAGGTAGATCGTCAGAAACACTTAACTGAGAAAATAAAATAGATTTCTTTTTTCGGATGTAATCTATGGCACTATTTCGTGCAATGGTAAAAAGCCACGTTTTAAAACTTTGAGAAAGGTGGAATCTATTTTGATACTTCCACACTTTAACGAAAACATCTTGCGTTATGTCTTCTGCCTCTTCAACACTTTTCACAACAGACAAAACAACATTATAGACATTAGACAAGTATCTTTCTAGAAGCATCTCAAACGCAAATTGACTTCCACTTCTCAACTCTTGTATTAATTCTGTGTCAGTTTTTTTCATCGCCTCAATAAAACACTAAAGAGCGAATGGTACAAACTTTTTCTTTATGATTTTAACCGGAGGAAGCTTTTTATCACTTTTCTTTAAACTCGCAGCGAAACTTGGTTTAACAGGTTTTGAAGAAGTGGCAGTTGAAGTTGCTGTTGAGCTTGCTATAACAATCTTAAGACTTGAAGTACCGGTACTTGACGCAATAACCAAATTTGAACTTGAGACTGAAGTGTTTGAGAGAGATTGGGCCACGGCAGCACCCGAACTTTTACTAGATATCTGCCCATGAAGCAGTAAAGGAGCAATAAGTGCCAACAGTAAAAATGAGACAACAGCCAGAACCAAGATTATTTTGAAGATTTTTTTCATATATACGATTTGATGTTCGTTAAATTGTAACATATATTCTATACATGAAAGCTGACAAAAAGGCGGAGATGTTGAAATTTAACGCTTTTTTGAAGTCTTTTTACACCAATAATAAGCGCATCATGCCTTGGAGAGATATTGATGATTCATATAAAATTCTCGTTTCAGAAGTCATGCTTCAGCAAACCCAAGTTTCTCGGGTGATGACAAAGTACGAAGAATTTCTTAATGAATTCCCAACAATTGAACATCTGGCTAAAAGCTCACTTTCAAAACTTCTTATCGTTTGGAAAGGTTTAGGATATAACAGAAGAGCAGTTAACCTTCAGCGACTAGCTCAGGAAGTGGTAAAAAACTTTAATTCTAAAATTCCCTCTTCATACGAAGAATTACTAGCGCTTCCAGGAATCGGACAATCAACAGCGGGCGCACTTTCTGCCTTTGCTTTTAATAAGCCTGTTATTTTTATAGAAACAAATATTCGAACAGTATTTATCAACCACTTCTTTCAAAATAAAGAGAAAGTATATGATAAAGAATTACTTCCTTTAATTGAAAAAGCTCTTGATACAAAGAATCCTCGAGATTGGTACTATGCTTTATATGATTACGGCACGTATCTCAAAAAAGAAAAAGGAAATGTCAGTAGAAAAAGCAGTACATACAAAAAGCAGTCGAAGTTCGAAGGATCTCTAAGACAAGCACGAGCAAAAGTATTACATCACCTTGCAAGTGGAAAAGTTGAAACACCTAAAATGTTGTCATCAATATTATCGATCGATCAAAAAAGGATCGATATCATCATTAAAGCATTTCAAAACGAAGGAATCGTGAAGAAAACATCAAAGAATAATGAAATAAAATTGGTTAATTAATGCCCCCACACTGAGGTGTGATACACTTTTACTATGCAGTTACAAGACAGAATCGACAGTCATTTCAGACTAACGACCGACCAAAAAAGTGCCCTCATTCGCATTAATGTTCAAACTATTAGAGATATTCTTTACTATTTCCCTGCCAGATACGGAGATAGCGCGGAAGCGGTAACCATTAGAAGTGCGGTAGAAGGTGAATTAGTAACTCTTTATGGAAGAATTGGAAAATTAAAAACATCAAAAGGTTTTAAAAGCAAAATTGCGATGGCCGAAGGAGTTCTTGAAGACGAAACAGGATCAATCAAGGCTGTTTGGTTTCATCAACCATATATAGCCAAAATACTTCACGAAGGAGCACTTGTAAAACTTCAAGGAAAAGTGGCAAAAAGAAAAGGAGAATTATATCTCTCGAATCCAAAAGCTGAGGTAGTTTCAGTTCTCCCCGACAACATAGGAGAGTCTCTTTTTGGAAACAAAGAAGGTGCGACAACAATGACACTCTATCCTGTCTATCCAGAAACAAAAGGAATTAGCTCAAATTGGATATATCACACCATTCAAAAAGTATTTAAGTCAGGAATTCTGGAAACCCTAACAGAATTAATTCCTGAAGATATTTTAGAACGATATAATCTTCCAACAATTGGAACTGCAATTGTTTGGATTCATGCTCCTCAAAAAGAAAATGATGCGATATCAGCACGAAAACGTTTTGCTTTTGAAGAAGTGTTTCTCATTCAATTACAAAAACAACAAGAGCGCGCACTTCGAGAACAAGAGGACGCATATGTTATTGATGTCGATCAAGCCTCACTTAAAACATTTCTTGATCGATTCCCTTTCAAACCAACTGACGCTCAAATGAATGCACTTGGTGACATTGTTAAAGATATTGAATCTGGAAAAAGTATGTCTCGATTAGTTGAAGGAGATGTGGGGTCAGGAAAAACACTTGTTGCAGCTGCCACTGTTTTTTCGGTAACTGATGCGGGATTTCAAACTGCATATATGGCTCCTACTGAAATTCTTGCAAAACAACATTTTGATTCCTTCATTTCATATTTTCGACACATGCCAGTTCCTGTCGCACTTTTAACAGGAAGTGGTTGTTATAAATTTCCATCAAAAGTTAACAAAGAATCGTATACAAAAATATCTCGAGCACAATTATTAAAGTGGGTTAAAAATGGAGAGATACCGATTGTGATTGGCACACACGCTCTTATTCAAAAGTCTGTTGAGTTTAAACGACTAGCATTGGTAATTATCGATGAGCAACATCGTTTTGGAACAAACCAACGCCAGAAACTTTCAAAAAAAGGAATTGTCCCCCATCTTATTTCAATGACAGCAACACCTATTCCTCGAACTCTTGCACTAACCATCTTTGGAGACCTCGACATATCAATCATTGATGCGATGCCCCTCGGAAGAAAACCTATTATTACTGACATTGTTCTTCCAAAAGATCGAGATAAGACATATGACTTTATGAAAACAGAATTACAAGCAGGAAGACAAGCATATGTCATTTGCCCACGTATTAATGAGCCCGATCCTGATAAAGAAAACCAAATCAATGCCAAGTCTGTTAAAGAAGAAGCAAAACGATTAAAAGAGAAAGTATTTAAAGATTATGAAATTGACATTCTTCATAGCAAAATGAAACCAACGGAAAAAGATGCAGTCATGAAGCGGTTCTCAGAACACAAAATTGATATTCTCGTTGCAACTTCTGTAGTTGAAGTTGGGGTAAATGTTCCAAATGCCACCATGATCATTATCGAAGGAGGAGAACGTTTCGGACTCTCACAACTTCATCAACTTAGAGGACGAGTTATTAGAGGAAATCATCAAGCATATTGTTTTGTTTTTTCAGAAAGTAAAACTGAGAAAACAGTTGAACGATTAAAAGCTCTTAAGACTGCAAAAAACGGATTCGAACTTTCTGAGATCGATCTAGCACTTCGAGGAGTTGGTGAATTGTACGGAGGAAAACAATGGGGAGTTTCTGATCTTGGCATGGATGCGATTCGAAATATTAAAATGGTTGAAGCTGCGAGAAAAGAAGCATCTCGAATGATTGCAGAAGATTTAGCGCTCTCATCATATCCGGAAATTAAAAAACGTTTAGAGGTAAAAAAAGATATTCACTTTGAATAATGTCTATATTACATCACTGTAGACAAAAACTTGTTCAATCTTTTTCAGCACCTGTGCTGGCTGTTCGTCGAGCGATACATTACTATCACGAAGTTTTAAAAGAGGATCTTTCTTCGAAGGACCGAATGCGAAAACATACGCCACATCTATTTGGGTAAGTGCAGTTGGAGTGAGTGTCACACGTATAAACTTTTCAGATGAATATCCAGCAACAAGCATGTCATTGTGCTTAAGTGCTTCTGAGTAAGGCAATACACCTGCAATATGTCCGTCGGTTCCAATACCAAATTGACCAATCACAATGTCTGCTTTATCAAATTCATGCTTCATTACTTCATGGTAAATTTTTACCGTTAATTCAAGACTTTCATCTCGAAGCACTTTAACCGCGTCGACTCCTACAACTAGTAAGTTATGATCTATCAATTGTTTCCAATTTGAATCTGAATGCCCTACTTTTCCATATCGTTCATCAGTAAGCGCAAGAGTAAGGTGACTAAGATAAACCTTTGAAAGATCTTTTTGAAGATCATTCATTATTTCAACAGTAATTGGAATATTTGATCCTCCTGGAATTAACCACAGCACTTTTTTATCAAGTAACAATTCTTTTTTTAATCTATCTCGAAGCGCCAACATACCCTGTTTTGAGCTTGATGATGATATAAATTGCATGTCTACATTATTGCATCTCACCTACAATTTAACAGCACTAGAAAAACCTTATTTTGAAGCCTCTTTAGGGATTATTTTTTCGACTCATGTGTTCTTTTGAGTATGCGAGAGAGCCACCCACTTTCTTCCCAGGATTAAAGATAAGATGCGGGTCAAATAATACTTTTATTCTCTCAAAGAGAGTTATCATTTCTTCTTCATACATTAACTTTAAAAACGGAGTTCTAATTAATCCGTCGTTATGATCGGCGCTAATTGAACCACCAAATGCAAGCACAAGTTCATATGTTTTTTTTGCAATATCAAACACTAAGTCTGGAGCTTCACTTTCTTCCATATCAATCATAGGAAACATTCGAATACTTCCATCTCCAATGTGTCCATGAAATCCGTATGTAACTTTGTATTCATCTAAGATACTTTCAAAACCTGTCACAAATTCTGAAAAATGCTCAATAGGAACGATGGTGTCTTCAATAAAAGGAACGGCTCGAGATTTTTCTGCATGATCTCGAAGTAAGCTGTATCCATGTCGACGAATTTCCCAATAGGCTTTTTGCTCTGCAAGTTCAGTTACATATTCAACATCAAAGTTTTTTGACTGCAACTCTTGAACACACGATTCTGCGGCGGCATCAGTTGCCTCTTGAGTTGTTTCAACAAATTGACCGAAAAGAATGATTGGCTTCCCTTCCGCTTTTGGAGTTTGTGATGCAAATTCTGGAATAAATTTTTTTGCGTAATTAAATGTGTTGATATCAAACGTTTCCATCCCTTCAGGGTTATGACTTCGCATAATTTTTACTCCTTCTGCTAATCGAGTAAGTGAATCGATATACAACACAATCATTCGTGCGTATGTTGGAGCTTCAATTAATTTCAACTTTACTTTTGTCACAATACCCAATGTTCCTTGTGATCCAATAATAAGCTTTGCGATATTAAATGTTTTCTTTTCAGAATTCCAGACATTCCATAATCCGTATCCAGCAACATTTTTTCGAACATGTGGTTTTGCCCGCGAAATCGTGTGTGTATTTTCTTCAATCATTCGAGCAAGATCTCGATATAATTTCCCTTCAAATGTTGGTAATTTCTTTTTTTCATCAAGTTCAGATTCATTAATCTCAGAAAACTCATATTCGTTTCCATCAATACATACCATTTTAATGGCAAACACATTATCAACAGTCGCTCCGTATCGCATACTTTTTTCTCCTGAACAATTATTTCCAATCATTCCACCAACGGCACATAATTGTTTTGATGACGGATACGCAGCAAAAAGCAGGTTGTGAACCATCGTTTCTTTTTCTACATCTCTGTAGTACGTACCTGCTCCTGCCCACACGCTTCTTTCTTTAACATTTACCGGCTCAACGAAATTAAAACCCATTTTCATATCTATCATGACTCCTTGAGTGAGAGAGCCTCCTGACATACAAGTTCCTGCTGCTCGTGGTGATATTGAAATAGAGTTACCAAGCTCGTTTTGAGCCACAATTTCACAAACAAGACCTTTCAATTCTTCAGTATTTTTTGGAAAGATGATTAATGATGGTGTAACCTCAAAAATACTAGCATCGGTTGCATACGTCTTTAACGTTTTTTGATCATTTGATATGTGGGCAATTTCTCCGAGTTTTTGTGTTACTTCTTTCGATAATTCAGGCGGAATATTGGATGTAGACATAAGTTTAGTATACTACAGAGATGAATGAACTCACCACCAGATTAGCCTCACTTACCAATAATGGAACGTATCATATATTAGCATTCGATCATCGAGGAAGTTTTAAGAAAATGATGCAGGCTCATGCAACTGACCCTGTCACTGATGAGCAAGTTATCGAATTAAAGAAAGCTATAATCAAACCTCTTCAAAATCATTTCAGTGGAGTGTTGATCGACCAAGACTACGGACTTCCTGCATATCGAGCACTTTCTGCAACAACTCCTTTCCTTCTTCCCACAGAAAAAACTGGATACGTTGATACTAATGGTGAACGTGTTACCGAACTTCAGTACACAGGAGCATCAATTGTTGAAAATGGAGGTCATGCTATGAAAATTCTCATTTATGCAAACAAAAATATTCCAACATGGACCATTCAAATGGAAACATGCAAAAAGGCATATGAAGATGCGCATGCAAATAATCTTCCTCTCTTTTTAGAATTCGTATTGTACGAAGCAAACGGAGTTAACTCTGGTGATATTAATGAAGTATTGAAACATGCCCAATCAAATGCGGTAATGGCAGATGTTTGGAAAATTCCATATCCAGGATCAGAAGAGATGTGTGAAGAAACAACAGAAGTAGTTGGAGCAACACCTTGGGTACTTTTAACTGGAGGTTCTTCATTCGAAGATTTTCTTAGTCAGTATAAAATTGCAAAATCAAAAGGAGCATCAGGTTTTGTTGCAGGAAGAGCGCTTTGGCAAGAAGCTTGTGAACTATGGATGAAGCCTGATGAACTCAAAACATTTCTTGAAGTAACACTCGTTGAACGATTCGCGGCACTAAAATCAGTTTAATTTTAGAACTACGTAGTTTTATACTTATGTTCTAAGTATTCAGTAAAGTACTTACTATTAAGATCTTCTCCGGTGATCTTTTTGACCAACTCTCCCGCTCTATATGTTTTTCCTTTCGAGTGAATGTTTTTTCGAAGCCATAAAAGAATTGGTGCAAAATTTCCTTTCGAGATTTCTCTATCAAGATTTGGGATTGTTTTTTTTATCGTATCGTAAAACTGAGCTGAATAAAGATTTCCAAAACTATATGTTGGAAAGTAACCAATGAGTCCAGCAGACCAATGAACATCTTGAAGAACACCTAGGGTGTCGTTTGGTATGCTGATGCCTAAATACTGTTTCATTTTAGATTTCCAAATATATGGGAGGTCTTTGACTTCAATACTTCCTTCAATTAATTCTTTTTCGATTTCAAATCGAACAATAATATGGAGATTATAAGTTACTTCATCTGATTCAGTTCTAATGAGCGTAGGCTGTACAGTATTAATTGTGTTATAGAATGAATCAAAAGAAATTTTTTTATATGGTTCGGGAAATTGTTTCTGCAATTTTGGATAAAAGTATTTCCAAAAAGACTTACTCTTTCCAATAATATTTTCCCACATACGAGACTGAGATTCATGAATACCTAACGATACACTTTCTCCTAGAGGAGTTCCGAAATGTTTTCCTGTTATTCCCTGTTCGTACAAACCATGTCCCACTTCATGAATAGTTGATCCAATTGAATGGAAAAGATCATCTTCTTTATATCGAGTTGTAATGCGTACATCATGAGGATGAAAATTTGTACTGAATGGATGAGTACTGACATCAAGTTTTCCTGCATCAAAATCAAAACCAAGGGCTTTACTTATAAAGTGATTAAACGCAATTTGTTTTTCTTTAAGAAACTTTCCTTTAACTTTTAAACGACTCGCATCTTTAGTATTCGTTTTCAAGTGTGCAATAAAAGGAATGAGAAAATCTTTCAAATCATTTAAGATCTTTGCTGCTTCACCAGCTGTCATTCCTGGTTCATACTGATCGATTAATGCATCATAAGGAGAATCTTTATACCCAATCATTTCGGCTTCTTGTTGTTTCAACTTAATAATCTTTTCGAGCCAAGGTTGAAAGAGCTTAAAGTCGTTTTTCTTTCGAGCCTCTATCCACACATTCTGCGCCTTCGATGTGACAGACGACAATTCTTTAACAAACGATTCTGAAAGTTTATGTTGTCTTTCGTAGTCTTTCCAAGTTTCCCTAACAATCACCGCGTCATTTCCTTTTACCTTTTTAGTATCGAGATCTTTTTTTAATGTAGAAAGCAATCCATTTGTATCGAGCGCAATAAATGATGAATGAATGAGTCCAGAAAGATACGAAAGTGATTCGGCGCGAACATCGGCACCTTTCGATGGCATGTGCACTTCTTGATCCCACGAGAGAATTGCAGAGATAGACACAAGATGTGCAATTTCTTTGAGGCGAACCTTAAGTTCTTCAATTGGTTTTAGAGATTTCTTCATGGAAAAACTATAGCATAATGCTTGTGCGAGTAGGCAATATTCAAGATTTTTTCTTCGGCACAAAACCCAATACAGCTCTAGCTAGGCGTATGTGTAGGTACGAAATGTTTGCACCAACCTTATGTTTAATAGGTGCCAATGCAATACCTTTTTCTGATATTTCGTCGTTTTGAGAACTATTTTCAAAAATGTCATCTGATGCTCCGCTTGTTAAGGCAGAAATTGCTTCTTCAATCTTTTTAAAATGAGGCTTGGAGATTTCTCGTTTGAGATAACTAATGTCGATATCAACTTCATCACTTAATAATGTCTCAATATGGGCAACAATAGTTTCTTCATTTACTCCTCTCTCTTTTGCCATTTCTTTCAAACTCTTACCATCTTCGATGAGTGCAGCAGTTTTCTCATACGTTGATAGCTGAACTTCGTCGTGCTCATCAAAAGCAATTCCATTTGAGCCCACTCTTCTTTTTGAAGTCTTCGACTGTGGTTGTGAATGTAGTCTGAAACTGAGGTGTAATTGTTCGAGATCTTTTGCACTCAGTTTTTTGTGATACTCTTTTGCATCGAGCGACAGATCTTTAAGTGAGGCATCGAACTCTAGAACATCGTCTCTCACTTTAAGTGCTTGCTCGTTTATTCCACTTAATCGAAGACCTTTTAGTGTTCTCACTCGAGAGAGTGCAACATAACCCATCCCAGATTCAAATGCCTTTGAAAGGTCAACTTCGACTTCATCAAGACTCATTCCCTGACTTTTATGTACTGTAATTGCCCATGCGTGTCGAAGTGGATACTGCTTAATCTCTGCCAACACTTTTTTATCTTCTTCGATTTTCCACGATGCACGTTCGATGGTAATTATTCTTCCATCAAGTGTTTTTATTTTAGGATCACCTCCAGGCCGACATGAAGTAACAATACCCAGAGTTCCGTTTACATACCCAACGTCAAAATTATTTTTAACGCACATAACTCGAGCTCCAATTTTTAATTGAAGACTTTGTGGAGCCATACACGACTTCTTAAGAAGCTCGATCAAAAAATCTTTTCCCTTTTCTTCCATGACATATGTTTCTTGCTCAATAGTTTCGAGTCTACCTAAGTGTTTTGAATTAATTTGATCAACATCAATATTATGAGTAAATAGTTGAGTTGAACTATATACGTCTTCTTCTTTAGATTTAGATAATCTTTTCTTTAGAATATCTTTACTTTCTTTTGATACAGTTCCTGATCTTATTTCATTTAAAATTGTTAAAAGGCTGTCGTCTTTCTGACGAAATTGTTCTTCGAGATAGCAAATTGAAAACTCTCCTTCTGCCCACGATGTAGATTCGTATATAAAATGAGCTTCTTGTTCGCCATTTCGAACAACAGGTGGAAGTTGAAAAAAATCACCACAAAGCACAACTTGAATCCCACCAAATGGCAGGTCATTTCCTTTCATTGCTTTCAAAACAGAGTTAACCATATCAAATCGAAAATGGTGAAGCATCGAGACTTCGTCAATAATAAGCACTTTCACTTTTCGAAACCTCTCAAAAAGATATGACTTTTCAAGAAGAGATTCGATGTCGTACGCGCTCAGATGAGCTCGAATACCAATACCCGCCCATGAGTGAATGGTGACTCCACTCATGTGAGTCGCAGCTATTCCTGTTGAAGCAGTGATTCCTACATTAATGCTGTGTGAACGAAGATATGAAATATAACTATTAATGAGATGTGTTTTCCCACTACCAGCAGCACCTGTTACAAAAACATTTTTTCCAGTTTTTAGAATATCGAGAGCTTCAGCCTGTGTCATAGAGATGAAGTATACGCTAGTTCACCGAGTTCGTAATGGTGACAAAGTGTGGAAAATATTATGAACTAACTATTATTTCTTTTCGTAGATTCCCAAACCAAGATTGCACTCTTTCGATTAACTCCCCATCGATATCCACCCAATAATCCACTTGAGGTTAGTACCCGATGACAAGGAATAAGAAAACCAATATTATTTTTTCCACACGCAGTGCCAACTGCCCGAACCGCTTTTGGCAACTTCATCTCTTTTGCCACCTCTTTATAAGAAACTGTTTTTCCGAGTGGAACATTAAGAAGCGCCTCCCATACTTTTATTTGAAAGTTTGTTCCTTTAATAAGTAAATGAATTGGTTTCTTTGATTTTTTATGTGAAAAAATGTGATTGATGTACTTTTTAGTTACCAAATCGTTTATTTCTATATCAGCTTTTGGCCACAATTTCTTTAGAACTTCTTCAGCTTCTTTATACCCATCACTCTCCTGAAATGAAAGATGACACACTCCTCTTTTTGTTACACCTAACAAACACCAACCAAATGGTGATTGATGAATTCCATATAAAATAGAAAACTTTCCGTTAATTAACTCTCCAGGAGAAATTGCTTCGTGTGTTACAAGTAAATTATGCAGCTGATTTGGACCAGAAAAGTTATTCTCATAGGTAGTCTTTAAAATCTTTCCCGAAGACTTCAAATCGTACTTTATCTTTTCTTTTTTTAAGTGCATAAGAAATCTTTTTGGAGTTGTGCCCACCCATTCTAAAAAAGCATGTTCAAAACGGGAGGTGCTCATATCGATATGTTTTGCAATATCTGAAGAGTTCAAAGCCTTATCTCTGTGAGCTTTCATATATGAAATTGCTTGTTCCATACTGATATAGAGCTCTTTTTTAGTACGATTTTTTCGAATCTGTCTTGTCATGCTGGCATCATAGTAGCAAAGTGATATCTATTCAACCTGTTTTCTGCTACTAAAGAAATTCAAACAACACTTTTCTAAAGTCTTTAATTCTTCCTTTTTCATCGATTTCAATTCCTTCTGCTTTATACTTTTTCATTCGCTCAACACGATATTTCTCATTAGTCCAAATTTTTCCTCCCGAATAAACAATTCTATGAAATGGAATGTTGGTGTGACCACTGTCATATGCTTTTGATAAAACTGAAGTAATACTTTGTGCAGCCATTGCACCACCTCCTGCTGCTCGAGAAATATTTCCATAGGTAGTGACTTTTCCTTTTGGAATAGAGAGTGTGAGTTCAAGTACTCGTTCACTAAACGTTTTAAAGGGAGCAGGCTCATTTCTTTTCATTATATTTTTTCGAACGTTCTTCATGGAAACTATTTAGTGAATCGATCTTTGTCTCGAACTACAACTTTATCAATACTTTTTCTTATTGCTTGGTCAAGATCAATCTCGTGCGAATTTGCGAAACAAATGAGTGTGTATATGATGTCTCCAATCTCTTCCTCCATATCTTGTTTGTGTTCAGTAATTTTTTTCTGTTTTGGACCATACACATGATTAACAAGTCGAGCGAATTCGCCCCCTTCTTCAAAGAGTCTGGTGACAATAGCTAGAGGCTCCCAATAGGCCCATTTCTGCTCTTTAAACCAGGAATCGACTTCTTTTTGATATGTATTCATACTGAAAGTATAGCAAAGAAATACTTTACAAGCCGACGCCAAAAGGATAGTCTTTTGGCAGCAGATCATCCGCAATACCCTCAAAGGTAACGCACAACAAAAACCCCGTTTAGACCCAAAACGTGCTTAAAGAAATAGAAAGAAAGTGGTTCATGCCTTTTAGGCTTTACCAAAAGTCACAACTTCGACAACTTGTCGAACAAGTTTCAGGTGTTCAAATCATTCAAGGATACATCTTGGCAATGGAAAATGCCGAAATTCGCATTCGACAGATGGGTGACGAATATTTTCAGACCACAAAAGGCGCTGGCGATCTTTCGAGGGAAGAATTTGAGCATCCCATTAGTCGCGGACTCTTCAATGCGCTCTGGCCAACCGTTGAAAAACGCTTTTTCAAGAAAGTTCGACACACTGTTGTGGTCGACGGAAAAACTTTCGAGGTCGATTTGTTTGACCCAGAAATGTTGGCACCTTTAGTCGATCAAGTAGTTATCATAGAAGCAGAGTTCGCCAACGAAGACGAAGCTCGAACATTCGTTTTACCTTCCTGGCTCGAAGAGGCAATCGACGTCACCCGCTACAAGAATTTCAAAGGAAAAAACATCGCTCTCGCCCCAAAAAATCTTGAGCAAGATATCTGGACCGTTCTTTATCAAAAAAATTGACAACGACTCGTGTCGCCCGCCCGCAGACCCCGCCGTCTGTTTGAGGCGGGTTTTGTGTTTTTAATATGTAAAAATATATTGATAAAAAGAATCCGCCGGTTAGTTGTTGAACTGACGAAGAGCGGAATGCTCCGCGCAAACCATAACACAATAAAAGCAGGTCTTCAATTCCTGCTTTTATTGAAACTGTCTAATTTTTAGAACGATTTACACTGGGCAAGTCTCACCTGCTGTGGTTGGAGATTTGAAACTTACTGCATCATCTGCATCTAAGTAATCGAACAGTGTTGTTTTCATTGGATCAAGACCAAGTCGTGTACATTCACCGATAAACCACTCTTTCTTTTCTGGATTTGTTGAATAAGAATAGTCTGTTTTAAATGCATCACCCCACGCTGTTATTTCTTCATCAGTTTTTGGTGTACCATTCTCTTTTACCCACATCGCAATTTCTTCATCAGTATGATCTTCGGCAACGTATGCCTTAAAATCATCCCCCTTAATACCTTTAAAACCGAAAAGTATGTTATCAACAGGACAATCAAAGTGATATTCACCATGTGTTCCTGCAACTGCTGCACGACATTTATCTATTGTTCGAGCAATGATAACGAACCCCCCTATTCTTTCATTCGCACTTCGTGGTGGAACTTTTGTAAGATCTTTTGCATGCATATGTATTTTATTTATGAATAATAGACCAGCAGTATACACTACTGACTTACTCGTGCTGAACTTGATGCATCAACTGAAAGATTGAGATCTTTCAATCCTTTAATAATAGTTTTCACTTCTTCATGTGCAGCTCGAAGATCTTGTGTGGCTGTTTTAATGTTTGACCGAGCAGCTTTAAGAGCAGTTGTGTTCGCATCTTGTTTTATCTTATCGCCTTGATCTGGAGAAAGTGAAGCAATAGTTGTTACCGCAGTGTTTGACTGAACTTTTGCATCTGCTGTTTTTGAGTTGAAGTCATTAAGTGATGCTTGAAGTTTCGAGACATCTTTTCCTGCAGTTTGACCTGCGGTAATCCGTAGTTGAAGTTTTGCACCAAGATCTGACATTAAACTAACAACCGTATCTACTCTATCGGCTGACGCGAGAATGTATCCTTGAGGAATTACAAGTGCATAAATTCTGAATGAACCTAGAATTGATTTTTCATCAGTGAGTGCAATTGTTACATCAGTGTCTGCATCAATTTTTGTTTTAAGTGTTGTTAAACCTAAAATATTTGTTTGAATTTGTGACGAAATATTTGACTTGAATGTAACTGAAACATTCTTCATTTGCTGAATTCGAGCGTTAAGCTTATTGAGAGCATCAACTCGTGCATCAATTGCCACATTACTTCGAGAAATAATTTTTGGTAGTCGATCTTCTGTCTTAAGATCAACTCTGGCATTTACTTTTGTTGAGTCTTTCAAACCCAACTCTTCAGCGTGAGCTGGTAACACGGCAAGTCCGGCAAGTAATGTGCTAGCTGTTGCTAACGAAACAATCGAAGCGGTAATTTTTTTAGTATTCATATATTTTATTGATTAACTATCCTCGACAAATAATATAACGGATCACAAAGAGAAATGTGACGGATTAATTCTGAGCGTTTAAACCACTGTCGGTATTAGCATTATCAGAATCGAGACCCTTCATTTCTGTATCGATAGAATTAACACTCTGATCTATTGAAGCATCAGATGAATTTGTAACAGTAGTATTTGTGGCTGGAGAAGTTGATTCAGAACTTGTTGATTGTGTATTTGTTGTCTGAATTGTTGTTGGTGTTTCTGTTGGTTTATCCATAGCGTACCACCAACCTGCAAGACCAATAAGAACAATAATAATTATAAGACCCAAAGTTGCTTTTGTTGTCATTTGTTTAAAAATTAATATTCAATAGTAATGGGAAAAGAAACAGATGCTTCTTTTTCTTCGAGCCCTGAAGGATTATCCTTCTTCAATACGAGTGTTGCAGGACCTATGTATGATTCTGGCACTTTTATATCAGATTTGAAAGCAACAAAATCTGTTGTCGTCCACTCTGTTAGGGCTTGACCAATTCCACTCGCGATAACTTTTCCATCTTTATCTAACACATTAATAGGAAATGACGCTTCGAAAAACCATGTTCCTCGTGCTTTTCCTGTAACACTAAATTGCTTTCCAACTACTGCCCCTGGAAACGGATTATCGACAACAATCATGTCTGCCGAAGCATTCATATATGTTGGCTTTTGTTGAATTTCTTCAGCAAATGTTCTTCCATCAGAAGTTTTACACTGTCTTGGATAACTTTCTAGCACTGGGTTCCCTGCTTTGGCACAATCATCAAACGACAAAATAGGAGTTACCGATGACTTTTCAGGAATATGGAAGTTTGCATAACTAACAAAACCAAGGCAAATCAACAACACTATAACAACGATAATACCAACTGTTTTTTTAGAATTTGTTTCTTGCATATAATTAATAGTTATCTATTAATACACCTATTATACCAGAGTATACCCTTTCAATTATCAGAAGTTGTTTCCTAATATGACAGCATATTACTAGACAATTTTAAAATATTCGATCAACTTATCATGCACAACTCCATTCGACATTATTCCACCCTTAAAAGGTTTCGAATAATCTAACTCTCCACCATCAACTGAAGTAATCTTTCCACCAGCGCCTTCGAGGATACTATGAATCGCAGCAAGATCGTGTGCATTTGCTCCTGGTTCAATATGTCCAACGAGTCTTCCTCTTGTAATCAAACATGCTTTGTACACAGCACCACTGAAGCATGCAAGTTTAACTTTGTCATCAAGCAACTTTTGAAAATAAGAAGATTGGGTAAGTCGTTTAACACTTCCCGTAACACCGAGCATTCCTTCTTGTAAAGTAAGTTTTGAAACTTGTAACTTTTTTCCATTACACTCACTTTGAAAATCTTTCATTCCGACATACATCTTTTTTAAAAATGGGTCATATGCAACACCAAGCACTGGCCTTCCATCAACAACAAGGGCTAATGAAAACATTGCTGTTGGAGTTCCTATAATATATCCAGCTGTTCCATCAATTGGATCACAAATCCACTTTCGTCCCATACCATATTCTGATGTGCTTTCTTCTTCGCCAATAACACCGTCTTGTGGAAATGCTTCTGCAAGCTTTTTTATAACAAGTGAGTTAATCAATTTATCAGCAATAGTTACCGATGATTTATCTTCTTTTGTTTCAATCTGTAAATCATTATCAAAATATTCAAGCATAATGTTTCCCGCCTCAAGAGCGATATCATTTACAACTTTTAGTTCGTTTTTATATGCATGATTTTCAGTATTTGTATTCATATATTTACTATAGCATCAAATAACCACTTAAGGCTTTAACTCTCCTCTTTTTTCTTTTTCTACATAAAAAACTGGAAGTTTTTGGATACTTCCGTCTTTAACTGCTTTCAAAACTGTAGTGATACTTAAAATCGAGTCGAAGGGATTCGATTCATTTTCAATTGCCGTGTCAATTGGCACCCACATATTTTTTCCATATTCTGTTTCTTCTTTAAGATCCCCAAAACACTCATCTGCGTATGTAATTGGAAAAAGCATATCCGCAAACAATTCATCTTTTACATACATACATCTTCGTTCCATTCCAAGATATCTAAATGTAGCTTCAAGACCAGTTTCAAGCTGTAACTTTCGATTCGCAGCATCTTCGATCGATTCACCTTTTCTAACCACTCCGCCCATCACGCCAACTTTTCCATATGAAGGATGTGATGTACGAAGTTGATTTAATATTTCAATCTTTCCATTATGTAATCGAGAAACAATTGTGATGACATTAAGTTTAAAAAGACCAGTAGAATCTTTTTCATCAGACTGAGTGAAAGGATCTGCAACATACTTAATTCCAAGATCAGACAATGAGTATCCGTCTTCGTTTTTATTAAGAAATCCTTTTTTTACTAAAAACTGAAGATGGTAGTTAAAGAGATCGTTTGGAACATCTTCAAATTGAATGTCGCTATAACGCAACGTTTGAGCGTTTTTAAGGGTTTTAAGAATACGGTTTTGAATGGGAGAAACAATACTTATCATAGTATTTCAAATACTATATGAATTTATAATAAAAGCTATATTTAGAGGCTTTTAATATTGCCGAGGAGTCTTAATTATATTAACTTTAGAAAGACGATATACTTTGAATACATCATGGACCTAAGAATTGGCGTAAAAATTTTATTAAAAAACGAGAAAGGAAAATTCCTTCTTGTGAAGCGCTCAATTGAAAGATATGCAACTATTGCAATTCGAGGGAGTTGGGACATTGTTGGAGGAAGAATCGATCCGGGAACATCTCTTCTTGAAAATTTAAAACGTGAAGTAAAAGAAGAAACAGGTCTTGAAGTTATTTCTGAACCAAAACCGATGTACGTGCAAGACATCATTTACAAAGATGGTGTTCAAAATAAATACGTCGTAAGGATCAGCTACTTGGGACAAACAAAAGGTGAGCCCATCTTGGATAAAAGCGAGTGCGTTGATTATAAGTGGCTAACACTCAATGAATTAAAGGAAAACGAAGATACTGATATATATTTAAAAGAAATCATTGATAAGGGATTGGTAGAGTTAATGGACAATCATTCGTAATCAAATGTACGTCATTGCAACTATTTCAAAAAATTCATATTCGGCAGAAAAAATTAAAGAAATTACTCGAGTATCAAAAAGCATGGAAAGGAAGTGGTCGTATCGACTCAGATTCTTGATAGCTTGCTTACTTCATATATTCCATCGAGAGCTGAGGTACTCGATCTAACGAACATTGTTTTAGATGGAGCAGACGGCATCATGCTCGCCAAAGAAACTGGTATCAGCCTTACCCCTGGAGAATCTGTGCGAATGGCCAAACGAATCATTGACATGGTTAGGTAGTTATGGGACGATATTGATAGTAGCTTTCCACCCGCAATGATAGTAAACGAAACCTCGGTCCACTCCACAATACAACTCCATGAAATCACTGAAAGTCCTGATCTTTACGATCCTCGCGACACTCGCCTTCGCCGGAAGTCTCCAGGCGCAAGAGCGCCTCATCTGTCAGGTCACACTGCAGCCGCAATTTTCGGCCATGACCGAGAAACAATTACTCGAAGATCCCGGCTTCGCTGCCCTCGTGGTGGCCATGAAGCAGAACGCAGGTGTTGCCGGACAGTACGGCACGAATCAGTTCAACTACGTCAAGCGCGGCGATCAGTTCTACATCTATGCGCTCGGCGGCAACGCCATCGCGAAGAAGTAGGCGCACCAAGCGCCACCAATTAGCCCACGTCACTCGCCTGCGGAGTCCACGTGGGCTAATTCATTTTATTTTTATAAATCGCTTAATGGAATATTAATCTTTGCTTTATCGAGCACATGGTTCGTTAAATCAATCTTTAAAAACATTTCAGATTTTTGTGGCAACTTTTTTAATCCTTCAACATCCTGCAAAAAATTAATTCGTTCTTCAATAATTTGATCAATCTGCGCGTCAATTAGTATATCTATCGTTTTTGAAATTCCTCTTACTTTTTCAACATATTCGACAGCGAACTTAGCTTGGTCAGGATTAATTAAACCAATCTTTTGTTCAATGACCAGTTGATTACCTGAAATGTTATCGAGAGCTTTCGCAATTTTTGAAGCAAGAGAATCTTTTTTTCGAAATGAAGTAAAAGCAGAAGTAAGACTTTCTTTTGTTTTATCATCTAATGAATGTACTGAATGCTTAAATTTAACAATTTCTTCTTCATCTTTTACATTATGCACTTTCATAGCAGTTGGAATATCAAATCCATCTATCACCTCATCGTCATCATGAACAAATAAACACGTAAATATTTCTTCAACAATCAAAGTATTTTCAGGAAATTCTTTTTTCAAATGAGGAGCAATACAAATAAGTAACTTTCCCAATCGAGATAAATGCTCAGCAATACTATCACCTTCTACATATGGATTCCCTTCATATCTAACAATAGATTGTGCTTTGTCTTGAAAATTTGAAACAAATTCTAATATCGTTTTGGCTTCGCTTTTTTGCATATAGTAAAGTCTATCGAATATGAGTAAATAAAGAAGTGAGGATTCCTTCGGTAAACACCAAAGAAACTATTTTTCAAGATCGAGAATCTCATCAATTCGAATTTGCGCCACAAATTCTGGAACGTGACTCACAAGCACCATGGCTCCTTGAAAATCACTGAGGGCCTTGGCAATAATAGGAAGATGTCGAAAGTTAATATGGTTTGTGGGCTCATCGAGAATAAGAAGTCCAGGTTTTTGAAGTACTAATCGAGCAAAAGCAACTAACCCTTTTTGACCTTCTGATAAGTCACCAATCTTTGTGTATATCATTTGTCCCGTAATGAGAAAGCCAGCCGCAGTTGATCGCATATTTTCTTCAATCTGTTTTTCCATTACTCCCATGAGCGAATCGAATACCGTATCTTCAAAGTTAAGGGTCGAGAAATCTTGTCGATAATATCCAACATTCACTCCGTCTGAAATAGTCGCACCTTTTGTTTTACTTCCATCTATATACACTCCCTTAGCCAGAGATTCAAGAAGTGTACTTTTTCCAATCCCGTTTGGACCCTTAAGCAGTAAATGTTGATTCTTCTTGAGCGATATTGTTGCTTTTCGTTTAACAGGCTTATGTGTCTTTGGATTCATCGTTGTTAACTCTGATATCTCAAGCACAACACCATTTAATTCTTGTTGTGTTGGAATACTAAATTGTCGAATAGTTTTATCTTCTCGGCGAACATCAACTTTCTGTTCTTCTAATTCTTCAGCATTTTCTCTCATGCGTTTAGCCAAGAGTCGCATTTGACCTCCCTTGTTTGCAAAGAAGTTTGCCTTATCTTTTTTCTCTTGAATTTTTTTAGCGAGTTGAGCATTCTTTCGATTTTCTTTTTCAATTCGGGCTGAAATTTCTGTTACTAAATCGTGATAGGTTCCAACATACTGTTCTACTTTCCGAGTAAAGACATCAAGATATAGCACTCCATCAGTAAATGAGTTGAGAAACTCGGCGTCGTGAGAAATGACGATACACGTGTTTGGATAATTCTTAATGAAACTTGTGAGATGTTCAATTCCTGTCTTATCGAGATTGTTTGTTGGTTCGTCGAGCAAGAGAACATCAGGATTTTGAATAATAGCAGAGGCCAAAAGAAGTCGAGCTTGTTGGCCACCTGAAAACTCTTTGATTACTTTTTCTTTCGGAGCATGAAGATTTACCACTTCGAGTACTTTATCAATTCGTGGATCAATATCGTATATCTTTTTATCAAAACTCTTTTCAAAATATTCTCTGACAGTGAGTGATAAATATTCTCGAGGAATAACCTGCTTTGAAATTGCAATCGAAACTCCATGGCCGATATGAATATCTCCTTCTTCGGGTTTTAATTCATCGGTAATTAATTTAAAAATAGTACTTTTCCCCGCACCATTCTGACCCATAATAGTAATCTTCGTTCCTTTTCTCACAGAAAAACTGGCCTCTTCTAAAATAGGTTTGTTTGGTCCGTATTCATACGAGACATCGTCAAATCTGATAATCACTTCTTCGCGAGACATGAATGTTAACCCTAACACATTGGCCTCCTAAATCCTATCGAGATAATTTATTTCTTCTTCCCTACAATCTGCAACCATGTGGCTTTTCCCGATGATGTAGAATCTTCCCAAATAACTTCAAGATCAAGCTTTGTGAAATAGTTTCGTAATTCTTCTTGTGTGAAGAAGCTGAAAAATCGTTCTACTTCGTATCCATAATCGTTTTCAACCGTGACCTTTTCATCAATATTATCTTCCCTGACACTTTTCACTCCAATATACAAAAACCCACCGTTGTTTAATTTATTCTTCATCTTTTGCAAAACTTCTATAACTCTATTTTTAGGAACATGCAAAATGACAGCTTGGGCAAAAATTGCATCAAAATTTCCCGGATATGTGTCTATATTGTATATGTCTAATACATCGAATTCACAACTTGGAAATTCTCGCTTCGAAATTTCAACCATTTTCTCGGAGAAATCTGTTCCGAGCACTTTAAAGCCCTTGTCCGCAATGTATTTTGTTTTAAAACCTCCACCACATCCAACGTCTAATATTGTTGCGCCTTTAGGAAGGAATGAAAGAAACTTATTAGTTCCATCTTGCCACCATGTGTCATTGTTGTGGTCTTTAAACCAATCTTCTGCCATTTTGTCATATGTTGATTTGAGGGACATGTTATTGATTAACTCGCATTGAATGTTTAGTAAATCCAAAGTTTTCTTCGTCAATTAAATCGATTTGTGTGGGAGCTAACATGTACCAAGAATCACCCCGAAGAAATGCTTCTTCTACTTTTGGCACTTCGTTGCCTCTTTTTTTTGCATGCTTGAGAGCTAAGTCGTATCGTTCACCTTCTATTTTTGAAGCAATCCCCGAAAGTTGTATTCCTAAATTTAGCTCTTTACTTTTAGTACTAAAGGTTACAGTTGCAGCAACGCGATTATTATTCAGTATTGCATTTGAGTGACGCGAATCTGGATCTGACATCCAATAAATATTAAGCGCATCATCAAAGATGAAAATAACGTCTGCCACCTGCACCCCGTTTTCACCCAAAGTCCCAAGACTCATGAGATGAGTATTTTCGAGAACTTCTTTAATTCGTTGTTGTATATCCATTAGTTAAGTGTATCAGAATACGGAAAAACTAGTCTTTTTTTCGCACTCCCCACTGCCATCGTGGCTTCTCGCCTTTTTTGTATGCAATCTGCACAAAAGCTAAAGTTACAAGAACTAGTGGAAATGCAAACGTCAATATAATATCTCGTGGAGATGAGTTTTCATCGACCACCAATGAAAGAGCGACCAGAATCACGACATATACTAGCGTAACGAGCCATCCCTGCCATGCTGAAGGGGTCCATCCCCAGCCGTAGCGTTTTCGCTTAAACCAGAGGTTTTGAGAGTTGTTCATGTATTAATTATAGCAAATATATCTTATCTCACTTTAAACTTTTAGGAACATACTTCATTTCCCATTTCGTTCCCAAATCTTTCACTGTCTCAAACCCTACTTTGATATAAAAAGTATATGCGTTTTTATTCACGTGATGCACCTCTAATAAAATAGGAAGGTGTGTCTTTTCTGATTCTTGAATGAGATCAAACATAATTGCTGAACCAATTCCCTTCCCTTGATACTCAGGCAGCAGTTGAAGTCCTCCAATATAGATAGACTCGCTCGATCTCACCACTCGCAAACGTCCAACATCTTTTCCTTCAAATTGAACAATGTTAATAGCTTCTGGTTTAAACTTTTCTTTATATTCCACAAACTCTTTCTCAAGATCGCGAGGCTTATCTCCATGAATAGCGTCGTGAACGTGTTGCATTGCAGACGTGGATACTAGAAATAAAAAGTCTATATCTGCTTCTACTGCTTGTCGTAAGGTATATGTGTTCATGAATTCGTATTTATGTATTACTTAAGATAACTATCGAAATAAATAGCGTGGCATGTGTACCCGGCTGGATTCGTTTGTAGGTAGTCTTGGTGATATTCTTCTGCTCGATAGAATGTGGTGAGAGGTTCAAGCGTGGTAACAACAGGATCTTTCCATCGTTTTGACTCATTCACAATTTTTATAAAATCTTCTCCTTCTTTTTTTTCTTCTTCATTTCCATAAAAGATAGCTGAGCGATATCCAGTACCTCGATCATTTCCTTGTCGATTTAGTGTTGTCGGATTATGAATTTGAAAGAAGAAATCAAGAAGTTTTTTATACGTTGTTTGTTCAGGGTCATATTCAATTTCAACAGCTTCTGCGTGTCCTTCGTGTCTAAACCAAGTTGGTTTTTCAGCAATACCACCAGTGTACCCAACTTGTGAAGTGACGACTCCTGGTTGAGATCTAATGAGTTCTTGAAGTCCCCAGAAACATCCTCCAGCTATTACAATTTTTTTGGTCATTTTGCAATAGTATCAAAAAACACTCATTGAGAGTATGGTGCGAGGCGGAGACCTATTCACCATTAAGAAGTGACAATGCCGAATCACAAGCATCTTCATGAGCTTGGAAACAAGGATATCCATATTTTACTGCTTCACTCATATATTTTGGTCTTTCAACACAAAAGAAAGATTCTGCTTCTAACTTAAAGAGCCCTTCTGTATCTCCCCAACGATGATCTTTCTTCACTCTTTCATAGACATCATTTTGACTCTTACCAATAAGTACAATACCTGAAAACGGAAGATCTCTTTTTGCTAAGTGAGGTAAAATATTTACTCCTTCAAATATTATTGGTTTACCACCATCATCGTACGAAAGTATCCTTTCTTTAATTAAAGGCCAAAGTGCTTCAGACTGCTTTACTAAATTATTCCACTGTTCTTCAGCTGAAGTTGTGGTGTAATATTCTTTTTCATCTTTGCTCTCATAAAATTCCACCCACTCTTTGTATATGGGGTCTTTTTTCATTTCTTCTCTTAGATTGTCAGTTGAAAATACCTTTCCACCAACTTTCTTCGCAAGAATTTCGGCTAAGGTTGATTTTCCCGCAGTAGGAATACCAGTTATAAAAATCTTCTTACTCAGTGACATGTTATAAGCATAGCATGCTGTTGAAAATACTCATGAATAATTTGGTACGAAATATGAGCTTAACTCAAATAAAAATACAATCCGGTAACTACGATTATTTGAGTAAAAATCACTGACAAAAGTCTTTTGGGGCCTGTTGATGGCAAGAAGGAAAGACTTCTTTTCGGGGAATCGAGTACATATACCACTGAAGATGGGAGAAACACTATCAGAGCTAGACCAATAACTACCAGTAAATTTGGACCTTCAGAATCATTTAGAAATGAGAATATTGCCCCAGAACATACGATAGAAGTTATGCCCAATATGAGTAACGAAAGTTTCTTTGATTTGAAATGCATGTTTGTGATTACACCAAAAATTATCCACTGTTGCGGTACGGAAGTTGATCTTAATAAACAATAGAGTTGTTCTGGAGTAGCTTTTAATTTATCTTGTGAGAACGTCTACTAACAAATCAAAATTTTTAAAAAGATATTTAATTCTCTTATGATCATCAAAAAGAAAATGGTCTACTCGCGTATTTCCCTTTAGGTAGTGCTCACTCTCAACCCAGAAGCCATGAATAGTCTTAACAAAATAAAGTTGCAAACCTCTCTTTATTTCATCTTTCGATATTGGATAAACGCTGGAATAGGCATCTATATATTTTCTAGCATTCTTCAAGTCAACTTCTGTAACGTTTGCAGATAGAAGCCCATAAACCATTGATCTAAAAAGTTCGTATGTCCTTGGTGAATAATTAGTCTTCTCTAGATCAAACACCCACTTCACACAATCATTCTCATCAAAGAAAACATTATGATCAAGGTAATCACCGTGTATCAAATGATCACAGCTCAAACCCAAACTCTCGAAAGTCACGGTGTTTCCTAATAGGAGCTTCTTTTTCATCTGCACATTTTCATGAGCGACTTTATCAAAATCACTCGGAGAACCGACTTCTGATATCTTATTTAAAATATCTTCGATCTTCTTGAATGTCTTTTCCTCACTTTCAATCTTAAGTTGATCGTCGATAGCAAGTTTTGATTTTTTGCCAAGAAGATGAATCTCGCCCAACATTTTGCCAAGAGAAATGATAGCCGCTTCTGTTAGTTCTCCTCTCTCAATATGCTTTCCATCAACAAAAGGAAATAAGGCATAATAAGCGCCTTCATGTTCAAAAAAAGTCTTTCCATCCAAAAGAGATATGGGAAGAATGATTGGAATCCCACCATCGGAAAAATACTTTTTAGAAGCATAAACCTCAGTGATTCGATTAGAACTATCAAATCTATACTTCTTTAAAAAGAACTTAACCTTACCATCTGAAAGAAAGTAATTATCACTTAAAAAACCTTTCGTCACTTTTTCAGAAGAAGAAACGTTAATTCCATATAAATGGCTAACTTTTATTAAAATTTCTTCCATATCTTTACATATTAAGCATCATTGGTGAATGGTCAGAAACTTCATCTGGCAAGATTTTGAAGTCTTTTACTTCTATATCTTTTGAGACAAAAGTATAGTCGGCAAACTTCTCCGACTTCGTATAATGAGAAGTCCTCGTTGAAGTAACACCGGTTTCTTTAATAAGATTTTTTAATCCTATATCTTCTAGTATTTGAATACTTTGAGTATTAGGAAGAAGATTAAAGTCTCCACACATCACGACATTTCCCTGTAGAGTCTCAATAAATTCCTTTATCTTGTTTGACTGATTCAAACGATCTTCTGAATCACCCTTACCTTGTCCATTCCACAGGCCATGAAAATTTATAACTGTTAAAGGAGCGTCCTGAAATTTTGTAGTTATGAATTGAATATTGCGGGCATGATTTCCGATATCACCTTCTGGTATGTATCCTTTATGTTTATGAACGAAAACTTCTCCTTCAACCTTCACCTCAACGCTTTTCTTAACTAATATGAGGAGACCATAATGATCTCCGTGATGGGGTCGGAAATATGGAACAAAATCAGATAAAAGCTCGCTAATTTCTTGAAGGCCATGCACCATAATCTCTGAATGGTCAATTTCTTTACCTCCCGCTTTATATCCTTCCAAATGTTCATAGGGTGCAGACCAAATTTCTTGAAGACAAAAAATATCAGTGTCATCTTTGTGCTCTTTAAGGAAAGATAGAAGCCCCTCCTTTCCAGCTCGACCACCCCATGTATTTAAGCTGATAATCTTCATAGTTTAATTTTAACATTTTACACACAAAGTGACTTGTTTGGATTTTTAGGTACTATTTTTATGATTACTGAGGTGCTTGAACAAAGTTCGAACCTATTATTTATCTAATTCAATTAATTAGAACCCTCTTCAAATATAAAATCTTTGAAATACATCTTTTCATCCTTTTTAGGTGTCCATGTTTCATCATTACCTCCAAAGAAAGTAGTAAATTTAAATTTGTCGATTCCAAACGACATATCTTTTCGAAAGCGTAAATTTAAATTTACAACCTCAATACCATTGAACCAACAAATGATTTTTCCATCTTCTTGATCAGGAGTATTCATTTTTATGTAAGTCTTGAGTGTATGCCACGTGTCTGGCGTGAGATAGACTCGGTCATCAAAATGAGTATTCATGTCCTTCCACATATCCTTTGTGATAGGCATGTTTTTATTTTCTCGGGTTGTCCAAATAAAATTAGATCCCCATTTTTTAGTTTCCTCTTTATCCATATAGTAAACATACTGACAAAGGACACCGAGTTCGCGCCACATAGTGCGAACCGAAAATCCATCTGCTTCTGCTGTGCTTGCACCTCCCGCAGGACCAGACCCACCATATAGGCCAGGCAACTTACCACCTCTTACAAAATCAAAATCTTTAGGCACTCGTATCTTATATTCCAAAGCATATTCTTCGTAAGGCCGATCAAAATTCAAATTCCACTTCGCACCTCCATCATCAGGGCCAAATTTTCCTTCAGGATACAGAACTTCAAGAACATTTTCTCCCTCAATGTTAACTATAGAACAGCGACCTTCTTTTATACCTTTAATACTACCTGTCACATCACCCCAAGACTCCTTTAATAATTGTTCTGTAAAAGGCCCTTCCGGCAAATTGTTAAAAGTTATTTCCTTCATAAATAAATTATACCAAACTTAAGTTCGAACTTTCTACAAGCCTCAATTTCTAAATTGCTTTACTAAGAGCTTTTATATGTGCTGGGGGGGTGTGGTACGAAGTTGGAACCTATTTTTCAATCTCATCAAGTAAAAAGACTAAATTATGAAATATTACTTTTTTTGCTTCATCTTTAGTGAACCATTTTGATTGAATATGACGTTCTGAATTATTTCCAATTTCTAGTGGTTTTGCCTTAAACATAGCAACTCGAATAAGTTCTCCATTCTTTTCATTGGTGTAAGTTACATCTGAAAGTCTATAGGTGACCTCGACCTTATAGCCCGTTTCTTCTTTTACTTCTCTTAAAGCAGAATATTCTAATGTTTCCCCTTCCTCAACGTGTCCTTTTGGAAAAGTCCAAATTGTTCCTTCTTTATCACTGACTAATAAAATTTCACTTTTATCATTTTCTATAACACAACCTGCTTTAATTGTTTCATTATTATAATTTTTAACCTTTATTGTCATGAGTTGATTATAACAAAAACGACCCCTCTAAGTCCTTCGATACTTTTCTAAATTGCTGCCAGTCAGGGACTCGGTCACAGATAAATTTGCTACACAAATTTTCTGCGACCCCGGCTCACTTGCAGCAATTTGCTTCGCAAATATAGCTGCTGCGCTCCGCCTTTCTCGTCCCTACTCTACAACAAAATAAAAAAGAAAACACGCATAAGCGTGCTTCTTTTTCATTGGCTGCCAGTCAGGGACTCGAACCCCAATTAACCGCTCCAGAGGCGGTCGTCCTACCATTAGACGAACTGGCAATATGAACACCTTAACGCGTTTTAGGCAAAAAATCAAAGCTATTTCGTGGTCTCCAAATACCCCACCAAGTCTTTATATGTGCCACAAACTACGTCTTTCTTACCACACACGTCACGAGCAACCGCTTTGGTTACTTCCCAATACAACGAGTCGTTCCAAGTTGAAAAGTGATTGGCGATAAAGACAGGGGCACGGTTTGATGAATAGTTTGTCGTGAAGTAGTTCATGTACGCATCATACGTTTCTTTAAAGAGATAGTTCCAAAGAGCACTTCCTTTTCGAGCAACACTTTGCACATTAGTTTGAGTGGAATAAAGGTTGTAATCCATGGCTGCGACGTTTTTCTGATGAGGCCCAACTTTCAATGTGCCCAGAGGAAATTCCCACAACCCCTCAATATTCTTAACAGGCCACATGTTACCAATCGCAACAGTACTACAATCATACAAAAACTTTTGATCTTTAAGTGCTGCAAACATATTCTTATTAATCCCAAGTTCAGGTGCACGAAAACCAACAATATCTCCTGGTTTTAAATAAAGTTGATATAAAGGATTAATTTTACTTCCTTCATAGACAATTGAATTAAAAAGATTGAACTGGCTTTGCCACTCATCATATGACCAATGACTTCCGTCAAAGTGCCCGGCATTATGGGAGCCGATTTCATTTCCCTCGGCAACCGCTTGATTAATTTCAGAGATTCGATTTTGAACATCTTTCACACTGTCACCGAAACCAATGTTTGAATCACCTACTTTCTCATGCGGTGCTTGATACAAATTATAGTGAGCAGGATCAAGAAGATATACTGCATTAATAAAGTAGGTGAATTTTGTTGGCGTGCCCGACGCTGTCATTTCTCTTGCAAAAGCTCGAGTGTCTTCCCACATTTTAATTGAACGAGACCCATCGAATGCCATGATCACATACTGTTTTTCATTTTGACCACCAATACGAGGAGTAGTTCCTGGATGAATTTCATTAGCCCCAACTTTTTGATTTTGAGATGTTGGAGCAAGATCAGCATCTTCAGTACTTCCTGAAGTGTCATCTGAACTCCATATTGCAACATGGTGAACTGACAACTCATTAGAAACTAAACAGAACACTGTCCCAATAAGTGCAAGAATGGCAATGATGATAAAAGTTTTTTGGATCACGTACGTGTATTATACCGTGATCTACTTTTTTCGCTCTACAGACGATTTAATAAATTCAGTGAAAAGTGGGTGCGGAGACAATGGTCGCGCTAAAAACTCAGGATGAAATTGTGCCCCCATAAAGAATGGATGCTTTGGATCTCCATTCTTTGATACTCGAGGAAGTTCTGCAATTTCCATCAATCTTCCATCTTTTGATTTTCCAGAGAACACCAAACCAGCCTGTTCAATTTCAGAAATATATTCAGGATTCACTTCATATCGATGTCGATGACGTTCTTTCACTTTCAACGATTTGTATGCCATTTCTGCCATACTTCCCTTATTTATATAGGCATCATATGCTCCAAGGCGCATACTTCCTCCAAAGTTTCCTTCTGACAACTTCTTTTTTTGTTCAGGCATAATATCGATAATCACATGCGCACTTTCGGGATTAATTTCAGCAGTTGATGCATCGCTCCACCCAAGAACATTACGAGCAAATTCAATAACCATCAACTGCATTCCGTAACAAAGTCCAAAATATGGAATCTTATTCTCACGCACATATTGAATGGCATTAATCTTTCCTTCAACACCAGTTCCTCCGAAACCTCCAGGAACTAGAACTCCGTCGTACTGTGATAGTTTATTGAGCTCGCTTTGCACTCGCGTTTTCTCTTTAGCTAACGCACCATTTTTTAAAGGCTTTTTCTGAGCGTCTAATGCATATTCAAAATCTTTTGCGTTAACCCATGTAAGCACAGGCTTGAGGCCAAGAGCATATGCAGAAAACTTAAGTGCTTCTATTACTGAGACATACGAATCTGCGAGTACGAATCCTCCCGATTCAAAATACTTTCCAACAACAGCAATCTTTACTTCTTTCTTTGCTGTTTTTACTTTATTCACAAACGATCGCCACGCCTGAATATTTGTCGGTCGATCTTTCAGTTTCAACTTCTTCATAATGAGTGAACCAATATTATCTCGTTCAAAATTGAGCGGAACATCATAAATACTATCAATATCAGGAGCTGAGATAACACAGTCTGCTGGCACATTACATGAAATAGCAATTTTCTCTTTTCGCTTTGCGTCTACCGGAACTTCACTTCGAGCAATAATAATGTCAGTTTGCACTCCATATGAATTTAATTGCCGAATAGCATTTTGTGTTGGCTTTGATTTCATCTCACCAATTTTATTTGGAATTGGCATATATGAAACCATGACAAACAACACATCGTCTGGCTTTTTAATTTTAATGACACGAGCCGCTTCGATGAACATAATATTTTGATAGTCACCAACTGTTCCTCCAATTTCAACAATGGTAATGTCTGAACCTGACTTTTCAGCAGACTGAATAATACGATGCATAATTTCATCTCTAATTGTATCGGCATCAATACATCGTCCACCAAAACCCAGCGCTCTTTCTTTATCGATTACATATTTATACACCATTCCACTTGTCATGTAGTCAGTTCGCTCCATGCTTCGATTTAAAAATCGTTCGTAGTTTCCCATGTCTTGATCAGTTTCAAGTCCACTATCTAAAACAAAAACCTCACCATGTTCGGTGGGGTTCATTGTTCCTGCGTCGACGTTTAAGTATGGATCAACTTTAACGATATTAACTTTCTGATTTTTCGCCTCAAGAATTGTTCCGAGTGACGATGTGGTAATTCCCTTTCCAACTCCTGACATAACACCTCCAATAACGAATATGTATTTGTGGGATTTCATGAATTAAGATTATCTCCCTATTTTACTTATCCAAGAAAGAGAAGGAAGTCGATAAATCTTTAGACTGTGGTCTAGTAACAGTAAAATGTTGGTATGCTCGTTTTCCGAGCTCAAGAATGACAAAAAAGGCTAGAAGGGCAAAGATGATAATACCCATATGATTAGCCGAAGGAGGGACAAAATGAAAGACAGAAGTGCCAAATTTAGTATAAGGAAGAAGAAAAGCGATAAGTGCTGGTGGAAGCATTAACCCCACAAGCAGTCTTGAAGGCCCCACAGCTTTATGCCACGGCTTCATACTTCGGAGTGAGAAAATAGTAATAAGTCCAGCAATCACACTTCCTATAAACCAATTAGTTTGAAGAACTCCAGGAAGTTCAGTTCTAAAGAGTAAAAAGAAAACATTATCAAAAAGAGTGGTGATAATTCCAAAAACAATACTGATTCGAATAATTTCTTTCACGTCATGACTAATAGGTTTTTTCAAATCATCAAGGTCGACGTTGTCTCCTGCGATGCTTATCATAGGAAAATCTGTGGCAAGATTAAGAAGTAAAATTTGAATCGCAAGAAGTGGTGAGTAGTTAAGTAACAACGAAGCAATTGAGATTGAAATGAAATTTCCAAAACTTGAAGACAAAGTGATGCGTAAATATTTTCCGATATTAACAATTACCTCTCTTCCTGTTTTAATGGCTTCAATCACCGACTCCAAACTCTTATTCAGAAGCACAATATCGGCAGCATCTCGTGCGATATCTGAGGCATGTTGTACTGCCATACCAACATGTGCTTCTTTAAGGGCAGGCGCGTCGTTAATACCATCACCTAAAAATGCCACACGCTTTTTCTTTTCCAGTAATTGAATAATTCGAAACTTCTGTGACGGAGAGACTCGAGCGAATGCTTTCACGTATTCAATTCGCTGAATTGCCTTTGCATCACTTATTCCTTCCAATTCTTCACCGAGCATAAGTTCGTATTCATGTGAAATCAGTCCAACTTCCGTCGCAACCGAATACACCACCTCTCGACTATCTCCACTAATTATTTTAATTTCAAGACCAAGTTTCGCAGCATCGCTAATTGTTTTCTTTGCTGTACTTTTAATAGGATCGACGAACGACACCATGCCAACAAAATGAAAATCTTTTTCGTCACTACTCGTATACACATCATGTTCGAAAGTTCGAAAACCAACAGCGAGTACTCGTCTTCCTTTTTTTCCCTCTTCGGTAAACCAATGAAGAGCTTTTAGTTTTGTACTTGGTGTAACATTGAGCGATCGATGGAGCATTGCTTCAGGTGCACCCCGTGCAACCAAGACATTATTTCCTTCATAACCTTTCAAATGCTTAACAAGCACACTGTCGATTCGTCGAACGGAATCAAAAGAAATTTCATGAATTCGTTCTTCTCCACCTATATCTTCTCTATCTTTTTTATCAATTTCATTCCAAAGTGCTGCATCAAATGGATTACTGTCATGTGATTTTTGTCCTATTAATGATCCTGGAATAAGGGCTAACTTTAAGGTTTCTTTTATATTATCACCGAAAGTATCTCCAATTTTCATTTTATTTTCAGTGATTGTTCCAGTTTTGTCGATGCACAATATTTCAACTGCACCTATATCTTCTACCGAAGACAGTCTCTTTACCACCACTTTATTTCGAGCTAATCGCATCGCACCTTTTGAAAGAGAAAGAGTGGTGATGACAGGAAGGGCTTCAGGAATAATAGTGATACACAATGCGATAGCAAAAAAGACTAATGTCGTAAATGAAAGTGCTGAATGAAAAACAAACAGATGTAAAACAAAAAAGAGAGCAAGTAACATTCCAACGAGTTTGAAAATCTTTCGACTAAGTATTGAAATGTCGTGTTCAAAAATACTTGGTTGTTGTTCTTGTTCTGACAAATGGGCAATGTCACCAAGTGCAGTTTGTATTCCAGTTCCAATTACATATCCCATTCCTTCTCCCCCAACTACTTTTGTTCCAGAAAAAACAATATTTTCGGCTTCTGGAATGGTGGTTGCTTCACCTTTAAGTGTGTTTCCTTTTTTATGCACCGGAACTGATTCGCCAGAAAGCGTTGATTCGTCTACGGTAATATCTTCCGAAGAGATGAGGCGAATATCTGCAGACACAATATCTCCAGTTATAAGCTTAACCTTATCTCCTTTTACCAAATCACAACTTGGAATAACCATTTCGATTCCATCTCGAAACACTCGCACATTGGTTGCAACAAATTTTTCAAGTAACTCGACTGCTTTTTCTGAATGATACTCTTGAAGAAATCCGAGACCTGCATTAATCGCAACAAAAAAGAAAATAATAACGGCATCTGCATATCCTCCGGCAAGAAGTGATAAAAATCCTGCAACAAACAAAATAAGAACGAACACTGATGAGAATTGTCGAAGAAAAATAGCGATTACATTAACTTTCTTTTCTTTAAGCTCGTTTGGACCATACATCAGAAAACGCTTACGTGCATCTACTTTTGAAAGACCGTTTAAAGTGGTGCCAAGAGTTACACGAAGATCTTCTTCATTTTGTTTTGAGAAGGATCCAAAATACATATTATTGACCTAAAAGAGATGAGTACCCCTGATATGATGAAAGAAATTTCGGAATCGCGAAGACTAATCCAATGAGAGGAAGAACAGTAACAACGACAGTAAGAATGGTAACTATTAAAAAATATCGACGTGTTTTTTCAACTGAAATATAAATTGCATCTATCTTTACCTGCATTCCTTTAATCTCTTCCCCAAGTTGTTGATTTGTTGGTTCCATACTGTGTGTATTATATCACGCACACATATAAAATGAGAGTTATACAATGAACAAAAGTGCGAAGATTCCAACGACAACTCGATACCATCCAAATGCAGTAAATGAATTCTTCTTAATGTATCGAAGAAATGATGCAATGGCGATATATGCAACAAAAAATGAGGTGAGAAATCCTACAGACAGAACGCCAATTTGGTCGCTACTAAATAAATGATAGTTCTTATATAGATCGTACAATGTTGCTGCCGCCATGGTTGGAATTGCGAGCATGAAAGTAAAATCAACAGCATCTTGTTTCTTCACACCAATCAACTCCCCTCCGATAATAGTTGCTGCCGATCGAGATAACCCAGGAATAAGAGCGAGACACTGGAAGCATCCAATATAGAATGCTTGAAGAAGTGACACTCGACTAGCGACACCGTCAACTTTTTGAACACCATCTGTTGTTTCTGTTGCTACCGGTTGAACAACCTCATCTCGAATATAGTATTTTTCAAAAATGATAATTAAAATTCCTCCAATAAGAAGCGTCCACGCAACATGAACGTCACTTCCTAAAGCATTTTTAATATATTTATAAAGAAACAAACCAATAATTCCTGTTGGAATAAAACCAATAATAGCTCGCTTTAAGAGTTCAATATTTGAAAGGAGTCGTTTTCCGAAATACAATACCGCAGCCAAAATAGAGCCTAATTGAATGATAATTTCGAAACTTTTAAGGAAATCGGAGTCAGCAATGTGAAGAATCTTCGCTGTGAGAATAAGATGAGCAGTTGAAGAGATAGGGAGAAACTCAGTAATTCCTTCGACGATTCCAAAAATTATTGAGTGGAGAATATTCATGCCCACATCATAATACAGAAGACATTATTTCTCAATAATCCAACCCTGTTTTAACATTTCTTCAACTTTTTTTACCTTCATTTCTCGCTTCTCCCCTCCTTTTGACATCATGACCTTATCATTTCTTCCGAGTTCTTTTCCAAGTGTTGAAGTTACAGCTGAAAATTGTGCAGACGACTGAGAACCACCTACCTTCTGATCACCTTCGTGAGATTCAATTAATTGACCACTGATAGGTGTGACAGAAAATGACGGCTGTGCCTGTGCTTCCTCCACAATCATTGAGTGCAGTACTCTAATTGCTTCGTTATCAATAGATGCCTGCATTTGTTTATAGAGCATTAATCCTTCTCGTCGATATTCAATTAATGGATCTCGCTGACCGTATCCTCGCAAATTCACACTTGATCGTAAATGATCCATCATTTCTAAGTGATCTATCCAGAAAAGGTCGATTGTCTGAAGAAGCACATTTCGAATAACATTAAGAAAGCCTGCAGGACCAACTTTTTCTTTCTTTCCTTCAATAGCAATTCGTTCTTCATCTGTTGCAAGACCTAAAAGCATTACTTCTTGTTCTTTAAGGAAGGCTTCTTCAGCGAGTAAAATTCGTCGTCGTCGTTCATATACCGATCGTCGCTGTTCATTCATCACATTGTCAAAATCGAGCACGTGTCGTCGTGCATCAAAGTGAAATCCTTCGATTCGAGTTTGAGCGCTTTCAAGACCTCGTGTCACCATGAAGTTTTCAATAGGCTGTTCTTCAGGAATACCAAATCGTCCCATCAAATTTTTAACAGTGTCAGTCGCAAACACTCGCATTAGTTCGTCTTCGAGTGATACAAAGAATTGTGTTTCCCCAGGATCTCCCTGTCGTCCTGATCTTCCTCGAAGCTGGTTATCGATTCGTCGTGCTTCATGTCGTTCTGTTCCAAGCACAAAGAGTCCTCCGGCTGCCTTAACGTCGTCTGCAAGCTTAATATCAGCGAGTGGACCTCCAAGTTTAATATCAACTCCTCGTCCTGCCATGTTTGTTGCAATAGTAACCGCTCCTTTTCTTCCGGCATTAGCTACAATTTCTCCTTCTTTTTCTGCAAATTCAGGCTTTGCATTAAGCATCTGGTGAGCGATCCCCTCTTTCTTTAGGTAGAGTGAGAGTAGTTCATTTTTTTCAATAGAAACCGTTCCAACAAGAACTGGCTGACCTTTTTCGTTCAATTCTTTGATCTTTTTTGCGATTGCAACAAACTTTCCTTTTTCAGTTTGAAAAATAAGATCGTTTTTATCGAGTCGAGCAATTTTTTTATTAGTTGGCACTTCAATAACATCGAGACCATACACCTTATAAAACTCTTCTTCACTGGTTTTTGCTGTTCCTGTCATTCCTGACAACTTTTTATACAGTTTGAAATAGTTTTGATAAGTAATAGATGCAGCCGTTCGAGATTCACGTTGTACAGTTACCCCTTCTTTAGCTTCAATTGACTGGTGTAATCCTTCTGACCATCGTCTTCCTGCTTGAAGTCGCCCTGTAAATTCATCAACAATAATAATTTCTCCATCTTTAATAACGTAATCTTTATTTAAAAGGAAAAGTGCCTTTGCTCGAACAGCATTCTCTAAATGATGCACGTACTTAATTCCTCCTGTTGTATAGATATTGTCGACATTAAGTGCTTTTTCAGCTTTTGAAATTCCTTCATCAGTCAAAACAATTGCTTTTCGCTTTTCATCAACGGTGAAGTCTGTTTCAACTTGCATTGTCTTGGCAATACCAGCAAACGTTGCATAGAGATTTTCTGACTCATTTCCTGCCTGAGAAATAATAAGAGGTGTTCGTGCCTCATCAATCAAGATGGAGTCGATTTCGTCGATAATGGCGCAATTAAATTCTCGTTGTCGAAGTTGTGAATTGTCGTAGGCTAAGTTGTCTCGTAAGTAGTCGAAACCGAATTCATTGTTTGTTCCGTAGGTAATATCTGCTTCATACGCTTCTCGTCGAGAACACTGTCGTAGAAAATCATATACCACTTTAAATGAAGCGACTGCTTCTTTTTCAGGATCTTCTTTTTGAGTTGGATCGTACAAAAATGAAGTTTCGTGATTAATCACTCCAACTGAAAGACCAAGGAGTGAAAAAATCTGTCCCATCCACACAGCATCTCGTCTTGAAAGATAATCATTAACAGTAACAATGTGAACTCCTTTTCCAGTGAGTGCATTTAAATATGCAGGAAGTGTAGCCACTAAGGTCTTTCCTTCTCCTGTTTTCATTTCAGCAATACCTGATGAATGCATAATCATGCCTCCAATAAGTTGCACATCGTAGTGACGCTGATTAAGTGTTCGAACCGCGGCTTCTCGAACAAGAGCAAATGCTTCAGGCAAAATAGCCTCTAATGTTTCTTCTTTTTCTAATCGTAATTTAAACTCTTTAGTTTTTTCTTTTAAGCCTTCATTTGAAAGTGCTTTCATTGCAGATTCAAAACCACCAATAACTGCTGCAGTTTTTCGGTATTTGGCGACAATTTGCTTGTCTCTTCCTGAAAATATTCCTTTGATTGAATCGATTAATGACATAGTCAAAACACTATATCACACCGTTTAAAAATAGTAGCAATAGCCAACAGGCTCTATAACTAAGGCAAAACAAAAACCTCCCTTTCGGGAGGCCTTTGTTAAGTGGGAAAACGATTATCGTTTTGCTTTCTTTGCTTTCTTCTTTGTTGCTTTCTTCTTAGCTACTTTCTTTGCCTTTTTCTTCATTGCCATTGTAGTATAAAAATTATTTTTAAATTGTAATGCGCGCCGACCTCAAAAGTATTTATTAATAAATATTTTTTGAAATATATATGCGCTTACTCTGAAAACAATTATCTAACAAATAAAATTTCATTACAATGAAATTAATGGAAAGTTGTGGATAACTTTTTTATTTTTTTGAAAATAAAATTAATTATTTTTTAAAAAGAGTGAGAAAAAATAAAATATAAAAACTTTTTTGTAATTATAAATAAAATATAAAATATATTTTTCTTTTCAACATCAAGAATTTCAAGAAAAACTTTTTCTGTAAAAAGAAAAAACGGCCGAAGCCGTTTTAACTTTGTTGCGTCGACACATGGTCAGCGGGTGCTAACTCCAAAGTAAATATCTATGTGAGTGCAGTCGCTGACCGTGAATTGAAACAACGTATACATATGTATGATAGTGAACTTACGATAAATAACAAGCCCTTGTCTCTACACCTTCTCTATATAGTCAAAATAAGAAAACAAAAAACCGCCCAAAGGCGGTTTTTTGCGATATTTACTTTGTTAAGAGTTAGCTCATTAATTAACAACTCTCACATACAGAGACAATAGCATCTTTAGTCATATAAGTCAAGGATGGCTTATATTCTAGGCCTTATTGCCTACTACTATGGATTAACGGTAGTTGCAGTGCTTGTTGAAGTACTAACTCCAAGTGCTTGTAAATACTTCTCACCCACATCTTTATACTGAGGAATAAGTTCGATTAATTCCTTAATTCGACTTGCTGCAATATCGATTCTTCCCGCACTTACATATGCGTTAATTGCCTCTTCTCGATTTCTCACCCATCCATCAACCCTCTCAGAATGCTTTGTTTGAATGTATGCTTGATAAATTCGAGGATCACTTATTCGATCAAGATTTGCGAGCATTTCATCGACAGAATTAGTTTTTGCAGTCTTTAGAGACGCAAACAAATTATCTGAGACATCAAGCTTATTTGCGTAAATTGCTGAGAGTGAATAAAGAAGTGCTGATTCACCTGAAGATGTAGCTAAGTTATATGCTGTCTTAAATTGTTCAAGAGCACTGTCGTATTTTGCAGTCTGAATATAGAGGTATCCAAGTTGATAACGAAGTGTTTGTTTTGATGGTGATAATTCAACAGCCTTTTTCAAATGAATTTCTGCTTCGTCAGTGTTTCCAACATTTTGAAGGAATGCACCGTAGAAAAGTCGAACACGTGCATCATTAGGAGTTTGTTCGATTTGTTTCTTGTATTCACTTGCAACTAAGTCATAGAACTTTTTCTTATCTGCATCGGGAATCTGTTGAATTGAGAAAATCTGAAGTGAGGTATTTGAAAGCTGTTCTCTTCCTTCCTGTTGACCAATGTAACCCTTGTTAAACACAGCCACGAATGCGTCATAGTTTGGAGTCACGCCTGTTTTTGCATCTGGTTGATGAGAAATAGCAGTGATCAAATCGTGAGAAGCGGTATATGGAGCGTACACTGCGAAATATAGTGAGAAGATAGCGAAGACTCCTGCAACAACAGGGATCAACATAGCAAGCGTACTTTCCTTTTCAACTTCTCGAACAGCAGTGGCTTCGTGTTCAGATTTCTTGGTACTAATTCGTTCAGAAGTGAGAGCAAGTATTGAGAAGAAAATAATGTAACTAGTAATACTGTCGAATACAAAGAAGTTGTGAATAAAGTATGCCATCAAAAGAGCGGTGAAAATCACTCGTTCTTCAAATGAGAATATAAGATTTCCATTCTGTCGTTTGTACCAGAGTGCATAGACGATAACTCCATAGAGAGAAAGGTAGCTGAGAAGACCAAGAAATCCTCCGGCTGTTAGCCAATCGAAGAATACATTATGTGCTCGATCAAACCACTGCTCCTGATTATAAAGTGATGGATCGTAGTACTTACTAAAAACATATCCGAAGTTGTCTTGTCCCCATCCTAGAAGTGGATGCTCTTTTGTTCCCTGCCACGCCATTGCCCAAATACCTGTTCGCGCCTTTCCTTCAGTCTGAAGAAGTTCAGATGGAGAAGTCGTGAAGACAACTGCGAATCGTTTAAGGAGTGGAGACGACTGAATAACTTGGCTATCTTTGAAAATCATTAACCCCCCAACGAAACCAACAATTAACACAACAATAGTGAGACCAGCCATTTTTAATTTTCGTGCTCGCTTTTCAAATACAGCAAACATTAATGCTGCAAAAACAATACCAACTGCGAATCCAAGCATTGCTCCTCGAGTTCCTGTGTGGAAAAGAATATAGAAGTTGAAGAGTGAAATTGCTACATATAATACGATAGCAACAATTGATGGAATCTGATGCTTTTCTTCGTCGTATTCTGAATCACCATGAAATTCATGAGTTTCTTTAAATGATCGTCTGAGAATTCGAACTGAAAGATAGATTGCCAAAAAGATGCTAAGCATTGCGAATACTCCAACATACGTTGAGTTTCCAAGTGCCCCATCGAGTCGATAATTAGATAATCGAGTGTAGTAATCTTGAAGAGCACCACTTCCAAGCTTTGTGATTTCTCCGAGAAGCGTTTGTCCTTGCGATATCCGGTGTCCAAGAACCTGAAGTCCTATAGTATCTTTTGCACGACTCAGTGCATCAAGACCAACAAACAAACTTGAAATAAGTGTTGTTTGCATCAATCGTCGCCAAATCATTTCTTTATTAATAAGTGCTGAAAGTAGTATGAAGTAGGCAAACAAATGAAGGAAGGTAATGTATCCTTCCATTCGTTCAAAATTACTCCAAAAACTTTTTGATGGGCTCGCTCCAAAAATGTCAGCGACACAAATGATTGCCATGAAGGCAAACAATGCAACACTCACTAAGTTTACTTTTGGAATATATTGTTTATAGGCATCTGCGCTCTTAGCGTTGAATAAACAATCGAGTATCAACCACGCATACAATATGAGACCAATATCTACCAACAATCTGAAGAGCTCATTCTTTCCTGTAATAAATGGAAAGTATGCTGCGTCATCAACAAATAATCCTACAAACGGAACTAATAAAAGAACTGATAATATGGTACCCCGAAGAAATGATCGTAAATTCATAAGTGGCTCTCACTATATCATTTGAGAGCTCTGCGTGCCAAATAGCCTGTCAAAAACAACTTTCTATTCTAGATAGACTTTAGCGCCTTTTATGCTATTTTTAGCTTTATCTCTATGCCTAGCATTGTCGCATTGCTTCGTCCGTACAGTTGGATCAAAAATCTTTTCATTTTTGTTCCTCTTTTCTTTGCCAAAGATATTTTTAATGTTGCAAAAGTAGATGCAACCATTATTGCTTTTGTCGTCTTCTGTCTCACCGCAAGTTGTGTATACATCATTAATGATCTTGTTGATATCGAACAAGATCAAAAACATAGTCAAAAAAAGAATCGCCCCGTGGCTTCTGGAAAGGTCTCTCGAAAGCAAGCGTTAACTCTTCTTTGCTGCCTTGCGGTTGCTGTTCTATTACTCATCACCTTCTTTATTCCTCAGATCTGGGGAGTAATGCTCATATATATTGCACTTACCTTTCTCTACACATTTTATTTTAAACACGTGGCTGTTGTTGATATTCTTCTCATCGCTAGTTTTTATTTAATTCGAATCGTTATCGGAGGAATAGCTGCTTCCATCTATATATCTGAATGGCTTTTATTATGCACCATCTTTATGTCACTCTTTCTCATTGTTGGAAAACGACTTTCTGAATTTCAACAAGAACACAAACGAGCAGTACTTGAACACTACACTCCTGAATTTTTGAAAGGATTATTAATTCTTGCTTCAACATTGGCAGTTATCTCTTACAGTCTCTATACCGTATTAGTTTTGAGTTCGCCTTTTGCAGTCTTCTCAGTTTTCTTTGTACTCCTTGGTGTCATTCGTTACACCCTTCTTATTTTTACAAGCAATAAAAGTGAATATCCTGAAAAGCTCGTCGTATCTGATCCAATTCTTCTTTTAAGTGGAATTTTGTGGATTTGCTTCATGTATCTCATTTTTTATCATCATATATAATAGAGTCATGAAATTTCTTATTACCGGCGGATCAGGATTTTTAGGAATCAACATGGTGAGGTTTCTCCTTGAGAAGGGCCACACTATTGTTTCTTTAGACAAAGATATTTTTGACTATCCTGAAAAAGATCAAATTACATCAATAGTTGGAGACATTCGAAACAAGTCAGATATTGAAACAGCAATGAAAGGAGTCGATATGGTAATTCACACCGCTGCTGCCCTTCCTCTTTATTCTGAAGAAGAAATTCTTTCAACAGATATTGCTGGCACAAAGAATGTTCTTGATGCTGCGCTCTCATGTGATGTTAAGCGAGTGGTTCACATCTCATCAACAGCAGTATACGGAATTCCCGACCACCACCCTCTTCTTGAGACAGACAAACTTGATGGTGTTGGACCATACGGCAAGGCAAAAATTGAAGCAGAAGCACTCTGTGTTGAATATCGAGCAAAAGGAATATGTATTCCAATTATTCGTCCTAAGTCTTTTGTTGGACCAGAACGACTCGGAGTATTTGCACTCTTTTATGATTGGGCAAAAGATGGAAAGAATTTTCCTATGATTGGAAATGGAAAGAATCGATATCAACTACTCGACGTTGAAGATTTATGCGAAGCAATTTATTTATGTGCAACTCTCGACGCAAACAAAGTAAATGACACGTTTAATATTGGAGCAAAAGAATTTACTACCATGAAAGAAGACTATCAGGCAGTACTTGATAAAGCAGGATTCCATAGAAACATTGTCGGCCTCCCTGCAACTCCTATTATATGGACACTTCGCCTTCTTGAACTTTTGAAACTTTCACCACTTTATAAATGGGTATATGAAACAGCATCTGAAGATTCATTTGTTTCAATTGAAAAAGCAGAAAGAGTTTTAGGATATAAGCCCAAATACTCAAATAAACAGGCATTGGTTCGAAATTATGAGTGGTATTTAGAAAACATGAAGAACTTCGAAGGAAGATCTGGAGTAACACACAGAGTTCCATGGAAACAAGGCATTCTTAAAGTAGCTAAAATATTTTTCTAACAAAACATTATGTTTACAACATTTACGTCACCTATATATAGAACATTATTTAAGATTTGTTTCGCTCTGTATATCATTTTCTCTTTAGTACTCGTTGCTCGTTCATCGTATGTAGCAATTGATCATCAAAGACATTTTGTACTTTTTGACGACGCAATGATTTCAATGAGATACGCACATAATCTAGTTCTTGGAAATGGCTTGGTGTGGAATATGGGAGAACATATTGAAGGATTCACCAATCCACTTATGGTATTTATCATGGCAGGAGCAATTGCAGTATTTGGAACAAATTATTCAATGCTTTTTATTCAACTCCTTGGAGTTGTTTGTTTAGCTTTGAATGTGTATCTCGTTAAAAACATTGTAACGTCATTGTTAAAACCTGAAGATCGAAGTGATTTCATTCTTTTTATATCACTTCTTTTGACTATGGCATGGTACCCAGTTATTTATTGGTCAGTTTTTGGAATGGAAACAGGATTTCTCACCACCCTCGTTCTCTTTATTATTTCTTTGTCTCTCAAACCAATACGTCATGGAAAGATTTATTCTGGCCTAGCACTTCTTTTATCACTCGTATATCTTACTCGACCAGAAGGCGCACTTTTTATTGCTATCTTTTACGCATTTCGAGCAATTCAACGATATAAAGAAAAGAATGGAATCTTAGCAACCGTTGTTGAAGCTATTATTACCGCACTTCCTATCATTGGATATCAACTATTTAGACTTTATTTTTATCATCTCTCATATCCAAATACGTACATATTAAAAGCAACTGGTATGCCACTCGAGGATCGCCTCAAAAACGGTATAGGGTTCTTTAGTCCATTCATTACTCGAATTTCACTCTTTATTATTCCTGTTGTCCTGTTTTTCTTTGTCTATATATGGGAGTTTGGAACAAGCTTCACCAACAAGCTCAAGAATTTGTTTATCGATCAGTACAAATACATCACCATGTTTACACTATGTTTTGGAGCATATGCTGCGTATCAAATTTGGGCAGGTGGTGATCCGTGGCCTCCATTCTGGCGAATGACAGTTCCGTACACCATTCTCTTTTTCATTGCATTTATTCTTTCAATCGTAAAATTAAAAAAATCATTTCATCTTCGAGAAGATTTATTTTTAGCGTTCGCAAGCGTCATTGTCACTTCCCTTCTTGTTCTTATTCCTTTCGACTATCACTACGACTTCATGAGACTAGAGCCTTATCAAACTCGAAATAACAAAGAAAATATTGACACTTCACTTGTTATCAACGAGTTAACAACTCCAAATGCAACAATCTCATCATTTTGGGCAGGAACAATTCCATATTTGACTGAACGATACTCTCTCGATCCTTTAGGAAAAACAGACGCATATATTGCAACACTTGCACCAGACTTATCTGGCGCACTTTCGAATCCTCGAGGAATGTATAGTATTCCAGGACACAATAAATACGATTTGAACTATACATATATAGAAAAGAAGCCTGATGTCATTGTATATCTCGCTTTTAATAACCATTATTGTTCATGGGCTTCACAAAATCTTGAAGAATGGTGTTCAAAGAACTATAAGTTGGTGACATATAAAGGAGTGAAGTTATTACTACGAAACGACTCGAAGAATGTCTACTGGGATAAAATAACGTCATAGTATGTATATTCTTTTTCTCATCATTGCTTTTATCTTGAATGGGACAGCAAATGTTCTGTTGAAGGCTGGCGCACAGAAAGGAATCGTTTTTAACGGATTCAGCTTGAGTATCATTACTTCAAACTATTTATTTATCATTGGTCTTTTTTGCTTTGCACTTAATGCCCTCTTTTATTTTCTCGCACTTCGTTCAATGCCAATCAGTGTTGCATATCCTATTATGGTTGGAGCAAGTTTTTTAATTATCAATTCATTTGCCCTTCTTCAATTCGGTGAAAAGATCTCTCCTCTTCAAATTGTTGGTTATGGATTTCTTATTATCGGCATCATCATGATCTTAAGTTTTAGTGTTGCAAAATAAACTCATGGAATTCTTCAAACAACTCTCAGTCGATCATATCCACAACCACACTATCATTCTCGATATTGACGGAACACTCGTTGCCGACGGAGAACATTCGCTCGATCAAGAAACAATCAATAAGGTTGAATTACTCAAGAAGCACAATAATGTCTTTCTTTCATCAAATAAAAGAGATGACAAACGAAATAACCACTTCGCAGAACTATTAGGAATTCTTTTCATTTCAAAACACCATCGAAAGCCTAGTAAAAAAGTGATTGAAGAGATTCCCGAAGAATTTAGAAAAGACTATGTTGTTATTGGTGATAAATACTTAACCGACGGATTATTCGCTCACAACATTAAAGGAGAGTTTATTAAAGTGAAACGAGTTATGACAGGAAAGGAAGATTGGAAAACAAAGTTAGTATATCGACTTGATGATGCAGCACACCATGTACGAAGCGATGCCGGCTTCCTTAAATATTTCAAAAATACAGGATGGATGTTTTCGGCTCGCGTTGTTAGTTTGGGCATATCATTCATTGCAAACATTTTTGTCATCAGACATCTTGGGCCCTTGAACAACGGAGAATTGAGCTATGCAGTTAGTTTTGCAACGCTTTGTTCATTTATCGCAGGACTTGGAATTGACCAGATACTCTTTCGAGAATTAATTGAACGACCTGAAGATAAGAATAAAATTTTAGGTACAGCATTGACACTCAAGTTTATTGCAGGATTCTTAACAAGCGCCATTCTTATTGTGGTAGCTCGAGCCCTCCATGGTGATTCTCTTTCTTTCCTTCTTATTGCCATAGCTTCACTTTCATACCTTTTCAATCAATGGAATATTATCGCGTATGAATTCCAATCTCATGTTAAATCAAAATATCCTGCAGTTATTTCTATTTTTGTTATTGCTATTCTTTCTGCAATTAAAATTTACACCGTCTATGCAAATAAAGGAGTAATTTATCTTGCGGCAATTTTTGTTATCGAACCAATTCTGTACATGATTATGTACATCATCATTCGATACAAACACTATGGATCAATCTTTCAATGGAGTTTCGACAAAGAAACAGCGAAGTTAATGCTTCGCCACGCACTTCCTCTCATGATCTCTTCAGGATTTGCAGTGATCTATTCACGAATTGATCAGGTGCTCTTAAAATCAATGGTGAGCACTACTGCTGTCGGAGTATACGATGCAGCGGTGCGTTTGGCAGAAGGATGGTATTTCTTACCCGGCATCATTATTAGCTCCCTCTACCCTGCAATTGTAAACAGTAAAAAAACTTCAGAGGCATTATATTTCAGTCGAATTAAAAGACTCAGTTTATTTTTAGTCATTCTGGCCGTTGGTGTCAGCCTTCCTGTTTCATTACTCGCAAAACCAATTATGCGAATTCTCTATGGAGAAGCCTTCCTTCCAGGAGCTATTGTTCTTCAAATTTATATTTGGGCAGGAATTGGCACATCGCTTACCTACTTAGTGAATCAAATTTTCATTTCTGAAAGAAATCAGTTTGCTGTACTCATGAGCTCATTGTTTGCCATGGTATTAAATGTTGTACTCAATCTTCTTCTCATTCCTCACTATGGAATAGCTGGCTCTGCGTTTGCAACACTTATTTCATATTTTGGAAATAGCGTCGCAATCTTTCTCTTTCCAAAAACTCGACCAATTGCAAAGAAAATCTTTCTTATCGATTAACCTTTAATACAAGCCTCAATTTGTGTTTGAGTACCCACCTGTATATAATCAAGAACAACAAATACTCATGAAAAAAGAAGTTGAGGATACATATAAAGAAGAAGAATATACTCGTCCTATGACAGCATACAGGGCCTATTTCAATGCTTTAACAAAGATCTTTGATATGAGTATTGTAAACTCATTTGCAGACTTAGGATGTAATAACGGCAGACTGATCGAAACATTAAAGGAAAACAATCCACATGTTGAAGTTGTTGGGTATGACTATTTTGAATGGTCAAAACAATATGCAGCTCCAATTATTAAAAATGTTGTTCACATAGCCGATCTTGCAAAGCCTTTTACGTTTGAAAAGGCGTATGACATGGTCAATTGTTCAGAAGTTGGTGAACATATTGAAAAAGAGGGTGAGCAAGATTTTATCGACAATCTAAGCAAGGCAGCAAAAGATATTTTATTTGTAACCTGGTCAAACCAACACGAAGATCATGATGGCCAACATTTGAATCCCCAACCAAAAGACTATGTCATTCGAGAAATTGAAAAACGAGGGTTAGTCTACTGGAAAGAAGCAGCTGATGCATTACGAGAAGAAATGAAAAATACCCTCGACGGATTTGGCTATCAGTGGTGGCCTCACGACATTTTAGTATTCAAGCGAAGAATGTTTGCACCAATTGCCAGCCAATATTTTGTACAGGGTATTAATACTGACAACAAAAGTCATCATGTAGGTCTTACCGATAAAGGATTAATCAAACAATCTCTTCAACAATCATTTATTTCACTCACAGAGAAAGTAAAGTGGGCAGCATCAAACAATAAAGGCTATAGCATTCTAAGAGCAAGTGATGGAGACTTTTTCTTTCTTCGTGCAATTCCTAAAGGAAGTGCAAAGCCAGGAAATCGCGGAACTCTTCTTGGGTATGACAAAATAAACACTCCTTATCATCAATCGCTCTTTTGGCATCACGACCTCATCACTACTGCCATTGAACATCGAGAACGAAAAGATTGGCGATCATTAGTGCTATCAGAATTTATTGAACGACTGTTGCAAAAAGCTTTTAAACGAAATTTTCATTTTGTATATCAAAATAAATATTGGTCAAAAATTATTGAGATAAAATTAAAAGTACTTAGTATATTTGGCATCATTCCCCGACTAGCGATTTTCTTCCACAAAAAGTGGCGAGGTGAAGTATATGCAGCCAAAGCAAAACTACTAGCTTCTCTTAATGCTCAACCTCTCGAAGCGGTGTATGCACTAGTAAGCACTAAGTGGATTTTCAAAAACTTCCCTACAGAAATTGGAATCATCGCTGGAAGAGAAAAAATGGAAGTGATTAAAGAATTAGAAAAACGAGACATGTATCGAACATATTTAGGAATTACATCATTTGCTGAATATGTAGAAGTTCCTCAGAAAGGTGCAGCAGACGACATCGACGCTCTTGCTCAGAAACTAATTCCACAAATCAAAGCTTCAAAAGCTAAAATCTTCTTGGTGGGCGCAGGACACGCAAAACTTGGCCTCGTTTCGCTTCTCAAGAATGAGTGTGATAAGGTTTTTATCGATGCAGGGGCCGGAATAGACGCCATTGCGGGCATTGTATGCCAAGAACGTCCATATTTCGCCAATTGGACCAATTACAGGGTCAAAACGTTCAATTATGATAAGATTGATTTCATGGATCAAGGCAATCCGGCCTGGAATAATAAAGAATATAAGACTATTACTATCGAATAACATGATCAAAAAACACATCCCTCTTTTCAGACCATCGTATGACCACCGAGAATTAGATTCACTTAAAGAACCCTTTGAAAAAGGATGGATCGGACTTGGGCCTAAAACAAAAGAATTTGAAGATAAATTTGCTGCTTTTGTTGGTTCAACACATGCCGTTGCCGTAAACTCAGCCACATCTGGTCTTCATTTGGCACTCTCACTTTTTAATATTAAAGGGAAAGAAGTAATTACTACTTCCCTCACATTCGTTTCAACTAATCATGCGATTTTGTATGAACAAGGTATTCCTGTCTTTTGTGATATCGAAAGAGATACGTTAAATATGGATGCAAAAAAGATTGAAGCACTTATCACTCCAAAAACTGTGGGAATTATTTGTGTCGACTACGGAGGTCATGCGTGTGACATGGACAAAATCATGGCAATTGCCAAGAAGCATAATTTATTTGTTATCGAAGACGCTGCGCACGCTTGTGGATCAATGTATAAAAAGAAACGAGTTGGAAATGTGGCAGACATCACTTCATTTAGTTTTCATGCAGTAAAAAACTTAGCTATGGGAGATGGAGGAATGTTGACGTTCAACAACGCTGAGTGGGATGCTATTCTTCGACGACGACGATGGCTTGGAATCAGCAAGAGTACGTACGAACGAAACATCGTAAATAAAGGCTATCACTGGCAATACGATGTTGAAGAACTGGGATACAAGTATCACATGAATGATATTAATGCATGCCTTGGTTTAGTTCAACTTTCAAAACTCGAAAAAGCAAACGATAAACGACGATCAATTGCAGCAATGTACGACAAAGAATTAAAAGAAGTGAAGTGGCTCACCCTTCCTGTTGAAAAACCTTACACTCGAACAGTTCGACATAACTACGCAGTGCGAATTCATGACCCAAAACTTCGAAGTGAGTTTATTGGCTATATGATGGATAACAACATTGCAACTGGTGTGCACTATAGTCCAAATCATCAATTTAAAATGTATCGAAAGTACAAAGCTGACGTTCCTGTCACAGAATCTGAATGGCAGAAAATTGTACTTCTTCCTGTATTTCCAGGATTAACAACTACTGAGCAAAAATACGTTATCAAAACAATTAAAAATTTTAAAAAATAAGATGGATCAACCAAAGATTTTATTTATCTGTTTAGGAGCATACAAGTATCGAAGTGCCGAAACATATGATGAAAAAGATCGACAAGATTTATACGCAGTTGCCTTACATGGAATGCTCAGGCGTGCTGATAAAAATCCCAATATTCATTTAATTGTGATTGATAATACAGTTTCTTCAAAAGATGAATTGTCTTCTTCACTCACCTCTCTATACGGACATCCTGCAATCAAAGACCTTATGCTGATTAACAACAATACACTTGGTTCAAAGAGTAAGGGAGCTGGTGAATATGTTATGTGCCAAGCTGTCGTTGAAAAACATCGAGAACTTTTAAAAACATACGATTGGGTTGTGTATTACACATCACGACAAGTGTTATGTTTCCCTGTATTTATTGACGAAATGAATACAAATCCAACCGAAGATATTTTAATCTGTAACCCTCCCTATCATTTTAGTGATGGGTCAAAAATATTGTCTGCTCCTTTAAATTACAACGATATGATTTTTGCCATGAAGCCAACAGCCTTCCTTGGATACGTTGATAGTATGAATCCTGAGAAACTAGCAAAAGATAAGATGAATAGTGAAGCGTGGTTATATCACTATGTACACACTTCGAACCTTCCTTTCAAAGAACTATCTCACGCAGGCGTGCTTCGATTTGATTACGCCATGAATAAAATGCAGGTAGTATAAAAAAATATGATCACCATACATCTCAATCAAAAAGAATTAGCCGAAGTTGATAAGGCATTTCATGGTGCATCTTCTTTTCCAGAAGATCAGACAGAAATGTTCAAACAGGCAATGTGGCCCTTTATCACCTTCTATCTCCCTAGCGTTACAAACATTGTAATGAAAGATGGAGCAGACAAAAGCTCTGTCACTCACCCCGACCTTGTAGCGCTTCTTTCAAGAGAAATGACTATTGCTAACAATACCCAAGGAAAACAAATTGCCATTGCTGGAGCCTCAGGAAAACTATCTCGATGGATCAAAAATAAGTTTTCTTCAAATACAAAATATATTGATAAACAGTTATTTGATTATGAAACTGAACCAGCTTGGATTCATATACAGAAATTTATATTGGAAGAAAAGCCAACCTCAGTAACAATCGATTGCCCAACCCTTCTTAAGATCGTTCATGCGGTACGAATTGGAAAAAAATATTCCGTTTTAGTAACCGCATATTAATTAACATATATGGCATTTAAAGTAATTGACCTCGAAATTCCTGAAGTAAAGATGGTTAAATCTGATAAGTTTTATGACGACCGTGGTTATTTCATGGAAATCTGTAAAATTACTGAATTTCAACATTTACAATTAGCGGATGCATTTCCTCAATATAATCTTTCGTATTCTAAAAAAGATGTGGTGCGAGGTCTTCATTTTCAAAAAGGAGAAAGTGCTCAAGGAAAGTTCTTGTACTTAATTGCTGGAAGCATTCGCGATGTCATTGTTGATGCGCGTCCAGAATCTCCTACCTATAAAAAAGTGATAACGATTGATCTTCAAGGAGAAGACAATACCTTCATTTATATCCCTGTAGGATTCGCACACGGATTTTCTGTTTTTTCAAACGAAGCTTATGTACTTTATGGATGCACTCGAGAATACAATAAGACTGCTGAAAGTGGCATACGATATGATGATCCACAACTTGGAATCGACTGGGGTGTTAAAAATCCAATCGTATCGAGCAAAGACAAAGAACTTCCCCATCTTCAATAACATGCCTACATTTTCTGTCATCATTCCGGCATATAATAGTGAACGTTTTATTGAGCGAACAATTAAAAGTGTGCTCAATCAAACATTTACTGACTTTGAATTAATCATTGTTGATGATGGATCAAACGACAATACCGATCGTCTCATTAAAAAAGCGCAATTGAAAGATACTCGTATCAAGGTAATTAGCACACCTAATTCGGGAGGACCAACGATTCCAACGAACATTGGCATTAATGTTGCTAAAGGAGAATACGTTGCCTTTCTCGATCATGACGATGAGTGGAGAGAAGATAAATTGCAAAAAATATACGATGTTGTTAAAAAGAATCCTGATATTGGTTTCTTCGCTTCAAATGTTGACCAACATCACGACAAAACAAAGAAGAAGACTACAGGTGTTTTAAAATTAGAGAAAGATAATCTTCCTGTCGAAAAAGTTCTTGCTGGTTCATATTTCAATACATTCAGCATGCTCGTCATTAAAAAGTCTGTACTCGATCGTGTTGGAACACTCGATACTGGTCTTTTAGTATTTGCAGATTATGACCTTGTTGCACGAATGGTTGCAAACAATGTGTTATATAAATTTCTTAATGACTCGTTGGTTACCTATCATATTCATGATAACAATACGTCATCTCTTGAACGAACAGCACATCGAAGAGCGCAAGATCTCGAATCAATTATTACCAAATATCAAAAAACATTCTTAAAGTACCCGAAGAGTTTAAGTGCGGTATATCATGCAATTGCCCGACTTCACCTGCACTTAGGAAACAAAAAAGAGGCAGTTGTTTCATTTAAAAAGGCTATCAAACATCATCCATTTGGCATTGCAAACTACGCTCGACTATTAGCAGCTCTTGGAGGCGAAAGACTCTATAAAGTCTTGTATCAAATAAGAAGCAAGACACTTCGCTCGCTCGAATAAGGAAAGGATGGCATGATATAATTCTCGTATGAATTCAGATTCTCCTCTTACTATTTTAACTGAAAGGCCTGGTTCTTCAGTCTTTTCTCCTTCATATATTAAGCATCGACTGAAAGATTGGTTAGGAAAAACTCGTGGGCCACAGTCAGTTTTTTCAAGTCTCACACGAGGTCTTTCTGGTATTAATCACTCTTTTAATGTAAATCCGAAAAACGAAAATGAAGTATATAAAAAAGTATTAGTACTTTCCGGAGTGGATACACTTTCGTGGGCTATTCATGCAAAACAAAAAGGGTTTATTGAAGAATTGTACGCCGGACCAAACATTATCGTCTCTCCACTTGATCATCATAAAATAATTATCAACTCGTTAATTGATAAAGTTGTCGTTCCCTCAGTATGGGTTCAACAACTGTATGAGCGAATAACTCCTGAACTTACAGGAAAAATTATTGTGTGGGGTGCAGGTGTTAATCTTCCTCAAAAAAGCTCAACAAAAGGTGGACAAGTACTTGTCGTTAAAAAACACATTGACCAGACTTTGTATGAAAGTGTTATCGCAACATTACATAAAGAAAAAATATCATACAAACTTCTTTCATATGGAGACTTCACTCAAGAAGAATATTTTACCCAACTTGAGCAAACACCTTATGTAATATATCTTCAAAGAAGTGAAAGTCAGGGATTAGCACTACTTGAAGCCTGGGCTCGAAATGTTCCAACCCTTGTATATAATGCTCAGCGATATGTCGATCCTCAAACAACCATTGATGTTGAGGGAAAGATTGGGGCGCCTTATCTTACCGAACAAACAGGAATGTTTTTCACCGATACAAGCTTTGAGCGAGATCTTTCAACTTTTATTTCAAAATATTCAACATTTACACCCAGAGAATACATTAATGACAATTTCACTGATACAATTGCAGCACAACACCTTATTGAACAACTATGAATACTGATATAAAACAAAATCTTAAGACCCTACTCCGTTTCATTCTTAGTCCTTTTGTTTTGGCTGACTACTATGTATTTAATCGAATCAAAGATGAAAGATTCTCAGTTAACTTTGCTGACCTTAATCCTCAGATAAGAGACAAAACTGTTGGAACTGCATTCGATAGACATTATGTGTATCACACTGCGTGGGCCGCACGAAAAGTGAAGGAAATAAATCCTACCCTACACACAGACATAAGTTCAAGTCTCTACTTTTGTGGAATCGTTTCTGCATTCATTCCTGTTAACTTTTATGACTATCGGCCAGCAGCACTCTATCTAAGTAATTTGCAAAGTAAGGAAGGAAACTTACATAGCCTCCCCTTCCCTGACAACAGCATCGAAAGTATTTCATGCATGCACACCATTGAGCATGTTGGTCTTGGACGATACGGAGACCCATTCGATGCCAAGGGTGACATTAAAGCAATTAACGAAATTAAGCGTGTCATTAAAAAAGGAGGATCATTTCTTTATGTAACTCCAATTGGGAAAGATGCCATGATTGAATTTAATGCTCATCGAATTTACACATACGATCTTGTAATGAGCATGATGAGTGGATTAACACTTAAAGAGTTCTCATTTATTCCAGAATATGAAAAAGACGGTGGTTTAATTATAAACGCTGATAAGGCGCTTTTGGAAAAGGAAAAATACGCATGCGGATGTTTTTGGTTTATCAAAGAATAATATGATCACTGTTCGACTTAAAGGAGGTTTGGGCAATCAAATGTTTCAATATGCTTTTGGTGAAAGTATTCAAGCAAAAACAGGCATTTCTGTTCAATACGACACAAGTTATCTGAAGGGTTTATATAGTGATAAAAGTAAAGCGTTAGAAATGTTTCTTAAGATGAGATCACAAAGCGCAGTTTTTGCACCTCGATCTTTCTCTCTCGACATCTTTCCCAATATAGATCAGACAAAATTTGTCTCACATAGTAAATACCGCGTAAGACAAAGTCTTGCAGGAAAAATTGTTGAGAAGTTAATTGAGAAATATGATTTTCGATTCATGCAAGAAAAACGATTTCAATACGATGATTATTCGAAAAAAATAAAAGATGGAATGTATCTTGATGGAAATTGGCAAAGCTATAAATATTTTGACGCCATCTCAGGTAATATCGCACACGATTTCACCTTTCAAAACGGAAATGAGTACGGCGAAATGAGTACCGAGGCAAAGGACTTTGAGAAACATGTTCTCGAGTCAGAATCGGTGTGTGTGTATGCTCGTCGGGGTGATATGGCAAAAGATCCAAGAGCAGCAGCGCTTCATGGTACTGTTTCACCACAATACTTTTCAAAAGCAATCGAGGAAATGATTGTAAGAACAAAAGATCGAAATCCAAATCTAAAATGGTTTGTATTCTCAGATGAAATAGATTGGTGTAAAGAAAACATCACACATCCCAAAGTAGCATATACTTATTTTAATAATGATTGGTCAGGAAAAGGAGCGGCACATCAACTTCGCATCATGTCAGAGTGCAAACATTTTATTATACCTAACAGCACTTTTGGATGGTGGCCAGCATGGCTCTCACGTTCAGCAGAGAAGCATTCAATCCCAAAGGTGGTTATTTGTCCTAAAGAGTTTTATAAACATACAGCATTTGGAGCTGAAGACCTCATTCCCCCTTCATGGATCTCATTACCTGGTTATTTAGTATAATACTTGTATGAATCCCGACGTAAGTACAACACAAGCTCAATCACCACTCGTTTCTGTTATTCTTTGCACATACAATCGAGCTCACTATTTGAAAGATGCAATTGAAGGAGTGCTTTCCCAGACATACACAAATTTTGAATTTATTATTTACGATGATGCCTCAACTGATGATACTGAACAATTAATCGCCACCTATATAGATAAAAGAATCAGATATATTAAAGGAGAAAAAAATATAGGAATTACAGCGGCACGAAACAAAGCCCACACATTCACGAAAGGTGAATATATAGCCGTAGTTGACAGTGATGACTTTTGGAATGATGAAGAAAAAATTACTAAACAAGTTGCATTCTTTTTGAAAAAGGAACATGCAGAATATGCATTGGTAGGAACATTTGGTAATTCAATTAATGACAAAGGGGTCTTTGTCTCTCCTATCACTTATGCCACCAGCGATAAATCGATACGAAGAAACATGATGTTTCGCAATCAATTTGCCCACTCAACAGTTATGATTAGAAAGTCTGCTCTCACTCCATGCAATAGCGAAGGTGATATCTATGATCCAACTATTATTATCTGGGAAGATTACGATCTTTGGTTTCGAATTGGGAAAACATACAAGTTTGCAAATATTCCCGACTACTCAGTAACATTCAGATTTCATAAAAAAAGTGCTTCTTCAGAAAACAGAACGAAAGGGCTTCAAGCTTCGTGGCAAATCATACAGCGATACCGAAATGATTATCCAAACTTTTATATCGGATATCTCAAACTATGCATTAAGCGAGTCTTGCTCTTCATTTCCTAGAATTTCCATCAGCACTTCTTTGGGCACTTCTTTTGTGTGTTTCTTGTGATGAACAGACTCATCATCTTTCTTTTCTGTGGAATGTTTATGAGCAGCATGCGCGTGAGTTGTTTCTTTATTATGTTCTTTGAGCACTTCTTCCTTTTTATCTTCTGTTGGTTTTTCTGCAGTAACAGATTCTTGTTTAACCTCTTCAACTGGAGCGCCTGGCTTCATAAATGCTTTGAGTGCATTTCGAAGTTCTGAAATATGTTCTGGTGTAGCCACTTTTTGAGTATTCGCAGATTTTTCTTGTGGCGGATTCTTAAGATGATTAAGAGATACTGACTGAGGTACTGCGGCCATTTCTGAAACTGACGGACTATCATTTGTAGGCATTCTTCGAGGAGGCAAACCAGCAGATGAACTTGATGAGCCACCAGAAGTACGTTGAGCGCTGTAACCCTGAGTCGACATTTGTCCTGAACTTTGTCTATCTACTCGTTGGCGTTCTTCGCTTCTCATGTTTTGAGCAAGCGTTGTCATTGATGGAAGTTTTGCAGCAAGGTTTTGAGGAACCGCTTGTCGATCAAACTTTCGTGGTGCAATTGATTGTGCTCCGGGCGCCCCTCCACCGTATCCAGCTGACACACTTCTTCGTTCGCCTGTTTGCCCTCTACCTCCACCAGAAGTTTCGTCTCTTTTCACACCATCTTCGTGCCAATCTTTAATTTCTTGTTCAACAATAGGACGAGGCCGTGCATACATTGCTCGAGAATTTTCAATAATTTCATTAGTAAATGAAATGATGGGTTTTTCAATTTGAGGGAGTGTCGTTGCAGAAAATGGTGACGAACTCACTTCATCAATCATCAACTTTAAATAAATTTGAAATCGTCCAAGATTAACTAAATCTTCAGCGGTAAACTGTGGTGCAAATTCTTTTTCAAGAACTTCAGCATCATACGCTCCCACTCGAAAAGTAATCATGGTTCCAACGTTTCCAAACACAGCGGCTCGTACTTCGTCTGACATTTGCTCAATGTATTGATGGGCTACTGTTAAGCATAGTTTATATTTTCGAGCTTCTGAAAGGATGTCTGCAAATGATTCGTTGGCGAAGTTTTGAAATTCGTCTACATATAAATAAAATGGAGGAAGTTTTGACAGCACAGACTCTGTTGAATCAGCTCGCGACATTGCAGCGAGATATATTTTTGTGATCAACATACTTCCAATAAGATTGGCGTTGGTTTCTCCCATTCTTCCTTTCGAAAGGTTGATGATGAGAATTTTCTTATCATCCATAATCTTTCGAAGATCGAATGTAGATTTCGGCTGACCAATAATATTTCGAACAAGTGGATTAGACACGAATTGCCCGATTTTATTTTGAATTGAAGCTCCAGCTTCCTGCATATATCGATCTCCGTATTTTGCAAATTCGTCAACCCAAAATGCCTTTACTGAAGGGTCTTTAATGTTATCAACTACTTTCTTTCGATAATCTTTATCGGCAAGCATTCGGTTTACCCCAATAAGAGTTGAACCAGGATATTCAAGAAGTGCCAGTAAAATATTATTTAAAATGTATTCCATTCGAGCACTCCATGCATCTACCCAGATTTTTTTGAAAGCAGACATAAGACCACTGGTTACCAAGTGACGTTTATCTGGACCAACATCTTCGAGCACATTGAACGAGATAGGGTGATCCATATCGAACGGAGCGAAATAGATTACATCTTTCTTTCGATGTTCAGGAACATATTCGAGAAAAAGGTCTGCAGTCTTTCCGTGAGGATCAAGAAATGCAACTCCATTGCCATTCTGAATATCTTGAATGGTCATGTTTTCAAGCACTGTCGACTTACCCATTCCAGTCTTTCCAATGATATAGGTATGCTTTGCTCTGTCTTTAGATTTAATTCCGAACGGAATCCGACTACTTCGTGAGTCTGTTTGAGCGAAATATGTGATGTCGGGATTGTTCATTTCGTTAATTATATCACAAAGCGAAAAAGGAATAATATCTTTTTCGTTCAGTTATAAATATAAGAATAAAAAAAGAAACAGAGGTTAATAGTGTAACGAAGTATTCACATGAGCGGAGCGACGAGGGTGTTAAGGAAGTACTATCAACCTCTATTTTTAATCTAATTCTTTCTCTCTCTCTCTTTCTTGTTTAACTCTGATTGTCTCAAAAAGTGCGAAAATGAACATTTGTACAACGGCTACAATAATTAAAAGAATAGATCGTATTGAATCTGGAAATCCAGCGTAAATAACGAATAGAATGAGAAGTGAGAACAAAACACCAATAAAATTCTTTGTCATATAATTAAGTATAATCGAAATGATGAACTCGACAAATAAGACCTAAACCTTACTATTTGTTGATGCAATCTTTTCGTGCATCAGCATATTTTGTTTTTATATCTTTTAGTGTATTTTTATAGTTCACAAAAGCTTGGCTTTCAGCGTTTCGAAAAACTTTTCTTACATCTTCAAGCGCTCCTAGAGTTTGAGAGCGGTTGTGTACTTTCTTTGCCGACTCAATTCCATCGTTTCGCGCACCTTTCGCATTTTTAAAAGCCTCATCTCTTATTTTTATAGCTTCTGTACGACTATGCTCATAATTAACCTGAGCTTCTTTTCTACAGGTGGCAGGTCGAGTATTTTGAGCAAATGTTTTACCAACAAAGATTAAGCTCAAAACAATAATTGCGAAAAGAAAATATTTGTTCATGTGGTATTAATTATGAGGTGCCGTTTCAGGAGTTAAAAGTGGAGCAGTGAGTAACTTACTCGAGTGTTTTGGCTTGACCATCTTCTTCTTTACCACCTTAGATTTTTGCTTGACGACTATTTTGCTTTTTGTGTTAGCCTTTTTTTGAACTATAGTCTTTGGTTTTGTAAGAGTGGTTGGCGTTGAAGATGTAACAGTCTTTACACTAAGTACATGAGCTTTTGTTGCTGCATATACCACATTCTGATTAACAGAAGAAAATGCGAAGATAATAATGAAAGAAACGAAAAATAAACCAATCTTTTTCATAGTCATAAATATTATATAACAGGCGGTGCTGAATCTAAAGGACTAACAGGATTTCCGACAATTCGTGGCGTATTTGCTGGCAATTCTATAACCTCACTCACATTTGAACGACGAACTAAAATATCTTGCAACTCTTCTGCAAGATTGGCATCGAGAATGATTTCAACTGATCGAACTCCCCCATTTGAGATTGCATCTGGAGCATTACTCAACATTAAGATAGTCATCTTAGAAACCTTGAGGAGAATAAACAGAAGTGGCTGCTCAAGATCAACATTTCGAATCTGACGGTATGAAATAGAGGTATCTTCTCTAAAGAAAATTCCTTTAATGATGTTAAAACTAAAATCTCCAAGAATGAATGTGTAGAAGTAATACTGAATGATGGTAAAAAGAAAAACGAAGAAGATAGCAACAAGAGAAGCTGCAGCTGCTATTAAGAAAAAGAAACTAATGATTCCGTAGACAATTTGGTAAGCACGAGGAGTTAAGTTAAAGAATGTTTCAATATTAGGAAGATAGTTAAGTAACGCCGCGACAACTGCTAAGAAAAAGAGAACAAAGATAACAGGAGTTAGTCGTCTCACAAATAAAACAGTGAGAGAGTTTAGTCCTGTGTGCTGCGGAACATTTTGTGGAATTGCCATAAATTTATTGAGGAATTGCTTCAAGTCTAACTCGAACATGTATCTGGTCTCCTCGATGAAGCACAGTGAGGTTCAATATATCATCAATTTTATGTGAATTTACGATAGAGGTGAGGCGGTGTTCAGAGTCGATCGTGACGCCATCAACCTCAAGAATTATATCATTTTCTACAATTCCCGCTTTGTCAGCTGGAGAGCCTGGAACAACAGCAAAATCATCTTGCGTGTCTCCTCGTAGAACAAGTGCACCATAATTTACAGGGAGTTTGTTTCGAGCTTTGCTTTCGTCAGTTATTTCAACATATCGAACTCCTAAGTATGGTCGAACAATGGTTCCATGTTGTTCTACCGATTCAACAACCCCTCTTACACTATTTGATTGAAGGGCAAAACCAACACTTTGAGAACCATCGACAATAGCAACATTTATACCGACAACATTTCCATCAAGATCAAGAAGTGGTCCTCCTGAATTTCCAGGATTAATTGCAGCGTCTGTTTGAACGACTTCATCAAGATTTTCATATCCTTGTTGATCTGCTGCAACAATACTTCTTCCTAATCCTGAGATGACACCAACTGAGACAGTATTTTTTTGTCCGAGAGAATTTCCGATAGCGATCGCTGTTTGTCCTACCTGAAGTGTAGATGAGTCTGCAAATGAAAGAGTTGGAAAATTCTTTCCTTCAACCTTAAGAACAGCAAGGTCAAGAACAGGATCTCGGGCGACTACTTTTGCTGGATATTTCTTTCCTTCACTAGTAATAACTGTGTACTCAGCACCTTCGAGATCAACAACATGTTTATTGGTGATCAATAATCCATCTGATGTAACAAAGAATCCTGAACCACCACCAACTTCTAACTTTTTAGTTTGTTGATTCTGACTCCCTTGTTCTTGCTGCTGTGTTGGAGCTTGATACTTCTGACCAAACAACTGCTCAAACAAATTTTGCATGTAGTCGTTCATCCCATTACCACTAGGAACATCTGATTGATATTGATCAACAGCAACATTCTGACTTATCGAGATTGAGACAACTGCAGGCATCGCTTTATTAACCGCAGAAATGACTTCTGAATCGTGTTCAGAATGAGTTATAACCGACGGCATTGAAGCAGTGTTTATGATTCCTTGACCTAAAAATTTGGGACCTAATTTTGTGTACCAGAGACCAAAAACAAGAACGAAGAGACAAATCAAAGCACCCACAAAACCACTGATAAGGCTTATAATAATGCTTTCTAGATGCTTATCTCTAAGTCGTAATTTCATATATGTAGTATACTTTACTCAACCCCCTTATGAAGTCAAAGCGCGTTTATTTTATACGACACGGCGAAAGTGAGAACAACGCCCTTAATGTTCGACAAGGTCCTATCGGAAAACTTAGTGAACTTGGAAGAAAACAAGCAGCTTTTGTTGGTGAACGATTTCAACAAATACCTATTGATAGTATTTTAGTCAGCCCTTTTGAAAGAACACGAGAAACTGCTGATATTATTAACCAACAATTAGTAAAACCTCTTGAAATTTGTGACTTGTTAACAGAAAGACGAAATCCTTCAGTAATTATCGGTAAAAGCGGAAACGATCCAGAAGTAAAAAAGATTATCGATTTGATCGACAAAAGTTTTCACACCAATAGCTCTCGTTATTCCGACGAAGAAAATTTTGAAGACCTCAAAAACCGAGCAAAACAATTACTAACATTTTTAAGCGAACGAACCGAATCTTCTATCATGTGTGTATCACATGGCATCTTCATACGAATGGTTGCACTATACATAGAATTTGGTGACAACATCACCTCTGAAGAATTGGTCAGACTTTCATTTCTAAATCCAGTACACAATTGCTCAATCACTCTTTGTCAGTTCGACAAAAGCGTTTATAAAAACAAAAGTCACGGTTGGAAAATTCTAGCGTGGGATGATTACGGCAGAATCGACGACTTACTCAAGGAAAGCGGCTCAGGACTAAAGGCAATATAAGGCTCAAAAGATATACCTTTTAGGATATTTATGCTATAGTACTCATCTATTATTGAGTAATTATCAAGACATTGTCGACATTCGTACGAGTAAATCATCAAATTAAGGCAACTCAGGTTCGAGTTATCGGTCCTGAAGGAGAGAATTTCGGTCTTTTAAGCCTCCAGGAGGCCCTAGCAAAGGCTCAGGAGCTTGGAACTGACCTGATCGAAATCTCTCCAAATGCCGTCCCCGTGGTTGCAAAAATCATGGATTATGGTAAATTCCAGTACGATCAAAACAAGAAACAGAAGCAGGCAAAAGCCAAAGCTCAGACTGTTGAAGTCAAAACATTACAGATAAAAGTTGGTACAGGAGAACACGATCTTGCTCTCAAAGCTAAAAAAGCTTCAGAATGGCTAAAAGAACGCCACCGAATCAAGATCGACCTCTTTCTCCCCGGCCGAACCAAGTATCTTGATGTCAATTTTCTCAAGGAACGTCTTGATCGAATTCTTAAGCTCATCACCGAAGAATACAAGATCGCTGATGAACCAAGAAAGAGTCCAAAAGGATTAAGCGTCCTCATCGAAAGAGCTTCATAAAACAACACCAATGAAAACAAACAAGTCATATTCAAAACGATTAAAGGTTAGTAAGAATGGTAAAATCACTGCTCGAAAAGCAGGACAGAACCACTTCAACTCTAAAGAATCACGACGACGAAATCAGCTTGGAAAAAAGCGAGGTGTTAGTTTTGATATCAGCAACAAATCAAAGTCTCGATTCTTGTCGAACTCTACTATCTAATAATTTTACGCTAACAAAAATACCATGACACGAGTAAAAAGAGGAACACAATCATTAAAGTCACGACGAAATATCTTAAAGCAAGTTAAGGGATATCGTTTTGGACGATCAAAAAAGGAACGACAGGCTAACGAAGCTATTTTCCATGCAGGAACATACGCCTTCGCTCACCGAAAAGATAAAAAGAATGATATGCGAGCTCTTTGGAACACTCGTCTTTCAGCCGCCCTCAAGCCTTTCAATATTTCATACAGTAGATTCATCGATGCTTTAAAGAAAGCCAATGTTACTCTTGACCGAAAAGTTCTCACAGAAATCGCAAAGGTTTCTCCCCTTGCTTTCGAAGCGGTTGTAAAAAAGGTGGTTGTTAAATAACAAAATAAATACAAAAGACTTTCTGAAGCATTCGCAGTCCGTAAGGACGAGGACGCTGAAGAAAGTCTTTTGTATTTATTTTGTTATTTACTTTCCCGCCTTCTCTTCCCAAGATACAAGTGCAAAGTTTGTACCATCGAATGAATAGGTAGAAATTTTATACATATTTGGTTTTGCTGCAATTGACTCTTGTGTTTTCAATCTTCCATTTTCAACATAAGCGAATCCTGTTGGTTTAATCTGTGATGATGTTAAGTAATCATGAATCTTTCCGTCTGCTCCAAGAGCAAGAAATGCTTGTTTGTAAGGAATATTTCCTGCTGTATATATCTGTGTAACAAGAACTTCTTGTTTAGCATCTCCGTTCAGATCAATAATACTGAATGTACTTGTTGCGGAAGTTCCTTCTGGAAGATCTTGCCTATAGATAATACTTGGAGTTTTTGACTGATAACTACTTACAACAATCAAACGTGTTTGTGGAAGATTTGAAGTACCTGAATTGTTTCGTTCAAATCCAACCAACGCTTCTTGTACTGAATTTCCTTCAATGTCTGCCATAACGTGCACGCCAGCTGAGTATCCTTGATCAACTGAAGCATTTGATGTTACTTGTTGAGGCGCCGGTGCTTGTTCGAGAGGCCCGAATGAAACATTAGATACAGAAGCTGGTTTACTTACGGTTGTCGTTGAAGATGTAGTAACAATATCAGCTGCATTATTTTGTCGTTGTTGTAAGCTTTCTGCATCTTGATATTCATTCTTCTCTGTACTTTTGCTACTTCGAACTGAGACTAAAATACTAAGCCCCACAAGCACCACTACTCCGAGAATAACAAGAATAGCCGCTTTTGATTTATTTGATGATTCCATATAGATCTAACTTAACTAATAATTTATAAGATTTTTTCTCCAAGCGTTCCTCCGATTCGATCATCATTTGTTCTTACGTAATTGTGAACGTTGGTATCTACTTTTACCATGGCAATGACTTTTTGGACAAGAGCCTTAGGATCTTTGTCGAAAACGATCTTTGTATTAATACGGTGACTCTTGTCGATAATCATTTTAATGACTTTGTCGGTTTCCCAATCTCCTTCAAGTATACCAATTGGCTTCCCATCTTCATAAGCAACGGTAAATTCGTGAATTGTACCAATTCTTCCTGGACCAATAAGCACAGCATCTGAAGATCGAGTTAGAAGAAGATCTCTTCCAACATATCCAAAACCTGTATACATGATGAGATCCATATAGTCGACAGGAAGTCGATATACTTCGATATGTTCTCGTTCAGTCGAAGCTGGTGACATTCCAATAGATACTCCCCCTTCTTCTTTACAACCCATCGCTGCCCAAAGAGGAAAACCAGTTGTTGCTCCTGTGGTAAGAACTGCTCCTTGTCGAACAATTTCTCTTCCTAACTCTTTTGCTATTTCATAATCTTGTGGACCCAAGAATCCCATTTCTGCTGCGCCTGAGACACAAAGTTTTATTCTATTTTGTTTATGATGACGAATATCGAGGTGAGACATGTGCACATTATAACGTACATTTAAAAATCTAGCATTATACTTTCTCCTTCATCTGGATGAAATGCATTGATTCCTAAATTGTCGCGAAGCTTTTGTACTAAAAATAAAGCAGATCGTGGTTCTCCCATCGTCACAAATACTTTTTGTAGCGTGTCGATACTTTTTTCAACAAATAACACAAGATGATCTGAATCTTTATGCGAAGAATATCCGTCTATTGAAACAACTCGAGCTCGGATTGGAACAATTTGCCCAAAAATATTAATTGATTTTACTCCATCATGAATTTGTCTTCCAATAGTTCCCGCAGATTGATATCCAATAAGAAGAAGGGTGTTGTTGGCATCAGGTAAATAATTAATTTCATGGTGTGTAATTCGCCCTCCATTCGACATTCCAGAACCAGCAATAATGATTTTTGGACTTGGGGAATGCTTAATGGCCTTTGATTCTTCTGAGGTTTCAGTTATATGAAGCAAAGGAAAATTAAATAAATCGTGTACTTTTTTTAACTCTGCTTGTGCTTCTGCGTTGAAGTCGTTTGCTCGTCGTCGATAAATATCGGTGATTTTAATAGCAAGTGGTGAATCAATGTACACTGGAACTGCGGGAATTCTTCCCTCTTGCACCAATCGACTAAGTTCATAAATAACTACTTGAGTTTTTTCAAGAGAAAAGGTAGGAATCATTAAAACTCCCTTCTTTTTAATTGTGTCTTCAATAACATTTTCTAATTTATCTCGTCGTTCATCTCGTGATTCATGATTTCGATCTCCATACACACTTTCCATCACCATATAATTTGCATCAGTAATATCTTCGGTATCTTTCAACAATGGAGTTGGAGTATTTCCTAAATCTCCTGTAAAAACAATTTTCTTTTCATTGTACGTAATTTCATACATTGATGAACCAAGTACGTGACCTGCGTCTTTTAGAAATAAGGTGAATTCTGGAGTGATATTAGTTTTTGTTCGATATGGAATTGTTTTCCACAAACCAAATGAGGCTTGCACATCTTTTTCATCATATAAAGGAGTGAGGCCTTCTTTAACAGCTTCTTGAGACAAGAGTCGAACACTATCTTCAAGCATGGGAAAAGCTAACTCTTTTGTTTCAGGTGTTGAGTAAATAACTCCTTTAAAACCCTTTTTTATGAGAAGTGGAATTCTTCCAATGTGATCAAGGTGAGCATGGGTAATAAGAAGAAAATCAATATCTGCAGGATTATACAATAATGCTTTTCGATTAAAGATATCGGCACTCTTTCCACCCTGTTCTAATCCGCAATCAATTAATATTTTTGTTGTATCGCTTTCTAAAAGAAAGTTGGCACCCGTTACTGTACTCACTCCTCCGCAAAATGTCAGTTTCAGTTGTTTAGCCATTGTTCTATTGTACAGAAATTTCGAGTGGTTACCAAGATACTACTTTTCAGAAACGCCAGACGCTTCATTGGCACGATAAATTTTTACTTCATTAATCAAATCTTCAATCTGTTTTCTACCTTCGTCGGTATATTCATGTAGTTGAGGTTCAATGAGAGCGATCGTTTTCATGACATTCTCAAGTGTTGTCGAAACATTGTAAGCTCTGTCGCGGTTATCAAGCGGCAACACAACAATTCCTCTCAATAATCCTATATTGAATTCTAGGTGATTTCTTAATTTTTGTCGTTCGATTATCTTTTTATATTCTTCATCATTTGCACGAGCAATGTCAGACAACACCGCTACAGGCTGATGACCAGCTTTAACCAAGATAAACGGCAACAGATTAGCCATCCTTTGAAAAGAGAGGAATGAAGGATGTAATGTCTTGTCGATTTCTTCTGTCGCAAAATATAAATGAGTAACACGAAGCACCTCCTCCATTTGTTCCAAAAAATCTGTTGTGTGATTCTTTTCAAGAATAAACAAATCTTTATGGGTATACATATTTTTAATGAACGGGTAAACACCCGAAAGAGTAGCCATCATCATCTCTAGCTTTTCACTTGGAACTTCGAGATCAACTGATTCAGGAACAAGAATCCCCAACTCTTTCATTTGTTGCAGCAGCTTAACAACAACCAAAGCAGAACTATCTAACAGATCTAATTCGGCTTTTAGTTTTGACTCTTCATATAGTGGAAGCAGACTACCTTTAAGATGGTCTCTTTCTTCTACGCAAAATTCTGGAGGAAGACTCTGTACAACTTCTGAAATACTAAGCAGGTAGGCATGTACGTAACCTAACGCAGCATTGAAACGTTTTAGTTGTTCATCAAAAGCACTCAATTGAAGCAGCATTTCTTCTACTCGTATTTGACTTCTTTCATGCGCTGATTGTTCTCCGTATTGGTGTTCGCTCATATATTATTCCAATGCTCCCAAAAAAACTTTCTGGAAAATATTACTGTTAATAATCTCGTCTGCATTTCCCTCTTTAATAATCTTTCCTTTATCAAGCACATATGCACGATCAACTAACGGAAGAAGTGACTTTAAGTTATGTTCAACAACAACGATTGCCATTCCTCTGATTTTATTAATTTCTTTAATTTTTTCAAATACTTCTTTTACTACTTTTGGCGCAAGACCGAGTGATGGTTCATCAAGAAAAAGAAGGTCTGGTGCAGTAATAAGCCCCCGAGCAAGTGCAACCATTTGCTGCTGCCCTCCCGAAAGCTCTCCTGAGCGCTGTATAAGTTTCGGCCGAAGTGCAGGAAAAAGAGTAAGCACATCTTCGATTCTTTCATTCAAAAGACCTCGATCTCGAAGACCAACACCTCCAAGTTCAAGATTTTCTCGAACTGTTAATCTTCCAAACACCCGCTTTCCCTGAGGAACAAACGCCACCCCTCGAGGAACCATCGTGTGAGGCAAAGGATGAACACGTTCTCCTCGAACTTCAATATGACCATGTGAAAGTGGAGCTAATCCAAAAGCGGCTTTTAAAATAGTCGATTTTCCAGCACCATTTGGACCCATCAACGCCACCAACTCTCCTTGTTTAATTTCAATTGATGCACCATCGAGAGCTTTAACTCCCCCGTAGTGAACATGAGCGTCTGTTACTTTGAGAATAGTTGGTTGAGATGACATTGTGTCAATTATATCCCAAGAGTAATACTTGAACTATTCCCCCAAATACGCTTCTATCACCTCTTTTCGAGCAAGTACTTCATGAGGAAGACCTGTAGCAAGAACTTCGCCTGAATCCATCACAATTACAGTATCTGACAATTCTCGAATGAGATCCATATTATGTTCAACCAAAACAAGAGTATATCCTTCGTCTCGTAATTCTTTCATTACCGAAACAACCACCTTAACCATTTCAGGAAAGAGCCCAGCAAATGGCTCATCGAAAAAAAAGATATTCGCCTTTCCAACAGACTTCATAGCAAGTACTCGAGCAATTTCAATTAGTTTTCGCTGACCGTATGAAAGTTCTGCTGCATTTTTATGAGCGAAGTGTTGCATGCCAACTTTCTTTAAAGCTTCTTCAGCAAGAGTAAGATGATAGGCAGAATGATTTTCAAAGAGAGCACTACTCCAATCTTTTTCAGTCACAACAACCAAAATATTATCGAGCACGGTCATTTGTTCAAATAGTCTCACCTCTTGAAAGGTTCGAGTAATACCAATGTCAGGTGCTTCGTCAGGAGCAAGTTTAGAAATTTTTTCTTTTCCAAGAAGAATAAGATGACCACGATCAAAAGGAGTCATTCCTGATAGTAAGTTGATGAGTGTAGACTTTCCAGAACCATTCGGACCAATCACCCCTGTAATTTTACCAGCTTCAAATGAAAGAGAGGCGTTGTTTACAGCCTTAATACCTCCAAAATGTTTTGAGAGAGATGAGGTTGAAAGAGAGGATTTTAAATCTGATGAATGCATATAAAAATTATAACTTATACTCCCCCATTAAACCTTGCGGACGATAAAGCATGAGTGCGATCAAAAGTAGCCCATATACCGCTTGACGCATTTGAGCAGCAATGTCTGTTGGAAAACCAACGAAACGAAGCGCTTCGGGAAGTAAAATAAGGAAGAGTGCCCCAACAAGTGAACCTCGCAAACTAGCGAGACCTCCTAGAATAATCATGGCCAAAATAAAGATTGATTCATTCAAACTGAACGTCGATGGATCGATAAACGTAATGTAACTAGCAAAGAGTGACCCAGCAACAGCAGCAAGCATTGCAGCAACCACAAATGTTACCAGTTTGTACCTCGACGTCTTATATCCAAATACCTGAAGTGCTTTTTCATCTTCTCGAATTGCCTTAAGTACTCTTCCGAATGATGAGTTGACGATAAAGTAACACACTCCGTAAATAGCCAACATTATAACCAAAGTCAGAATAAGAAATGCCGTGTTACTTTGCAGTTCGTAACCAAACAAACTAGGTCGAGTAATACCAGGAATTCCAAGAGGACCACGTGTCACATCTTGCCAGTTAAGAAAGATGCTGTAGACAATAATGTTAAACCCGAATGAAACCAGAGCGTAGTAATCGTCTTTAAACCTACGGAGTACGAAACCGATAAACAGAGCGAGTAATCCTGAAATAATCATTCCAATAAAAATTGAAAGGAAAAAGTTGCCAGCAAATGTCGTACTGTATTTGGTCAGAAGAATTGCCGTGGTGTATGCTCCAATTCCGTAAAATGCCGCATGAGTGACCGACAACAATCCAGTATATCCAACCAGAAGATTAAGACTAAGTGCTAAGCCTGCATAGATACCAAAGAGAATGCCGAGGTGAATGAAGTATTCCATATTATCGTTTTAGAATACCTTGAGACCTGAATAATAAAAAGAGAATTAACACTCCAAACGCAATAGCGTCTTTCCACTCCCCTGAGATTTTCCAGATACCAAAGTTTTCAACGAAGCCAAGCACTACCGCACCAATAACAGCTCCGTATACACTCCCCACCCCTCCAATAATTGAAGCAATGACGCCTTTAAGCAGCAAAGACATACCCATAGTAGGTTCAATCCCCGTATCGAATCCAACAAGAATACCAGCAAGCCCGGCAATCATTGAACCTATAAAAAATACTTGAGCAATTACTTTATTTGTATCAATACCAACCACTCGTGCTACTTCTTCGTTATCACTAATAGCTTCAACTGTTTTTCCAAATAATGTTTTTCGTAAAATAATGCCGAGTACAATCATTATGACAAGAGCTGAGAGCATCATCACCAACTGTACATCAGTGATGATTCCTCCAAAAAGATTAAATGTTTTTGTATTGAAGCTGAGTGAAAGTGTTTGAAACTGACTAGTGAAAATCATGGCGATAATTGCCTGAAGCACCGTTGAGATTCCAAGTGATGCTACCAAGGTCACCATACTCGACGCTTTTCGAACTCGAAGAGGAAGAAAAATAAAACGATCAAGAAGTAGTCCGAGAACACCCGAACCGAGAACACCAATAAGTACTGCAATGTAGACATTAATTCCTGCAAATCGAGTGAGAGCAAAAACAAGATACCCACCAACAACAACCACCGCACCATGAGCTAAGTTGAAAAACTTTGTTGCTCCATATATTAAGTTAAAACCAAGCGCAATGAGTGCATAAAGTGCCGCTGCAATAAGGCTATTTGCAATAAGTTGTGGAATGATAGAGATGTCTGCAGCTGAGAACATGTGATTATGGTAACACGAACTTATCGTGTAAGCGGAGCTGTTTCAGTTGTTAATCCTCTATACAATTTTTGTGCATACCCAATACCTAGTGCCACCAAGATAATAATAAGCAGAATCAAGGTAAGTTTTCTCATGTGGCTATTATACCAAATATGGAAAAGAGTGAAGTTATAAAAAAGCACGGCCCGCTCGGCGTAAACGCAAAGCGGGCGGTGGGCTTAAGTGGAATTTTCGGTCGGTCGTACAACAACTCGGGTGTTTTTGAAAAATCTCCTCTGGATAAATAATTGCGCCTTGGTGATGAGTGCAATATCTCCCTCAAAAGAAACAATCCATCGCATTTGAGTAAACGTCACCGTTATGCGTATCCCTTGAAGATCGGCCGTCTCTTCCACTCGAAGTGGACAACGACAACCAATCAAGTAAGGGTCGCAATGTAAACGTTTTTTGACAATCCCCTCTCTCATTTCGGAAATCTTTGCGTCAACAAGAGTGAGTACGTGGTGATCTGGGTCTTCAGGTTGGTGTTCTTCGACCCAACTAAGAAGCGATAGTGCTATCAGTCTGAGGGGGTTGAGAATAAATCGCAAGAGCATGAGGTGACAAGCTTTGCAGGGTGAGGTGATATGGGGTGAACTAGCGACTTACCATAGTACCATAAAAAGCAAAAAACGGCTAGTTATAAGGACATCTTTCGACGTACCTACACTTTTCCGTTTCTTGCATGGATTATCAGGTATCATCCTAGCTTAAACTAGGTGGGACTTCTACAACTAACACCAAAGTGAAAATTGATTCCGAAACCCCGAATGAAAAAATTAATCTCGATGATACAAGATAATCCGTAGTTCATTATACTCACCTCACACGAGACGCAAGGATTTTTTAAAGAGGAAGTTTATTCTAAAATTCCGTCAAGATTGACATCATACAAAATTTCTTCCTGTGCCAATCGATACTTGATAATTTCTTCAGGTTTAAACCATAAGTTAATTTCATCATGCGCTTCTTTCACTGATCCTGATGCGTGAATTAAATTTCGAATCGATCGTTTATCAACTTCTGTCATTTCATAAGAGTCCATCACAAAGTCTCCACGAATTGTTCCCACATCTGAAGTAAGTGGCTCTGTTCCTCCCACAAGTTTTCGAACGAGCCGAACTGCATGAGCACCTTGCCACACCATAGAAATTACGGGACCTGCAGATAAATAGGTTTGTAGTCGTTCAAGAACCTCTTCACATACTTTTATTGGATCTAATCCCGTTACATCTTCCCCCGAAGCTGCTCTTCCTTTAATGGATTTAGTACCGGTAATCATAAACCAATCAGGATCAATGGTGTAATGCTTTTTAATGAGATCTTTTGTAGGTACAAACATTTTCATCGCAACCAATTTGAGGCCAACTTTTTCAAATCTGCCAATCATTTCACCAATTAATGACCGCTGAATTCCATCTGGCTTTATAAGAGTAAATGTTTGTTCGTATTTGTGATGAGTCATACGTTCATTATACACACCACAATATAAAAGCTATTAGACCTCAAGGAATGGATTAAGTGCCTTTTTAAGTTGAGATTCTGCCGCAGGAAACGGTGATGGCGCAGGAGCTGGAGGTGGTTCTTTTCGATATTTCTTCATGACCATTTCTTCAATCTCTTCTCTATCTCCTCCATATTTTAAATATGAAAGTTCTTTCAACGGCTGCACGTGAGATTTATCAACCACAGGAGGAAATGGCACAGTAATGTTGAAAGGACGAGCAGGTCGGCCATTTATAAGAAGTCGTGAATAGGCGTTCAGGTTATCGAGATTCATAATATCGTTTGAAGTAAAAACTGGTTCAAATTGTTTCTGTAAATATTCAGCGTCGTCTGCACCAACTCGATACGAAACAATTGATCCAACGTTTCCAAACACGGCATCTCGAATATCTTCTTTAAGTTGTGCAATAAATTGATGAGCGATATGAAGTGAGAGTTTATATTTTCGAGCTTCAGACAAAATAACTGAAATAGAATTTGTGGTCACATTTTGGAACTCATCGATATATAAATAGAAAGGAGGAAAACCTTTAGCCATTGAATCTACTCGTGAAAGTGCTGCCATCAAAATCTTTCCAACCAAAATAAGACCAATTAAGTTAGCGTTAATGTCACCCAATCTTCCTTTTGAAAGATTAACAAGTAAGATTTTCTTTTCATCCATAATCTTTCTGAAATCAAATGACGATTTTTCTTGAGCAATAAGCGGTCGCATAATATCGTTTGCCAAAAACACATCAAACTTACTTGTGATGTAAGGAACAATGTTTGCAAGTGATGATTCCCCTCCTGCCTTCTCAGCAACTTCTTTCCAAAACTGCACAACAATAGGATTCTTACATCGTGAAATTTTTAATTCTCGATATGCTTTATTTGAAAGCACGCGAGATACATCAAGAAGTGTGTTTCCTGATTCTGGATCTTCAAGCACGAGCATTGTTGAGTTTCTAAAATATTGTTCAAACATTGGGCCTCCGGTCGTCTTCATGTCAAACAACTTATCAAAAATAGAAAAGAGTTCATTTACCACGAATGTTTTTTGCTCAGGATATGCAGGATCGTATTCAAGCATATTCATTCCCATCGGCCGTGGAATATAACTTGGATCGAAATAAATAACATCTTCGAATCGTTCAGGTGGAATATGGGCCAAAATATCTTGCACGTCTGATCCGTGTGGATCGATAAAGCAGACACCTTCCCCATTCTTAATATCTTGAATAATCATGTCTTTCAAAAGAGTAGTCTTTCCAGTTCCTGTTTGACCAATAACGTAGAAGTGTCGAAGTCGATCTTCAGGAGTCATATAAATAGGAACTTCTTGATTTCGGTGCTTATTAACACCCAAATAGACCCCTTCTCGAGGCGCATCAAGGGGCGCTGGAGCTGTACTCGCCTTACTTTGCTTCAATTGTCCACCTTCAACAATAGACTGGCCTGGGAAGTGCAGAATAGAGCTAATTTCACGCAAATTCATAGGAAGGGCTTGGCTATCGTCGAACATTCTAAATGAGAAATTTCGAACTGTTTTTGAAAGGTCTTTCTCTGAAACTCGATCAAAAGATAAAGCATTTCCCGTAGTGTTTTCAAACTGATTAAATGAAGACTCAATATCTGAAAGAATTTCTTCTGCACGATGTCTACTTGGAGCTGACGCAACAATACGAATGTTAACAGCAGTAACTGGCGAAGATATTTTCTGCTCAATTTGCTCGAGTACTTTTTGATCTTCTGGCTTTACCCCTTTTTTCTCAAATTTTTCTTCGTCTTTTTTCTTGTCATCTTTTCGCTTAAACACTTCATCAAACATTGTTTTACCAATTTCTTTCAACTCTTTTTTCATTAATTGACCAGCAGTGAACGGAGTATCGATTGCGTCTTTCACTTTCACTCCCTTATGAATCTGTTCTAGTGCATTTTTAAAAGGTTTAAGGTAGTAGTCGCCAGACGGATTGATGACCAATTGAATAGACGCTCCTTCCCCCGACTTATCAATCTTTGAAAGAGTGTTCAAAACAATATTTAATGGATCATAGTCAAACTGCTCATAGGTTTTGATTGGAAAAATTGGTTTATTCTTTTGTTTGGCAACTGATGCAACAGTAATTCCCTCTGCATTAAACACATTGTAATCATCTTTCTTTTCAACAATCTTTGCTCCTGCAAAAACAGAAAGAAGCTGTTTTTCAAACAGGTTAGTTTTACTATCAGGAACTGAAGCGTAGAAAACAAATTCTTGACTGTCATTTGAAATAGCCAGTTCAATTGAAAAAAAGTTTTCAGTGTTTCTCTCTGCTTCAGTTGAAACTGAAAGCATTCCTGCGTAGAACTGTTCCATACTTGAAATAACTTCTTTCAACTGCCGTTCTTTTTCTTCTTTTTTTGGACGAGGAAGCGACACTTCATATAGAGTGTGTCGAAGTGCTTTGTAGATTGGAGATTTCTCACTTGCTCCCTTTACTTCAAATCCTTTCTTAATATATTCAACTAGAAACCGATGAAAATCGGATTCAATATGAGGATTACCCAACTTTTCAACAACAGACAATGTGTTGAGAAAACCTTTATCATGAAGAAGCCCAAGAAGTTCTGACATCTTATCATCATGTGTTTCAGGAATAAGATCGAGAACAATGGCTTGTTGATGTGGCTCTATCATTTGAAAGCCCTTAGCTAAAGTTTTTTCAGGAATTGATTGTGTGTATTCTTTCAACTCTTTCATGATCAACTCTTCTCGATCAGGATTCTCACCTTTTTGTTTCAATACTTGTTCTTGTTTTTGAACTCGCTCGCGCAAATATGCAAGTTCTTCTTCAGGAGAAGAGAAAAGTTCTTTGTTTTGTGAAAAACTTTGTTCCATTTCTTATATTATATCTTATTACACTTGTCGCTGAAAGAGATTTTATTCGAGTGATGACAAAATAAGCGGACCATCTTTTGTAATCGCAATAGTGTGTTCAAAATGAGCAGATCTTCCTCCATCTTTTGTTAACAGTGTATATCCATCACCTCCCATTTTTATACGAGATCCCTTTTCACAAAACATAGGTTCGATTGCTATCACTAACCCTTCTTCAAGAATAAGGCCAGTTCCTCTTCGTCCTACATTTGGAATAAAAGGATCTTCGTGAATTGCATATCCAACACCATGACCACACAAGTCATCTGCAACAGAAAAACCAGCAGAAAGTGCCACCTCTTCAATCGCCGCACCAATGTCTCCTATTCGGTTTCCGATAACCGCTTGTGCGATTCCAATATATAAAGCGTCTTTAGTAATGTTAAGTAAATGTATTGCAGCAGCATCAATAGTTCCAACAGGAACAGTAATTGCAGAATCGAGAACCATTTTTTTGTAAATAATTCCCATATCAAGTGACACCACGTCTCCTTCCTTTAGAATTTTTGGATTCTCATTTGGAATACCGTGCACAATCTCATCGTTAATAGACACACAAATAGCTGCAGGATATGGCCGCTTTGCTCCTTGAGGTTTATACCCAAGAAACACCGGAGAAACATTGTGTGATGCACAAAGCAATGCCGCCTTATTATTTATTTCATCAGTTGAAAGACCAACCTTAACTAAGGCTTCGAGTTCTTTGAGTATGGTGGCAATAATTTTTCCTCCTTCTCGCAAGACTTGTATTTCTTCTGGGCTTTTATATTTGACCATGTTATTTATGATCTAACATTGGCTTAATTTTTGCCATAATATCTTCTCTCACCTTTTCAATTTCTTGCTCACCATTTATTTCGAAAAAGCTGCAATCTAGTTGGTTTTTAAAATATTCAATTGCAGGTACCACATCTTCATCAAACCATTTCACTCGATTTTCTTTTGAACCTGCGTTTACATCATCTTCTCTTCCTCGTGCTTTCATTCGATCGAATGACCACTCAGAACCAACATTTAAATAGATAATGATTGGTTTTGGACGTTTAAAGAAAACAAAAGCGCTTTCTAAGATTTTTGCTTCAGGAAGTGATCGTGGTGTACCATCGATAATCCAATGCATCTGATCTTCGAGCGTTAGAACAACAGTGTGAGTCCACATCCACACCGCAAGAAAGTCGGGCTGTCGTTCTCCTTTTTCAGACTTATCAAAAGCAAGCCGACTTGCGAGCGAACTTCCTTTAATAAATTCTCGAAATGCCTTACCTGTTTCTAAATGGAAGAGTGGTAATGAATCGATATCTTTATCTTTAATATACTCTTCAATAAAGCGAACTTGTGTTCCCTTTCCAGAACCTGATCTCCCCATGATAAGTATTGTTTGAGCGTGCATATATTAGTTAGTAGGAGCTTGAGCGAATTCAAATGTTCCAAGCATTTCTTCAGCAACCTTGAAAAAGGCCTGATCGTAATCTGATGTAAGAGTATTTGGATCAGTGGTTGAGTATGATGCAATTCCAACATAACAAAGACCATCACTTGAGAAAAGTGAATATACTTTTCCTTTTGTCGACAAACGACTTACAGCATTCGAAGTAAACGTTGTTTGATAGAAAGTATTTGAACCTAATCGAGAGATAAGTGTTTTTTGAAGTGACACATTTCCAATTTCTGAACGAACATCGGAATTATTGGTTACAACAGCCTGACACGCTTCAACAGTATTAGTAGTTGCTTCAACAAAAACTTGAAGCGTTTCTCCTTCAAATGAATCGGTACTAGTGTACTGTCTTCCGAGTGAAGTACTTACTATATTTTTATTAGCATAGGTGCTTGCTGAAAATTCTTTAGGAATTGAGAAGTCGTATCCCCCTTCTTCATCTACTACTTTTTTCCAACTTGCCTCATTTTGAATAAGGCCGTTTACATATGAAAGAACAGGAGAAGTTGAAGAACTAACAGTTGAAGTAGAATTTTGATTTGGCGTGGTTGTCGCGGTTGTTGTTGCAGTTGTTGTTGCGGTAACCATTGCTTCTGACCCCGTGCTGTGAATTTTAACTGCAGGATCTGCAGGACCAAATAGAAAGTATCCACCGACTAATCCAACAAGAATAGCAAAGGCTACTACAAGGCAAATAATTAAGATTTTAGTCGTTCGATCGATACTCATAGATACCGCTCGATTATCTCACAAAACTAGTATTCCCGCATGCTTATCTGAGCACCTACTTTCTTTACAAGATCGAGCACTACTGAAACCACAATGAGAAGGGCTGTTCCTCCAATAGCAATTGATTGATTATTATTGATTGCTTTAACAATGAGAGGAAGAATGGCTACTACTCCAAGGAAGAGTGCACCAACAAGAGTAATTCGAGTCACAATTTTACTTAAATATTCAATAGTTGGATTTCCTGGTCGAACTCCTGGAACGAACGCTCCACTTTTCTGAAGGTTTTCTGAAATAGCTTTTGGATCGAAAGTGATAGCTGTGTAGAAGTATGTGAAGAGGAAAACAAGAATGAAGTATGAAATTCCGTAATACCACTGGTTAGCCATGAAATCTGCAATATGAGTAGCAGATGCCTGAACAAAAGTAGCAATTGCGCCACCATGAACAAGTCGTGAGACAAGATTAACAATTAATTGTGGGAAGAGTAGAAGTGAGAGTGCAAACACGATTGGAATAACTCCAGCCTGGTTTAATCGAAGTGGAAGATATGTTGAAACACCTCCGTATACTTTATTTCCTCGAACTTGTCGTGAATATGTAACAGAAACTGGTCGTTCTGCTTCGGTTACTTGTACTACCAAGAAAATAACAGCAATGGCCGCAACAAGAATGGCGATATATTCAGGAAGTTGAGCAGCATCGTAAGTTGCAATTGTTTGAGAGAGAACGATAGGAAGTCGAGCAATAATACCAGCGAAGATAATAAGTGATGGACCGTTACCAACTCCAAATTCTGAAATAAGTTCTCCAATCCACATAAGAAGTACTGATCCTGCAACAATAACAATAACGTTCGTAATGAGACCTGTTACTCCAAGATTAGCTACAATTCCCTGCTTCTCAAGAAGTAAAATAAAACCGAAGGCTTGAACCATAGCAAGCGGTACTGAAATTAATCGAGTGTACTGACCAAATTTCATTCGTCCAGCTTGTCCTTCTTCTTGATACATCGCTTTCAAGTTTTCAGACATCATAGTCAAAAGCTGCATGATGATAGATGCAGTGATGTATGGACCAACTCCAAGCATTACAATTGAAAGTGTTGAGAGTCCCCCTCCAGAGAATACGTTAAGAAAACTGAGGAATTGGTTTGCTTCAAAAAAGTTTACGAGTTTAATTTTATCAACTCCTGGAATTGGAATAGCTGCAAGAAATCGAAAGGCAACGAGCCCGAGAAGAGTGAAAAGAATTCGTCGAAGAATACTTTTGTCGCTGAGAATTAATTTTGCTTTTTCGATAAAATTATTCATGTATGTAATTTTGTTTTAGGGTTACGCTTTTGCTTTAACCTCACCACCAACCTTTTCGATCTTTGTCTTAGCACCTGCTGAGACTTCACAGTTTGAGAATACGAGTTTCTTTGTAAGTTCACCCATAGAAAGGATTTTAACCTTTGGTGTCATTCCTTTATGAATTGAGATAATTCCTGATTCAACAAGTGTCTTTGGAGTAACTTCTGTTCCTTTAAATGATGATTCAATTTCTCGAAGATTAACAACAAGAGGTTTTGTTTGAATTGAAAGGTTTGAATTAACACCTCGCCCTCGAAGCTTAGGATACTTTTTGATGATATCTCGAAGTTCTGGTCGAAGTTTTCGTCCGGCTCGAGCTTTCTGACCTTTTGTTCCACGACCAGCAGTTTTACCTCGTTTGCCTCCACGGCCAACTTTAACTGATTTCTTATTTTTATTTACTCGTGTAAGGGTGTGAAATTGCATGGCAGTTTAATTATTTATTTTACAGCTTCGGCTGTTTGGGCGACTCGTCGTGCTGGCTTTGTTGCGAGCATTGAAAGCGCTTTAATAGCAGCTTGTGCATTATTGAGTTTATTTTTTGTTCCTGATCGAAGCTTTGCATTGATATCTTTGATACCTGCAAGTTCGATAACGTCTCGAACAGAACTTCCAGCGGCTACTCCTCTTCCTTTTGCTGGTTGCATGTGAACAAGAGCGCTTGAGTATTTAGCGAATACTTCGTGAGGAATTGATTGATTGTTAGTGAAAGGAACAGTGATCATGTTCTTCTTTGCACTCTTAAGCGCTTTTTCGATAGCAAGAGATGTGTCTCCAGCTTTTCCTGTTCCTACACCAACTTTACCTTTTCGGTTTCCAGCAACAAGAGCAACACTGAAACTGAATCGTCGTCCTCCGGCAGCAACTCGAGTTACTCGTCGAATACTGATGATTTTCTGATCGAATTCTGGTTTAGCTCGAGGTTCTCGTCGCGGCTTTCGATCATTCTTTGATCGAGAACCCCCACTGAATCCTCCTCCTGATCGAGATCCGCTGAATCCCCCTGATCGAGTTTCATGCTGTTCTACGGCGCTGTTAGGTGCGAGCATTGAGCCTCCTGTTACGGGAGATGAAGCTGCTGTTTGAATTGTTGGTGTAGTTTCAGACATAATGTATTAAAAGATAAGACCTCCTTCTCGTGCGGCGTCTGCCAATGCTTTTACACGACCTGTATAAATGTATCCTCCTCGATCAAAGACAACTTTATCGATTTTCTTTGCCTTCGCAAGTTCTGCCAACTTAAGACCAAGTTGACGAGATGCATCAGTTTTTGTTTTTGCCTTAACATCTTTTGATGAAAGACCAACAAGAGTTGTTGCTTTAGTATCATCAATAATCTGAGCGTGTATATACTTTGATGATTTGAAAACAGAAAGGCGTGGTCGTTCTGTTGTGCCAGAAACCTTCGATCTGATTCGTCGTTGTCGTCGTGCTCGCTTTTCTGTTTTGTTTGTAAGAATAGCCATAAAAATAATTATACTGATTTTTTACCTTGTTTTCGTCGAACCACTTCTTTTTCGTACCGAATTCCCTTTCCCTTATATGGTTCAGGTTTCTTGTACGATCGAATTTCTGCAGCAAATTGACCAACAACTTCTTTGTCGACACCACTAATAGTGATTACTCCTTTTTCTACCGTTACTTTTAAGCCTTCAGGGATTGCAAGAATGATAGGGTGTGAGAAACCAATTGTTAAAACAAGATTTGTTGTCTGAACATCTGCTTTGTATCCAATTCCTTCAACAATGAGTTTTTTTGTGAAAAGTTTGTTTGCTCCTTCTACCATATTGAAAATGTGTGAAGCATATGTTCCCCAAAGTGCATTTGTTTCAAGATCAGACTTCTTTGGAACAAGATTAATGTGATTATCTTTTACTTCAATAATAATTGAACTCTTAAAAGATCGAGAGATAGTTCCCTGAGCTCCTTTTATAGTTACTAGTCCATCTTTAACAGTTACTTCTGTTTTTGCTGGGATTTCAATAGATTGTTTTCCAATTCGTGACATATATGTATATAAATTACCAAATCTTGAAGAGAGGTTCGCCTCCCACTTTTTCTTTCTTAGCATTCATGTCTGTCATGATTCCCTTTGGAGTCGTGATTACTGTTAACCCGTATCCTGATCGAACTGATCGAATATTTTTATATCCTGTGTAAAGTCGCTGTGAGAATTTTGAAACTCGCTCTACGCCAATTACTCGAGGAGATTTGTCTTCATTGTATGAAAGTGCAATTTCAAGAGTTTTTTCACTCTTCTTAGCTTTGCCAGCATGCTTTGTAATACTTGCCACCCATCCTTCTTTTTGTAGAAGCTCAGCAACTGCAAGAACCATTTTTGTGTGAGGAACTGTAATAGACTCTAAGCTTTGTGAGCTTGCATTCTTGATTTTATTGATGAGTTCGGCAATGTGGTCTCGCATATAGATATAATTACCAAGATGATTTCTTAACTCCTGGGAGCTTTCCTTCGTTTGCTAATTCACGGAAGCAGATTCGGCACATATCGAAATCTCGCATGTAGCCGTTCTTTCGTCCACATCGAAAACATCGTCGAACTACTCGGCTTTTGAATTTCGGTGTCTTTTGTGATCGTGCAATGACGGATGTTTTTGCCATAAATAAATAAGCGCTAAATAAGCGGTCCCAACATACTAACAAGAACGTACTGTGGTGTCAATTAAAATCGCCCTCTCGAACTGCTCAAAAACCCTTGATTTAAGCTTCTTTTTTGAAAAGGAAGCCAAAGTGCTCAAGAAGCGCTTTTGTCAGAACTTTATCCTTTGAAGTGGTCACAACAGTAACACCCATTCCAAAGACGTCTTTGAGCTCTTCATCTGCAGTTTCTGGGAACACTGTGTGTTCTTTGATACCGAAGTTGAAGTTACCCATTGAATCGATTGACTTAGCATTTAAGCCACGAAAGTCACGCGTTCGAGGGAGAACAATGTTAACAACCTTATCAAGGAAGTCTTGCATTCGTTCACCTCGAAGCGTCACCTGATACCCTACTGGGTCTCCTTGTCGCACCTTAAATGAAGCAATTGATTTCTTTGCTGCTCGAGGAGCTGCTTTCTGACCAGTGATTTTAGCGAGTCGATTTCCAACAAGTTCTTTCTTTTTAGCGTCTTTGATAGATCCAGTAGCTGAAGTGACGATAACCTTAACAATTCGAGGTGACTGCATAACATTCTTAATACCGAACTGAGGTCCGAGTGCTTTAATAGCTGATGCTTCTTTTTCTTTAAATGTAGGAATTTTCATATAGGTATAGTTATGATTTCTTTACGTTAGAAACATGAAGTGGGGCAGCGATTTCAAGAATCTGACCCTTTCCTCCTTGCTTTCGAGCTTTCTGATGTCGCTTTCGCATGTTGATACCAGAAACGATTACCATATCTTTAGATGGGATAGATCGAATAATGGCTCCTTTTTTGCCTTTATCCTTTCCGGCGATTACTGTTATATTGTCTCCTTTTTTTACATGCATATATTTTTCTTTATTTATACGATTTCAGGTGCTAGTGAAGCAATTTTCTGAAAACCCTTTTCCTGAATTTCTCGTGGAATTGGTCCGAAGATTCGTCCAGCTAGTGGATCCATCTTTCCTTTTTCAAGAATAACCACTGCGTTTTCGTCGAATCGAACGTATGAACCATCTTTTCGTCGGAAAGCTTGTCGCTGTCGAACTACTACTCCTTGAAGAACGTCTTTCTTCTTAACTGCTTTTCGAGGTTCTGCTTTTTGAACTGAGAGTACTACCAAGTCACCAAGCTGAGCATATCGCTTTTTTGAACTTCCAAGTACTTTGAAAATTCGGCCAATTTTGGCTCCTGAGTTATCTGCAATATTTACGATGCTTCGTGGCTGTATCATGATGGTTAATTATTTGACGATAAAGTGCTTATCTTTAGAAATTGGTCGTGATTCGACAATTGTTACAATGTCTCCAATTTTCTTTGTGTTTCCTGCGTCGTGAGCTTTAAACTTCTTTGAAAGCTTCTGGAATTTACCATACTTTGGGTGTTTAACAAATCGATCTACCTTTACAACGATAGTATCTTTCATCTTATCTGAAGTAACAACACCTTGAAGCTCTCGCTTTAATGCTGTTGTTGCCTCTGAACTTTTTGATGTTTTTGCTGATGGAGTTTTCATATAAATTATTTTACGCTTGCTTTAACTACTTTTGGAGCCGCATTCATTTCAGTTAAAATCTGAGCAATTTCTTTTCGAAGATTTCTTCCTTCTTTATTGTTTTTTGCTTTTCCAGATGAAAGAGTAAATCGAAATTTATTCATTGCTTCTTGTTTTGAAGACAAATCTTTTGCGAGGTCCTTAACATTTTTTCCTTTGTATTGATTCTTTGCCATATATGTATATTTATTCTCGTTCTACGATTCGAGTTTTAACAGGAAGTTTAGTTCCCGCTTTTCGAAGAGCTTCTTTAGCTTCTGCTAATGCAAGGCCGTCGAGTTCGAACATCATTCGCCCTGGAAGAACTTCGAAACAGTATCCCTGTGGATCTCCCTTACCCTTACCCATCCCTACTTCTGCAGCTTTCTGAGTGAAAGGTCGATCGGGGAAAACTCGAATCCAAACTTTTCCAACTTTACTTGCAGCTCGTGCGAGCACCTTTCGAGCTGATTCAATTTGTCGTGAAGTAACTCGTGCTTTTGAAGTAGCTTTTAAACCAAATGATCCGAAAGCCAAAGTAATACCTCGAGTTTCAATACGAGTTTCATTTCGCTTGCTTCGGCCTGTTTGCCATTTTCGATGTTTTACTTTCTTTGGGAATAACATGGTGGTTAATTAATTACTTTTTATCACTTTCAAACACTTCTCCCTTGTAAATCCAGATCTTTACTCCTAAATCTCCTTGAGCAATTGTTGCTCGAGTTGTTGCGTAATCAATGTCTGCTCGGAATGTCTGAAGAGGGATCTGTCCCTTCTTCAAAACTTCTGAACGAGCCATGTCTGCTCCACCAAGGCGACCTCCTAAGTAGATTTTTACTCCCTTTACGTCTCGATTTGCCATAACCTTTTCAACCATCTGCTTCATTACTCGTCGGAAAGGCATTCGCTTTTCTAATCCTTCAGCAACCATTTGAGCTACGATCTGTGCATTTGATTCTGGTGATCGAACTTCTTCGATATCAATCTTTAGCTCTCCAAATTGTTCAAGTTTTAGACGCTTCATTTGCTTCATTACGTCTTGTCTTAGTTTTACTGCTCCTTCCCCACTTCGTCCAATAATCATTCCTGGTCGAGATGTCTTAATGAGAATTCGAAGAGTTTTCTGACCTCGCTCCATTTCAATTGCAGCAATGTACATACCCTTTAATCGCTTCTCGAGATATTGTCGAACAAGAACATCTGACTTAAGAAAGTCTCGGTATTGCTTGTTAACACCAAACCATCGAGATTTCCAATCTCGAATGATTCCTAGTCGGTGTGCATATGGGTGTACGTGGTGTGACATATAATTACTTTGTATTTTTTGTTGCTTTCTTTTTAGCTACTTTAGGTGCCTCAACTGCCTTTTCAGCAAGTTCGACAGACACATGACTTGTTCGTTTTAAAATTTGAAACGCTGATCCTCGGGCTCGAGGCATCATTCGCTTCATCACAAGACCTTTGTTTACTTGAATCCCTTTAATATAAAGAGCTTCAGGATTTGCTTGGTTATTGTGAGTTGCGTTTGCTGCGGCACTTTTGATTACTTTGATCATAGGTGCTGCTGCTCGCTTGTATGTAAACATAAGTTGTTCAACTGCTTGAGCAACACTTTTACCTCGCACCAAATCAGCAAGTAGTCGTACTTTTCGTGGTGATTGTCTGTAATTTGCGAGATAAGCTTTCATATAAATAATTATTTCTTAGTTTCTGCTGTTGTTTTAGCAGCTTTTGCAGCATTAATTTCAGCATCTTTCTTAGCCTGCTCCATTTCTTTCTGCATTTTACCTCCGTGCTTAGTGAATTTCTTTGAAGGAGAAAACTCGCCAAGTCGGTGACCAATCATTTCTTCAGTAACCAATACTTCGATATGAATTTTTCCGTTGTGAACACCGAAAGTAAAGCCTAACATTTCAGGAGAGATCTGGCTTCGTCGTGCCCATGTCTTAATAACCCCTGTTTCTCGAGGGTTTTTTCCCTCAATTTTTGAGAGAAGTTTTTCGTCAATATATGGACCTTTACTTAGTGATCGTGTCATATGGGTTAGGCAATAGTATCAAAATTTATACGAGTGTCAATTTAATGTTGATTTAAGCTCTATTTTTTCTTTCCGACCTTTCGTCGAGAGATAATATGCTTGTTTGAGTATTTCTTAGGAGTTCGAGATTTTTGTCCCTTTCCTACTGGCTTACCCCAACGAGTCTTGGCTCGACGCAATCCTCGACCTTGTCGTCCTTCTCCTCCTCCGTATGGGTGGTCTACGGCGTTCTGGGCGGTACCTCGAACTGTTGGTCGAATACCCTTCCATCGGCTTTTTCCAGCTTTTCCATAGTTTTGGAGTCGATTTTCATCATTTGATACTTCTCCGACTGATGCCCAAGCAGTATCTTTGATTTTTCGAACTTCAGATGAAGGAAGTTTAAGAAGTGTGTACCCTTCGTCATGAGCAATAACTTCAGCAAAATCTCCGGCTGATCGAGCAAGCTTTGCTCCACCCAATGGTTTAAGCTCAACATTGTATACAAATGTTCCAACAGGAATATTTTGTAACATCATTCGGTTTCCAGGAACAATTGGTGCTTTGTCTGAAACAATGATCTCACTTCCAACCTTTACAGATTTTGGAATAAGAATGTATTTCTTTTCTCCATCTTTATACACAACAAGCCCGATGAATCCTGATCGGTTAGGATCGTATTCAACAGTAACTACTCGGCCAGGAACATTTTTCTTGTTGTAGAAAAAGTCTACGTCTCGGAAAAGTCGTTTGTGACCTGATCCTTTGTGACGTGTGGTGATTCGTCCTTGACTGTTTCGTCCTACTGATCGCTTATATCCCTTTGTAAGAGACTTAAGAGGCTCAGAAGCAGTGATGAAGTTTCGATACGAAACAACAGTCATTCCTCGTCGTGATTTACTTGTTGGTTTAAAGGTTTTCATACGGTGTGTTTAATAATGCGATTATGCGATGTCGATAGTGTCACCTTTCTTTAGGTACACAGCTGCTTTTTTAACTCCAGAACTTCGGCCAACCTTTCCTTTCATTACCACTTTCTTTCCTGGATTTGTAATGATATTTACTTTGACCGGAGTTACTTTGTACATACTCATGATCTCTCGAGCAACTGAAGCTTTTGTTGCTTCTTTTGTCACTTCAAAAGTGTATACGTTCATCTCTGCAAGCATGGTTGCTTTTTCAGTGATTCGAGGTCGAAGAATTGTTGATCGTGTATTCATGATAATGTTTTATTTTTTTGCAACTTCAACTTTAGAAGAAAGTGCGCTTAGGGCAAGATCTGGTTTTGCGACAACGAGATATTTGTATCGAAGCACATTCAATGGGTTAAGGTTTCGAACTTCTCCAACTTCAATGTTATTAAAGTTTCGGAAACTCTTTTCAACATTCACATCTTTTTCTGAAAGAGCGATAAATGCTTTGTTAACTTTCTTTGTTTTGAATCCTTCAAATCCTTTTGTTGCTGAAACATTCGCGAAGAATGCTTTTGCATCTTTTGTTTTTGGAGCCTTCATTGAAAGACTCTCAAGGAAGATAATTTCTCCATCTTTAAATTTCTTTGAAAGAATAGTGAAGAGTGCTTTTGTCTTCATCTTCTTATTAACCTTTCGGTCATAATTCTTTTCCTTTCGAGGACCATGGGCTTTACCTCCACCAATCCAGATAGGTGATCGAGTAGATCCGTGTCGAGCACGACCTGTTCCCTTCTGTTTCCAAGGCTTCTTTCCTCCTCCAGAAACTTCACTTCGATCTTTTGCGTGCGCAATGTTTGATCGAGCAGCACTCATCATTGATTCAACAACTTGGTGAACCAAATCGGCATTCCAAGAAAGTCCGAAGATTTCTTCTGGGAGATTAAGCTTTCCTACAGCCTTTCCTTCTTGATTGTATACAGAGGTTTCCATGATAGTTAATTAATTATTTTGTCTTCTTAGCTTTAGCGGGCTGTCCTTTGATTTCAATGAGAGCACCTGTTCGTCCTGGAAGTGATCCTTCGATAAGCATTTCACCTTTCTCAGCATCAACCTTCATCACTACAAGATTTTTTGTAGAAATAATGTCGCCTCCCATTCGTCCTGGCATTCGCATGTTCTTAAATACTCGCTGGAATCCAGCAGTACCGATAGAACCAGCTTCTCGTTCGCTGTGTTTCTGACCGTGAGATCGAGGACCTCCAGCAAAGCCGTGACGCTTCACTACACCTTGGAATCCTTTTCCTTTTGAAACAGAAGTAACAGTTACTTTTTCGCCAGGCTCAAAAACTGTTGGTTCAATCTTTTCTCCAATCACCCAATCTTTCTTTTCTGATTTCTCAGTTCGAATTTCTTTTAGATGTTGGAAAAGACCAGTTGCTTTAAGGTGACCCTTAAGTGGCATGTTTGCATTCTTTTCTTTCTTTGCTCCGTATCCAACCTGAATTGCTTCATATCCATCTTTAGCTTTTGTTTTAACTTGTGTAACAACTGCAGGTGCAACCTTGATGATTGTGACAGGATGAACTAAACCTTCTTCGTCGAAGATTTGAGTCATTTTTACTTTTGTTCCGAGGATAAATTTCATGTCAGTATATTTATTACATCATCTTCACATCAATGTTCACACCTGATGGAAGGCTTATGTTAGTAAGCGCTTCAATGATACGTGCATTTGGATTAACAATGTCGATCAATCGCTTGTGAATTCGCATTTCAAACTGCTCTCGAGCATTTTTGTATACGAACGCAGCGCGGTTAACTGTATATTTCTTAATCTCAGTTGGAAGTGGAACCGGGCCAAGAACCTTTGCATCAAATCGAAGAGCTGTGTCCATGATTTGCTTTACTGATGCATCAAGGATCTTTGAGTCGTAGGCTCGGACACGAATGCGGAGTCGTGAAGTAACTTCACTTTTTTCTACCGCTTTCTTTGTCTTTTTTACTGCTTCCGTAGCCATGTAGTTAGATTTAGATGATTAAAGTTAGGCAACAATCTTAGTAACAACTCCAGCACCTACTGTCTTTCCTCCTTCTCGAATAGCTAATCGCATCTTTTCTTCAAGAGCAATTGGGGCTACGAGCTTAACTTTGAAAGTAACAGTGTCTCCAGGCATAACCATTTCTACACCTTCAGCCAATGATACTTCTCCAGTAACGTCTGTTGTTCGCACGTAGAACTGAGGCTTGTATCCTGTGAAGAATGGAGTGTGTCGTCCTCCTTCTTCTTTCTTAAGAATGTATACTTCTGCTTCGAAATCTGTGTGAGGCTTTACTGATCCTGGCTTTGAGAGAACCTGTCCTCGTGTGATGTCTTCTTTCTTTAGACCTCGTACAAGAATACCGGCATTGTCTCCAGCCTGACCTTCGTTAAGTGATTTGTTGAACATTTCGATTCCTGTAACAACTGTTTTTGCAGTGTCTTTAAGACCAACAACTTCAACTTCTTCACCTACTTTGATAATTCCTCGTTCGATTCGTCCTGTTACTACTGTTCCTCGTCCTTCAATTGAGAAGATGTCTTCTACTGGCATAAGGAAAGGCTTGTCAGTTTCTCGAATTGGGATTGGGATGTATGAATCAAGAGCGTCGGCAAGCTCAAGAACTTTCTTTGACCATTCATCTGTGTTGTCTGTTGCTTCAAGAGCTTTAAGAGCTGAACCTCGAATTACAGGAGCATTGTCTCCATCAAAACCATTCTTTGTAAGAAGTTCTCGACATTCTGCTTCAACAAGATCAATAAGATCGTTGTCATCAACCATGTCGCACTTGTTTAGAAATACAATGATCTTTGGCACACCCACCTGCTTTGCCAAAAGAACGTGTTCTCGTGTCTGAGGCATAGGACCGTCAGTAGCGGCTACTACAAGAATAGCGCCGTCCATCTGAGCAGCTCCTGTAATCATGTTCTTGATGTAGTCAGCGTGACCTGGGGCATCGATGTGCGCGTAGTGACGTGCATCAGTAGCATATTCGTTGTGTGAAAGAGAAATAGTGATTCCTCGTGCTTTTTCTTCAGGAGCTTTGTCAATTTGATCAACTGCTTTAATAGTTGCCATCTTTCCAGCTCGTGAAAGTACATTAAGAATAGCCGCAGTAAGAGTTGTCTTACCGTGGTCAACGTGACCAATTGTTCCCACGTTTACGTGAGGCTTTGAACGATCAAAATCTGCCATAAAAATATTGTTTAATTAGTTTTGATCTCTAGTTCTCTTTGGCTAAAAGCTCAACCAATGAAAGTGGGCCTTATCCAAGTAACCTATAGATCGTTAATAATGATAATTATAAAAATTCTACCAACTGCCAACGCAAAAGCGTATTGGGCATACTAGCAGTCAAAATCACTGCTGTCAAACTTAATCGATAAATGATGCTTTAGTAAAAATGTCCTTTAGAATAAGGCTTTATATTACTAGTTCCAATTTAAAATAGTCTCTAGTTTCATTCCTCGACTTCCTTTCATAAAAATAGTCTCACCTTTTGGATAACCTAGTTTATCAAAATAAAATTTAAGATCTTCAAGGGTGCTGAAAAATAAGGTTGTTTCGCAATCAGTTTCCATACTTTTAGCAACATTTTCAAAATCTAAGCCTACAAATATAGCTTTCTGAAGCTTTCCTTGTTCTATATATGCTTCTACTTGCTCAACAACAGTTGCATGTTCAGTTGTAGTATACGTTCCAAGCTCTTTCATATCTCCTAAAATAGCCATTTTGGGCCATTTTTCAAGGTTTTTAAGCGAAACAAACGTTTCGAGAGCAACAGCCATACTTGAAGGATTGGCATTGTAAGCATCGTAAAAAACCTTGTTGCTGAGCCATAATTTCCATTCTGAACGACCGAGTGTTGGTTTATATGCAGAAATAGCCTCTTTTATAAGTACCTCATCTACCCCGAAAAAACGACCAACAACAAGAGCTGCAGCCATATTTTGTTTGTTGTGTTCACCAGGAAGCTCGTTTTCAATACCATCAGCCAAACTTCGGTTATATGTTGCTTTTATGATCTGGGGCTTGTTTTGAGTTTTCTTAACTAATCGAATATCTTCTTCATTTAAAAAATATGAGCCGTTATGTTCTGATAGATAATCGAACAACTCACCCTCTCCTTTGAGAACTCCATCGAGTGATCCAAACTCACCAATGTGTGCTTTACCGATATTCGTAATGAGACCATGTGTAGGTTGTGCAATGAGACATAGGTTTGCAATTTCTCCTATGTGGTTTGCGCCGAGTTCAATAACCGCAATCTCAATGTCTTTTGTAATTCGGAGAATACTTAACGGAAGTCCGACATCATTATTTAAATTCCCTTCTGTCGCATAGACTTTATATTTTTTCGACAATACTTCACGAAGCAATTCTTTAGTAGTGGTTTTTCCATTAGATCCTCCGATAGCAATAACTGGAATTGAAAATGTTTTTCGATGAAATATGGCTAGTTCTTGAAGTATTGTAAGAGTGTCCTTTACGAGGAACACTTTGTCCTTTACGTCGTGTGACAAATTCTTATACACATCTTCATTACTCATAACTACTTTAATCACATTCTTTTTTAGCGCTTCTTCAACAAAAGAATTTCCATCAACACGTTCACCTTTCAATGCAAAAAATAGTTGATTGTCTTTTATGTTTCGACTGTCGATACAAACTCCTGCTGAGTTTTTAAAATCTTCGTACAGAATTTCAATAGAAAATGACATGACCAAATTGTAGACTACATCTGTTTTATATCAAGTGCACCTTGTTCGTTCTGTACAAATGAGACTTTTGCACCACTCATGATATTTCCAGAAATTAAACCTTCTGCAATCTTTTCTTCGATAACATCTGCAATTAATCGGTTAAGTGGTCGTGCTCCAAATCGCGCATCAGTTCCATGTGACATAAGATATTGAACTAATTCATCGGTCACAAGAATTTCAACACCCTTTTCTTCAAGACGATGAGAGAGGTCTTTAAGCATTAGTTGAATTACTTTTCCAACCTGTTCTTGATTGAGGGATTCAAATAAAATAACTCCGTCAAAACGATTCAAAAGTTCTGGTCTAAAAATTCCCTGAGAAATAATTTGATTAATGATGTCTGGTTTGTTTTTTTGAAGATCTTCTCCTGTTTGAGAAATAATGAAAGCACTTCCCGCATTTGATGTTGCAACAATAATCATATTTCGTAAGTTCACATGCTTTCCTGTTGAATCAGAGAAAAATCCTTCGTCTAAAATTTGTAGAAAAAGATTATGAACTTCTTTCGAAGCTTTCTCAAATTCATCAAGAAGTAGTACTCCGTAGTGTCTTTCTCGAATAGCATCTGCCAATAATCCTGAAGAATTATTTTGACCAATCAGTCGAGCAAGTCCATCGGCGCCCGAGTATTCAGACATATCGAATCGAACCATGGGAGCCTTTTCCCCAAAGAAAATATCGCTGAGTGCTTTAGTTGTTTCTGTTTTTCCTACTCCTGTTGGACCAAGAAACAGAAATGACCCAATTGGTTTATTATGTTTTCCAATACCACTTCGAGAACGTCGAAGGGCATTAGCAATTGAAACAATAGCTTCATTCTGCCCAATCACCTTTTGATGCAACAAGCTTTCGAGGTTAAGAAGTTTTTCTTTTTCTTCTTCATTAATTTGTCCTGTTGGGATTCCTGTTTTTTGTTTAATGAGTGATAGTACATTTTCAGTTGTCACCACCCTTCCTTTTTCTGCTTTTACTACTTCTGCAACTTCAATTAATAAATCGAGTGCTTTCTCACGAAGTGCTTCTCCTTCAAAATATCGTTCAGCAGATTCTGCAATCACTTCAAGGGTTTGATAAAGAAATGTCACTTCATACATTCCTTCAACTTGTAGAACATGGTCTTGAATATAGAAAAGAAGAGATTCTTTATCTTTGATAGATGTTTGTACAACTTCGAAATATTGCGACAACTCTGTGTGTTTCTGAATCTTTTGAAAATATAAGTGGGTATCGGCGAGTACAATGAGTGGCATTGAAGATACTCGAAGGCATGAAACAAGAAGCATGATTCCATCAACTCCAAGAGATTGGGCTGATTCAATAAAGAGACTGAAGTTGTCGATAGCAAAAACAACATTACCAACTCGTTCTGCTTCGAATAACACACCTGAGAAAGTGGCTTCAAAATCTTGACCATTTTTTACTATCTGAAAAAGATGCGATGTATTCAACATAAAAATTCTTTTTCCGTGGAGCGCAGCATGCTTATCATGAGTTTCAGAAATTCTTCCTGCCAAGCCTTGAATCAAGGTTAATGTTCCTGTTTCGCTTTCACCAATAACAAGAGCATAAGGAGATGTTGGTTTTGAGAGAACAAGTTCAATCTTATTTATTTCTCCTTGATATGACTCTGCACCAGAATATTCAGAAGGAATGAAACTACCATACTTCTCGAGCGTGTCAGTTTGGCCATATGCCCAATCACTCGCAAAAGGTTGCGTCTTAAAAAGGTTTTGTTCACTCCACCACTTTTCTCTCTCTATTTCTTTTATGTATAGTCGTTCAAGCCAAGAAGCTGCATGAGTTAGTTGCTGAAGTGTAGTTGCGTGCTTTTCTAAAATATTTTTAAATGTTGGTGAAACTTTGGATAAAGAAAACATCAAAGCTCCCAAATTCGTTGTTGCGGTAATATCAACATGTTCAGACAAAGTGCTTTCATTCCCCATCAACGTTTCTTCGGTAACAATTGCAGTCATGTCTGATGCAACATCATTAATGATTCCCAATCTATAAAGAAGAAGAGAGCCGAAAAAAGACTTACTAACGTGAAAGATTATTCCCTTATATTGATTACCTGAAATAGAAGAAAGAGTTGCAAACGACTTTTTTTCCTCTTTAATTTTATTAAACACTGAGTAGAAAAAAGCTTCAACAAGTGAAAAGAAGCCATATATGCTTCCAAAAATAAATATGAGACCAGTCGATTGATTTCTATAGTCTGGATAAACAGAAGCGACCGTAGCAAGTAGCGTCAAGATTAAAAATGCCTTTCGCAATTTTCTACGTTTTGCATGAGAAAATGTTGATTCAAGTCGATCTATCTTATTATATGTCTGATCAAAAAAATTATTTCTCATATATTTATACAAAATGAAGAACTCCATCAATAAAAATGAGAACGAGAAGAATTGGCAACAAAGGCCAAACAATAAGAGAAACAAGTGCAATGACGCACGAAATAATCAGAGCAACCAAAGCAACAACAAGCATTATTATTCGAATAATAACTCCAATGATTCGCATCAGTGTTGTCACAACAAAACCTTGAAGTATTGAAAACATCTTTCCCTTCTGACCTCTTTCCATAATTCGCCGCCATGGTTGAAAAAAAGTTTGTAGAAGAGTTTTTACCGAAAAAAAGTAGACAACGAAGGAAAGTATGGTTTTACAAAAGTTTTTTAAATCTTTGTACCCATCTTTATAATGCCACGCAATATATTGTGCAGTAATTGAATTCATGAACTATGATGTTCATATAATACCACGTGAAAATATCTGATTGCCATTAGTTTTATGAGAGTTTGATAAATAGTAAAAACTATGGCATTATTTTATTGGAACAAAACTCACATCGTTCCCTGGATTCATCCGGTTCACCCACGCTGCCCCTCCCATGAACGCGCACCTTCCTCCACCACCTCCAGCCGAGTATCGTCGGTTCCTCCGAAGTGACGGCACTCCTGACTATGTCATCAAAGAGTGTTCCGGTGGAACCTGTCACCGCTCCACCAGCGACACCGGTCACGATCGCCAAGTGTTCGAATTCCCGATGGCGGAAGAAGCCATCATCCCGCGGGAAGCCGACCTGTTGCCAGACTTGGCCACACCAAAAATCGTCTGAGTCGAGCAGAATCATTGCCGCGCGCACCCACCGGTGCCCGCGGCGATTCTTTTTATATATTTACTAGTAAAATTTTCCCATGAGAAAAGGCCCGCTAGAATTGAACTATGCGAGCCTCTCGATGACTTCAACTATTTCCGGTTTAAGACGCATGTCTTCAAGTCGAACAGCGTAACACGCGATCTGAACTTTCATTTCACCTTCGGCTTCAACATGCGCCGCCAGTTCGGGGTATGCTTCATTGAACGGAAGAACAACTCCATCCTTTTCCACAAAGAAGCGACCAGTTGCTGGTTTTGGGATAAGGTTGAATCGATCAACGATAACCAACATCCCACTTTCGCGAGGATACAACTTTCGGAACGCTGCAACTTCCTCTTCTGTTTCGACAACCTGCATAGGTGTTGAATCCCATTGAAACAATGGAAGGAAAAACCCAGTCTCCCTGACTAGAACTTCTTCTAGCCATGAATCGTTTCCTTTGAGCAAATCTTCTGCACTAATCTTCTTGGTCTCATAGAGGTGTTTAATCAATATTTGACCAACGACGTACTCAAGAAAGCGAGCCCGCGGGCTGTAGTAGAGATTATTGAACATCATCATTCGAAGCAACAGAAAGTGGTAGAGAGCTTGGTGGTCAGTGATGACAACCTTTCCATCTACATACTTCGCATACTGCCACAATGACGCAACGTCAGGATATGCTTGGGCGAAACCATTCATCTTCGTGTAAAGTTCTGGATACTTCGTTGGCCCAAACTGCATTGACCACCTAAGGTATACCTGAAAGTCTCTTCCTATGTAGGCACTCTTGTCGGCAAGATCGAGGACAGATCCGAAAGGACCTTTTCCAAGAATCAGTTCAGCAAGAGCAACTTCATCAAGCTTGTACTTCAGGTTGAACTCTTTCCAACGAGCGGTTTTGAAGAGTTTGGGGAACATCGCATCTTCATCGAAAGCTTCGGGGTCAATTCCCTTTGTCGTATCTCCGCCTGCAGGCGTGAAAATATCATGAAGAAACGCTGCGGCAATCAGAAGATTTCGGTGTGCACCGAGCACTTCATGATTATTTGCAATGAGTAACTCCATGATCACAACCACATCGTAGCTGTGAAGCAAACGAGTGTGTTCAAAACGAAGATGTGCCGTCGACTTACTCTTGTCGAAGTTCGGACAATGAAGAAATGCCAACTGAGCGATTCCTCCCAAACGATCCATGCCAAGAATCCACATATCATTAATGATGCCCTCATCAAGAACGACGTATCCTCCATAGCCATGGAAACGATTATTGAGACAAATCGCGAACTGCCTTCTGCCATCTCTATATTCCTTGAAGGCAATTACATCTGCTCTGACAGCGCGTTGAAAACAGAGTGGTAGCTCCTGCATCCACACAGGTTCGGCGGAATGATTCTGCCAAAGCGACACTTCGTAATGATCGGTCAGAACCATCCACACGAGTGCAAACCTTTTACGAAGTTGCCACATACGAAACTCTGCGAGCGAAGGCTCTAGCTGTTGTGCAACTGAGACAACCTTACGAGCGAACTTAATGCACTCGAACCTGGTTGGAAGTGTATTCACTCCCACCCACAAATCTTTTCCCACACGAAGTGGACCTGACCCTTGGGCCAGGCTTTTAACATTGATTTTATTCATGTTTTAGCGAGGCTGGGGTTAGGATTGCGAAGTGACAGATGTCGCTTCTATGTCAATCTGACCGAACACTAACAGAATTAGCCAAATAAAACAAAAGACCTTTGTTCGAAGGTCTTTTGTTTTATATTTAGTGAATACTATTTTCGCGCCTCAGCAATTGTTGTCGCAACGTGTGGAGGAACCACATCGTAGTGATCAAATTCCATAGTTGCTGATCCTCGTCCTTCTGTCATTGATCGAAGAGTAGTTGTGTATCCGAACATTTCAGAAAGTGGAACCATCGCTCGAATCACCTTAAGCATTCCTCGCTCTTCCATTCCTTCAATTTGTGCTCGCTTTGAGTTCAGGTTTCCTGTGATGTCTCCCATGAACTTTTCAGGAACAACTACTTCAACTTTCATAATAGGTTCTAGAATCACGGCCTTCGCTCGTTTTGCAGCTTCTTGGAAAGCCTGAGATGCTGCGATCTTGTAAGCAATTTCAGATGAGTCTACATCGTGATATGAACCAAATGTTAATTCACAAGATACATTTACTAGTCTGAAACCAGCAACAATTCCTCGTTCCATTGCTTCTCGAACTCCCTTTTCAACTGCAGGAATGAATTCTTGTGGAATAACTCCTCCTTTAATACTGTCGATAAATTCGAAGTCATCGTATCGTTTAACGTTCTTAGGAATCTTTGCTCCTTCAACTAATTTCTCGAGAGGTTTGATAGTAAGTTTTACGTGTCCATACTGTCCTTTTCCTCCTGATTGCTTAACATATTTGTGTTCCGCTTCAGCTGAACCAAGAATTGTTTCTCGATATGCTACCTGAGGCTTTCCTACGTTTGCTGTTACTCCGAATTCTCGTTTCATTCGGTCGATCATGATTTCAAGATGAAGTTCTCCCATACCTGAAATGATAGTTTCAAGAGTTTCTGGATTTGTTGAAATTCTAAATGTTGGATCTTCATCAGAAAGCTTCTTAAGCGCCATTCCCATTTTTTCTTGGTCAGCTTTTGTTGCAGGTTCGATTCGAAGAGATACCACCGGTTCTGCGAATTTAATTGGATCGAGAATGATTGGATGTGCTTCGTCACAGAATGTGTGTGAAGTCTTTGCTTCTTTCAAGCCCACAGCTGCAGCAATTTCTCCGGCATACACTTTCTTTACTTCTTCTCGCTTATTAGCTTGAAGTCGAACAATTCGTCCGAGTCGTTCTTTGTTTCCTGTTGTTGAGTTATAGATATATGAACCAGCTTCGATTGTTCCTGAGTACACTCGGAAGAAGGTAAGCTGTCCTACGAATGGGTCAGTCTGAAGTTTGAAAGCAAGCGCAGCAAATGGTTCTGAGTCTGATGGAGCTCGCAAGATTTCGTCACCTGTGTTTGGATCGATTCCTTTTACTGGAGGAATGTCGAGTGGAGATGGAAGATATTCAACCACCGCATCAAGTACAAGCTGCACTCCTCGGTTCTTAAGTGCTGAACCAGTAAATACAGGGAAGATTTTGTTTGCAATAGTTGCCTTTCGAAGAATCGCTTTCAATCGGTCAATCGCAATTTCTTTTCCTTCAAGAAAATCTGTCATCGCAGCGTCATCATGTTCAACAATTCTTTCTACAAGCTCTGCTCGATACTTCACTGCGTCTGCCATATGAGATTCAGGAATTTCTTTTTCGATAATCTTATTTCCCATGTCACCTTCAAATGCATACACCTTCATTTTCAAAAGGTCGATAATTTCTTCAAAGTTTGCTTCTTCTCCAATAGGAAGTTGCATTCGAACTGCGTTTTTATTTAGTCGTTCAACAATAGATTTGAATGATCGATCGAAAGATCCTCCTGTTCGATCAAGTTTGTTGATGAAACAGATTCGAGGTACGTGATATTTATCAGCTTGTCGCCACACAGTTTCAGATTGAGGTTCTACACCCGCCACTCCATCGAATACCACCACTCCTCCGTCGAGAACCTTTAGAGATCTTTCTACTTCTACGGTGAAGTCTACGTGACCTGGAGTGTCAATGATGTTGAATCGATGCATTCCTGAAAGATCGTCAGCTTTTGCTCGAAATGTTGGATTCCAGAAACAAGTAATAGCGGCGGCAGTAATAGTAATACCTCGCTCTTTTTCCTGTTCCATCCAGTCTGTTGTTGCTTCACCGTCGTGCACTTCTCCAATTTTGTGCGACATTCCGGTGTAGTACAAAATTCGTTCTGATGTTGTTGTTTTTCCCGCATCAATGTGAGCAATGATTCCGAAGTTACGTACTTTTTCTAATGGATAATCTCGATTCATATAATATTATGTGTATTTAAGCCGTTTAATAAACTTTTTGTGATAAATAAAACACGTCAAAACGCTCTCTTTTGTAGAGGTAGAATAGCATTAAAACCGAGTATTTGCAATTACAAACTTAATTTCGAACTAACGCATTTCCACTAAGTGAGTACGAAGTCGTTACTTGGTCGTTTGTAAACCGATTTGGTCTGTATGTTAGAAACACCTTACCTTGAGCGTCGATAACAACTTTAGAGATGTTGGTATATGAATTGTCTCCATCCATATTTGGAGATACTCGAAAACTTTTGAGTGTTCCATTCATATTGATAACAGCATAAGGAACATCTATAGGAGCATTTCCCCCTTGAAGAGTGAGCACAACAACTGCATCTTGCGTACCATCATGATTAATATCTCCAGTAGCATAATTGTGTATCTGAACGCCGACAACATTATTTCCATCTTTAATACTAAACTTACCGTCATTGAGCAATGTAAGGCCTGACTTACCTCCGATAGAACCGATATCATATCCTAGATTTTTAATATCTGAGTCGGTTATTGTAATTTTAGAGTTTACATTCACATTTCCAACAGCTGGTACATTTACATTAGTATTGGCTGTTACTTGAGAATCTGAATTTACTTTTGTCTCAGTTGAAGAGGTGGCAAAGTTAGAATTGGTTTGAGAAGCATGGTGAGTCCCTACATAAACTGCTCCTCCGGCCAATGCCAAAGCAATAATGATTCCTATAATAATTCCAATGAATCCTTTTTTGTTTGATTTCATATATAGAAGAATTATAACACAAACTGATCAATCGTGACCCCTGAAACCTCAATGGTAGTTTTAAAGAAACCTTCGGTACTCACCTGCTTAGCAACTTCCGCACTCATATATATGTGACCAAAGTCGCCTTTATCTTGAGCCATTTTTGAAGCCTGATTCACAGGCATACCAGCAATATCTTTATGACCATCTGGAGTGGTGAACACGAGAAGATCTCCGTAGTCGATTCCAATCTTTGAACGAACTCCATCTTTCAACAAATTATCGCGTAGTTGTTTAGCAAAATCGAGCGCAAAACTGCTTTCTTTAAATACGTAAATTCCAAGCGGACCTGCCGTTTTAATTTCATCTCCTTTATATGTTGGAAGAACAGCGTCAGCAGCTTTTTTCATAACCACAGAAAGTGCCAAGTCGTTTAGTAGTCGAACTTCGTGAATATGCGCATCTGAAGTTTCAACCTCTTCTTCACGCTCTCGTTCAACTAACACAACCGTTGCTCTTTCAATGTACTGCTCGTACATCTTTTTTAGGAAATCTTGATTAGTATCTTTATTGTAAACAAGTAGATCATCATAAAATTCTTTTGAATACGGCACTGGGTAATATGGATTATGTTTTGGAACGTCTTCGAGCAACTGACCACCATTTAAACGAAAAACTTTTCCAAAATGAGAACGTAAATCTTCTCTTTCTATCAAACCGAGTTCTTCTTTACTCTTAACTTGTTCAAGCAAGTGTTCAGTAACAACAATCTCCCCTCCTTCAGTTTGATTCTCTGCAATATTTTCAATCCAATCCGCCTCTGTGCCATACATACCACCTCCAAGTGAATAGAATTCACCAAAGTGTGCAGCTAAACCTATCTTTACTTCACACGTATTCAATAACTCTTGTCGAATCGTTGCCAACATTTTCAAAATAGAATCAAATGGAACAGACTCTGGATAAAACATTTCAGTATTATCAGCGGCCCAGATTCCAACACCCTCTCCCCCAATATGAATACCAAATGAATACACCAACTCTTTTGGTTGATTAATCTTTCCTAGAATTTCTATTAGTCCAAGATGTTGTGACATTTTTGTAAGCCCTGACGAGTCAGATGAAATTAATGTTCCTCTGACTTTTGTTTTTTCCAAAATCTTTTTAGCCACTTCTCCTGACTGATCACTGTTTGTCCATGAACGAATAATATCAATCGGAAGGTCACGGCTAATATCTTGTGTTAAATCAAAAAAACTTGGAGGGTATGCCTTTGGAGAAAATTTCATATTTCTATATTATCTTTTTTTAAAGACGTAGTACAACAGAAATACTTCCGTTGAAAACTAGGTAAAAAAGCGACAACCCCGCGGCGCGAGCGGCGGGGTTGGACTTGGGTTTTACAAAGAAGCAAGGTTAGATGGCGAACATCGCAACTGTCTCGATCTTTGCTTGGTCGAGCTGTCCATCATCGACCAGACACACTTCAATCTTTTCGTGACGCTCAGCACGCGAGTTTGCCAATCCATGAAGAAATGACAGTGCTTCAGCGGACATTTGAAGGTAGTTGTTCTGATGAGCGTCGCGAAATGCCGAACGAGGAATAGCAATCAGTCGCTCCACCTCATTTCGGAGATCGGGATCCAAAAGAGACAAAAGATCATTCATTCTTTTTCCCTCAAAGAAAATTGGAGTTAGTTCCTCAACAAGAGAAGCGGAACTCATGATGCGTGTGAACGCAACATAACGATCAGACATTGCCCGAACTATCAGGTCGTAAATCATTCGTCCAGGTTCGATTGTGGATTCAGCAGCTACCAAGGGCAAGAAATGAGACTGAAGCGCGACTTTGAGGCGCAATGCGAGAACTTCAACGTGCTGTGCTGAGAGATCGTGCATCGTGAAATACTCCCTGATGTGGTCGGGATTTATCATTTTTATTTTAAGTGTTTGGGAGGTGGACTAACGTGAATGTATTCTTTGCATACACATGGCAAAGAGCGTTTATTGCATACTAGCAATAAGAGAAAATAAAGCAACATTTTTTACCACTTGTAAAATAATCGAACTTTGCTTAAAAAGTGACAACCCCGCGGCGCGAGCGGCGGGGTTGGACTTGAATCATGTGCATGATAGTGCAAACTCATGTTTCGAGAACTTCAGATTGAACTTCTATGGCATTCTGTTCTTTAGTCGTGGAAAGCTTTTTCCATACCAACAGAACCTCAGGATCAAGTTGAGCTCCCTTTTCTGCACAAAAGACTCGAATCATTGCTCTAAAATGAACAAGATTATCTTCGATCGCTCGACGAGGAGTGTCACTTAGTGTTACCAAAAGCTTCACGATCTTTTCTCCACACGAAAGTGTTAATACATTAAACGTTTTGACGCTTGTATTAAACACTCTGAAAATCGAGTCACACCTGACACCAATAGCTTCGGCGATTGCATACATGAACTGCTCTGCCCACGCGCTTTCTTTAAGAATCAGTGCCCTAGACTCACATTCGTGAACGATGCGCTCGAACGTGTCGTCTCCCGTCTCTGGCGTGCGAGGGTCAAATAAATACAAGATGATTTGTCGTACTTCAATAGATGGCTCCATACGGAAAGTGGTTGGTTGAGGTTAACTACGGCGAAGTATTCATCACAAAGTAAAGAACACAATTTATCTAACAGTAGTCAAAATTACCACTAAATACAACCAAATACTTCATTGTATTCATATGGCTTAGAAAAACAAAAAACTTCATGTTTGGAACGATTCCGCAGTCCGTAAGGACGAGGACTTAGTGACAAACATGAAGTTTTTTGTTTTTTGAATATTACCAAGCAAAGTGAGCAAAGGCCTTGTTGGCTTCTGCCATCTTGTGAGTATTTTCTCGTTTCTTAACTGCTTCTCCTTCATTCTTTGAAGCAGCAATAATTTCATCGGCTAGTTTCTTGTGCATAGCCATTCCCTTCTTTGATCGCGCGGCATCAATGATCCATTTCATTGAAAGGAAATTTCGTCGTTCCAATCGAACTTCTCGAGGAACCTGATAGTTAGCACCTCCCACTCGTCGTGATCGAACTTCCATCATAGGAGCTGTATTTTTAAGAGCGGTATCAAGAACCAACATTGGATCTTCTACTTTCTCTTTATCTTTAATCAACTCAAGTGCATCGTAGACAATTTGTGTTGCTACTGTTTTCTTTCCGCAGAGCATAACGTAGTTAATAAACTTTCCGAGCTTTTCTGAATTGTATTTTGCATCGGTAAGATCAACTTTTCGATGTTTAATTTTTCTTCGCATATAGATTCATTTAGATTAAGTATGATTGAGTTGATTATTTCTTAGCTGCCTTAGGTCGTTTGTTTCCGTACATACTTCGACCCTTTCGTCGCTTTTCAACACCTGCTGTATCGAGCTTTCCTCGAACAACTGTATACCGAAGTCCAACATCTTTTACTTTTCCTCCTCGTAGAAGCACTACTGAGTGTTCTTGAAGATTGTGTCCTTCTCCTGGGATGTAGGCTGTTACTTCAATTCCGTTTGTTAATCGAACTCGGGCAATCTTTCGAATAGCTGAATTAGGTTTCTTAGGAGTCTTTGTTGTTACTTTCACGCACACACCTCGTTTAAATGGTGATGGGAAAAACTTAGGTTTGTTCTTAAGTGAGTTGAAGGTTCGAAGAAGGGCGACAGCTTTTGGCTTTCGGACAACCTTATCTCGACTTCGCTTCACCAACTGATTAATTGTTGGCATATTGCTATGTGATTATTTCTAACATTTGATGAGGCTTTCTTTCACTTTTGACTGTGTAGTACAGCCATTAGTTACTAAGCTCATCACTATTAATTTACTGACATCTGCTGTTTTCAAGCTTTTTAGAGCCAGAAGCCATCGGATGACGTTCAGCGACTATACTATATATACAAAGAAATGGCAAAAGAAAAAGGCCTCCCTTGTGAGGTGGCCTTTCTTGGGTGACAAAACAGTGCCAGCAGATCAGTCGATCTTGTGGTTGCCGTCATTAATTCATGCAACCTGGCGTGAGATTCGGAGGAGGCTGTCGCCTTTCCAGTTCAACACATGGCCGACTACAAACATGGAAAACGAAGCCTTCGGCAAGCGCGATAACCGCGGCGAAACCGTAGTAATCAAAGTCGTCGCTTTCCATATCGCGAAAAGCGAAGAAGAAACAGGCGATGCATACAAATCCACACATGCTCGCTAGTGTAGCAAAAACCTCGGAGAGGTGATCGAGATTCTTTTCCCATTTGTAGAACTCGCCGAACCAGATCAGGGTCGAGCCGACGAGGAGTAGGCTAAGGCCGATCGGGAAGAGAAAGTGTGATGCCTCCTGGTCCCAGAAGTAAAAGGTGGCAATGAGAGCGATCACACCAAGGATCGTGGCACAAAGACCAATCAAGTCGAACACTGTGCTTGTTTTCATGGCAATATTACTAATTTCCGTTTGGTTGAAGCCTCGGAATAGGCTGACTAAGTTCAAAATGATTAAACCACCGAATATTCCTTCTGTAAAGAAACTATTGTATCCCAACAATAAAATAAAAAACGTGAATGATGTAAGGAGAAATCAGTGGCCAAACAAAAAACATAAAAATGATCGCAATTGGTAGTGAAAATCTTTCTAACTGGTACGTAAACGTTCTATATTTATAAGGAATAAATGCAAAAAGAATTTTTGATCCATCAAGTGGTGGAACTGGAACTAAGTTAAAGAGAGCGAGTACAATATTAATAAATACAATACTAGCTACAACTTGCACTATCTGGTCTGAGATAGAAACAACTGGATATAGAAATCGTAAACCTAATCCAAAAAGAAGTGCAATAAAAATATTTGACGCAGGACCAGCCAGCGCAACGACAGCATCTCCCCACTTCCTCCATTCTTCTCTAAAGTTATAAGGATTGTACGGCACAGGTTTTGCCCAACCGATTAGAAAACTTGCATGTGAAAGATACAGCAAAAGAGGAAGAATAACTGAACCAAATGGATCAATGTGCTTTAGAGGATTAAGAGTGAGTCTTCCTTCATATTCTGCCGTTTTGTCTCCAAGTGCTCGAGCGGCCCATCCATGAGATACCTCATGAATAACTACTGAGAAGATAAGGATGACAATGTTAAAAATTGAGTCGATATTCATATGTATATATAGAAGTATAGCAAAAGTTGATAAAAGCATAATCTTGGGCCTTTTGAGAACAAATGGGTTGCCATATATACGAAGTAATGATAGGATGCAAAACCTAAGCAAAACAAGATAATCTAATATTTTTATGGCAAAAGTTTGTCCAGTAACACAAAAAAGCAGCACTAATGGAGGAGGGTATTCTAACCGAACCCGAGCTACTCAGTTCAACCCTACAGGAATGCGACGACGATATGCTAATCTTCAGAAAAAGAAGATCTATATTCCTGAACTTGATATAACTCTTCCTCTTACTCTTTCAACAAAAGCTATCAAGACAATCCACAAGAAAGGGGCGTACGCAACTCTCAAAAAAGCTGGGATTATTTAATCTCACCCACAACGAGTGATCGAAAACTAACCGCACTCAAAGCGGTTTTGTTTCTGTTCAGTGAGGTCTTTTTTTATACGACACGTAATTGAGTTATGAGAATCGAGTGGAAACAAAACACTCTTCCCTCCCAATAAATCGAGCAACCTTTTGTTTTTAGATACCTTGGCAGAACTTGATGCAGAAGTCACGACAAAGATTTCTGCAGGAGTACGTATAAGAAAGTTTTGAATATGTTCTTCTTGTTTCGGTGTGATGGGAAAATTTTTAAGAAACACCATTCCAATTGATGACGTAGACGCATCGCTTCCCCACCCAATATCTTTCTGAGACAGAGTTGTATCAATATCAAAAATAAAACGACTTTCTAAGACATCGACCTCAAGCACATGCTTTGGTTTAAATGTAATTCCTTTTCTCGAACCCTTTGTTTGAAATGACTTCCACGTTACTGAAAATTTATCGACAATGAAAGAAACACTATCAGACGAGGTCGCAATATTCTCAAATGAATACTTCTGCAGCAAGTCGTTAGTGGCAATCACCGAAGAAGTACTTGTATCCAGCTGAATAAACATATCAAGTGACTTTGTATAGAATGGAAGTCTTTTTCCCAACTGACTAATAAATGTTCCATCGTTTGTACCAGCTCCAACTAACACCCGAGTCGTTCCAAATTCAAACAAAACAGGAACATTTCTATTGTTAAACATAGTCACACAAAGATTGTCACATCGATGATCCATATAATTCTTATACAGCAAAAAACCAATAATTAGAGCCACAATAATTGCTAGAAAAAAAGACCATTTCAAGACAATCCACGTTTGCCCATTATTCACTTTCTTTCGATCTTTATTTTGAGATATACTCATGGCATGACAACATCAACACGATATGAAGAAAAAAAGTTCAATATTCCTGAACTTCAAGGAATAAGTGCAAAGACAATTGAAGAGCACAGCAAGCTTTATGCTGGCTATGTTAAACACACCAATCTCATTCTCGACAAAATTACCGAATACAGTGCAGATGCTGAAAAAAATGCATTTGTACTTGGAGAACTACAACGACGATTTAGTTTTGAATTCGATGGAATGAGAAATCATGAATTCTATTTTGAGAATTTTGAAGGAGGAAAAACGTTATTATCATCAGAAAGTAAACTACAAGAAGCCATCATTGCAGAGTGGGGTTCTTTTGATGCGTGGCTTGCTCGTTTCAAAGCAGTTGCAATGACTCGAGGTGTTGGATGGGCAGTTCTCTACTTTGATCCAATTCAAAAGAAATTAGTTCACGCTTGGGTTGAAGAACAACATCTTGGACAACTAAACGGCGCACACTTTATTCTTGGTCTCGATATGTGGGAACATTCATACATGCTCGATTATGCCCCTTCGGAAAAGAAAAAATATGTAGAAGCATTTTTTGAAAATCTTAACTGGGAGGTTTCAGAGAAGCGTTTTCTTCAAGCTCACGACGGCGGTAAATAAAGCACAAAATAAAAGTATATAGAAGATAGATAACAAACACGCTCCATAAAGGAACGTGTTTTGTGTATATGGCAGCATGTGGAAGTGATGCAAAAAAGTGTGTAATAAAAAGCTCATATGAAAGCATAAGATAGACACTAAACACTAAAGGATATGAGAGATTGGTAAATTGATGAAGAATACTAAGTTGTAAGAGCCAGTTAACACAAAGTGAGATAAAACCAATGAGCATGGTAAGAGGGATACAAATGAGTACCAACATATTTACAGGAAGAGCAACCAATGAAATAACACCACTCCCATACACAATAAAGGGCAGAACGAAAAGTTGTGTCGCGAGTGTAGCAATCACCAATTCTTTTATTCCCAAAACTTCTGGAAACCAAGGAATGTAGTTACTAAACAATTCTGTAATCAATGGAGAGACGAGCATTAATCCGAGCGTTGCTAAAAAACTCAATTGAAATGATGGATCGTGCGCCAAAAATAAAGGATTCCAAAGCAGCATTCCAAATGCACTTAACAACAAGGCTCTCATAACATCATAATTTGAATAATAGGCCTGAGCACAAAGAGCAACGAGTGCCATGATGACTGAACGAACAACGGTAGCAGTTTCTCCAACCATAAGTGAAAATAAAATAATAAAAACAGCTCCAACAATAAGACGATATTGTTTTCGCAAAAAACTAAGTATTGCCATAAATGCAACAGCGACAATTGTAACGTTATATCCAGAGAGAACTACAATATGAACAACTCCGGCAATTTTAAAATCATTCATTACATCGGCTGGAATCGCTTTCTTTCCTGCAATAAGCAGACCAGCAAGTAGAGAACTCTCTGGACTAGGAAGTGTAGAATCAATCTGACTAATTAATTTTACTTTCAGAGCATAAAGCCATGAGAGAATAAAATTTCCTTTATTTTTAGATCTTAACGAAACTTCTGTATTTTTCATCACATAAAAAATATCGCTCTTTGCAAGATAGGTGTCGTAGTCAAAAAAGTTTCCTGTATCAGTCTTAAAATCGACAGGATGAAGAAGTGCGCCTTTTACCGACACCTCATCTCCGTAGTGATACTCGGGGTATGGCGCAGTGGTTAGCAACACATTCACTAACTCAGAATGATCGCTCACTTGTAATACAAAACGTTGTTTGGCTCCCCTTCTTTCTATCTCACTCGTAATAACCCCTTGATAGTTCTGCACTATACCGAGTTTTGATTCGAAAACATCAGGAAGTTTCTTAAGATCAAAAATATAGAGACGAAGGGCTCCAGCACCGAAAGATACTGCTGCTATAAAAAAGATAATGAAAGTAACTTTATAAAGACCATTGTTGAATCGACGTTTAAGAAAATAGAAAAGCCCAATAAGAAAAATATCAATGCTGATTATAAAAGAGAATACTAATTCTTCTGCAGCGACAATGCCAAAACAAAAAGAAGCGAGATATATACCAAAAATTTGATTGGAAAGACGCGATTCCATCTACACAACTTAACGCCTATCCATAAAATAACTTTAAAGAAAACCTAAACTGGATATGATGATATTACTTTCCTAGAAAATCTTTAACGATTACATCTTCATCTGATTTTGAAACCGACTTTTTGTATCGTGCATTCTTTGTTCCTTTTACACGTTTCTCACAATCAGTCCATGTGCTATCAATAGCAATTTTTCCATTCACCAAACTGACATATGAATATGCTTTTATTTTTGATCTACTTTTTGCATCTGATCGTTCTGCGCTTTTTGTTTCATCAACTTCAATATTTAAAATATCTATTTGATAGTCAGTGAGTGATCCTTTGTATAGTTGAGGAATCATTTCACTATTCTGACCATATTCGGTAAGTGAGTCTGCAAATGCAGTAGCAATTTCGTCACAACGTTCGTTGCCTGAAATACCACGATGTCCTCCTATATATTTCCACGAAACATCTTTTTCTTTAGTCGCTTCAACTAACTGTTCCCACAAATTTCTATTTTGCACTTCTTCTTTAGCACTTGTTATCCATCCATTCTTTTGCCATCCATTCACCCATTTGGTAATTCCATTAATAACATACGAAGAATCTGTATACAGTTCATAGGTCATTGTGCCTAACTCCGAGACATCATAAAAACCAGTAAAGTTCTTAAGGGCTTCGATTGCAGCAGTGAGCTCCATTTGATTATTTGTCACCCCTGACTCTGCCCCTCCGAGTTCATCAACTCTCATTTCTCCACTTGATTTAGGATAAACACACACGGCGCCCCATCCTCCCTTTCCAGGATTTCCTCGTGATGATCCGTCGGTAAAAATAGTAATATTCATGAGATAACTCTACCTTATTTTCAATCTAAATTATAGAAACTCGTCCTCTGCATATATTCGGGCTTGGAACCGATTGTATATTCATACAGCTGCATTGCGAGTGCGCCAATATCGTGGGCGCTGTTCACGGTGCAAAGAGATACTTTGCGACTAAAACTTAATATGCATAAGGTTGCCAAGTATGGACATCTCGGTGTGAGACCTTCACCTTTCGATGTGGATCAATAGGAAACAAAATTTTAACTTTGAGCTTCTTGAAAAAAGCTCTGAAGCTCACTAAGTAAGCTGTTTTGACCACAACAAGGTTTTCACCCCTGATAGCAGCCAAAACTTTCACATCATAGGAAGCGGGTTTTGAAGCAATTTCATTAAGAACACAAGGCCTCACTTTGCCGGCAGCAAGCCAACGAAGTTCGAGCAAAAATTCTCTAGAGAGTGTTGGGGTGAGAAGAAAGGGGTGAACACCGCATTCAATCAAATCTTGATTGATCACGGCGATTGTAAGAGTAGATTCTGAGGGAGGCATCTAAAAGTAAAATACAATAAGTAGTCACTTCCGTCAAATACATTGTTATTTTTATCTACATTACCTCAACCACTCTCAATCGAATTTCACTTCTTCCCATAAAACTTGAGTGCTCGACGTGTGCGAGCATTGAAAGCGGTCTCCCACCAACAGGCTCTGTTTGAAAATCAATTGGTCGAGTAAAGAATGAAATTGCATTTAAAACTCCTCCACGACTTTTTGCAAAACTCATTTGAAAATGTTCTTTGTTTTTTCCAAATTGTTTTAGATCTTTGGGAACAATATCTTTAAATAAAAATAATGGCTTTTGATTTCCTTCACCGAAAGGTCCGAGTTTTGAAAGCTCAACAAATAGTCGCTGATCTACTTCATCAAGTGTTAATACCAAATCTGCGGTGAGTGCTTGAAAACGATCAACTCTTCCAATAGCAACAACAGCTTTTTCTAAATATTCAGGAATAATATGCACGTGTTCATGTGTCACCGCAAAACCTCCAGACATTGCATGCCCACCTGCATGTAAAAACAATTCTTTACCCAACTCTTCTTTAGCGATTACTTCTGCTTTTCGCATCACTTCAACCACACTCACCGTTCCATCAGATCTGCATGATCCTTTAATATTTCCCTCACTCGTAATATCAAACTCTTCTCCTCTTCCCCACAAAAACACAGGACAACGATATCGTTCGACCATCGAGTTAGCAGCGAGTCCCATAAGTGATGGTCGCCATAATGGATTTCCCCTTACAATCACCGGCCGACTATATTCTGCCAAATCTTTTGAAATTGCTTCTTCTTCGAGCTCTTTGTGCAGTTGTTTAACAATTGAAGCAACCACTCCTTTTCGTTCATCATTTAACTTCTGAAGAATAGTAGCAAGGCGATCTGCTTCAATTTCGTCATCTGCAAGAAATAAGTTGAGTGCAAATTCTGCTTTTCCCATTCGTGATGCTGCATTAATACGAGGAGAAATAGTAAAACCAATATCATCTTCTGAAAGTGTTCCCTGATTAATTCGCTGCTTTGCAAGAAGCTTTCGAAGCCCAATTCGAGGAGACTTTCGAAGTACCGCTAACCCGTAGTGTGCAAAAATTCTATTTTCACCAACAAGTGGAACCATGTCAGACAAAGTCGCGATTCCTACCATATCTAATAACCATTTCTCTTGACCCGCTTTCATTCCTTTTTCTTCAAAGCTTCTTTTTGCAAGAACACCTTGAACAAATTTAAAAATAACTCCAGAACCACAAAGCATATCAAAGGGGTACACCATCTTTTTCTTTCCAACCTTTTCTTCTACTTTTGGATTTACAATGGCATATGCTTTTGGAAGCTCAAGCCCAGGCAAATGGTGATCTGTCACAACGACATCAATCTTTGATTCGTACGCTTTTTTGAGAGGAATTACATCTGAAATACCACAATCAATCGTTATCATGAAAATTTCTGTTGTGCCTGAACTTTTGTCAGCCCTTAACGCATCACGTCGAGCGACAATTTCATTAATGGCATCAATGTTCACTCCAAATCCTTCTTCGTGACGGTCAGGAACGTAGTGTGAGTAATTAAGATATCCAATTTTCTTCAAAAAACTGGCAAATAAAACAGCTCCTGGAATTCCATCAGCATCGTAATCGCTATACACCACAATGTGTTCATTTGAATCGATCGCTTTCAAAAAACGCTCAACTGCTTTTTCCATTCCTGGCATTAAGAATGGATCGTGATTGTCTTCATATTTTGGCCGAAGAAACTTTTCTGCTTCTTCTCGAGTCTTTACACCACGATGAAAGAGCAGGTGGCGAAGTAATTCTGAATATTCTTCGAGTTCTTTATTTGTCTCTTCAGGAATTGGCGGATGTACGGGTGACATATCAAATATGGAGGCATTGTATCATGCCAAGGATGGCTATAAATAGCGACGAATGACGACTTTGTGTTAAAGTGTTTGCATGAACCCTTGTATATTATGCGATATCGCTTCAGGCAAGATTCCAACTGCAAAATTGTATGAAACTGACGACGTTTTTGTCTTTCTTGATAACAATCCCCTCAGTATTGGTCACACTTTGGTTATTCCAAAATCTCATGAAAGCGATACATTTACTATCAGTGAAAAACTCTTTGGAAGCGTCATGATTGAAGCAAAACGAACTGCTCATATACTCGAAAAAGCACTTCATCTCGATGGAATGAATGTGCTTATTAATAACCGACCAGATGGAGGACAAGAATTGTTACACCTCCATGTACATGTGATTCCACGATATAAAGGAGTACCTATGCATTTTGGCGAACGAATGCAGTACAAAGAAGGAGAGCAGAAAGAAGTGGCTGAAAAAATTCGCGCGGCGATGAACAGCTAATTTTTCAACGCTTCAACTCCAACCAACGTTCCTTTCTCGAGAAATTCAAGCATTGCTCCTCCTCCTGTTGAAACGAAGCTAAGTTTTTCAAAAACGTTGGCTTTTTTAATAGCAGCTAACGTATCTCCCCCTCCAACAACCGTTCGAGCTTCACTATCACCAAGTAATTTGGCCAACTCGAGACTTGCGTACTCATAACCTTGTTCGTATCCTCCAAGTGGACCATTCCATAAGACATATCGCGACTTATTAATAAGATCTTTTAGTTGATTAACTGCTGCGCTTCCAGCATCTTTAATACTGTCGCTTTTTAAAACAGTCTTGGAATCTTTAATCTCTTGATGATTTCCCGACATTACCCACACATCTTGAGGAACAACTAATTTCTTGTCATTAATAATACTTCTAAGAGACACTTCGATTGTTTCATCTTTTGAAAGAAGTGATGCTCCCACTTCGTATCCTTTTGTTTTGAACAGATCATTTGCAAGTGCGCCTCCAACAAATACCGTATCCGCTTTTTCTAAATACTTTGTAATTAAAGGAAGTTTTGTTTCAAACTTTGCGCCACCAAGAATAAACAAAAATGGTCGAGGAATTTCTTGTTCAGGATCAAGCGCCTTAATTTCTTCTTGAAGAAGGAGACCAGCAAAATGGGGAAGATACTTTGGAACTCCAACAATTGATGCATGTGAACGGTGTGATACTGCAAAAGCGTCGTTAACATAGATATCAGCAAGGGACGCTAATTCTTTTGCAAACTTTTCATCATTATTTTTCTCTCCTTCGTATCGTCGAATGTTTTCAAACAATACCACCTCACCATCTTTTAAAATGTCGGCAGCTTTTTTTCCCGCATCACTAATTGCATCTTCAAAAAAGTAGATTTGTCGAATATCTTTTGCAAAGTTTTTCTGAATATATTCAAAAACAGGCTTCAAACTAGCCTTATCTCCAAGAGTTGTATCGTTTGACTCAATGTGGCTAATTAAAATTACTCGTGCACCTGCAAGCAATAAATATTTAATGGTTGGAATAGATCGTTTCAATCGATAGTCATCGCGAACAACATCTCCTTCGGGTGTCTTTTCGATTGCAACATTAAAATCAACTCGTAGTAATACTTTTATTCCTTTTAAATCCCCTGCTTCTTTAATACTTTTGATTCCATTCATATAACAGGTTGGGATTTTTTATATTTATAATTGATCTATCTCTTTCACTATCGTAATAAACGTTTCTGGGTTAACACTCGCTCTGCCTAAAAGAAGTCCGTCGACGGCACCGTCACCAACTAGCGCTTTTGCATTTGTTTCATCAGCAGATCCTCCGTATAAAATCTTCACCTTAAATGCATTATCTTTTCCAAATAACTCTGTGAGTACTTTCTTAATGAATATGTTTCGTTCGTGAACATGGTGAGGTGTAACTGCTTGAGCGGCTCCAATCGCATACACTGGTTCGTATGCGATTACCACTTTTGAAATATTATTTACCGCCACCAATCCAAGACTAGCCTTAAGTTGTGAGTACAGAATCTGAAGTGACTCTCCTGTTTCATCTCTTTTAAGTTCGCCAATGCACAGAATGGGAGTTATATCGGCACGAAGGGCGGCGGCAACTTTCTTGGCAATCAGCAGATCATCTTCTCCGAGTGCCCTTCTTTCAGAGTGTCCGACGATAGCATATCGCACCCCTGCACTTTTAGCCATTTCTGCAGAAATTTCACCCGTATGAGCTCCTTGTACTTCAGTAGTAATGTTTTGTACACCGTAAGAAACTTTTCCTGTTTTTAACGAAACGCTTTTTCCTCGAAGATCTCCGAGAAAGAGAGCTGGTGGACAAAATACCACATCGGAATGTTTTGCTCGAGTAATTCCTTTTTTTATTTTTTGAAGAATCTTTTTTGCATCACCTAAGAGTTCGGGATTCATCTTCCAATTAGCAACAATAAGTTTTTTCTTACTCGCAGGCTTTCGTTGTATCTTCATACCTAGCATTATACAAAACTATTTCAATTCTTCCCAAGAAATTGTCTGGTACTGGTTTGAAGTGAGTGGAAAACTTGGAGGAGGACCGTACAAAAGTGTTCCATCATAAGTAATATTTCGTGTCGCATACCCTGTTCCGTCAGTATAGGCGAATCCGTATCGTAAGTTTGTAGCTAACATGCCATACAGGGTAATACTTGTTCGATCTGCAGTTGAGCCACAACTACCATCATCGTAGTAATAACGCCCTGTTCTTCCGTTTTGAGCAACAAGTGCGCCATCTATTCTAAGATTATCAGCACTATTTAAGCCCACATTCACATTTCCTTGAGAAACAAGGGCAATAACATCAGTTCCTGTGTAGTTGGTGTAAGTAAGGTTTGAGTTAACCGTTATGGCAGGTCGTGTTGCTGCGTTATCAGGAAACTTTCCGGCTGCAATGGTTATTCGTTTTGTATTAATTTGTCCGTCGATCCAAAGGTTATCTTCGGTGAAAATAACACCGTTATTAGGAATAGAATAGTTTCCAATGAGTGTTTGTGAACCTCCCGCCGCTGAAATAGACCATGTCCCCCACGTAGCATCACTTCCTGAAGGATCAGTACAACCTCCGGGAGCATTCATGAGAGTATTTACTCTATATAAATCGAAGGTTCCGTTAGTTTTGAGAATAATGTGGTATCCACGAGCGCCTGACGGAGCATAGTAGGTACTACTCGCCTGCGCCTTTGTTTTCATTGCAGAGAGATCGGTGGTGAATCCACTAAAATCAATCGAACTCACAGGAAACTGTCTTCCTGCTTTAAATATGTCAGTTCTACTTGGAACTGAAGCTGGCGGGGCTTCAGCAGAGCGAAATGTGTCGTTAACACCTAATGACGGTGGAGCATTAACGTGTGTGTGAACTGCAAACTCTTGCCCACCACTGTGATCTGGGTCGTCGTATGCAGACAAAGCACTTGTCATAAGGTTGTATGTTAATCCGTCAAATCGAATACCTGCATTTGAATGAATTGGCCCATACACCACAGTTCCCGGACCAAAACGCATATTGTCGTTTGCAGCAACGGCGTATTTTGCAAGTGATGGAATTGCCAAAGTCGAAGTAATTTTTCGTGTGGTACTTGCACCGTTTGCATCAACTCCATTCGACTGAATTTTAACAAGGGTTGATCCTGAAATCGGAGGAGTGACGGTCAGAATAAAGTTTCCAAGAGCATTTCCGTCTTTATCATTTAATTGATGAATATACGGACCCGTCGAAGTTGATCCGTGCCCGTCGTTATAGTCTGTTGCAAAGTGAGCCAAATGCCATCGATAATATTCAATCCCTGATTCTGCAATATGAAATGCCTGCTCACGATCAATTTCACTATTTACTAAACGAATATTAACAACAGCACCTGTAACAATAGCTGTTAAAACAAGCACCGCCACAGAGGCAAACACAAGAATACCAACAAGAAGGAAACCTTTCACTTTCTTTTTCTGTTGTTTATCTTTTAGAGTAAAAAAATTCATATTATAAATTGTCTTTAAGATTTCTTATCGAAACTTGTGTCTGAAGTTGCAACGGAGCAAGAGGTTCTTTCTTATTATTATCTGAAAATACTGAAATTTTAATTAGTCGAATGTTTGAAATATTAATAGGATACGTAAGTGCAGAACTTGAAGTCGCACTTGATTGTCCTCCGTTATACCCCGTATCGTAATACGTAAAAATAGGAGTCACAGCATCATTTACAACATTGGTGATAATGGTAGAAGTCGCTTCACTAGTAAGCGTTTGTCCGAATGCATTAATAATCGGCTTCATTGTTCCCTTATAGAGCGTCGTACCTGAAAGGTAATATCTGATTCGTTCTTTAACCCCGTCATCATCAAGGTCATTATAGAATGTGATAGTACTTGTTCCGACATCTTCAATTGCATAACCTCCCGCACTCGAGGGTGACATCGCTCGAAGCTCTGCTGCAATCTGCTTCACCACTTTTGTTCCTTCAGTTCGCCCAGTATTACCAGCACTCAATAGTCTGTTATACGTAAATACTTCTGCTTGAAATTCTGAGACAAGAAGACCGATAACAGATAATATTCCCAGAACAACAATCATTTCAACCAAAGTAAATCCTTTTTTTACATTATTCTTTTTTTGAAAAGTTATTTTCATATTATGGATTCATTGAAATATTACTTACCTGCCAAGCAGTTGATACATCAACAGTTCCAGCGTACGAAGTATATCCACTTCGTGTTACCGATAAGTTATATGTTCCCGAACTTAATCCATCAAATACTACTTGCCCTGGAGGAACACATGATGAAGTAAACGTGAGTGAGACATCTGCAATTGTTGGAGTATAGGCATTGTTTGCTGTAGAAAGGTACACTTTATATCGAATATATTGTGTTCCATTTTGTGCGGCGTTAATTGTTTGGTTAGCAGTAGTGAAGTATGTACCTGATGTTCTATCTGGTCCTACATATGTCCACGTTGTTGTTGCATTGTTAGTGTTACTTGTTGCGATTTGTAATCTAACACTTGAAGTCGCCGCACCTGTTTGAACTGGCTGACTTGTAGGCGCCCACAAAATTTGATTAAAGTTAGTTGCGGTTCCCATATCAATAATAGAAGAGGTTAGATTTCCACTTGAAAAACCAGCGGCCAAGGTAATCTGACCTGTCACCCCCGAGTAGTTAATGTTCGATGACGTATCAAATCGTGTTTGATTAGAAAAATCTGTTTGACCGGCACCTCCTGACCAATTTGTTTGTCTCACGAATCCTCTTCCAGTTTGAAGAGTTGCAGAACTAGAGCCAGAAGAAAGAGTAACAATTGCATCTGAAAGTGGAAGATTGCTTGAGCCGTCTTTAACATTTACCAAAACAATATTTGGATTCTTTGGTTCAACCATAATACTAATTGGCTGAGTGCTTCCTGGAAGAACACTGATTGGTGAGATAGGATTTAGTCCAATAATGTCGTATGTGAGATCAAATGGGGTAATGCTGTATGTGTCCCATTCCACATTATTCATCGTGTAGTTTCCACCAGCATCAGTAGTTATTGTCGAGGTGGACTTTGGATTATTAACACTAATTAGCTTTCCTCCGACCATTTTGAAACGAACACTTGGTACTGCGGCACAAGAAGCATTGATACTTGAGAAGTTAATAGTACTTGTCTGATCAATACTCAAACTTGTTTGTGTCACTTGCTGAACAAGAACTGTTGAGTCTGTCTTATATGGTGTTGTTGATCCAACAACAGGATACGTCTTGTCAGTTGAGAATCCACTCTTTGTTACACTAATTGAGTATCCATTGGTACTTGTTGGAGCGTCAACGATTTGAAGTAATCCATTTGTATCAGTTGTGTCGTCGATAGTAATGTTCGGTGTTACTTTTGTGTTACTTATATGAACAGCTGCATTTGAAACAGCAATTCCATTGGCGTCGAAAACTTTAACAAACAAAGCACCGTTATTTGATGCTGTTTCTAAGTTCTTAGGCGCCACGATTGCAGTTAATGATACAGGAGTGAAGCTTAGGCAACTACTTGTTGCACCCTGGGCTGCAGAATATGCACGATCACATGAAACTCCAACTTCAGCCAACTTGTAATCTGCAGGAGAAAGATCGTTTGGTGTGCCACCAAGAGTACCATCTGCCGGATCATCGATGTTTCTAATAGTTGTAGTAACCACAAATGAACTTCCATCTCTTGTGGTTGCAAACTGATGAGCCAACTTTCCTGAAGGAATACCTCCAACAACTCCAACATCTGCAAATGGAAGATTGTGAAGTATTTCAATTTGTTCATTTGCCAAATCGATAGCATCGATTTTCATTTTATTATATGTAAGCAAATTAATTGTCTTACTATATGTTGTTGAAATAGCACTGATAATGAGAACAAAAACCGCAATTACCACCAAAATTTCAACAAGAGTGAATCCTGAGGTCTTATTTTTTATATGTGTATATGTTTTTGCAAACATTTAAATATTATTCAATACCGAATACGTAGGTGTAATCATGGCAATTGCAAAAAATCCAACAGAGACACCAATAATGACCATGAGAAATGGCTCAATCAAAGTCGAAATATCTTTTGTTTTCTGATCAACCTCATTTTCATAAAAAACCGCCACCCCTTCAAGCATATTAGAAATTCGACCTGTTTCTTCCCCTACCGACACCATCTCACCTAAAAAGACCGGAAAAAGCTTTTCATTTTTCAAAAATGTTTCTGACATTGGATCTCCTTTTTCAATTTGTTTTCCCAATCCGTACATGACGTCTTTATAATACGAGTTTTGAAGAACGTCGCCTGTAATTTGTGTGGCGAGAACAACTTCTACTCCTGACGTAAGTAATGATGAAAGTGTTCGAGCGGTTCTTGCAGTGTTACTTTCCCTTACAATACTTCCAAAGATAGGAAAGTGTATGAAAATAAAATCAAAGAATGATCTCCCAGCTTTAGTGCGTACTGCAAAATAACAAGCTGTAGCAATAACGACCGCTCCTAAAATAAGATATGGCCATGATGACTTGCACAAGTCACTAACAAAAATAACCAACTTGGTGCTCCATGGAAGCTCGGCATGCACATCTTTAAATGTTTCAGTAAGTCGAGGAACTACAATAATCATCATCAAAATCCCAATGATAATCATAATAGTGATGATAATTGCTGGGTAAATCATTGCACTTTTGATTTTCTTTCCAAGCATGTAGTTCTTCTCAAGTTGCTGTCCTACTTGGCTCAAAGATTTTGCCAATGTTCCCGACTCTTCTCCTGCTCGCACCATTGAAATAAAAAGAGTGTTAAAAATTTTAGGATAATCAGCCAATGCTTCATGAAATGTTTTTCCTTTACTGATCGAAGCGTTAAGGTCTGCATAAATTTTCTTTAGTTTCTTATTTCGTGTCTGTCGTTCCATCACAGAAAGCGCTCGAGACAGAGCGAGGCCCGCTTCAAGCATTCCTCCCAAGTTTCGAGCGAAGGCTATTCGTTCTTGCATTTTTACTTTTCCAAAAAAGTCGTTAACGTATGCATCGAGATGATTCCACCAGCCGTCATGTGCAGCATCTTCTTTAAACTCAACAAGTGTGTCGCCTGTTTTTTTTACTTCGTGGAAAAGCGCAAACTTATCTGCAAATTCTTTTGTCTCATGATAGGTTGTACCGTCGCCACGGCGAGCAGTATAGGTGTACTTCATCTGCGAATTATATCACAAAGAAAAACAAGAATATCTATTATTTCTCTTCTTGAATTTTAGTATTTGTGCCAGGTTGAACATTAGGAACAACACCATTTGAAGGTGTGGCTGTGTTGTATACATAAGGTTCAGTAGAGTAGCCTGTTCCTGCCGATTCATTTGTGTAAACATCTTCACTATTAACAATTCTATTTAGCTCAGCAATGAGAAGTCTATCAGCGGGAGTGAGTTCATCTTTTCTTAAACTCTTATCAAGATATGACATTCGTGTATTCAAAATAGTCATTAGTTCTTGAAGTTTATGGGAAGGATCAACAGAAAGTTCAGCAGACCTTGTTTTTTCAACTTCCAACAAGCGTTGTGTCATTTCGTTATCATTCTTCATAGAATTAACATTCTTTGCGACATTCGAAGCAACATTTAAACCAAAGATGGCCATTGCTATGTAAGCAAACTTTCTACCTTTCATCATCACTTCTCTAATGAGCTTTTGAGTTGCGGCGTGATCAACTGATTCTTGAGTATTTTCTATTGGTAGTTCCATAGGCAAACTATATCACAAGAAAAAATCAAAATAAAAGTATATATGTGCTTTTATTCTGAAATAACTCTCAATACTTCTTCAATAGTTGTAACACCTTGTACACACTGAAAGATTCCGTCTTCAAGCATGGTCATCATTCCATCTTTCTTGGCTTGCGCCTCAATAGCGTCTGCTGTCCCCCCTTTCATAATAATATCCTTAATAGTTGTACTCATTTTAAGCACTTCGTGAATTCCAATTCTTCCCTTAAATCCGTCTTCGCTTTCTGGTGTCTTAACTGCTTTATAAAACGGAATCTTTTCCCATTCAACATCAGCTTTAACAATTTTTTCTGTTTTTAAGAACTTAAGCACACGTTCAAGATCAATCTTTTTAGCTAATTGGACGATTTCATCTTTTGTTAAGAAATACTTTTCTTTACTATCCCCTAGTTTTCGAATAAGTCGTTGGGCAACAATAATGCTAATCGTGGAAACAATTAAAAACGGTTCTGAATGCATATCAATTAGTCGAGGAATAGCACCTGCCGCAGAGTTGGTGTGAAGTGTCGAAAGTACCAAGTGACCCGTAAGTGCGGCGTTAATGGCGAGTGAGGCAGTTTCTGTATCTCGAATTTCTCCCACCATAATTACATCAGGATCTTGTCGCACCAACGATCGAAGACCTGAGGCAAACGTAAAACCAATTTCAGGCTTAACCTGCGTTTGATTAATACGCTTCATTTGATATTCAACAGGATCTTCAATGGTTGAAATATTTACATCGGGTGTATTTAAAATATCGAGCACCGTATAAAGCGTGGTGGTTTTTCCAGAACCCGTTGGCCCTGTTGTTAAAATTAAACCATTAGCGAGCTTGGTTGATTCATAAATTCGCTCTAAGCCTTCTCCGTGAAAACCGAGATATTCAAGAGTGAATCCAGAAACATTTTCTCGCAACAATCGCATTACAGTTTTTTCGCCGTAATAAATAGGAAGCATTGATACTCGAAATGACACTTTCTCGCCGTTCATCTCAATTTTAAATCGTCCGTCTTGTGGAAGTCGTTTTTCATCGAGCTTTAAATTTGAAAGCACCTTAAGGCGCGCTGTAATTGAGTCTCCTGCGTTTTTTGGCAGAACCATGGCTTCATGAAGCAAGCCATCGATTCGATATCGAACAATAACCTCAGTTTCTTGAGGTTCAATATGAATATCGGAAGCATTTTGAAGAATGGCGTGTTTTAAAAGTGTGTCAACAATTCGAATAACTGGTAAATCTTCTGCCATCTTTTTCAAATCTGCCTCAGATGCAGGCGCTCCCCCATCACTATCAACAAGTGATTTAATATTAACGGATTCTTTCTGAATAATATCTCCGAAATCAGCTTTCAAACTTTTCTGATACTGAAGAAGTGCCGATTTCATTGATTCTGTATCGGTAAGGCGTGGAAGAATTCTAAGATCTACTTTCTTTCGAACAAAGTCAATTGCACCGAGGTCGTCTCCATCAAGCATGGCAACTTCAAGAGAATCAGCGGTTCGTTTATACGCAATAATATTATGATTTCGAGCAATTGGTTCAGGAATAAGTGAAAGAATGGCGAAATCTATTTTCTGATTTTTTAATTCAACAAAAGGAATACCGAGAACATATGCATGCATTCGACGAAGATCATCTTCTTTAAGCTTTCCTTCATTAACAAGAATTTGTCCGAACGAAACATTTTTATCTTCTGCTTTTTTTTGGGCAGCATCAATGTCTTCCTCGGCAATTAAGCCAGAGTCAAGCATAAAATTTCGAAGCTGTTGTTCATTGACGAACATATACGAGTGAAATTATATCACAGCTCAAAACAAAAAAATGAAAATGAAAAAATAAATTATATAAAAACCGAAAGGACTCATGGCTTGCCGAAGCAAAACACATGAGTCCTCAGATGATTGCCGCCGAAGCGATCAACTGTTGCCGACGCAAACATTGCGCCGACGTTGAGCGAAAGCGATAAGGCCGAGGCCAATCGCGAACGCTACAACTGTGGAAGGTTCCGGAATCTGTCCGGTGAACCCTTCGATGCGAAGCTGTTCATTGCTCCCGGTGAACGTCGAGAATGGCGGTGGTGCACCGTTGTTCCCAAACATACTGGTCAATGACACATCGAGCGTCGCAGCGGTTAACCCAGAAATGAGCAGGTGAATTGTTTGTGCGCCGACTGAAGTGCTGATTCCGGCAGAAACGTTTTGACCGTTCACCACGATTCCCTGTGCTGAGATCTGGTAACGCGAATCTGTAGTGCTCACGCTGATGACCAGAAACGAAGGAAGTGTGGCCAGAAAGGCACCACTCATCACGACACCTGTCGGCGAACCTTCTGAGAAGCTCGACCTAATGAGGGCGGAATTAACGGCTACAGTCACGGGGGTCTGAGTTGAGAACGAATAGTCGTAGTCAGATCCATAACTGCCTCCGACTCCTCCTGACATCAAAACTTCCGACTGTGGCCCACTTCCGAAGAAGTTGTCTCCTGCCTGCTGCTGCACATTGAAAGACAACGGGTGAACCGCAACGAAGGCGTTGTACTCCGCCTGACTCATTACCGAGGTCGAAACCTGGGCATGAACCGAAGACGCGACACATGCCGCGACGAGAACCAACAAGCTCGCAAGGAGCCGACGGATGTATGTTTTCATAGAGCTGATTACCGAATTTTGACCGATGTGATCTGAGGTTTACTATTGTTGAAAAGTCCAAGCTGTGAGGCTTACACCACTCAACCTTACCGAACATAACTATACTGGCCATATTGATTTTAGTCAATATGGCCAGTATAGAAACTATTCAATTTTTTTAAATATTAGTTACAAGGACCAGTGGTGTATCCCGGACCACTATGATGCGAAGGAATAACGCAGTAAGTTGGATCGCATTGATTAACATCATTTCCACAAAAGTCTTGTGTTGTATTGTTTGCACCAGGCTCACACTGTTCCCCAACATCAACTCTTCCATTTCCACAAACAAGTGCACATGAAGATCCTCCACTGTAACAAGCAAGGTCTCTAATGAGTGAGTTCATGCCTATTCCATAAGGATTTGCGTTAGCATTTGCTACCGAGTTGATCCAACCAGCGCCATATCCAGCAACTGATCCATCATTCCAAAAATCAGTGTGGTTGTTACTTGGAGAATCAAAAGAAACTGTTGAGATGACTTTTCCTCCTTCGTACCCTTTCAATATACATGCGTGATTTGCTGTTTGAATGTCGGCATGATATCTAGTACCACCAGTTGGATTTGGTTCATGAAATATTTGTTGCGAGCAAGAACCAGTGTGAACAACGTTTGTACTACAAGCACCAATACTTACACCATTTTGTTTTAGGTATCCACCATTATTTGTTGCAGAACTTAAGAAAAGATTAAACTCAGACGAAGACGCTGTTGGAATAAACACATCTTTATTTGTATTTGATGTATTTATAACGGTAATACATTGACCATATTCGTTAACCTGGTTAGTTGCATAGTCTTCGTTGTTTGGTCCATATAACTGTGACACTTGTTCAGAACTACTTACATATCTTGCTCGGTATGTTGAATGGGTATATCCGTACAACAAAGTAACGCCAGCAAAAGCGAGGACAATACTTGCTGCAGTTACGAGAGTTTTTTTCATAAATATCTTAAGTGTGATTTATTTTTTTAGATTTTCAATTTCAACTTTCAATGCTTCGATTTGTTTTTGTTGATCTTTTACTGCTTCAATAAGTGGTGCCACAAGGTTTGCATACTCTACACTCTTGATTCCAGTTTTCTCATTTGTAGTAACTGCATCTGGATAGACTTTCTCAACTTCTTGAGCAATTAATCCAATATTTGATTTACCAGTTTCTTTCCAATTAAATGAAACTCCTCGTAATTGTAAGATCTTACTTAGACTATCTCCTAATGTTTTAATATTTGTTTTCAATCGTTCGTCAGACTGATAGTAAAATGCGTTTGCGGTAACACTACCTGAGAAGTTTCCATTGTTACTTGTATCGAGAACAAAAGATGCGGGTGAACCTCGTTTAGTTACCGCAAACACGGTTCCTGAAACAGGCTCACCTGAAGCAAACACTTCTACCGCACGAGCTTTAATAAGTCCAATAGTCACGTCTCCTGCAGTGTTGTCATTAGCATCAAGTCTAAGATTGCCTCCAGCATTTGCTGGAGCAATTTGGAATTCTGTTCCATTTGACCCATACAAATTTCCTCCCACATTAACATTTCCAGCAACATCAAGACGTTGTGACGGCGACACCGTTCCAATTCCAACTTTACCACTATTATCTAGAACAAAATTCCATCCATCATTATAAAATCCTAATTGGGTAGAACTAATAGCTCCAACAAACTGATGACCGTTGTTTGTAAGATCACTATCAAACCACATTCCTCCGCCGTTACCTGTAAATATTCTTCCGTTCACACTCATGGTTCCGTTTACACTCAATTTTTGAGTTGGTACGGCAATACCAACCCCAACATTTGTTCCTGTATCAGTTATTTGTGAGTCACCCACCGCACTACTACTGGTGAATTTTGTGATTTTATTTGTTGTTCCGCTAAGTGAACCACTTCCAGTTGGCCATGATGTGATACAAGTTCCAGTAGCAGTTGAGTTAATTCCTCCCCCAATACAGAATTGATTGGCTCGAACTGATGCCTTCGCTACCACATCATATGTTGAAACTCCACCCGCCCATCCTGAAGGTTTGTCACTAGGAAGAGAACCTGCTGTACCAATTGCACCTGCGGTAATATTTCCAACTGTGTCAACAGTAAGAGCATCAGCAGCACCATTATATAGACGGAAACTGTCGTTAGATCCGTAAAGTTGCCATTGTCTATTTGTTGAACGGTCATTAATCATCACACCTGCCGAAGCGCCGTCTGCTCTAACTTGCCCAACTACATCCATTGCAACTCCACCAGCAGCTTTTCCAACTCCAATATTTCCATTTGAAGCAATGGTGAAAGCATTTGCTGGAGCATCGTTTGAAATAAGCATACCTGTGCCACTTGCACCAAATCTCCATACCATTCCAGAACGTCCAGAATAACCCATGAAGATGTCTCCGATTTTAGTACTGATCACAGGATTTGATCCGTCATTTCTGATCCAGAAACCTTGCGTTGCATCATTAAGACCGATTTGAATTGAACTGTTTACTGATCCAAGAGTTACATTTGATCCACTTTCTGTAAGAATAGAGTTTCCAATTGCATTTGATGCGGTAAATTTTGCAAATTTATTAAGTGTTCCACTCACCGTGCTTGTACTTGAAGTACTTCCTCCACCACCTATCGTCGTCCAGTTTGATACACAACCTCCTGTAGGAAGTGATCCGGGAAGACAAAATTGTGTGGCTGCCACATTTCCAGTCACACTCAGTTTCTGAGAAGGTGTTGTTGAACCGATTCCCACATTACCACTCGTCACATAAAGATTCCCACCGATTGCAGCATTTCCAAAAGAAGTGATTCCATCAGCACTGAATACTCCTCCAATGTTCAAAGTAGAAGTTCCAGAAACGTTTGTCGGTGCTTTTGATTGTGGTGATGTTCCAACATTTAAAGGCGTGTTGGTGTTGTATCCAGGAGGAGCTCCTGCTGGTTCTGTGAAGGTAGAACCATCTGAGGATATTTGAGCATAAAGGTATGAAGAAGTAAGAACGAAGGCGACACTTGTAAGTGCTGTGAGAAGGAATCTTGTAAGGTGACTTGTTGTAATGTGTTTTTTCATAATAATGCTATTAATTTCCTGCTGTTAAATTTATTAAATCTGTTTTTTTACTTTGATTTATTGTTGTCTGTGTTGTTTGGCCTTTTGAACTTGTTGCTTTTACTTGTTGGGTCTGTGTCATCTTAATCAAGTCTTGTTTTTCTTTTGTACTGAGATCTTGTCCGAGATTTTCTTGTGTCTTATCGAACAACACTTCTTTTTTCTCAGTCGGACTACTGTTGCCTGGTGGCGAACTTTTATTGTATATAAAAAGCGAAATAATAATTCCAATAATTAAAAGTATGCATGCAATAACTAAAACCGTATACACTTTTTTTCGATGTTCATCTTTTTGATACTCCGTTCCTAAGTTTTGATTTAAATTGTAGACCATGTTTAAAATTCTGTGTATTTAGTTGGAAGATAACATTTGGTTTGCATCTGAGCCTGAAGTGCTCCTGCACCAACACCATTACATTGTAACCAATACTGTGTTGTCGACTGGAGACTTGATGATGCAATCCAGTTACCATCAACCGCACGAGTGCTTGTTCCAAAAGGAACAGTCGGAACATCGTAGACTTTATTTGCGACACTAATTGAATCTTTATATACAGAACAGTTTGTATCTCCAGTTACTCCATGCCATTCAAGGGTACATGCTCGGCCCTTAGGAACAACTGGTGGTTGAGCAAAGAAAGAATCGATCGAAGCGTTAATGATTCCAGCAGGACACGCTGATGTATTTGCCGAAGCAGATGCGGCTGGTGAACTAAGAGCGCTTTCTTGATCTCCTGCTGCATTTGCAGATGAAACCTTGTAGTAATAAGTATTTCCAAGTGAACTACTTGTTTGGTCAGTGTATGTGAGGCCGAGTATTCCTCCTGGAGTTCGATTTACGTAAGTTCCCGCAGCGCTCGTACTTCGATAAACATAGTAATGATGAGCACCAACAGCTGCATTCCAAGAGATATCAATTCCTCCACAAAGAGAGCCTGTTCCTGCAGATACTGAACTTGGAGGATTAAGCACCACACAACCATTTGTTTGCGCAGCAGCAGAGACAGGGTTCGACTGTGGACTTTCAACTCCGCCAACAATTGAGGTGACTTTATAGTAGAATGTAGCACCCGCATGATCTTGTGTGTTGTCAGCAATTGCAGCAGATGTTGTTGCTGAAATGATTAATGAGTATGCCCCGCCAACACTAGCACTTCGATAAACACTATATCCTGTTGCTCCACTAACGGGAGGCCAACTAATGTTTACATATCCACACGATGCTCCTGTTGCTGCTGTTGGCGCAGGAACATTACTTCCTGTACAACCTGCAATTTGTGCATTTGCAGAAACCGGCGAAGAAAGGGCGCTTTCAACACCATTTATAATAGACGACACTTTATAAAAATATTGTCCACCATTTTGATCGAGTGTGTTGTCGATAAAGTTTGTTGTAGTCGTTCCTTTTGCAAAAACTGTGTAGCCCGAATCAACACTCGTACTCTTGTATACATTATATGCACTTGCGCCGGTTACAGGTTCCCAACTGACGCTGATCAACCCACAAGAATCTCCGCTTGTTGCGACAGGAAACGGAACATCGGTATCGTTAGTATTTCCAGAAATTTCAAGATTATAAGACTTAAACCAACCAACAACAGTACTTCCCCATGCAAAATTTGGAGCATCAGTGCTTAACTGATCATTCCCAGATCCTTTTCTAGCATTGGTAACTATCCATCCGTATATTCCTGAGTTTCCTAATTTTACACAACCATCCCATCCGTCTGTTCTGCTTTTTCCCGACAAAAATACCGCGAAACCAGAAAATGTTTTTGTACTATTATTATAGACAGCAGGAGTTCCACACACTCGACTATCAGTAGAGTTGAAAGATAACCAACCAAGATTTGAAGACCAAGCGTATCCACTAAGCGCACCAGTTGAAGGATCAACATTAACTCCATATAAAGGAGTACCTCGAGAGTCAGTTCCTCTAAAGTTTACCCATCCTATATTTGAAGACCAAGCCCATCCAGACATTTGTCTTGCTGACGTTTGCGCTTCAACAGATGAGAATAAAAAATACTGTGAGATGATTGTAGCAACAATCATTAACAACGAAGCAACCAAAATAATAATTTTCCTCATATTCGTACATATTATATAGGACACATCACACACATACAATCATGTTATACACACAAAAAAATATTAGAAAGAACTTTGACTTTTCTTAGGAAATTTACTATAGTTCTTTTATCTAAGTTCGCCGTCCGGCGACTTATTTTTTTAAAAAAATACCCAAAATTATTCATTAAATACAATAATATGTTTGACCTAAAAGTAATCAATTCAGTCCTCGATCAATTAGAAGAGGAACGAGGAATACCAAGAGAAAAAGTGCTTGAAACAATAGAGCTTGCTTTGGCTACTGCTTATAAAAAGGAGTTTGGAAAGCGAGGTCAGCTTATTCGAGCGACTTTTGACATAAATTCTGGAAAAACCGACTTTTTACAGGTTAAAGTTGTAGTTGATGAATCAAATGTTATCTTCGAAGAAGAATCAGAAAACACAGAAATTCCATTAGAAACAGCTCAACAGAGCCATACACACGGCAGAAATGACTTCAAAGACGAGGAAATCAAGGCTCTCGATGGCGAAGAAAAGCCTCGATTCAATGCAGAACACCACATTTTGCTTGCAGATGCTCAGAAAATCAAAAAGGGGGCTAAGGTTGGCGACGAATTAGTATTCCCCCTTGAAACAAAAGATGATTTCGGGCGAATTGCTGCTCAGACTGCTAAACAAGTCATCATTCAGAAGATCAGAGAGGCAGAAAAAGTCTCAGTTCTTGGAGAATACGGCAAACGAGAAGGAGAAATTGTCTCAGGAACAGTTCAAAGAATGGAAAGAGGTAATATTTTCTTCGATATGGGGCGGGCTCAGGGTATTTTACCATTTGAAGAGCAGATTCCAGGTGAACGATATCGACAAGGTGAACGAGTTCGAATGTATCTAACTCGAGTTGAAGAGACTCCCCGAGGTATTTTCCTTCGACTTTCACGTGCACATCCTAAATTCTTAGCCAAACTATTCGAAATTGAGGTACCTGAAATCGCATCTGGAACTGTTGAAGTTAAGGCAACTGCCCGAGAAGCAGGATCACGAAGTAAAATCGCTGTTGCTTCAAACGACAGTCACATTGATCCAGTTGGTTCAATGGTTGGTCAGCGTGGTGTTCGAGTTAATACTGTTACCAGTGAACTCGGAGGAGAAAAGATCGATATTATTGAATGGTCACCAGATATGGAGAAGTTTATCGAAGAATCTCTTTCACCAGCTAAAATTCTAAAAATCACTCTCAACGCAACAGAAGGAGTTGCTCGAGTTGAAGTAAGTGAAGACCAGCAATCACTCGCAATTGGAAAAGGAGGCCAAAACGTTCGACTTGCAGCAAAATTAACAGGATGGAGAATCGACATCCAATCAACAAAAGTTGAAGGAGCTGAAAATGTAGAGCAGCAAGCAGAATCAAAAACAGAAGAGGCGGCGGCTTAGTTATTTATTATTAATACATACTATATATATGAACTTATGGCATGACATTGCTCCAGGCACACCTGAGAGCATGAATACTATTATTGAGATCAACAAAGGATCAAAGAATAAATATGAAATTGATAAAGAAACTGGCCTGATCGCACTAGATCGCGCTCTACACACCGCTCAAGATTATCCTTTCGAATACGGATTCATTCCTCAGACTCTCTGGGAAGATGGTGATGCGCTTGATACCGTTGTATTAAGCACCTATCCTTTTTTTCCAGGACTTCTTGTTGCTGTTCGACCAATTGCACTTATCAACATGATCGACTCTGGAGAACCTGATGCAAAAATCATTTGCGTTCCAATTAACGATCCTCGGTGGAATAGCGTACAAGATATTACAGACATCAACTCACACACTCTTAAAGAAATTGAGCATTTCTTTATCACCTACAAACAAGTTCAGAAAAAAGAGGTAACCATTTCAAGCATTGAAGGAAAAGATAAGGCGATCGAAGCGTTCAAAAGAGGAATCGAGATCTATAAACAAAAGTTTGCAAAATAATAACCAGCCATGACAACAAAGAAACACTACACAATTACAAAAACAGAAAAGCTGCCTCACTCTGAAATTAAATTAGAAGGGTCAATTGATGCTGCATATATAGAGTCATTTAAGAAAAAAGCGTTCGAAGGAATTCAAAAAGATGTAAAGCTTGATGGATTTCGACCTGGTCATGTTCCTGAAAAACTCTTGAAAGAAAAATTAGGAGAGATGACCGTTCTTGAAGAAGCAGCGATCATGGCACTTGAAAGTTTGTACGGAGAAATAGTTATCGGAGAAAAAATCTCAACATTTGGTCAGCCTCAAGTTTCAATCACTAAACTTGCCCCAGGGAATCCTGTTGAGTTTCGAATCACTGTTGTGGTAATGCCAGTGATTACAATTCCTGATTATAAAAAAATTGGCAAAGAAGTTTCAGGTGGAGATGAAACAGTTGTTGTTGAAGAAAAAGAAATTAACGAAGCGATTGATCGACTGCGACATAACGTTCTGCATGAAGAAGAACACTCTCATGCAAATGATGATCACAAAGCAATTGCAGCTGACGGAACTCCTGAGCCACATGATCATAAAGATGAAGACCTTCCAGTTGTTGACGAATCATTTATAAAAAAGTTTGGAGAATTTAAAGATGTCGAAGATTTCCGCACAAAAGTTCGAGAAGGCATCACTCACGAAAAAGGAGTTCGAGTTCGGGAAAAGAAACGACTTGAAGTAATGGAAAAGATCCTCGAAAAGTCAGAGGTTGATCTTCCACAATCACTAGTTCAAAGTGAGGCTGAAAGAATGATCATTCAGATGAAAGGAAATATTTCACAGATGGGATTATCTTTTGGAGATTATTTAAAACATATCAATAAAACAGAAGAACAGATGCGAGAAGATTTTCGACCAGATGCTGAAAAGCGAGCAAAAGTGCAACTGATCTTAAACAAGATTGCTGCCGAAGAAAAGATCACCGCTGACGAAAAGATGATTGAAGAAGAAACTCAAAAGATCATTTCTGAAATCAAAGAAGCAGATCCAATTCGAGCACGACTCTATGTTGAATCAATGCTGATTCAAGAAAAAGTGTGGCAGTTGCTTGAAGGACTTCCAAAAGAAAAGTAAGGGACAGTACAAAAAATAAAAGACTTTGTTGAATTGATTTCGTAGACTTCTGTTTTTTAAGAAATAGAAATCGAGAATTTAATAACAACAAGGTCTTTTATTTTTTCCTAAATGAATCAACTAGAAAAGTACTTTGGGATCGAGTAACAACCTCTCAGTTGCGACAATTGCCGCAGTTTCTGTTCGAAGTATATTTTTACCGAGCAATACGAAAGCGCCCTTACCTTCTACTACAATCTTGTTTTCAAATTCTTTGACTTCATGTTCCGAGAATCCCCCTTCCGGACCAATGAGAAGTGTCACTTCTTTTTTGTCTAAAAGTGTTTCAAGCCCCTTTTCCCCTTTGGTTGTTGGTTTGTCAGGATGAAACATCAGATAGTAAGACTGAGGAGAAGACTCTTGGCTACAGAAGTCCTTTAAATTCAATGTTTCATGCAGTTTTGGAATATCACTTCGCTCACACTGTTCTGATGCTTCGATTATAATCTTCTCCATCCTTTCGTGGCTCATGTTAACAACTTGTGTATATTCTGTGCACAACGGAGTGATTGAGGTAACACCAAGCTCTGTCAGTTTCTCGAGTGCTGTTTCAAAACGATCTTTTTTAATAAAAGAGAGAAATACGTTAACTATTTTTTTTGGAGTGAAAATGTTCTGTTCTACTGATTCAACACAGATAGCTGCTGCTTTTTTAGACAACGAAACAAATTTAACGGTGTAATCGATTCCACCCCCATCAAAAATAACAACCCTGTCACCAGACTGAAACCTTAAGACGTTAACAAACTGATGGAGTAACGTCCCAGAGTAGACGATATCGGCCCCAACTGAGGGCTTATACTGATCAGTAAATTGTGGAATAAAAAATCGATGTAGTTTCATGTCGTCAGTGTAGCAAAAGAAAAGTTGCAGACAAACTCGAGGTACGTTACACTCGACCCGTAGTATACCTACATATAAAATCTAAACATATGCTTATCCCAACAGTTATTGAAAAGTCACAATTTGGAGAACGTGCTTACGACATTTATTCACGTCTTTTACGAGAACGAATCATTTTTCTTGGAGGTCCTATAGATGACAATGTCGCAAACCTCGTTATTGCCCAACTTCTTTTTCTTCAATCAGAAGATCCTAAAAAAGACATTGTCCTTTATGTGAACTCACCTGGTGGTTCAGTCACAGCAGGCCTCGCAATTATTGACACAATGAATCATGTTAAACCAGAAGTCTCAACATTCTGTGTTGGTCTCGCGGCTTCAATGGGCGCAATGATTCTTTCATCAGGATCAAAAGGAAAACGATATGCCCTTCCTAATTCTGAAATCATGATTCACCAACCTTGGGGAGGAACAGAAGGAAAAGCGGCAGACATGGAGATTACTGTTAAACAAATTCTAAAACTTCGAGAGTCATTGAATAAAATTCTTTCGAAAAACACAGGAAAGTCGACAGATCAAGTTGCAAAAGATATGGATCGAGATTATTACATGTCAGCAGAAGAGGCAAAGAAATATGGAATCGTTGACAAGGTAATATCTTAGTTGTATAGACAAAAAAACAGTTTAAGCGTAGTATCGGGTTATTAGAAGTTAACCGTCTTGATACTGCGCTTTTCTGTTGCCTCTTTCTTTAACTCCGAAACCTTTTTTCAGACTGAGCCAGAACTCAAGATATTATTATAATGATTTCATTAAAGATTGCTTTCCTGATTGGATTGTCTGTCAGTATCGGAGGAGTGGTGTTGGGATATGTTCTTAGAGTTTTAATTGGGCTCGCACAAAAAGGTTCAATCGAACTTAATATAAAGCAGCTACTCTCTGATGCGCGTGAAGAAAGTAAAAAGATTACACTAGACGCAGAAGAAAAAGCGGCAGAATTACTCAAGTCGACTCGTGAAGATGTAAAAGACCGAGAAGATTCAATCAAGAAGACTGAAGATCGATTGGTTAAAAAAGAAGAAACCCTTGATAGACGACAGTTAGATATTGAAAAAGAAGTTGAGTTGATGAAAAGAAAGGTTGAAGAAATAAGACAAATCAAAGAGCGAGTAGATACTATGGAGCTTTCGAAAAAAGGAGAGTTGGAGAAGATTGCAAAACTAACTGTTGAACAAGCTCGAGAAGAGTTAATTAAATCTATCGAACGAGATAGCACAGAAGATATCTCTGCTCGAATGCACAAACTAGAACGTAATGCCGATGATATTCTTGGAAAAAAAGCAAAAGATATTCTTGCAACAACTATTCAGCGCTTAGCGTCATCAGTTTCAGCTGAAATGTTTACAACATATGTACCAATTACTTCAGATGACGTTAAAGGAAAGATTATTGGAAAAGAAGGCCGTAACATTAAGGCTATTGAGCGAGCGACAGGAGTCGAAGTGATAATTGACGATACCCCAGGAGCCATTACCCTCTCATCATTTGATCCAATTCGACGACAAATTGCTCGAGTAGCGCTTGAAAATCTCATTGCAGATGGAAGAATTCAACCAGCTAAAATTGAAAAAGAGGTAGAACTCGCAGAACTTGAAATAAATAAAGTGATTAAAGAAAAAGGTGAACAAGCCGCATATGAATGTGGAGTACTTAATCTTGATCCCCGACTAATACTCATCTTAGGAAGATTATTCTTTAGAACAAGTTATGGGCACCAGGTTCTTCAACACTCAGTTGAAATGTCACACATTGCTGGAATGCTTGCCGAAGAACTGGGAGCAAATGTACAAGTTGCGAAAGCCGGCGCACTTCTTCATGACATTGGAAAAGCTCTCGATCATGAAGTCGCAGGAACACATGTTGAAATTGGAAGAAAAATACTTCAGAAGTTTGGTGTGAGCGAAGAAGTAGTGAAAGCAATGCAGGCACATCACGAAGAATATCCATACGAAACAATTGAATCTATTATTGTACAGACGGCAGATTCAATTTCAGGAGGAAGACCGGGCGCACGAAAAGATAGTATTGAAAACTATATTAAACGATTAAGTGATCTTGAAGCAACAGCAAATAGTTTCAAGGGAATCGAAAAGTCATATGCAATTGCCGCAGGACGAGAAATTCGTGTCTTTGTATATCCAGAAGAAGTTTCTGACGTTGAAGCACACAATCTCGCACGAAGCATTGCGATCAAGATTGAATCTGAACTTAAATACCCTGGAGAAATAAAAGTGACGGTCATTCGAGAAAATAGAGCGGTTGAATTTGCACGATAATAATTCAAATTGCACAACGTTTTTTGGATGTGTGAAAGGATTTGCACAAAAAACGGCTTACTATATAATATTTAGAGAGTATTGGGTTGACGGTCGAATTAACAAATTATTTAATTTTTAAATTCATGAATAAAGCAGACATTGTAGAAGCAGTTCATGCTCATCTTGGAAGTACTAAGGTGCAGGCAGAACAAGTAGTTGACCTTATCATTGAATCAATTGTAAAGACTTTGAAGGGAGGTGAGGAAGTATCTATTGCTGGCCTCGGTATCTTCTCTGCAAAGCAGCGAGCAGCTCGAACAGCTCGAAATCCTCGAACTGGTGAATCAATCAAGGTTGCAGCTATGCGAGTTCCTAAATTCCGAGCAGCAAAGGCACTTAAAGACGCTGTGAAGTAATTAGGTTTGTTAGTTACGTTTTCCACTTTAGCAAAAGCCCCGTTTATCGGGGCTTTTGCTATTTTATGTAATTTTGACGAGAAACTCAGCCGTACTATTTTATTGTGACTGGTTTTCCGTCTTTAATCATGCGAACCACTGCACCAGAGTCAACCAAATGATCAGATCCAACCTCTAAACCCTTTCCCAAGGCTCCGTCAAAGTTTTTTATCTGTGAAAGTGCTTGGGCAATATCAGTACTTGAAGGAACAGTCTTACCATCCCCTGCTGTTTCTGTCGCTTTTACAAGAAGGTTAAGTGAATCGTATCCATTTGCACCACCAAATTTAGGTGCCTCATTATATGTTTGCGTGTACAGATCAACGAACCAATCTGTAGGATCTGCACCATTTACATACCAACTTCCTTCAAAAAGCGATAGTTCTGGAGAAAACTCGAATGCTTCCATGGTAGTTACAGGAGTTTGTATCCCCGCCTGACGAAGTTGTTTGGTAAGCGTCTCAAGTTCAGGACTACTCGCCTCAAGGACAAAAATGTCAGCGTTAAGTCCCTTAGTTTTTTCAATAAGTGTTCTAAAGTCTCGAGTTCCTGTATTGAATAATTGAGTTGAGAGAACAGAAATGGCTGAATCCTTAGAAGCATCTGCGAGAAACGTGTTAATGATGGCTGTAACTCCAGGATTATCTTGTTGACCAAAGAATACAACGTTTTTTAAGCCTCTTTTGTGTAATTCAGAGATAAAAAGCTTTGAATCTTCGTACGCTGGGGTGTAGTGAACGAAGTTATACATCCCTTTTGCTACATTTGGATCAGACGCGAAGTCATTTATATGAGTGATTTTGTTTTTTTCAGCAATGGGACTGACCACATTTCCGACAGGAGAACCAAAGGAAATGAGTGCAGAGGCATGATCTATGCTAATTAGCTTATTTGCGACAGTTGCACCAATCGATGTCTTGAACTGGTCGTCTTCAAATACTAGTTTGTAGTCATATTTGAGGTTTGTGGGTAACTTTGAGTATGCAAGTTCAATCGCTTTCTTATTACTTTGACCGAGCATCGCAACATCTCCAGTCAATGGAAGCGTTATGCCGATGGTTACTGTTGGCTTATCTCCGCTTTGCTTTTTTGCAGCAAAATGGGTGAATCCAAGGGCGATCAAGATCAGTATCAAGAGACCCACTGTTATTTTTAATTTTGTATTCATAATGTATTAATTATTTGTTAGTGATGACAATATTATACCACGTATTTATCTTTTGTTTATAGTAATTGACATTAAATTGTCTAATGAGGCTTGTTTATATCATTATTTATCTACAATTTATATTTTGTCGGTTTATATTGACACTATTTTGCTTGCGAATTATACTTACTAATACATGAATATTGAGAACCTTCCAGCGACTTTTGAGAAGATTGGACTGTCTGAAAAGGAGTCTATCGTCTATTCAATTCTCATAAAATTGGGGGGTGCATTTCCATCTAAAATTGCCACGGAATCTAAGCTCAATCGAACAACTGTTTACAAGATTCTTCTTGACCTATCAATCAAAGGGTTGGTTAATGAAATAAAAAAGAGAAACAAGATTTACTATCAAGTAGAGAAACCTGACCGACTCCTTAGGTATGCAAAAGACCAAGTGACCATAGCAAGTGACCATCTTGAGAAAGTTGAGAGAATTCTTCCTGAATTTGAAGGTTTGTACTCACTTTTCGCAAATAAGCCGAAAATCTCTTATTTTGAAGGAATTCATGGAATTCTGTCGATATATGAAGATCATGTGATGACAAACAAGAAATATGAAATGTTGGCTATTGCAAACGCAACAGAGCTTGAGAATATCTTTCCAATCATGTTTTTTGACAAATATAGACGTAAAAAAGAGAAAATTGGCATTACAACAAGAGGAATAATGACTGATTCCGAAAAAAACACTACATTTATTGACCGAATGTATGAAGGATTTAAGAAAGAAGTGATTCCTGTCACAAAAATTGTATCGACTTCCCATCTTCCTTTCAAAGGCGAGATCACCATCTACCGAGAAAATAGAGTTTCTATCGTAAACCTCAACAAAGAGCATTTAACTGGCCTTATTATTGAAGATGAGACTATTTATAATATGATGAAATTGATTTTTGAATTGTCGTGGAAGGGTGCAGACCAGACGTAAAACCGCAAATAACAAAAAAGCGTGTGATTCTTCTAACCTTGATGCCGGGTAAGCAGAGCCTCCTTGTACGTTGTCACTCTGTCTTCAAAAACAAATTTTTGAAGACATTCGTTCCTAGTGCGGGTAGGGAGAATCGAACTCCCGTCTCGTCCTTGGCAAGGACGCATTCTACCACTAAACCATACCCGCATTTATTTGAATGAGATCATCGTAACAGAATGTAGACTCAAAAACAACGAATATTCTTACTAATATCCCCTTTCAGCGATCTTTCTAGCAATTGAAAACAATTCTTCTCTATTATCTTCTGGTGAAAGTTTATTAGCTTTTTCAAAGCCACATTTCTGGCACTGTAAAACAATTCGCTCTGTATCCCCTATTTTTTCATACCTAATTGGCTCCATAAGGCCATGGCAATCTTCTTTTCTATCTCCTGGCACAATATCAACATGTTTACTCCAGAGGCAATGTGGACAGTGATTTGTATATCCATTACCAACAACTGCAGTGGCACAATGTCCACAAATAAAATCTTCTTTATTTTTTTTAAACGAGGGAGACATGCTAGAAAAAATCTACAAAAACTAATCTTAGAGCGAAAATACGTGTCGGAGTGCCGGGATTCGAACCCGGAGTCACTTGATCCCAAATCAAGAATGTTAACCGTTACACCACACTCCGTTACAGAAAGAGCATAGCATAATTTGAATAAAAAGCCATAAATTACAAGACAATATTTCGAATATGTTCAACTCTAAAGACCCTCCTTTCTGAAAAATAGTAAACATTAATAAGGTCGAATTGCCACTCAGTGTGCATAATGCCTTTTTCTGAAATATACAACTGAATTGTTTTTCGCAATCTTTTTTGTTTTTGAATATGAACGTTATCTTCTGGCCTATAGTAGGAACCGAAGCAATGTTCAACAATATTTTTCCTAGACACAGTTTTTACTTCAAAGAAGGTGATAATTCCCTCTCTGTGGCTAATAATATCAATTTCACCGCACTTTTTTCTATAGTTTGTTTCAATGGTTATGTATCCAACACTATGTAAATATTTTTGTGCCACCTCTTCCCCCTTTTTTCCTAAACGTAGATATTTCTGTTTTTCTTCTATGCTTTTCATAGATCCAACCTATCAACGTCTTATAAACCAACAATTAAGATTTAATAAACTAGAAATAAAGAGAAAACTCATTAAGGACTACTCAATAAGTAACCATTTTCTAGAAAAGCCTTATTTTTAAACAAAATAGCTTTGAGTAAACATTGTCCTTTATACACATGTCCCCATAGTTATCCACAGTTGTCTCTAATTAGTCTTAGAACAAAATATGGAAGTCCTTAATAAAATGGCCTATTTTATAGAGAAAACAAGTAAACATCAAAAAGCTTTATGAATGACGTGTGTTATGGCTGGGAAACTTACTATTTGTGCGGGATAAGGGAATCGAACCCTTGTCTACTGCTTGGAAGGCAGTCATTCTACCACTAAACCAATCCCGCATGGTGCACTCGGCAGGATTCGAACCTACAAAAACAGTTCCGAAGACTGTTGTGATATCCATTTCACCACGAGTGCAGTTAATTTATCATATCCTATAATAGCTATAGTTCAAAATCTATAATACACTTTATACGATGAAGGATAAAATAACTATAGACCGCACTTCCCTAGTTTCTAAGCTCGTCTCTGAAATTCCAAAGGAAATACTAGATACGTTAAAAACGTTAACGAAACAAGGTTATAAAGCCTATATTGTTGGTGGTTGTGTGAGAGACCTTATGTTACACAAGAAACCAAAAGACTGGGATATAACCACAAATGCTACCCCAGAACAAATAATGTCCTTATTTACCAACACTTTCTACGAAAATAAGTTTGGCACAGTCGGAGTTGTAATCGACAATGTTTCTGATGAAACACTAAAAACTGTTGAGATTACTCCATTTAGAAAGGAATCTGGCTATTCAGATCACCGACACCCTGATATTGTTGATTTTTCTGACTCAATTGAAGAAGATTTAGCACGCCGAGATTTCACTATTAATTCCCTAGCACTTTCAGATACTGAATTCGTAGATTTATTTGATGGCCTCACAGATCTCAAAAATTCAACAATTAAAGCAGTTGGAAATCCAGACTTGCGATTCCAAGAAGACGCACTGCGTATACTTAGAGCCATTCGTCTATCTGCACAGCTTAGTTTCATGATTAACGTTGAGACACTAGAATCAATTGTTAATCATGAAACACTGATTACAAAGATTTCACGTGAAAGAATAAGAGATGAATTTATAAAGCTTATAAATTCTGATGAACCCTTAAAAGGACTTTACCTTGCTCAAAAAACCAATGTTTTAAAGCATATAATTCCTGAACTAACCGAGGCTGTTGGAATCGAACAAAATCAAGCTCATAGTTTCGATGTTTTCGAACACCTAGTACGAAGTTTACAACATGCAGCTGACAAAAAATGGCCTGAACACATACGCCTTGCGGCCTTATTGCACGACATTGGTAAACCAGAAAGTCGTAGAAAATCACACGAAAAAGGGGATTGGACGTTCTATGGTCACGAGGTTATCGGAGCGAGAATGGCTAAAAATATACTTGAAAACCTTAAGTTCCCAAAAAAAACAATAGAAACTGTGGTGAAACTGGTCAGATGGCACATGTTTTTCTCTGATACTGAAACAATAACACTCTCAGCAGTAAGACGACTCATAGTTAACGTTGGAAAGGAACTTATATGGGACCTCATGGATTTACGAGTTTGTGACAGAATTGGAACCGGCAGACCTAAAGAAAACCCTTATAGACTAAGGAAATATCGATCAATGATAGAAGAAGCATTGCGAGATCCAATCAGTGTATCAATGCTTAAAATTGACGGAAATAGTGTAATGAAACATGTGGGAATAACTGGAGGTCCGAAAATTGGGTATATTTTGCACACCTTACTTGAAGAAGTGCTTGAGGAGCCTAAAAAAAATGAGGTTAACTATCTTGAAAAAAGGGTATTGGAATTAAAAGAACTCACAGAAATAGAGCTTAAAATACTTGGTGAAAAGGGAAAAGAGGCGAAAGATGAAGTTGAGCAGGGAAGTATCAGTGATATTAAAAAGAAGCACGGAGTTCAATAGGTGTCCTTAAAACGCAAAAAACGCCAAACCTGTAAAAAAATTGGTAGCGTTTTTTGCAAAGAATAATGTCTATTGCGAAGGGGCCTAAAATATTGGGTTTTTTAGTCGCTTTCGCGGAGGCTCCTAAAGCGCACCACTATTCTTATCGAGTCTATTTAATTAAACAAACAACAATTATGTTTTATCTGAGGGCACAATTCAGATATAACTTTTATCTGTTTGTTATTATATGCTTCTTAAAAGACATGTAAAGGACATACATGTGGATAACTCTTTTCTATAAGACAATATCTATCTTTATACCTATAGGACAGTGATCAGATCCGTATGTATCTGCAAGAATAAAAGAGTCTTTTAAATTCTTTTTTAAATCCTCTGTAATAAAGAAATAGTCTATTCTCCAACCAACATTTCTTTCTCTCGCAAATGTCTTCATGTCCCAATAAGAGTAAGCTCCTACTTGTTGGGGATGCAAATTTCTAAATGTATCTATGTATCCCTTTGAAACAACTTTATCTATCCATGCTCTCTCTATTGGGAGAAATCCTGTGTTTTCAGCATTTTCCTTAGGTCGAGCAAGGTCGATCTCAGCGTGTGCTGTATTAACATCACCACAAAAGATGATTGAATACCCTTGCTTCTTATGTTTTTCAAGAAACTTCAAAAATGCATCATAATATTTGAGTTTATATTCCAATCTAATTGGTCCTCCACCTCCATTCGGAAAATATGTATTAATAACAATACATTTTTCGTAAAAAAGGGCTAGAAATCTGCCTTCTTGATCTAACTCAAGCACACCCAGTCCATCTAAAACCTTTAGCGGCTTATGTTTAGTGATAACACCAACTCCACTGTAACCCTTTCTTCCTTTAGAGTGATCAAAATACGAGAAATAACCCCTTGCTTCCTTTAATTCCAACGGTATTTGATCAGAGTGAGCTTTTGTTTCTTGAATGCAGAAAAAATCAGGCTTTTCAGATAAAAACCAATCTAAACAACCTTTTTTGTGCCAGGCGCGTACTCCATTTACATTCCATGAGATGAGTTTCATGAATAACAGTTTATCATGAAACAATTATTCAAACTTAGTGCTTTGAACCTTTGTTGTGATAGTTTTTGTGAATCTCTTTAAGGTGCTGGTCTGTGACGTGAGTATAGATCTGAGTGGTGGTGATGTTGGCATGTCCTAGAAGCATTTGAACTGAGCGCAAATCTGCACCGTTTGCGAGCAAATCTGTTGCGAAGCTGTGTCTTATAACATGAGGAGTGACTTTTTTCGATATGCCAGCCTTAACTGCGTAGTATTTTATGATTCTTTCAACAGAACGAGAGGTGAGTCGTGTCCTTTTAGCTGCAATATCTGACTTTGACGTTCTAGCCTGCACAAACATGGCATCTTCCATGTCCTTTCTAACTTCCAAATAGTCTTTTATCGACTTTTTTGCTGTCGCAGACAAAAATACCACTCTGACTTTTTCACCTTTTCCACGTATTGAAAACTCATCTTTCATAATATCGAGATCTCTATCGAGTGAGCAAAGCTCTGAAACTCGAAGACCTGTAGAAAAGAAAACTTCGAGAATTGCTATATCTCTCAACCTTTTTTCAATATTTTCTTCGCTTTTTGGGGCATGAAACAGGCGATCGAGTTCTGCACGAGAGATGAGATCGATTGATCGCTCTGGAACTTTGGCTAACTCTATTTGATCAGGCACCAGACTCGTTATTCTTCTTTTTGCTAAATATTTAAGGAATGATCGAAGGGCTATCAAATGGTAGTTCTGGGTTCGTTTTTTAAGTGTTCCAGACGGTGAGGGTTGTCTGTTGAGCCATAATCTATAATGTCTTAAGATATCATCAGTTATGTCTTCAGGGTCTTTAACTCCCGTATTTTCTAAAAAACGGCTTAGATAATGGTCATAATTCTCAACTGTCTTGATACTTCTTCCTTTTTCAATCTCAACATGCTCTAGAAACTCTTGTTTCAAGACGTATAATCGAGTTTTCTGAGCTCTTTGGGCTCTTTGGGCTCTTTCTTTTTTATCCTCTTTATTTTCGTTCTCTTTTCCTTGATCTAGTTTCATTTATTTATATAAGTATACCAAAACCAAGAATAAAGGCCTTAACAAAGGGGGGATTGCAAAAAATGACCTTTCATGATATTCTATGCCCAACATGCTAACGAAAACCAAGAAAGCAAAGATTATCAAAGAAACTCGTACTCACGATTTAGACACCGGTTCAGCCGATGTTCAGATTGCTGTTTTGACTAAACGAATCGATGAACTAGCTAAACACCTCAAAAAGAACCACAAAGACAATCACTCTCGACGAGGTTTGCTTCAGCTTGTTGCTGATCGACAGACACACATGAAGTACTTAAAGAAAAAGAGTCCTTCACGATACGAATCACTCATGAAAAAGCTCGATTTGAAGAGCAAGTAATTAGTTGATAATTTCACTTTTATTTTTAATATAATTTCGTTGGCCTGAATTTTATGGCCGTTATTAAACACAAAGAACAGCGCGTTGGAGTTTTTATTGATACTCAAAATCTCTATCACAGCGCAAAAAATTTATATCATGCCCGAGTAAACTTTGGCGCGATACTTACAGAAGCATTGGGAAACCGAGCTCTAATTAGAGCAGTAGCCTATGTGATCACCACAGAAGCAGGAGATGAAAAAAACTTTTTCGACGCTCTCTCTAAGCTAGGAATTGAAACAAAGACTAAAAATCTTCAAGTTTTTATGGGTGGAGCAAAGAAAGCAGACTGGGACGTAGGTCTTGCAGTTGATGCAATTAAACTAGCTCCAAAGTTAGACACCGTTATCATCGCTTCAGGGGATGGAGACTTCATTCCGCTCGTTGAATATCTTCAAATAAATGAAGGTTGCCAGGTAGAAGTTATTTCATTTGGAAAGTCATCATCAGGAAAACTCAAAGAAGTTGCCGATGACTTCATCGACATGTGTGATGATCCTAAAAAGTACTTAATGAATTACAATGCCGGACCAACAAAACTACGACGAAGAATTGTAAAAAGAAAAATGTCTGATTCTGGAGACTCAATAGACACTCCTCCAACAGAAAGGCTTTCTCGTGACTCAGAAAATTCAGATACCACTAGTGATGAATCATATAATTCAGTAGAATAGGGGAATGGATCCTCAAGACCCAGTAGAAAAACCGATTCCAAACATTAGAACTCTTCGAAGTGATGTCGCAGACGCGGTGCAGAAAGATAATATTTCTGCTTTCAAAATTGCACTAGCTGAACAAAAAAGAGGAGATGCTGAGAATCAAATAGAACAAGGAAGATCTCCTGCAAACAAAAGAAACATTATTCTTCTTTCACTTAGTCTTTTGTGTATACTCATTGCCTGTGGTGTTGGAGGATATCTTTATTATCAATACACACTAAAGATTGCTCCGAAAGAAGTGGTTATCGCCAAAAATATTATAACCGTTAATCAAACACAAAATATTTCTTTCTCTGGATTCAGCAATAAGGAAGTAATTCAAAACATCAATAATACACGAGAAAGATTCATTGGACAGAATCAGGGGAAAAAACAAATATTTCAAATTGTTCCCACGATGCCACAAAATGGAGTTGAAACAAAAATAAGCCTTGCATCATTCTTTGAATTCTTTGAAATGAGCCCGCCATCTGTACTCACTCGTAATATCAATGACTACATCTTTGGTTACTCATTAAACGCAAGTACCTCTGTTCCTTTCCTCATCTTAAAAACAGATACATACGAACAAATATTCGCATCAATGTTAACGTGGGAAGCAACGATTCCAAAACAATTTTCATCCCTCTTTGGACCAATAGACGAATTCGCATCTTTTACTGATGTAACAATTCACAACCGAGATTCACGAGTTATTACTTCTCAAGGAAAAACTCAATTACTGTACTCATTTATCGATTCAAACACTCTTGTTATTACCAAAGATCCAGACTCGCTCGACCAAATTACAGACGCCTACCTTCTCTCGCAAAGAGTTCAATGATAAAATGAAGGAATGATCAATACAGCGCATTATAAAGAATTACTTGAACAAGAAAAGAGCAGAATTCTGAAAGAATTAGAAACTATTGCCGTGCCTTCTAACAAAGAAAAGGTTGGCGAGTGGGACGCCAAAAGCAGTCTTCAAGAAGAAGAGGGAATCGCAGACCCAAACGAAGTTGCAAATAAACTAGAAGACTTTGAAACAAATACTTCTCTCGTCTCACATCTTCAAAGCCAACTTCAAGACATTCACGACGCACTTCAAAGAATTGAAGCGGGAACATATGGAACATGCGAGGTGAGTGGAGAGGTTATAGAAGAAGATAGACTCGGGGCAAATCCTTCGGCACGAACGTGCAAGGCTCATATGAATACTTTCTAGACCTTAGAAATTGTTTACATAAAATTCACAAATATTTCATATAGCACTGACACAATGTCAGTGCTATATGTTTTCCAAAGTAACAAGCGCCCAGACAGAAGGAGTAGACGCACATCTTATTACTATCGAAGTAGATATTTCTCTTGGCTTACATTCGTTTTCAATTGTTGGCTTACCGGACAAAGCAGTTGAAGAGGCAAAAGAAAGAGTTTCAGCCGCAATTAAAAATAGTGGCTTTGAGTCACCTAAAATAAAAAACCAGAAAGTCGTTATTGCGCTGGCTCCCGCACAGCTTAAGAAAGAAGGTTCTCGTTTTGATGTCGCCATGGCAATAGGGTACTTAATCGCTTCCAAACAACTACACTGTAATCCAACAAATAAAGCTTTTATCGGAGAATTGTACCTAGACGGAACCATCTCGTCTTCAAAAGGAATCCTGTCTTCGGTTGAACAACTGATAGAAGCAAAGTGTAAAGAAATATATATACCAAACAAAAACTATGATGAGGCATTATTAGCAGAGAATATTAATTGTTCAAAAGTAATACCAATACGAAACTTACGAGAATTAGTGTTTCATCTTAATGGCAGCACACTAATTAAAACAAAAAGTGGCGACAAAGACGAACTCACATATATTAGGCAAAATAATGACAAGATATACAAAATTGACTCGATTATTGGAATGGAGTCTACCAAAAGATCTCTTGTAATTTCTCTTGCAGGAAAACACAACTTAGTGCTTTGGGGACCTCCAGGAACAGGAAAGTCACTTTTAGCAAAATGCGCACTTGAACTTTTACCCGAACTTAATAAAAAAGAAGTTAGGGAGGTAAAAAAGATATACTCTTCAACTTTAATTGATAAAGATTTACACACACCACCCTTTCGAAGTCCACATCACACATGCTCATATACCAGCCTTGTTGGTTCTACTTCGTTTTTTGGAGAAATCACCTTAGCGCATAAAGGAATTTTATTACTCGATGAAATGCTCGAGTTTGATTCAAGATCACTCGATGCATTAAGAGAGCCGCTCGAAGATAAGAAAATTGCAATTATTCGAAACAAAAGCAGGGTAATCTTGCCTGCAGATTTTCAATTAATCGGAACAACTAATCCATGTCCGTGCGGTTTCAAATCAAGCACAAAGAAAGAATGCTCGTGCCACCCGTCATTAATAACAAAATATCTACGAAGATTCTCTTCTGCACTTATCGATCGTATCGACATGTTTGTCGAGGTGTACGAAGTTGATTATAAAAATATCTTGAATGAAAGGAGTAGAAATGCTTCTAAGTATGAAGGAAAAATAATAGCAGCAATTATTGAAAGAGTAAGATGTAAAAATAGGGCAGAGGTTTCGCTCGACCACCAATCACTCTCACTCCTCGAGACCATCTCAGAAAAAATGATGCTCTCTGCGCGAAGTATGAAAAAAATATCTGAATTATCGAAAACAATTGCACTTATTGAGCAAAGAACGATCGTTTCTAAGGAAGACATATACGAAGCAATTCAATATAGACCTCGCAACTTTATTGAGGGATAATTATTAGAAAGGATTAATTCCTCCTCGAACTTCAAAGTGTAGGTGGACTCCAGATGAGTCACCGGTTGATCCCATGTATCCAAGCACCTGACCTTGCTCGACACGTTGACCTTGCTCGACATTGGTGTGATTCATGTGGGCATACAATGTTTGTGTTCCATTTGAGTGAGAAACTACTACGTATGAACCGTATCCACCATTCCATCCACCCTCACGTGCAATAATAACTGTTCCTGCGGCGGCTGCTAGAATTGGAGTATTTAACGAACTAGCAAGGTCTACTCCGTTATGACCATGCAAACCTTGAGTTTTTACTCCACCAATAATTGGTCGCATAAAGTATCCTGAAGTATCTTTTAGGCCAGAGTTGTAAATCTTAACATTTCCAGCAACTCCTTTGGTTGATGTTGTACTCTTTTTAGTTGTGTTCTTAGCCAAAGCAACAACTTCGCCATTTGGAATGATGATAATATCTCCAACAGTTATGTCTTTGTCGCTTTCAAGATTGTTGTATGAAATGATTTCATCGACATCTCCTTTAAAGGTTTTAGCAACAGTTTTAAGTGTGTCTCCTTTTTTAACCGTGTATTTCACTCCAGAGACAGGAAGAATAATGAGCTGCTGATCGTTTTTTAATGGTTTCTTTATATCGAGATCGTTTGCCCACACAATGGTATTGGGGGTGATTCCAAACATGTCGGCAATTTCAGAGAGTGTATCGCCAGATTTTACCGAATACACACTAATTTGATCTGATGTAGACAAAGAAACTTCTTCACCCCCACTCATGATCTGAGGACGTGCAGCCAACGCCACACCTTCTACCATAACAGCAACATCTTCTACTTTCGACGCTCGTTCGGGAGCAGGAGATGGCGATGCTTCGAGTAATGCCATTGTATGAAGATTATCAGGAGTAATTTGAGCATAAACCTGAGGAGAATTCGAACACAAAACAAAGGCTGCGACAAGGGTCGCACAAGTGTATTTTAAGTATGTACCTCTCTCTGGTAATGCAGTGCCCTTGTTGGGTATAAGGGGCTCGGAATCACCTGATGGGTCTGAAATATGACTAGAAATAAGGCTAAATTTATGTTGTCGTAAGAATGTCTGAATATTTTACGGAGTCTCTGAATATCTGCTGATAGAGATAATCATACCGTGGAGAGATAGCATGTCAACGACTTTTTAAGCTCTTTCTGGGTCCCAAACTTACCAAACATACAGCCAAAATAAGTGAAAAATAGCTTGCGTGATATAGTAAATAGATGAATTCTTTGAACTCGAAGCAATCTGAGGCAGTACTAAAAACAGAAGGACCACTTTTAATTCTAGCGGGAGCTGGGGCTGGAAAGACCAAAACACTAACTGAGCGAATTCTGCACATCATTTCTAAAAAAACTGAAGGAGTGACAGGAAACAATATTTTAGCCATCACTTTCACCAACAAAGCAGCTAAAGAGATGCGAGAACGGGTATTTAAGAATATGTACGAAAGAAACATCGACGGAGCTGTTCCTTTTATTTCTACTTTTCATGCGCTCGGAGTACATATTTTGAGACAACATAGTCAGATTTTTGGTCTTCCACGACATTTCAGCATTTTTGATTCCTCTGATTCAAAGCGAGCCATAAAAAACGCCATGGAAAAGGTTGGGTTGAATCCAAAGGAATATGATCCGGGAAATATTATGTATCGAATCTCAAAAGAAAAAGGTGAAGGAAGAAACCTTCTTTTTTTTAAACAGCATGCAAAAACAAATGACTTTACTGAAAGTATTACAGTGCAAGTCTGGGAAAAATATGAAGAAATCTTGAACAAAGAGAAATCTCTCGATTTTGACGACCTTCTTCTAAAAACAGCAGAACTACTTGAGCATCATCCAAAGATTTTAGAGTCATACCAAGAGATGTGGAGATATATTCACATTGATGAGTACCAAGATACAAACAAAGTTCAATATTTAATCGCTAAAAAATTAGGGTCAAAATATAGAAATATTTGTGTAGTAGGAGACATCGACCAAAATATTTACAGCTGGAGAGGAGCTGATATTCGAAATATTCTTAATTTTGAAAAAGATTATCCAAATGCAGAGATCGTTCTTCTTGAAGAGAACTATCGATCAACAGAAATAATTCTAGGTGCTGCGAATGACATCATTAAAAAAAATGTTCATCGACGTGAAAAAAACTTATTCACCAGTAAAAAAGGTGGAGATAAGATTAAAATATTCGGAGCGGCAGATGAGAACGACGAGGCAGAGTTTATTGCATCAACATGTTTTGACTTAATTCGGCAAGGTATCGATCCTCAAGAGATTGCAGTACTTTACCGAGCAAACTATCAATCACGAGTTCTTGAAGATGCATGTATTCGACATGGTCTACCATATGACATGCTTGGTGTTCGATATTTTGAACGGAAAGAAATTAAAGACGCACTTTCATATATTCGAGCGTCACTAAACGAAGATGGGGAAAGCGATGTGAAGCGAATCATTAATGTTCCAGGAAGAGGCATCGGCAAACAAGGAGAAGAAAAAATAATTATGTCAGAATATTTGACTCAAAATGGAACAGAAACAAATTTGTCGACACTTCCCAAACCACTTCAAGAGAAAGCTCGAGTTTTTAAAAAATTGTTGAAAACAATCAGAGAAATACTAATGGCAGAAAAACCCTCGGCTGCCATAAAAAAAATAATTGATATTACAGGACTCGAAGCAATGTATGAAAGTGGAAAAAACGAAGATGAAGATAAACTTGAAAACCTTAGAGAATTGGTGACGGTCGCAACAAAGTACGACGAACTTCCTCAAGAGGAGGCAATTTTAAAAATGCTCGAAGAAGCAGCCCTCGCATCAGATCAAGACAATATCGATCGAAAGAAGGGAATTAAACTAATGACAGTGCATGCATCAAAAGGATTAGAATTTGAATGTGTGTTTGTGACAGGTTTGGAGTCAGATCTTTTTCCTCATAAACGGTCATTCGAAGATAGTCTTACTGCAGAACAAGCAGAAGAAGAACGAAGATTATTTTATGTTGCCATCACTAGGGCAAAACAGAAACTTTGGTTTACCCATTGTTCATTTAGAACAATCTTTGGACAACAAAGAATAAACACCCCATCAGAATTTATTTTTGATATCGAGGAAGATCGAATAGAACATTTGCGAAACAACGTCGGAATTAAATCTATCTTTATCGACTTTTAAAACTATTTTATGCTCGCTAAAAAATCTCTTGGACAAAACTTTCTCAAATCGAAACAGGCTTTACAAAGCATGACTAAAGCCTCGTCACTTATTGAAAAAGATATTGTTATTGAAATAGGCCCAGGAAAAGGAGCATTAACTGAAGCACTACTTTCGACAGGTGCGACAGTATTTGCCATTGAAAAAGATGATCGTCTCATGGAAGTTTTGGAACAAAAGTTTAGTGAGGCGATACAAAATAAAAAACTATTTCTTATCCATGGTGACATACTTAATACAGAAACAAGAGAAAAGATAATTGATGAAGCAATGATAATGGGTGGTGGAATATACAAAGTAGTGGCAAATATTCCTTACTACATCACAGGAGAAATCATTCGTGAATTACTGACGACAAAAAATAAACCTTCACTCATGACACTTCTTGTGCAAAAAGAAGTGGCAGAAAGAATTGTAGCGCGCTCGAGAGGAAAGGAAATTGGAGATTCACTTTTGTCACTTTCAGTAAAAGCATATGGAACACCAAAATATATTGAAACAGTGCATGCAAAATATTTTTCACCAGCACCCAAAGTCGATTCAGCAATTATTTCAATTTCAGATATTTCAAATAGTTTTTTTGAAGATATTTCAGAAGAAAAATTCTTTGAACTCCTTCATAAAGGATTTGCTCATAAAAGAAAAGTGTTAATTGGAAATTTACGAGAAGCAGGATATGACTCTAAGAAACTTTCAAAAGTATTTGAGAAACTTACTATTGATTTAAAAATAAGAGCGCAAGAAATAAAAATACTTGTGTGGAAAAAGTTAGCAATTGAACTATAGAGAAGAGATCTGTAATTATACTGCTGGCAAAATAGATGTTCCCATCTGAAAAACAGTATTTACCGGTGTTGAAGCTGGAATACAGTAGTATGCAATTTGTGCACAAGCATTTGAAAGCGCAACTTCACTTCCAAGTGTTCCTGAGCCATATGTGAATACCCAAGCATCATATAAACCAATTCCTGAAGCTTCCACAGGCTCCATGAGATAGTAGGGGAACAACTTTATATTTCGAGCTTGATATGGTTCTTCAATAGTAGGGCTTGTATACATCAAAATTCCATTACAACATGGCAGCCAAACTAAAATTGTTCCAGCAAAAGGACTTCGCACCACTTCAGCGGCAGCCAATGCATCTTTATATTTAATATTAATTAAAAAACCAGCACAAACTAGAGAAAGAAGTCCTGACATTAAAAATCCTTTGGCGAATGCATTCATATTATTTTATTTTCATTACTATTTTATACATATTACTACTTCCTTTGCTGTTTGAAACAGTGATCATAAGTGGAATATTTACAGAATTCTGAGTCATGTATGTTCTCATAGCATTTCGAGCACGTTCTTGATCTTTCCCACTACCAGCCTTTCTTATTTCATCGTCGATCTTCTGTTGCAACACTGAGTGGAAGGGGATCGAGAGTGTTCCATTAACTAACGGCACATTTTGAAAAACATCAAAAGTTGTGTTAACTGTATTTACTGATTCGAAATTAGCCCCAGAAATAACGATATTATTGCCGTCATACACTTCTGCGGGACTAATTGAGATGATTCGAGGTGCGTCTGCTGATGTTGGAGCAGTATTTGCAAAACTTCCTGTCTCTACATTAATTGACTGCGTCCCACTTACCACCTGAGTCGAGGTACTACTTTCTCTATTGAGAACCTCTTCAATCAAAGAATCAATAAGAATTTCAGTTGGGCCATCAACTATGCCCGTTGGCTGTAAACCATGGTTTCTTTGAAAAACAATGAGGGCTGCGCGAGTCCTTTGGCCAAAATATGTTGTTTCTAAGCCTCGCGAGCCAGCTCCCGTGAGTGCAACGGGGTTGTCTTCACCACTATTTAGTAGCATTTGAAGGTATCTAACTGATTCTCCAGTACTTCCAAGACGAATCCCTGCATTTATTGAATTTGCTGTCATCTGACTGATAACATTTGTTGAGATTGTGGAGTTATTGTGGGAATTTACACGTGGCTCGTTCGAAACAATGGTAACTGAAGTCTCTCCAAACACACCAAGAGTGGCCGCACCAAAATAAAGAAGTGACAAACCAAGAATTGATCCAAGAGCAAATCTCAGAGAATCTTTTGTGTACAAAATCATGAAAAAAGTATAACACATTATGATATACTTTTGACGTGATATCTCTTCCTTCGAAACCAATGCAGCGACTGATACTTATTGTAGTCTGCCTGCTTGGATTATTTTTTGCATACACCGCTTTCGGTAAAGATTTTATTACAAATCACTTCGGCGAAAAGAAGCTCGACCAAATAAGCCTAACGGTTGTAAGTCCTTCGCAAATATTCAACACGTCTACAACAAGTTTAGACCAAGGATTATGGAGTGGTACCACAACCGTTAATAGTATTTCAAGCACAACAAACAAATATCTTGATGGAAACAACTTGAGTAATCAAATTTCACAAAGCCTATACTCAACATTTAGCAATTTAGACCCAAATGATGAAAGTAATAACATGTCCCAAGATGAAATGGTTAATGCTGCTTTGAACAACTCTTCTGTTGATATAAAAGCTTTACAATATGGTCAAGCTGACATCAATATGTTTACCGCACGATCAGAAAGTGACATCAAAGCGTATGGAAATGGTATCGTAAATGCTCAAATAAACGCATGGGCACTCTTTCAAAACGGAGCTACTGAGATGACAGATGCAGATTCAATAGAATTTTATAAAAAATACGTACAAAATCTACTTAAAGTAAAAGTTCCTTATGAAATGGCAGACACTCATTTAAGTTTTGTGAATAACCTGAGTTTGGCCTATTCAACACTTAGCGCAATTGTTAATTATAAAGACGATCCAGCGAAAGGTATTCTTTCAATAAAAAAATTAAACGAAATTGAAGCAAACAGAACAGTTATCCTCAACGAATTTGTTAATTACTTCAAAAAAAATGGTATAATTTTTGGTGATAAAGAACCAGGAGCAGTCTGGAATGCTCAATTTGAGTAATGAAAAGAAAATTAACACAATGAGGCAGCGTTTATTTTTAAAAGCAGGACCATTCATCTGTCTTGTACTTATTATAGGACTTGTTTTTTATCCAACAACTTCAAGCGGACAAACACAGGCTCAAGTTGATGCGAACGCCGCAACACAAGAACAAACAGGAGGGGGTGGTTCTGGTGGGGGTTTGGTTCAAGTAGGAGTTGTTAATGGAAAGCCTGTATACGCAGCCGCTGGAGGAAATGGCCAAACAAAGAATGGAGCCAACAGCACAACAGGTGCGGCTACCTCGTTGGGCACATGTTTAGCTCAAATTATTGTTCAAGGATTGGTTCGCTCAGGGCCAGGTTCAGCAGGGGGAGTTGCAGCAGCTGTAACTGCTGTTAAAACAACGAGTGCTGCTGACCAGGCACAAGCTGGTTTCATGATAGCAGGCAAGCCTATTTCAGTTGGATGGGATGCGGTGCAAGTTTGTTTTGTTAACTCATTTATCACCTACATCGCTGACGCAACCATTGCGTGGATAAATAGTGGATTCAAAGGAAACCCAGCTTTTATTCAAAATCCTTCACAATTTTTCAAAAATATTCTCGACAATGAGGCAGGTTCTTTTATTAACGGAATTGTACAAGGAACACTCGGTTTCAATCTTTGTAAGCCAATTACTGCTCAAGTTGGCCTCAACTTAGCAAGTCAATATGGTGGAAAAGGTGGAAATGGAATGTCGTGTAGTCTGTCAAAAATTATGCAGACACAACAAGGATACAATGCATTTACTTCAGGCTCACGAAGTGTCGCAAACATGAGCAACCTTTACACCGTGAGTCAAAGTCCACAAAATACACAAAGCGGACTATTTCTAAAAACATCAGACCAAATTGGTTTCAATAGCTTAAACAAACAGAACCAAGTCAAACAAGAAACACTAGCAAACAAGGGTTTTCTTTCTTTCAAAGTATGTGATGACGACAAAACAGTTACCGGAAGCGACGGAAAAACAACAATCGTTAAAGGCGCATGTAAAACAAAAACACCAGGTTCATACATAGCAGATGCGGCAACAAAAAATGGCTGGTCACTTCTTGATAGAACAGTTTTCGCTACAAAATTTGATCAAGTAGTGACAGCTCTTGTTGCACAATTAATTAAACAAACATTGAGCAAAGGTTTTGGAAAATAAAATGATATAATAAAAATATACGAGATGAAAAGGGCACTTAAAAATCTCATACTCAGCAGCTTAACGTTTGTAATTCTTTTTAGTAGTGTCATCGCACAAGGATCATTTGACCCACGAACAGGAACAGTAACTCCTGGTAATACAAGTGCGACCGCAGCAAATAATCCGAATGCAATAGTGGCTTCAGAACTTGTCGGAACAGTGCCTCTCGCAGCAGATGCTCGTGTTACTTCCATCTTTATCGCAGGAGGAATCTTAGATTCAGGAGCACAAACAAACGATATCATCCATTTCGCAAGTGATGGAAACACCATAATACGAACAGTAATACATCCAGAAACAGGTGTGACAACAGTGACCGATGCATACAGAGTAAATCCCGACGGAACACAAGGAGAAAGAATCTTTTCAAACGTACAAGGAACAGACATGACAACATTTGATCCAACACTATGTGAAGGCGGTTGTATTGCAACATCGCCCGGAGTTGGATATGCAGCATATGGTGCAAATGCTAGTAATCCAGCGGCATTAGTTGCACAAATATCAACTGCAGCAGGTCGCGAACAAACTCCCACACAAGCAACTGCGGCAATGGCACAACAACAAAAGCAGCTTGAGTTAGAACGAAGTATTCAATCTGTACAGAATGCAACAGGAAGCAGTCAAGATGATAGATACAATGCTATTCAAGCTCTAAGAAACAATTTTAATGGTTCAATAAACTTAAACTGCACAGGAGGATCAAACGCGGGAAATGGAACACCTTGTACAGCAGCGGAACTTCAGGCGCGACTTGCGCTAGACAGAGTGGTAACTCAGAATCCACCTCTTCAAACTAGTTTGTCTCAATATGTTGCAGGCACTGCTAATCCAGTAGTTGTGAGTCCAACAACAGGAGTAAGTGGACAAAGCCTCAATGCGCAAGCAAAAACATCTCCGGTGCCACAAACAAAAGATACTTGTAACAGTTTTCTTAATTTTTCTGTTATTACTTGTATTGCAAAAGGAGTTGCCACTTTCTCAAACTACGTGATTCTTCGAGCTGTTTCTTGGATTCTATATGTTGCAGGAGTCATGTTCAATCAAGTAATAAGCATTACTATAGTAAACATAACAGCAAATCTGACCAAACTTACAAGCATTGTCACTGGTTGGTCGCTCATTAGAGACTTTGCGAACATAGGTTTCATTTTCATCATGCTCATAATCTCAATTGGCACCATCATTGGAGCATCGAGCTTTAATTCGAAAACACTTCTTGTAAAACTAGTGGTTGCTGCCCTTCTTATTAACTTTAGTCTATTTTTCACAAGAGCGTTGATAGACTTTTCAAATATTGTAACCCTTCAATTTTATAATCAAATACGAATAGGTAACGGGGCAGCAGACGGGGGATTATCAGATGCATTTCTTGGTCCACTCAAACTAACATCGATCTATGGAAAAGCTGCGGCATCTCAAGGAAAAACAATAAGTGCATCTGGAGGAAATCCAACTCTTATTGGAAACATTACTGACAATCTCGGCACTGACGATTATTGGAGAATCACTCTCATCTCTCTTGCTGGCTCTGTGTTTCTTCTTATAACGGCAATTGCATTTCTTGCAGCAACCCTTATTCTTATTCTTCGATTTGTTACTCTTATTCTTCTTCTCATTGCATCACCCCTTCCATTCATCGCATCAGTTCTCCCAAGCACTCAATCGTATGCAAAACAATGGTGGGACAGATTGACCAAAGAACTTTTGGCGGCACCTGTCTTTATTATCATGATGTACCTCACGCTCAGTTTTGTACGAGGTCCAGGATTTACTGCAATTGTTGATAATGCAGGAGGAACAAATCTTGATTTTAATAATCTTGTACCAGCAACAGGAGCGACGACAAACTCACTAGCAATCATCATCAACTTCGTTATTGTTATCGGCCTTGTATACTTCTCAATTGCCGCATCTCAAATGGTTGGGGGAGAAGGCGCACAAGTTGCAGGAAAGTTATTTGGAAACGTAACAGGAAGACTAAGAAATGCTGCAAAAAATACAGGAGGTGCAATTGGAAGAAACACAGTGGGAAGAGGAGCAGAATGGGCTGGAAAAAAATATGACAATGCTGCTGCTCGCTTTGCGCAAACTGGTGCCGGTAAATTCTTCACAAAGAACAAATTTGGAAAGTTTATTGCTGGCGTTAGTGGAGTTGATTCATTGCTTGAAAATACACGAGAGGGACTGAAGACTGCAGAAACATCAAAGTACGGAGGTTCATTATCGCTCGGTGAAAGACAAAAGAAAGACAAAGACAGACTAGTAGAACTTGGAAATGTACGAGAAAAGAGTGAAAGAGATGAAAAAATCAAAGCAGGAGAAGCTGCAATTGAACAATTTAGACAAATTAGAGCTCAGAAAATTGCAGTTGGTGGAACTTTTGAACTTAATGACCTCCTTGACACAAAAAAATCTGGACTTACCGCAAATCAGGGAAGTGTGTTATTGAGTGCTATTTCTAATGCTGAAAAAGCTCTTAACCAATTGAGTGCTGAGGAGATTGAAAAGAAGGGTGCAGATTTTGTAAACAAATATGCTGAACAATTTACACCAGAAAAGTTTGGTAAAGTTCTCGAGAGTAAATCATTTAGTGACCAAGAGAAGAATAGATTTAAAAACAGCAGAACAACACATGTTACCCAAGCCCTCACTGAACTACGTAAGAAATTCCAATTAGGAGCAACTGGTCAACTAGAATTAATATCTGGTAAAACTGTTAGTCCGGATGATATTAAAGCTATCACAAACATCGATCCTAAAGATCTTAAACACCTTAGCGCCGAGAGCTTCGACACAGGCAGTACCGATCAAGAGACAGCGCTCAGAAGTAAATTATTGTTGGCATTTACAAACAGCAAACAACAAGAAGAAATCGAAAAGGGAGATTCATTCTTACGAAGCACAAAGGCAAATATTGGGGGATTGCGCTCACAAGCCTTACAGCTTGCTGCTACCGGAAATCAAGAGGTGCTACTCAGCTCTCTACTCGGTCAATATGATGGCAAAGCATTATCAAAAATTGCAGGAAGTTCTACAGGAGCAGCCTTTCTTCAAAACACAGATGTTATCGACAAATTAACACGAAGTCAGCTTAAGGATATGACAGCTATTGCGGAACCAATCAGACGAAGTATTGGGGCACATATTTCACAAAAACAAGATCATAACGCGTATGGATTTATTATGGGAAGTAATGAGGCTCGTCAAACTTTTGGTCTCCTACCAATACAACAAGGACAGAATAATCCTCAACAAGCTCGAGGAAACCAGCAACCTCCCGCCGCCCAAAATCCTCAACAACAACTGCAGGCACAAGCAAGAGCGGCACTTGCAGCATATGGGCGAGCTAACCGAGGCCCTTATGTTCCTCCAGTAGTTACTCCACAACCAACAAGAGCACCTATTGTTCCAACAACACCACTTCCACCACCTTCAACCCCTTAAGCTTCTAGTTACATTTAATCAATCAAAAAAATATTTAGAATGAATCCAGTTGAAATAATAATTAGTTCGGAAGAATACATTCAAGCTATTGAAAAAGTAGGGAGTGTATTCAAACTACACATCGATCAGATAGGGGAATTAAATGCGGAAACAAATATGCTTCTTCTTGGAAGAACCGCTTCTAGAAAATATGTCGGAAACTTGGAAAAAAGATTAGAGGTTGATAAAACAACAGCTGAAATGATCGCTCGAGAGATTGATCTTAATGTTATTAAAAACATCAAACATCTTTTAGTGAACAACGCAGATTTTCAAGAGAGTGAAATGCTTAGGGCTGAAGAAGAAACAGAAGAATATCATGCAACTTTAAAGAAAGAAGATTTGCTTAACGAGATTGAAGATCCTCAATCTGATTATCACAAAGTGATCATTTCAAGCACTGAAGAACCAAAAGAAATAAGCAAAGAAGTAGTTCAAGAGGCAATCGAAGAAGCTCATGCGCATACCTATATTGTTCCTGAACCTACACATCAGATTGATATCAAAAAAATTGAAGATAACTCTCATTTAATTTCAGCTTCAAGAGAAGGAGTGACACGAATTCCAGGAGAAAAAATTGAATTGAAAGCCAAGGAAATAATAAAGGAGGTACCAAAAAAACAAGAAGTGATTGAGGTAGCTAAAGAAGAAGCTACTGTAGTAAAAAAACGTCCACTGTCTGAAATAATTCCACCAAACGTTCCTCGAAACTACAACATTGATCCATATCGAGAACCTATTGAATAAAATTTTGCTATACTATATGTATGCGATTTCAGGTACCTCAATTTATTGAAGTAGAAGATAAAATATTTGGTCCTCTCACCTTTAGACAATTCGTATATCTTGCTGGAGGCGCTGGACTCTGCTTCATTTCCTATAAATTTCTTCCAATCTTTCTCTACATTTTTGTTATTCCAGCATTCGCCGTGTTTTCTTTAGCGTTAGCTTTTTATAAAGTAAATAATAAGCCATTTATAGACGTGGTAGAAGCTGCATTTCATTTCTACTTAAGTGATCGTTTATATATTTGGAAGAAACAAGAAAAGAAAGTGAAGGAAACTATTACACAACTTGGAGAAATGCCTTCAATTATTATTCCAAAAATTAATGAGAGTAAATTAAAAGAACTTACATGGAGTCTTGATATTAACGAGGGGGCATACGCGAAGGAAACTAAAGAACTTCAAAACAATGCAAAAGAAAGAATGAGCAAAGAGAAGAAAAATCCTCTTGGCTTAGAGTTCTAGTCTGATACAATAACTGCATGTCTGTTTCTTTAGCTAAAAATGCTGGCGCAACACAAGAGTTTGTTCCTATCAAAGAAATTCGAGATGGTATCATCATTTTGAAAGATGGAGGATTTCGTTCTGTTCTACTTTGCTCATCACTCAACTTTGCTCTTAAGTCACAAGATGAGCAAACATCTATCATTCTTCAGTTTCAAAACTTTCTGAACTCACTTAACTTCTCGGTTGAAATGGTAATACAATCACGAAAGCTTGATATCAGGCCATATTTAGCTCTTCTCGAAGACCGTGAAAAGGCTCAGCAAACAGACCTAATGAAGATTCAAACCCGAGAGTATATTAACTTCATTAAAGGGTTTACTGAGAGTGTGAGTATTATGACGAAAAGTTTTTATGTTGTTGTGCCTTATAGTCCATCTCTGTTAAATGGTAGTAAATCAAAAACATTTGGAATATTTAGTAAGAAACAAACAAAACAAGAAAGTGGCGAGTCAGCAAATGAGCAATTTGAAGAGCAGCGAAGCCAACTTGAACAGCGAGTAGAAGTAGTTGAGAGTGGACTGTCACGATGTGGAATCAGAGTAGCAGAACTCGGCACTGAAGAATTAGTTGAACTGTTTGTAAAAGTGTTTAATCCAGGAGAAGTAGATAAGCCAATTAAACTTCAAAAATAACATGGGACTCTTCGATATATTCAAACCAAAAAACAATACCAAGGCACCAATCATTACTTCGATTTTGCCTCAAGAGATTTATCAATCAGGAATGCTTGAGCTTCAAGACATTATTGCTCCTTCTGCGCTTAAAATTACAGCAAAAGAGATGAATTTAGGAGACAAAGTAGTTCGAACATTTTTTGTTATCTCATATCCTCGATTTTTAGGGGAGTCATGGTTCTCACCAATCATTAACCTCGACAAAATCTTCGATATTTCTATCTTTATTCATCCAATTGAAACATCTGAGATGTTAAAAGAGCTCCAAAAGAAAGTAGCAGAAGTACAAAGTCAGATTCATATGCGAGAAGAAAAAGGATTAGTGCGAGATCCAATGCTCGACACAGCGTATCAAGACATCGAAGCACTTCGAGACAACCTTCAACAAGCTCAGGAACGGCTATTTGATGTAGGACTTTATATTTCTGTGTATGCAGACAACGAACAAGAGCTCGACAAACTCGAGTCTGAGGTAAAATCAATGCTTGAATCAAGTTTGGTGTACATTAAACCGGCATTATTTCAACAAGAACAAGGATTTAAAAGCACACTTCCTATTGCTGATGACCAGTTAGGAGTACATACAAAATTGAACTCAGCTCCACTCTCAAGTATTTTTCCTTTCACCTCATTCGACCTTACGTCTGATAAAGGAATTTTATATGGAATCAACCGACATAACTCAAGTTTAGTGCTTTTCGACCGATTTTCACTCGAAAACTACAACTCAGTTACATTTGCTAAGGCTGGATCAGGAAAATCATACACAACAAAGCTCGAAATTCTTCGAACACTGATGTTTGATGCAGATGTTATTGTTATCGATCCAGAAAGAGAATATGAATATATGGCAGAAGTGACTGGGGGAAGACACTTCAACATTTCTTTAACATCAGAACATCATATTAATCCATTTGACTTACCACATCCTCGGCCAGACGAGAGTGGTGCTGACATTCTTCGATCAAACATCGTAAATCTTGTAGGACTTTTCAGAATTATGATGGGAGGCTTAAGTCCTGAAGAAGATGCGATTATTGATCGAGCAATCAGCGAAACATATGCACTTAAAGATATTACTCCAGAGTCAGATTTTACCGATGTAGAGCCACCACTTCTGAGCGACTTCGAACTTGTACTTGCTGGAATGGAGGGGGCAGAAAACTTAGTTCAAAAACTTTCAAAATATACCAAAGGAACATGGTCAGGATTCATTAACAGACCAACAAACATCGATATTAACAAGAAATTCATTGTGTTTTCCGTTCGAGACATGGAAGACGAGCTTAAGCCTGTTGCTATGTACATAGTTACGCACTTTATTTGGAATGCTATTCGAAAACAGTTGAAGAAGCGTCTTCTTGTTATTGATGAAGCGTGGTGGATGATGAAGTCAGAAGATACGGCCTCTTTCTTACTTTCTTTGGCAAAACGAGGACGAAAATATTATTTAGGACTGGCAACCATTACTCAAGACGTGGAAGACTTTCTTAAATCTCCTTACGGACTACCCATCATTACTAACTCATCTATTCAAATTCTTTTAAAACAATCTCCTTCATCAATCGACAGTGTTCAGAAAACATTCAACCTTACCGATGAAGAAAAATATCTTCTTCTTGAATCAAATGTGGGAGAGGGAATATTCTTTGCAGGCCTCAAACACGTAGCGATTAAAATTATCGCTTCGTATACTGAAGATCAAATCATCACTTCAAACCCATCTCAAATTCTTGCTATTCAAAAAGCTAGAAAGGACAAAGAAGAAATGAAAGGGAACTAGTAGCCAACAAGAATATTCTCTCAGTACTTCAAATTATAGTATTATAGAGACATGGCAATTTTGGTGTTTAAAAATAGAATCAGCACAATGACCAAGTTCAACATGACAATGTTGGCGTGGATCTTTTATGGGCTCAATTTTCTTATAGACGTCTTACTTTTATGGATAGGGGTGGGAGAAGCTGCTAATTTTTTCATGGAAATAGCAGAATATCTCCTTTTTGCAATATGGTTTGCATTTAGCGGAGTAAATGTTCTTAGTGCCGGAAATAGATTAATCTTTTTTTCTCGATTTTTGTTGAACGAAATTCCAATTGTAGGACCGCTTCTTTTTGGGGTAGACAAGGGAAAAGTGAAAGGGGGAATTGTGGCCATGGTAAGTAAGATTGTTGATAATACAAAAAAAGAAGATGATCTGCATAACCAAAATGTGCAACAACAGTTAGCCGCAGAGCATGAAAACAAAAAGGAAAAGTACGGCGCAAAAGAATCGCAATCACAAAACGAACCATCTGAAAGAAAAGTTATCCAAGGAAACTTTGGAAGTGATATAAGATCTAATAACTCTGATGACGTTCCCATGGCAGCATAAAAATAACTTGATATACTATATACATGTCTCGTTTCATTAAAATATTTCTATTTGTAACAATTGTTTCATTTGTTGGAATAGTTTGGTTTTCTCCTCTTAGAGCGCAAGATGCTGTAGACACTCGGTACACCGAAGCATCTGCAACATCGTCAATTCAAGGTTTCGACTATGTGCCGGAAATCGAAGAACAAATTCTTGTAGATGTAAGCCCTGAGAACCCATCTCCAAACCAAACAGTAAATGTTCACATTGAATCATATGCTTTCGATGTAAACGCATCAAAATTCATTTGGAGCATTGATGGAGTAACAAAACTTCAAGGTCTTGGAAAAGTAGATTTCTCAATGAATGCTGGAAAAACTGGGCAAGAAAATACTATTCGAGTATCAATAACTGCTCCAAGTGGGCGAGTGAGTATCAGAGAAATTAAAGTTCGACCTCAACAAGTTGGAATTGTATATGAATCACGCTCATACACTCCTCCTTTCTACAAAGGAAGATCTCTGTTTACCCCACAAGGACATCTCACCTTCTTAGCTGTTCCAAATTTAGTTGGTGATAATGGAAAAGTTTATAACGCAGATGAGTTAATCTATAAATGGACAGTCGACGGAACTGTTGATGGTGATAATTCAGGCTACGGAAGAAAAACATATCAATTCGATGGACCTGTTCTTGTTCAAGATTCAGAAGTAGACGTCGATGTTAGCTCACCTGATGGAACAGTAAAAGGAAGTGGTGCAACACTTATCGGTCCAACTGACCCTCGATTGGTGGTGTATGAAAATCGACCACTTCTTGGGATCATGTTTAATAAGGCAGTATATGGCGCGTACTCATTGAAAACAGATGAGGCACAACTTGAAGCATTTCCATATTATTTCGATACAGCAAATAAGTCTGGAGTTAACTTAAAATACAGTTGGTCACTTAATGGAACAGCTGTTGTGCTTCCTGACAATCAAAACTCACTCGTGTTTAGAAACACGAGTGGAAAAACAGGACAATCAGTAGCTTCAGTTATTCTTGAAAACACCAATCAGTTTCTACAAACATCAGGGGCCAATATTTCTATTCTCTTTGGAAAAAACAACACATCAACCGATGTCACATCGCTTTAATACAAAATATTTTTACCGATTTTTCTTTTCTTTACTCTTCTTCACAACTTGTGTAGCACTCACTTCGTTCACGAAAAACGAAGCATTTGCTGATGCAAGCACTAACTACATTCCTCTCGCCCCCATTGGAAACTTTGTACCTGCATCAGGTGTCGACACGGGAACATCACTCGGAACATACATCAACAGTCTTTTCAAACTAGGAATAGCAGCTGCGGGATTTCTTGCAGTCATCATGCTTGTGATTGGT
>JBBRNV010000001.1:0-202999 GCA_038230075.1 Minisyncoccia bacterium | reverse complement strand
TGTCCGCCCCGAATTCCCCCAAAACAAAAAGAGGAGCAAATGGAAAATTCCTCCCCAAGTCACGGATATTTTCCTGCTGGAAAATTCCGCTACCCCGCCTCGCACCAGTGCTCCGGCCTTGCGAAGCTACGCTTCTCACCCTCCTTTTCCATTTGCGACATCCAAATTCAAAAACAAATCAGTCGAAGTTTTGGCAAATCCTTTCCCCAGAATAGTGCTTCGCAAAACCGAGTCCGCTTTGTATTCGCACATTCCGTACTTTCCCTTTGGGAAAGCTCCACGCTTCGCGTGGAGGCGCTTTAGCGCACGGATGTGCGATTAGTCCTTTGCTTGGAAAAAAGTTCGAGCAAAGTGTATAATTACATCACAACGGTTTGTGACTTCAGTTTGTTTTTCATAGTAATATGAAAGGATGAAGAAAATCTTTATCACTGGTATTTCAGGAACTGGCAAAACAACAATTGCTCATCTTTTAAATGCAAAAGGAATTCACGCGATCAGTATTGATGAAGTGCTTGGTTTATGTGTTTGGAAAAATAAAATTAGCGGGAAGTTGGTTGATTACGAAGCAGAACTCAACGAGTTTTTTATCACTACACATGATTGGATTTGTGATGTCGATATGCTCACAAGGCTTTTAAATGAAACGATTGAGACGATTGTTGTATTGGGAATTGCAGCAAATCAAGACAGTTTTCTACATTTATTTGATAAAACTTTGCTTTTACAATGTCGACCAGAAACATTCATTAAGCGAATTTTAGAAAGAAAAGATAATGACTTTGGGAAAGATGAAACTGCTCAAAAGCTACTACTTGCTTCGTATAAGAAATTCGAGACTGACTTACTTGGAAAGGGAGCTATATCAATAGATGCTGAACAGCCAGTTGAAGATGTTGCGCAGACTATTGTCAGTCTTATTTACAAATTAGCTTAAATGTGGTAATTAGTAGTCAGAGTTAATTCGAAAATCAACATTTGACCCCAACAAAAAGTAGCTTTATTGCTATTTCTTGTTGGGGTGAAAATCATTCACCTCGCTCAACCAAACAATTCTTCTATGAAAGATCTCTGTGTTAAATTGAGCGGGCTCGGCGCCTTGCTCACTGCATTTCCTGTGATGTACTCCATCTCGAAGGGTGGCATCTTCAACTCCGCGAGTTATTTCCTCTGGGCATTACTCGCGCTCGTTTGCGGCGTCATTCTCTTTCGTGGCAAGAAAGGTGGCTACACAATGATGATCGGATACGTCATCTCGGATGGTGCTATTGGTATATATGCATACATCAAAAGTGGAAGGGCAACCTTCGAAACATTCGAGAAGTTCGTAATGCTCCTCACTGCGCTTTGTGCTGCAGTCTACATCTTCTGCGAGGTGAAAAAGAATTTCAAACCCGCCGTCGTTGTGGGTGGACTCGCAATCGTGGTTGCTGGAATCCCACAACTTCTCAATTCGTTTCAAGATCCCCAACGAGTTAGTTTCGCTATCGGGGGATTCTACATCTTTCTTAGTTCACTCGGGTTGTACGGCGAGAAAAACTTTGAAGGTAAGTTCGTTCAACTCCTTTCAGTCCTTTATTGGACAATGCTCCTCGGAGCGGTAGCGGTTCTGTTGTAATAAATCTTAAACTCGTCGGTATAGCACGAAGACTCGCTGCTGTATTGGCGAGTTTTCTGTTGGAAAATCAAATCAAAATATAATTCTACGTGTTATAATGTGTCTCTATATGACCGGTATCGGAATATTACTGGCCTTTGTTGCAATGATCTTCTGGGGATTTGGTGACTTTATGATTCAAAAGTCGACACGTCGAATAGGTGATTGGGAAACCCTTTTTATAATTTCAGTTTTCGGAGCAGTAGTTATTTTCCCATTTGTTTGGCGTTCGATTCCTTCACTTTTTATGGGGAACGAACTTTCACTTATTGTGTTAGTAACCGCATCACTCGCACTTTTTGGAGCAGCCCTTCTTGAATTTGAATCACTTAAAAGAGGAAAAATATCTGTTGTTGAGCCAAGTTGGTCACTTGAAATTCCGGCATCGGCAATTCTTGCATTCTTTATTTTGTCAGAACGAATTTCGGGATGGCAAATTGTATTCGCGTTACTTTTAATGATTTGCCTTATTTTGGTTGGATTACGTGGCAGAATTTCTACAAAACTTTTATTTGAAAAAGGAATCGTTATTGCGCTCATTGCGGGAATTGCTATGGGTGTTGCAAATTTTTTAATGGGATGGGCAGGAAGAGTGTCTGATCCACTGGTCACCAATTTTTTTGTTGATGTGGTACTTCTGGCCATTTCAGGAATTTACCTATTATTTAAAGGTCAGATGCATAAGTTGGTGCATGATATTCGACATTCATATGACTTATTAATCCCCATGTCACTCTTTGATAAGATTGCATGGGTGGCATATGTTGGTTCAATGAGCTTGGCTCCTATTGCTATTGCTACCGCACTTTCTGAAAGCTACATTATTCCCGCAGTTCTTCTTGGAATATTTGTAAACAAAGAAAAGTTGCGACTTCATCAAAAAGTTGGATTAGTAGGTGCCATTATTTGCGCAATTATTCTTGCGCTTCTTACCAATTCACTTTAAATTACATACACCCACAATGCTCGATAAAAATGTATACTTGAGGCATTATTCGTAACAATACTTCAATGAACACACCAACCAATATTCCTGAAAATGGATTTTACTATCACTACAAACATGATCCATCGAAAGAAGTGAATGATTACGCGTATGAAGTTGTGGGTGTAGGAGTTCATACCGAAGATGATTGCCGTCCAGAAGATCAGTTTATGGTTGTGTATCGACCATTGTATGACGCGAGAGTTTATACTATGGGAAAAATGTTCGACCTTCGACCTTTCGATATGTGGGTAGGAGATGTAACAAAAGAGGGAAAGACTTTTCCTCGATTTTCAAAAATTACTGACCAAGAAGTGATCGAACAGTTGAAAGAAGTTCGATTGAATATGTACGGTGCATAAAAACATTGCAAAACAACCTTAAAGGTCTACACTGCAATAGTTAGTAATAACCAAAAAATATATGGAATATACATTACGTTTTGGTATGTTTAGTTTTAGTCTTCAAGATGATCAAACAAGAGAACGAGAAGAAGCTGATAAAAAAGCTCAAGAAGACAAAGAAGAATTAGCAGACAAACAAAGAGAAGAATTGAAAGAAGAAGCTGAAAAGAATGAAAAAGAGGAAGAAGATGAGGTTGGTGCGTGGGAAAAGAAAGAATAGGCATATAGATTTACGATTATAAAAAAAGAAGGACCTCATAGCTGTACCATTGCTGCTATGAGGTTTTCTTTAAGTTCCAAATGTTACTTCGAATGGAGGTTGAAAAACACGTCTTCGAGGGCTGTGATGCCGAATCCTGCGGCAATATTGTTTTGATGGTAGAGAAGGTCAGTACAGTCTCCGGCAGCCCAAATACCTTCAGTAGAAGTTTTGGCAGTTCGTGCATCAATTTTGATTTGTCCAAATGAATTCAGCTCAACAACACCTTTTAAAAAGTCAGTATTTGGAAGGAGGCCGATTTCAACAAAGACTCCAGTGACTGGAAGTTCAATGTCTTTGTTGGTCACTTTGTCGGTATAAATAACAGAAGAAACAAATTTGTTTCCTTTAATTTCTTTTATTTCTGCATTCTTAACTACATTAAATTTTTCATTCGCACACGCCTTTTGAACGGTGATGGGGTCGGCTCGATATTGATCTCCTCGGTTAAATAACGTCACACTCTTACAATATGCCAAAAGTTGCATGGCAGTTTCGAATGCGGCATTTCCTGCACCAACAACACAAACATCTTGATCGGCAAATAATGGGCCGTCACATGTTGCACAATAGACAACTCCTTTTCCATCAAATGTATCTGATCCAATAGCTTCTATTTTTCGCCGATGACTTCCGGTTGAAATAATAATTGTTTTCGCTTGATAAACTTGTGATCCAGCAGTGATGGTAAAAAGTGTCTTTCCATTTTCATCAACCCCTTTTTCTAGTTTTGAAACTCGAGAGCCTTCAGCGATATCAACAATATTGTCTTTATATGCCAAAAGATGATTCTTCATTTTAGTAACTAAATCTTGTCCGCTGATTGCAATGTCTCCGATCCAGTTTTGAATTTCAGGAGAAACAACGCTTTGTCCGTCAAAGCTTTCAGTAACTAACACTGTTCGTAATCGTTTTCGTGATGCATAAATTGCTGCTGAAACTCCGGCTGGTCCGCCACCGATGATGGCTAGTTCATATATCATAATTGTGTCATTTTATACTAAAAGAATAATCAGTGATACTTGCAAAAGGAATAAATGTGTTGTTGTCACTAAGTCCTCGTCCTTACGGACTGCGGAGTCGTTCCCACAACACAATTATTCCTTTTGCAGATCCCACACATTCTTTCAGTTTAAAATCTCTTGTTGAGTAATAAGAGTTTATTGTGTTTGTGTAAAAAACAATGTAGGAATGAATAGAAATACAAAAGACTTCTTGAAGCATTCGCAGCCCCTATTTAGATTTATGGGGGCGAGGACGCTGAAAGAAGTCTTTTGTATTTCTATTCTTTATTTTTTATTTCTTCGCAAAAAAGCAGGCACTGCATTCCAATCTTGATCGTCATCTTCATCTTTCTTTAGATCTTGATTCTGAGTAGATGATGAAAGAGGAGTTACGCCTTTTGTTAGCTCTGAAAGGGTATTATAGATTTTTCCTCGTTCAGGCTGAATAGCTTGTGCGGGAACATTTCCAGGTTCAACATATTGTGGTTGCTGTGCTTGCTGAATTCCTCCAAGACCAGTTGCCACTGATCGTTTTGGAATATTTGTTTCTGGAAAACCTGATGCGATAACAGTAATTTTAATTTCACCTTTCTTTAGTTTTTCATCTCGAACAGTTCCGAAAATAACTTTTGCATCTGGGTCGATTGATTCAGTAATAACCTTAGCGGCGTCTTGAATTTCAAACATAGTCATGTCGTCACCTCCTGCAATTGAGAAGAGTACTCCTTTTGCTCCGTGAATTGATAAATCGATAAGAGGTGAGTTGATGGCAGCTTTTGCAGCATCTTGTGCTCGATTTTCACCACTTGCGATTCCAACTCCCATAAGAGCTGAACCTGCATCATCGAGGATGGCTCGAATGTCGGCGAAGTCGATGTTGGCAATTGTTCCGGGAGTTGTGATCAAATCTGAAATACCTTCAACGGCTTGTTTCAACACTTCATCACTCATGGTGAAAGCTTGTTTTGCTGTTGTTTCTTTTGAAATTACCATCATTAATCGGTCGTTTGGAATAATAACAAGGGCATCAACTGCATCTCGAAGTTCGCTTAAGCCTTGTTCGGCAAGTTTTGTTCGAAGTGCTCCTTCAAATGCAAATGGTTTTGTGACTACACCAATGGTAAGAGCTCCCATTTCTTTTGCGATTCGAGCAACGACTGGCCCTGCACCTGTGCATGTTCCTCCTCCCATTCCTCCGGCAACGAATACCATGTCTGCACCTTTAAGTGCTTCTTGAATTTCTTCTCGAGTTTCTTCAGCTGCCCGTTTTCCGATTTCAGGATTCATTCCAGCACCCAATCCTCGTGTGAGGTTTTTTCCAATGTGAATTTTCTTTTTAGCGAGAGAATGATGCAAATCTTGTGCATCAGTATTTAGTGAGATGAAATCAATGCCTCTTACTTTGGCATTAACCATATGATTTACAGCGCTTTTTCCAGAACCGCCCACACCAATAACCTTGATGCGTGCGAATGTTTCTACTTCGGTTTTGATTTGAGGCATATATTGGCGCGCGTTTTTAGTGCTAAATTGACCGCGTGTAGGGGTATAATAGCAGACATTAAAAGGTTATGAAAGGTCTTAAAATAACGACATTTTTTACTACAAAGTCAATAAATTCAGAAGATTTTATCTTGAAATAAAAGAATATATAAAAGACAAAAGAGCTGGTCAGGCTCTTTTTTGTGCAATCGCTTTTAGGTGATGCGTTCGTATTTAACGACCATTTTGGTTATGTCTTTGTGGTGGGTGATTCTTCTGAAGAAAACACCTCAACTTCTTTCGTGTCTCGCCATGTGACGAAGAGACAAAAGATAACAAGAATTCCACCCGATACTAACCACGCTGTAGGAATTCCGTGTGACTGCGCGATGTATCCTGACATCGTAAGACCAATGATTCCTCCTGTGTGTGGAGAAACCGCTTCAAACGATGAAAGGGTAGCACGCTCCTTGCTTGGAATGTGATCGTGAAGATATGCCGTTTTGAGTGTTGAGTACATCCCTCTTGCAATCTCATGAATCAAAAAACAAAGGAGAGAGAAGGGGAATGGAAATAACAAACTAATGGCAATCAGAAAGCCGATAAAGAACTGACAGCTCACTAAGGCTTTTCGCTCGTCGTTTTTCATTAAGACGAGATAATGCGGCGCAAGCATGTGGCCAATTGATAAGATGACGATGATTGCTGTCATGATCAATCCGACAAGTTGTCGGTCACCGATGCTCTTAAAGAATGCTGGCTGCCACTGCATGTTTGGTGCTTGTACGGCTAACATCTGAATAAAGCTCATGAGCACAATGAATCTGACGATGGGATTTTTAATTCCGTAGACAATACTTACTTTTATCGTATGCCTCATCGCTTTAATAGCATCGTTAAATGAAACACTACTTTTGACGAAATACTCTTCGGTCAACCACAGAACACTGAGAGCACCTGTTACGAATAACAGTATACTTTCAATGAAAAAAGGAAGATGTGAGTTGATTCCAACTAGGTAGGCTCCAAGTAATGTTCCAACTATTGGGCCAACACTACTTACCACACTTGTCTTAGCAAGAATTGAATGCATCTTATCAGTGTGTCCATGATAGGTTAGTGAATCTTTGAGCCAGGCCATAAAGGCCCCGTTCATAAAGGTGATACCGATACCGAGTGTTGACTCTGAACAAGCAAAACCAATGAAGGTGTGCGAATTTCCATACATCAGTGCTCCAAGTGAGCACATGAAGCATGAGACGACTACAGAATTTTTTCGCCCGTAAATGTCGGCAAAGGCCCCTGTTGGGATTTCGAACATGAGTAACGTAACGTAAAATACAACGTTGACCATGTTGATCTCAAAGAGGTTTAATCCTTTTTCGGCAAGAAAGAGCGTATAGCCCGGCGCGATTAAACTACTGCTCAACCTGAACAGTAAAGAAATGACAGTATACTTCCTGATGGTGAGTGCGATCATGTGTGAGTGCGGATGGGGTGGATGTGAAAAGAACTATACTTACAAAAAATCTCTCGACTTCTAGTAAGTCGAGAGATTTTTATTTCAGAGTATTTAGTGAGTGATTACAAAATAGGGGTTGAAATACAAGTATTGCGACTTATTACAAGTGTGATGGTATCGAGAATTCGGGCAGACATGCCGAAAGAGACAGGATATTTTCCCGAATTCATCTGATATGTAGTTGTATTTCGACTTTGAGTCATGGGTCGTATAATATAACAATATGTGGTTATTGTCAAATAACCACAAAAAAATAAATAGTAAGTTTTTTTGGTAATTTAAGGAAGAAACTGTTTAAACCACGAGAGGACTCCTTTAAAACCAGTGGTGCGTTTTGCCAATCCTGCAACACCTTGTTCTTCGGTTGATACACCAAGAACACATAGTCCAAATGCTACCGCCCACTCTGCACTTTTTATTTGTCCTTTCGTATTTGTTTCAAATTTCTGTTCAGCTTTTTTAGAAGGAAGTTGAAGAGCAGCTTTTGCTATTTCTTCGATAGTTGCGATACCGCCTCCACCACCTGTTAAAACAATTCCCGCAGGAAGAAGGCCGTTACGTCCAATTTTTTCTAGATGAGTTTCGATTAATTCAAAAATATCTGTGAGACGTGCTCGAATAATATCATCGAGCTTTTTCTTTGGAGATTCTGTTCCACGGTGATTTCCTGTAATTTTCATAAGCTCTGCTTCTTCAAGAGGAATTTTAAGACCAAGAGCAATGTCGTTTGTGATATTTGAACTTCCGATTGGAAATACTTCAAGCGAAATTGGTCGTCCATCTTCGTATACAACAATACTGACAGTTTCTGAACCAATGTTTGCAAGAACACACCCTTGCACTTTCTGACTCTTTGAAAGTACAACACTTGCTGCAGCAATAGGCGCAGCGATAACTTCATCAACAGTTACTCCTGCATCTTCAACGGCGAGAATTAAATCATTTAAATGATGAGTGAGACAGGTAACAAATAACACACGAGTTTCAATACGAGATCCTTTCATTCCATGAGGACGACCCAATACCATTCGGCCATCTACTTTATACGCAAGAGGAATGGTGTGAAGAATTCGACGATTCTGAGAAAACGTCGCTGGCATTTCATTTCGAGCAGCTTCAATAACTGCAGCAATGTCTTCGTCATTAATTTCATTTTCTTGTCGCTCAATTGAAATTGCTCCTTGAAAGACATTTCCCGCAAGGCCGATACCTCCAACAGAAAGCTGTGCACTTGAGATTTTGATGCCAGCTGTTTTTTCAGCAGATCGAATAGCAGATTGAACACTTTTGGTAGCTTCTTCGGTGTTCATGATGTATCCATGACGTAATCCTTTTGATTCAGAAAATCCTGTTCCAATTACTTTTGGAGGGATAGATGAGTGAACATCGCCGGTTGATTCAGAAGCTACCACTTTTACGTGGTATGTTCCGATATCGATTCCGCATGTAATAATTCTTTGCATGAGTAAATGGTTAGACGTTGAAACGCTTACGAGTAATCGCTTCTTCGCGTTCCATTCTACTACCATGATCGAATCCTTTCAAATGAACGAGACCGTGGATAACTAAAAATGAGAGATAATTTTTTTCTGTTCGATCAAATTCTTTAGATTTTTTTCTTGCTATATCGAGATTAATAAAAATTTCTCCTGAAGTTTTATCAAGTGGAAAACTTAAGATGTCAGTTGGATAATCTTTTTGTCGATAGGTGCGATTAAGTGTTCGCATTCGTTTCTTTCCAATAAAAACTAAAGAGAGGTCATATGTCTTTCCAAGAACTGAATTTTTATACGCTTCAAGTGGAAGGGTAGGAGGCTTCGATTTTTTTAAGGTATGCGAAATACAAATGCTCATAATATAGAGAGCAGTATAACAGATTATTGAAGAGAGTTATCGAGTTGAAGGTCGAACCTTTCCGTCTTTGATCGCTTTCTCAAGAACAGCTTTTTTGCCAATTCGTTTAAGAGCCATCTTTTTTCGAGTGTAGTCTGAAGGAGATCGTTCGTGGTATCGAATACCTCGAACACGATTCAAAATACCAGCTTCTTGTACTCGCTTGGTAAATTTTCGTAGCACACCGGTGCTGTTTTCGTTTGCTCCTCGTTCTATCTGGACGTTAATCATAGGTCTAAAACATATCAAAGCTTAGCGATATAGTCAATTATCTCATCGATAGGGATAGTTACCTGAACTCGGTTATTCATGTCTCTAATGGTGATTGAGTCTTCCATAGCCTCCTTTTTACCCATAATGATGAGGTGGGTGATATCCATCTGCTCAGCAATGGCGATTTGGCCTGTAAACTTGTCTTTTGAGAGAGATTGGTGCACAGGAACCTTGGCTTTTCGAAGAATCTCAAGAACTTTCAAGCTCTTCAATTTTGCATCAAAACTAAGTTGAATGAAGAAAAACCGAACTTTACACTGAGGTTCAACCGTTACTTTTTGAAGGTCTTTTGCCTTACATGCATCAGGAAGCATGATGACACCAAATACTGTTGGTATATCTTTTTTACCCCAAGCTTTTTTACTTAGTCCGTTGTATCGTCCACCGAATGCAAGAATAGTTTTCTGACCCTTCTGAGTTGCTGCTTCGATATGAAAAACAGTTTCGTTACTTAACCCACGTCCACCAATGATTGAATGTTCAATCGTGTAGGGGATTTTGAGAACTTCAATATACTCAAGCACTTCTTTAAAATGTTTTCGACTTTCTTCAGAAAGAAAACTGAGAGTGGTAGGAGCTTGATCTTTGATACTTTGAAAACGTTCGTCACCAGGTTCAACTTCAATGTTCCAAAATTCAAGAACATTTTTCTTTACCAACTTTTTTGATTTATTTGGAATATATGCCCAATTTCGTTTAAGAAAGGCTTGAAACTCTCGGGTGAATTTTGATGCAGATTCACGATCACCAACCGTGTTGAGCATGACTGACAATTCGTAATCTGGATATGCTTCTTTTACGATAACGTAACACGATTCAATAATGAGAGCGTCAGCAATACTTTTTGGATTACCACTTACATCCATATTGAACATGTGATGCTTATCTTCGGCGGTAGGACCTCCGTAATAAAGCATTAAAGGTTGCGGATGTTCAGAGTATTTTTTTTCAATGATGTCTCTGGTGAGAGAAATCTTATCTTCGAGAATAGTTCCAAAGATTGATTTTTGAGCATCTTTGAACAGTTTTGCTTTTCGAAGATCGGCCGGAGAGACCTGTATTTTGTGTGCTCCTAGAAATCCATAAAACGAAGCGATTTCAGCTGCACGATCGAAACAGGTTATCTGGCGCTCTTTGACTTTTTTTGCGGTCGTTGAGCTTTTTCGCATTGTTTTTGGTTCTTTATTATTTGTTCTCATTAAAGTTTCCAGGAAGTATAGATGCTTTGCCAATCGGATATAAACGGAGGAATGCTTTTCCAACCAAATATTCTCTTTTTACTGGACCCCATGATCGTGAGTCGTAACTTTTGTCACGATTATCTCCCATCACAAAGTATTCGTCAGCGGCCAATGTTCGTGACATGGTTGTTTCTTTTGGAAACTGTACATAAGGCTCGTCGAGTGTGAATCCATCAGGATTCGCTGCGTTTTTAATTGTCACTACACCATTTTTAATATCTACTGTTTCTCCAGGAAGACCGATGATTCGTTTGATAAAGTACTTAACATCTTTAGATGCTGCATCTCGCTCAGCAATAGTTTCTCCTTCAGGGCCGGGAAATTTGAAAATGGTCACTTGTCCTCGTTGTGGACTTCCTAATCGATATGAAAGTTCGTCAACGATTAAATAATCTTTAGTAAAAAATGTTGGTTCCATTGATGAGCCCACAACCATGAAGGGCTGAAAGACAAAAAATCTGATAGGAAGGAGAACGAAAACAACAATCAAAATAAAATTTATAATTTCTCGAAGGAGGGAAGTCTCTTTCTTTTTTGGTCGATCGTGAGTTGTCTGAATATCTGAAGAACCATTAACACTATCTTCTGGCATATCATTATTATTCATATTGGTGTTGGTATCATAATATAAAGACGGTATAGCAACAAGTTAAAAAGAGTGTTAGAAAAAAATGCAAGTTTTTTCATACAATAAAATAAAAATATTTTTAAAAATTGAGATAAAAGTCATAGATAAAAGCATTTATTTCTTTGTGTTATAGTATTTATATGAATTACGTTATTGTCGGACTCGGAAATCCAGGTGAAGAATATGAAAAAACACGTCACAATACAGGCTTTATTGTTCTAGAATTACTTAGAAAACAATTTGAAGGATCGGTGTGGAAAGAAGATAAAAAACTTCGAGCGCTTGTTTCTAAAATTTCTCCAGCAACTTCAGGAACAAAACATGGAGCGCAACTTGTTCTACCTCAAACATTTATGAATAACTCAGGTGGTTCTGTAAAACCACTAATTGCTGGTTTAACAAAAGAAGCGACGGAAAAAAATGCAGCAAAACTAATTGTTGTGCATGATGATCTCGATCAACCACTAGGGGCAGTGAAAGCGGTTTTCAATCGAGGATCAGGAGGACATCGGGGAATTGAATCAATTACAAAAGCATTGAAAACAGAAGCATACATGAAAATTAAAGTTGGCATTTCTCCTTCAACTGCTGGAGGAAAAATTCGAAAACCCTTAGGAGTTGAACTAGTTGAGAAATGTATTCTCGGAGAATTTAAATCTACAGAAATGGAAAAGTTAAAACCTGTTTTTAAGAAAATAAAAGAGGGAATTGAAGTACTGTTAAATGAAGATAAAGATGCAGCGATTCAAGTTATCAATACGCAATAAAAAAACGAAAAGTTGAAATGGTTGAGCCCCCGAGCGCGCGATGCGCCCAGGGGCCTGTTGAAAATTTGATGGAAAACGGTTACTTTTTCTTCTTATGTTTGCTGTTGTGGCCGTGATTGCGGTGATTGCTGTTTTGGAGCGACAAAGACTTGCGAGCCTTAGCGCTTCCTTTGGTGGCAGGCTCCGCGGCTTTGTTTTTGGCGATACGTTTGGCTTTGCTTGGGCTACACATGATCTTTGATTCCAAGATTGACGGTTGGAGTGGTGTCGCTCAGCCCTCGATACAACTAAGGTGCGACTTCTGAAAAGAGTAGAATACCAAGCTTTGAAAGTCAACCATTGTTTACTTAGGTAAAAATTTAGATACAAACAAAACAAAAGACTTTCTGAAGCATTCACAAGCTGTAAAGCCGAGGACGCTGAAGAAAGTCTTTTGTTTTGTTTGTCTAACTATTTTTTACCTAAATACGCAAGTGTCATCTTCTGATCTTTTGGATCAAACAAGGTGATCTTGAAAGGATAACTCTTTCCAAGTTCAAGTGTTGCTCGAAGCTTTTCTTCACTTCCAAATTCTGAGATGTGCACGAGTCCTGCAATTCCTTCTTCAACAGAAGCCAACGCTCCGTGTTTGTTGAATTTGATAACTACAGCCTGCACAGTGTCTTCTTTCTTGTATCGCTTTTCAGAACCCTTCCATGGATTGTCTTTAAGAGCCTTGATTGAAAGAGAGATTTTTCCATCCTTCACATCGATAACTTTAACTTTAACTTTTTCATTTACTCGGTAGAGAGCTCGAGGATCTTCAACAAGACCCCAGTCGATTTCTGAAATGTGAACAAGTCCTTCAAGACCTTCTTCAACTTTCACGAAGATACCGAAGTCAACAATACCAGTGATTGTTCCTTCTACTTCATCTCCAACGACATATTTTCCAACAATCTTTTCTTTTTCTTTAGTTTCTAGACTCTTTTCTGAGAAGATCATTTTTCCTTCCTTAGGAAGAGCGGTGATGATCATGACTGAAATTTTCTTTCCAACAAGTTTTCGAAGTTCTTCGAGAATCTTATCTTTGTCTCCATCAGTTACTCGAGGGTAGTGTTCAGCCTTAAGTTGAGATGCAGGAAGGAATCCTTGAATACCTTGCCATGAAAGAATAAGACCTCCCTTATTTGCGTCAACAACTGGAATGTCATAGACCTTCTTGTCCCGAATAGCTTCTTCAGCTTCACTCCAAATAAGAGCTTGCTTAGCTTCTTTAAGAGAAAGTTCGATGTATCCTTCTTCGTGTTCAAGTCCAACTACCTTTGCGGCAATTGAATCTCCAACATTTACTTTCTTAATAACATCTCGAGCATTAATATATTCTCGCCCGTAAATGATACCTGTTCCGTATGGATACAAGTCAATGAAAACACTGTTCTTTTCGATTGAAATAACTGGTCCTTCAACGATGTCTCCAATAGATGGGGGATTTACACTTTCAGTAAGCATCTTTCCCATAACGGTGTCTTTTTTGCTTTGAATTAACTTCTCAGCTTCTGTCTGTTTTTTGTCTGTCATAATACTCAAAGAGAGAGCGATTCGTCTGGTAGCTCGGGACTTCTCATAAAAGTGAAGTCTGGAGCCGTCGTGGCGGGATAGACGAGGTTACGCTCTCTGTGGATTTGTAATATAGACACAATAATAGATTTAAGGTCAAAACGCAACAAAAAGCTCGAAAATACTTTTATGATGAGCCAAGTTCTGTTATAATATCGATATATGATCGTCACCTATCTTGGACACCAATTTTTCAAAATTCAGCATGGAGATTTAACCATTGCTGTCAATCCACCCTCAAAAACATCAAAGTTTAAGAGTTCAAAGTTTGGAGCAGATATTGTTTTAGCATCAATTCGACACGAAGATTTTAATGGAGGAGCCGAAGATATGAGTTATGGCGAACGAAAACCTTTTGTTATTCAAGGCCCTGGAGAATACGAAGTGAAAGGAGTTTTCATCAAAGGTCTTCAAGGTCACTCAGGATACGACATGGTTGATTGGATCAACACTATATATACGATGACTATCGATAATATGAGAATCTGTTTTCTTGGAGCTCAAGATGACAAGTCACTTTCTGCAGAAACAAAAGAAGGATTAAAAGAAATAGACGTCCTCTTTGTTCCGATTGGAGGAGAAGGAGTACTCGAAGCAACTCCTGCATATAAATTAGCGGTATCACTTGAAGCTCGTATTATTATTCCAATGCATTTTGATCCAAAAAATGACTTCACTCTTCTTCAAACATTCCTTAAAGAAGGTGGTTCAAAAGGTGGTGCGCCAGATATGATTGAAAAATTAACTATCAAACGAAAAGATTTAGATGGAAAAGAAGGAGAAATAGTAGTATTATCTCCTCAGCTTTCATAAATTAGTATGAGAAAGATTATTCACAATTTACGACAGAAGCCACACCACCATCGAAAGAAAGTAGCTTTTGCGGTGAGTGCTGGTGTAACAAGTCTCATTGCACTTGTGTGGGTAGTTTCTATTGTTCAACATCTTCCTGATTTAAAGAAAGATGATTTTCCAATCGACATGACCGCACTTGATTCTCCTGCAAATGTTTCCCAATCAATTCAACCTGTAAATGGTGCAGTCGAATTACAAGATTCAACAGGAAATGTTCAGGCGGTGAACGCAACCACAAGTAGTGCTCATACAGAACCAATTGATCCGCACGAAACAAGTATCACTATTACTCCAAATACAGATGAGCCGGCACAAAATAATGATACGTACGTTACACCATCGAATCCTTCATATAATTCATATTAATTACAAACGTTAGTTTCAGCATAACGGTAACCAAAAGATTTCATGGCAAAAGATAAAGCACTCGATAATTCAGAAGAAGAAGTAGTACGACCCGAATCAGAAGGGGTTGTTCCTCGTGGAATCGTTGAAGAAATGCGAGTTTCGTTTCTTGACTATGCTATGTCAGTTATTACTGATCGAGCACTTCCTGATGTTCGTGATGGACTAAAACCAGTACATCGTCGAATTCTTTTTGCAATGCATGAAATGGGTTTGACCGCGAGTGCAAAAAATAGAAAATCAGCAGCGGTTGTTGGAGAGGTGTTGGGAAATTATCACCCTCACGGAGATATTGCGGTGTATCAAACACTTGTTGGAATGGTTCAACCGTTCTCTATGCGATATCCACTTGCGCTTGGACAAGGAAACTTTGGAAATATCGACGGAGACGGCGCTGCTGCTCACCGATATACCGAAGCAAAAATGTCACGAATAGCAGCTGAACTTTTACGAGATCTTGAAAAAGAAACAGTAGACATGAAAGCGAACTATGACGGTACAAAAAAAGAGCCGGTGGTTCTTCCAACTGCTGTTCCTAACTTATTACTAAACGGAACCCTTGGTATTGCCGTGGGTATGGCTTCAAGTATTCCTCCTCACAACTTAGGAGAAGTGATCGACGCAACAAATCATCTTCTTGAAAATCCTGAGGCAACAACTGAAGACCTTCTTGAGTTTATTAAAGGCCCCGATTTCCCAACAGGAGGAATTGCATATGGTGAAAAAGATATTGCACATGCATATGCTCATGGAAAAGGAGGAATTGTTGTTCGAGGAGAAGCTGAAATTATTGAAGAAAAGTCTGGAAAAGCTTCAATTATTATCAGTTCAATTCCATATCGTCTAAATAAATCTGATCTTATTTTGGCAATTGCTGAATTGGTTCGTGAAAAGAAATTAGAAGGAATTAAAGATTTGCGAGATGAGTCAACCGACGACGTTCGAATTGTTATCGAATTAAAAAGCGGAGCGTATCCTCAGCAGATTCTGAACTATCTCTACAAACATACACGACTTGAAGAAGCGTTTAATATGAATGCAGTTGCGCTTGTTGACGGAGTTCCTCAAACAATGACTCTAAAGGGTTTCCTTGAAGAATTTATTGGTCACCGAAAAATTGTTATTAGACGACGAACAGAGTTCGATCTTCGAAAGGCAGAAGAGCGAGAACATATTTTGTTAGGTCTCAAGAAAGCACTCGATCATATTGATCAAATCATTAAATTAATTCGAGCATCAAAAGATGTTATTGAAGCCCATAAGAATTTGATGAAAGAATTCAAATTCTCCGACCGACAGGCAACAGCCATTCTTGAAATGCGATTACAGCGACTTGCAAACCTTGAACGACAGAAAGTTGAAGATGAACTCGATGAAGTGCAAAAACTCATTAAGAGTTTGCGAGAAATTCTTGCAAGTACAAAAAAGATTATTTCTATTATAAGTAAAGAATTGGGTGATATTAAAGAACGATATGCAGACCCTCGACGAACTCGAATTGTTAAACATGGTGCAAAAAACTTTTCTATCGAAGATGTTATTCCTGATGAAGAGTCAGTTCTTATTTTGACTTCAGGTGGATACATCAAACGAACATCACCCGATGAATACCGTCAACAAAAACGAGGGGGAGTAGGTGTTGTTGATTTAAACACGAAAGAAGAAGATTTTGTTACCAACTTTTTAAATACAAGCACTCACAGTGATCTTCTATTCTTCACTGATAAAGGAAAAGCCTACCAAATTAAAATGTACGATATTCCCGAAGGAAAACGAGCAACTCGAGGAAAGTCTATTATGAACTTCTTATCAGTTTCAGAAGGGGAAAATGTGACATCAATTCTTCCAATGCCAAAATTGATCAAATCATCAAAGTTGTCATTAATGCTTACGACAAAAAATGGTGTGGCCAAAAAAGTAGCAGCAGCAAGCTTTCACGATGTTCGACGAAGTGGAATCATTGCTATTCGACTCGAATCTGGCGATGAACTAGTTGCAGCAGCATTTGTCGAAGAAGGAGATGAAGCAATTGTGGTGTCTTCCGATGGACAATCAATTCGATTTAAAGAATCAGATGTACGAGAAATGGGAAGAAGTGCCGGAGGAGTTGGAGTTATTAAACTCGATAAAGGTGCGCGTGTTGTTGGTTCTGATGTTATTAAAAAAGGATTGAACAAAGCACATCTTATGGTTATGACAGCAAACGGATATGGAAAACAGACAGATCTTGGAGAATATAAAACTCAAAATCGAAATGGTTCAGGAATTATTACGGTAAAGATCACAACAAAAACTGGAGAGTTGATTGCATCTCGAGTTATCACTGAAGAAACATTAGAAATTGTGGCAATGTCAAAAAAGAGTCAGGTGATTCGAATAGATGCAAAAGAAATTCCATCACTTGGACGACAAACTCAAGGAGTTCGTGTAATGAAAATGCGCGATGGGGATAGTATCGCTTCTCTTGTAACGCTCTAACAGGTAATATAGAGACATGTTTTTACATCCAAAGAAGCACTCAAAACACTTTCTTATAAGTGAAGGTATGAGTGTTGTCGATATGGGTTCAGGTTCAGGACACTTCACTCTTGAAGTCGCAGAAAGAGTTGGTCCTCATGGAAAAGTGTATGCGATAGAAATTCAACCAGAGCTAGTTAATAAAGTTGCAGCAGATGCACGTGGCGCAGGACATACCCACGTTCGTGTGATTCATGCTGATTTGGAAAAAAAACCAAACGGAACAACACTAAAAGATAAAATTGCCGACAGAGTACTTCTCATCAACACACTTTCACAAATCAACGATAAAATTGGTGTTTTAGAAGAAGCGAAACGATTACTTGCTCATAAAGGAGCACTCGTTGTTATTGATTGGAGGCCAGCTTCAGGTTCTCCATGGCCAGATCATCATCTATTACATCCAGATCAAGCAAAAGCTCTTCTTAAAAAGGCTGGATTTGAAGAAGTGTTGGAAATTGAATTACCACATCACCACTACGGATTCATTGCAAGAAAGATAGTTAAAAAGTCTAACAAATAAAATGAAACCTTTTCAAGTAGTTTTTTTGGCAATATTTATTGGAGCTTTTGTTGGAAGTATTATTTTGTTTGCTGTTTTTGGAGGAGTAAGTAAAGACACGAGTGTCACGATTCCAACAACAATTATTTGGGGAACACTTAAAGCAGACGACATCACTCCTGTTTTCGATAAAATGAATTTTGATCAATCGAAAAGTATTGATGCCAGATACGTTCAAAAAAGCGAAGAAACGTTTGATCTAGATCTTCTAAAAGCGATTGCTGATGGAACTCCGCCAGATCTTGTTATTCTTCCTGCAAGTGATATGTGGAATAAGCATGACAGACTCTACACCATTCCATACAGCGCCTATCCAGAACGATATTTCAAAGATACCTACATTCAAGCTGCAGATATTCTACATACTGCAAGTGGGTACTTAGGAGTACCGTTTAGTATTGATCCAATGGTGATGTATTGGAATCGAAACTTGCTTGGTCAAGCTGGAATATCACAAGTTCCTACCAATTGGGATGATGTCGTGAAAGATATTCCAAAGCTTTCAAAAGTTGATCAAACGCTTGGTATTTCACAATCTGCAATTGCGCTCGGAGAGTTTCGAAATGTAAATAAATCAAAAGAAATATTGAGCTCTCTTCTTTTTCAAGCGGGGAATTCGATCACCACACTAACAACATCATTAGTTGATAATCAAGATACCTATCAAATTAATTTAGGTATACAAGATGGATATCCTGAAAAAGCTATTCTTTTCTATAATCAATTTTCAGATCCAAATAAAATAACGTATAACTGGAATCGATCACTACAGTCTTCAACCGACGCATTTTTGGCAGAAAAATTAGCTCTATATTTAGGTTCTGCAAGTGAATTGTCACAGCTTCAAAATAGAAATCCAAATCTAAACTTCGATGTGGCTGCATTTCCACAATCAAAAACGAGTATCAATTCTGTTGTATATGGAAAATTATATGCGGTTGGTATTCTTAAGAATTCTAAAAATATGGCTGGAGCATCAGATATTATGAATAAATTAACTGGTGCGACATTTCAAAAAAACTACACAGAAAAAGTTAATCTTCCTCCAATTCGTCGAGATCTTCTCGCCACTGCTCCTTCAAATGGTTTTGCTGCAGTTTTTTATCAAGCCGCACTTATTGCAAAGACTTGGTTTGATCCAAGTGATGCAAGAACCACTACGATCTTTGGAAATATGGTAGAATCTGTTTCATCAGGAAAGAATGGTGTGACCGACGCACTTCGAGAAGCAAGCGACGAAATGAAAAGTTTGATTCGATAATATGAGAACATTTATTTTACAATTCACTTTCTTCACACTCATTCTCATTGCTTCTATTTATCTATTTCAACCTCTCAATATTCACGCAGATGCGGGATCAACAGTAAGTAGTGGTAATTATGATCCGACTACAAGTAATGGTAATACATCAAACCAAACACTGGTTCGACCTTGTACGGGAAATGTGCAAGGTGACGGTAATAAGTCTGTGGCCACTTGTGATTGGCAAGATGTCCTCGCTCAAATTAGTAGAATTGTAAAATTTATTTTGTGGATTGGAACATTCTACATTATAGGCCTCACTATATATGCAGGGTTCCTTCTTATTACATCAAGTGGTGATAGTGCAAAACTTACAAAAGCAAAAAGTTTGTTTTGGGATGTCATAGTTGGGTTTTTAGTGATTATCGGTGCTTATTTTATTGTGGTATTCACTCTCGATGCCTTTAAAGTTAAGCAAGACTATCGAATTGTTGGTCCAAATGGTGGATCAAGTGGAAACTTAGACATTAATACTGGTGTGTAATATATGAAAAAAGAATTTTTAAGAAAAATCGGCATTGTTTCTCTCATGACTCTCGTTACAATCTTTTTCCTTTCAACAGCCATGCTTCATGTTCGAGCAGATGATTGTGGAAGTGATCGTTTGTGTAATCCGCTTGATGGAGGAAGTAATATTGGAGATTTGCTCAATGTGCTCCTCGATACACTTCTAAAAGTCGGAGCAATTATTGGAGTATTCTTTGTCATTTATGCAGGTTTCTTATTTGTTACTGCACGAGGAAATGATACACAAATTACCAAGGCAAAAATGACATTACTCTATACACTTATCGGACTGGCGATTATTTTGGGCGCTCGAGTTATTATTGCAATTGTGAAAGGAACATTTACGCAGATATCAACATAATTTATTTATATGAAAAAAGGTTCATTATTATCAATAGTATTAGCGAGTATCCTTCCTTCGATAGCCTTTGCTCAAGGAACGATCAGAGATTTTAGAAGTCTCGTATCTTTTATTATTTCAACCATCAATCTTCTTAATACGGTCATCGTCGCGCTCGCACTTCTATATTTTATGTGGGGTTTATTTAAATATATTCGAGCAGGAGGCAACGAAAAAGAGTTGTCTAACGCTAAAAATTTTATTATTTTTGGTTTGATTGGAATGGCGGTGATGTTTAGTGTGTGGGCATTAGTGCTAACTGTTACAAATACATTCTTTCCAACGTCAGCACTCACCACTCCACAACTTCGATAAGTGTGGGTGCAGAGTGTCAGTATCTTTGTTATGATAAGGACATATTAATTAACGTATTGTATGAAATATTTTAAGCATGTATTTTTGGCTCTCGTTGCAATAACTCCTGTGGTTAGTTTCGCTGCACCAATATTTAATGTGAGTGGGGGAATTCAACAAGATTTTTTTGGATCAATTCTTGGTTTGATAAATGGTGCACTTATTCCGATTGTTGTTGCCCTTGCAATTCTTACGTTTTTATATGGTTTGCTTAAGTTAGTAACAGCAGGAGGTGATCAAGAGAAAAGAAAAGAAGCTACAGGAACTATTATTTGGGGAATTATAGTTCTCACCGTCATGTTCTCGCTCTACGGTCTTATTCGGTTCGTTCAAGGAACATTTGGAATCGGTGGAAATGATTCTACTGGACTTACTGTTCCGAAGGCCCCAACCACATAACTTGATAGATTTTGATGTGCACAAGTTAATTGCAGGGCCTTGTGCATTTGATACAATATAAAGATAGATATAATTATTATTCAATTAGCAATTTATGAAATACATTAAAGCATTATCCTTCACGTCTCTACTTGCAACACCGCTCCTTGGGTTTGCTCAAACATTCGATGTTCAAAACGGATTCAACGTAGGAGTATTCGATACAGTTCTTCGAATCATTAACGTTTACTTAATTCCTATTGTTATCGCTCTTGCGATTCTTTCATTCCTTTACGGATTGTTCCGATTGGTTACAGCGGGAGGCGACGAAGAACAGCGAAAGACAGCTATCAGTACTATTATTTACGGAATCATCGTTCTTGCGGTTATGTTCTCAGTATTTGCTTTGATTCGATTTGTTCAAGGAACATTTGGAGTTCAACAAGGAAACAATCCAGCAGGACAGACAACACCTACAGTAAGCTCACCACGAGCAAGTTAATCTCGTTTTAGATGGCAGATCAGGTTATTTCAAAGATCAATACGCTCGTCATCAATCCAATAATTTTGGTTCTGTTTGCTGTTGCACTACTCTTTTTTCTTTGGGGAGTACTTGAATTCATTCAAGGTGCCGACGATCCAGAAGCTCGAAAGGTTGGGAGAGATCATATGTTATACGGAATAATCGGACTGTTTGTGATGATTTCAGCATTCGCCATCATCAGAGTGGTTTTGACATCATTTAACATCGATACGGCTCCACTTGATGCAATAGAGAAGAGGTAGTAAGTAAAAAGAAAAAGCATTAGTTTTGAAACTAATGCTTTTTCTTTTTACTATATGTGGTGCCGGGGAGAGGACTTGAACCTCCATGAGTTACCTCGCTTGCTCCTAAGGCAAGTGCGTCTGCCAATTTCGCCACCCCGGCATTTGTTACATGATTATCCTGCCTTAAGCGAGCACAGAAGACAAGTGCATGTCTACCATCTCGCGGCCACCGCGACATTGTTTATTTGTTTCGCTGCCTGTGCACCCACCAGGATTCGAACCTGGGACCTTCTCCTTAAGAGGGAGCAGCTCTACCAACTGAGCTATGGATGCATGTTTTCAATACTCCGCTGTTTGCCTACCAAATCAGCTGGATGTATTTTTTCTACACTTAGCTGCTTGTCTGCCAAGTCAACGAGATGCAATATGAACAAATATAGTCCAAATTGAAAGAAAACTCAATCTATTTTAACTTGTGCCCGAGGTGGGAATCGAACCCACACGAGGTTTCCCCCACTTGATTTTAAGTCAAGCCTGGCTACCAATTACAGCACTCGGACTTCTTTTATTTTTACCACGATGTGTCAATTTTAAACTATGACAGTTTGGGCACAAAATCTGAAGATTTTGGATTCTATTATCGGTCTTATTTCCGTTGATATGGTCAAGCTCAAGAGGTAATCTACCATCTTCTGATATTTTTGCCCAGCTACATTCTTCACAAAAAGACGGCTTAATGCCAGCTTTCATAAGTCTTCTTTTGAGCCCGTGACTTTGATAGTAACTGTTCTTTGTTAAAATATCTTCTAATTTGTAAATAGGTTTTCCATATCCTTTGAGTCCTTTATTCCACGACCTTCCTCTAAAATGAGTAGTATCGATAGTGAGTAATCTGATGTACTTATTAATCTGTGTGTAGTTTCCACCAGTCGGAACAAGTGTGAGTTTAGAAAGTACGCTTCGTATGCTAAAAGAACTTCGTACAGCTTCTTTAAGTTTTTCATTTGTCCAACGTCGTATTCCTGGCATTAAAACACTATATACAGTAGAGATAAATTCTCTGTGAATATTTTATAGAATGAGGCTCAGGCCGGGATCGAACCGGCGTATGTCAGTTTTGCAAACTGATGCGTTAACCACTTCGCCACTGAGCCATGTTTTAACTAGCGTTTATATATCTTATATCTGTTCCTCAATTTCTTCAATTCGCTGACGATTTCGTTCTCCGATATCTATTGCAACATCAAAGAAGGGAACTCGTCCGATTTTTGATTTCTTCATGATGAATTCACGCATTTCAGCTCGTTTTCTTTTCAAGAATTCAAGAGCTGTTTTTTCCTTTTCTTCAGGAAGAGTACTAAAGAAGATGATGCATCGTTTTCCATCATCTGAGAGAGAAACTTTTGTTACCGTTAAGAGAGATGCGTTAGTTGATTCATGAGAAATAAACTCTGAAGAGAGTTTTTGAATAAGTGCTGTTAGTTTTTCATCGCGATGTGCTCTCATATTATTTTTCTTCTTGATTCATGGCAACAATGTGGTCGCCTGGGGCAATTTCTATTTTTGATTCAATGTTAGTTCCAAATTCGCTTCCTTCCTTAACTTCACTTGTTTTAGATTTAGCTTGCTGCAATTCTCGAATGTGACCACGTCCAATTTCAGCATCTCGTCGCATAATAACAACACCACTATTGATATGAATTGAACCAATCTCTACACGTCCTCCTACTACTTGTTTATCTTTTGTTTTACTAAATACCTTAAGAATTTTTGCTCGTCCTGTTTCAACCGTAATCATTTTCTTTGGAGTGACAAGTTTAATGTGTTCTCCTAACCATTCAGATAGTTTGTAGATAATATCGAATGTTTGAATTGTAACTCCATTGCGTTCTGCGAGGTCTACTGCTGTCGCATCTACTTTTGTATTAAAACCAAGAATAACTGTCTTGTTGCTCGCCATAGCCGCTTTTACGTCACTTTCACTGACATCTCCAACAGTTGCTTGCACAATATTTGTTAAAACGAATTCACTATCAAGTTTTTTTATCTCATGAGAGATAGCATCGAGCATTCCAATACTATCTGCTTTAACAATAATAGGGAGAGAAAATTCAGCATGCTGAACTTTTGGAGCATTTTTCTTCTCTGCTTCTTCTTTGATTTTTTCTGCATTGTTTATGACAGCCTGTTCAGCATCTTTCTTACTTTCATATGAAGTGAATACTGTTCCAATTGATGGAGTGCTGTTGAATCCAATAACTCGAATAGGGGAAGAGAAGGTGGCTTCTTTAATACTTTTTCCTGCAAAATTCTCAAGAATTCTAACAGGTGAGAGTGATGTTCCTGCAACAACAGTCATTCCCGACTTTAATGTGCCATTTTTGATGATAAGTGTTGCTGAAATACCTCGCATTTTGTCTCGTTGTGATTCAACAACAATTCCTTCTGCTGGAATGAGAGGGTTGGCAACATGTTCTTCGATTTCGTTGGTAAGAATAATAAGATCGAGTAATTCAGGAATTCCTTCTCCAGTTTTTGCTGAAATATTAACTGAAGGAATAGTTCCTCCATAGCTTTCTACTAATATTTCACTTTCAGCCAAACTTTGTTTTGTTTTTTCAACATTTGCTGCTGGTTTATCAACTTTATTAATTGCCACAATGAAAGGAATTTTTGCTGCTACCACTGCTTTATACGCATCAAGCGTTTGAGGTTTTACTCCGTCTTCAGCTGATACGACAAGAACGCCAACGTCTGCCACTTTTGCTCCTTGTCCTCGAAGTTCTTGAAAGGCTTCATGACCTGGTGTGTCGATAAAGGTTATTTTTTGTTCTTTATTGTCTGATGTCTTGTGAATCACTTCATAGGCTGACATTCGCTGAGTGATTCCTCCTACTTCTTTGTCTACAATATTTGAGCTTCTAATGTAATCGAGCAGAGTTGATTTTCCGTGGTCGATATGACCAAGAATAACGACAACTGGTGGGCGGGGAACTGAGCTATTTGTTTGTGATGTTTTAGATTGAGACATGAGGATGTTGGAATTTCACAATATAACGAAAATCAAGGTTTTGCAAGGCTTAAAGCTCAAAGATAGCTTGATTTTTAGCCATATTGCTAAAATATGTTAGCATATTGTTATGTATAAGGGCTTACAATCTATGTTTGGTAGAAAAAGGATTTATCTTGATTACGCTTCAGTCACACCACTCGATAAGCGGGTCTTTAAGGTAATGCAGCCTTATTTAGTTAATTATGTTGGTAATCCCTCGTCGCTTTCTCAAGAAGGAGTGGAGGCAAAAATTGTACTCGATCAATCTCGAAAAAAAGTTGCTGATCTTTTACACACAACACCTGATACGATTATTTTTACTTCAGGTGGAACAGAAGCAAATAATATTGCACTTCTCGGAGTTTTTGAAGAAGCAAAAAAAAGAGGAATACAAACACCACACATTGTTGCATCATCTATTGAACATTCATCAGTTCGAAATGTATTAAAAGAAATTGAAATGAAGGGTGGTCGAGTAACGCATGTTGCTCCAAATGAAAAAGGATTCGTTTCGGCAAAAGATGTTGCCCAAGCTCTCACCGCTGAAACAATACTTGTGACAATAATGCTTGCGAATAATGAAATCGGAACAATTCAACCTGTAAAAGAACTTGCAAAGTTTATCAGAAATTTTAAACACGAACACAAAAGAACACTAACTGATTTTCCATATCTACATACTGATGCTAGTCAGGTAACATGTTACCTCGATATTTCAGTACAGAGTTTGGGATTAGATCTTATGACACTTGATGGAATGAAGATGTATGGCCCAAGAGGTGTTGGAATGCTTTTTAAAAAACGAACAACCACACTTCAGCCAATACTGTTTGGAGGTGGGCAGGAAGCAGGATTACGACCTGGAACTGAGAATATTCCTTTAGTTATAGGCTTTGCTGAAGCGTTATCTATAGCCATTTCTCTCAAAAGCACCGAATCTGTTCGAATGCAAACCTTGAAAGATTTTTTTATCGAAGAAGTAAAAACAAATATCAAACATGTTGAAATAAACGGAGAAAATGGCCCGAATATGCTACCAAATATACTCAATGTTTGTTTTAAGGGAAGAGATTCAGAATTTCTAGTTATTTCTCTTGATGTTCATAATGTTTCTTGTTCTGCGGTGAGTAGTTGTCAAAATTTGAATGAAGATTCTTCGTCATATGTACTTGAAGCGATTGGAAAAAAAGAATGTGCAAGTTCATCAATACGATTTTCAATGGGAAGAGAAACAACAAAAAAAGATATTATAAAAACAATAGATATCTTAAAGAAGTTATCCACAGAATAGCTTATTTCAAAATCATTCTAAACGTAAAGAGTGGTATACTATTTTCATACGTAAAAGTATTTAAGAAAAATTATTAGTTGTCTGTAATCATTATTTATGAATTTAAGAAAGTTTTATGAAATTGTTGCTTTCGCATTAGTACTAACAATACTTAGTCCGTTTGCATATCAATCTCTTCAGGTCGATACTGCAATTGCAGCAGCAACAAGCGCTTCTAACACTATCGTTGTTACATTAACAGTGCTTTCAGACATCACAATCACAGCAGCAACAAATACAACAATGAGTCGAAATCTTGACTCGGTTGCAAATACTGCAGTTGCAACATCTTCATGGACAGTTCGAACAAATGCCGGAGGAGGATACATTCTCTATGTTCGGGCAAGTTCTACACCAGCTATGAATAGCGCAACGTCATCAATTGCAAACTATGCACCAGGAGGTACTGATGTTCCAGAATTATGGAATCCAGGTGCAGGAACTGCAGTATTTGGATACTCTGCTTTTGGAACAAAAGTTCCAACAGCAACATGGGGAACCGGAGCAGTGTGTTCAGGAGGTACCGGAAATGATCCAAGTACGACTCTTAAATATCAAAACTTTAAAACTACTGATAGAGCAATCGCCTCATCAACGGCAACTACTACAACAGCTGGAGAAACAGCAACAGTTTGTTACGCAGTTGAGCAGAAAGGAATCTATATTCCATCAGGAACATATAACGCAACAATTACTGCTACCGCTATCGCACAATAAAAAAGCTACTAGTCAAGCATAAAACAAAAGATCTCCACAAGGAGATCTTTTGTTTTATTAATAATACTCATGTACAATTGAAGCAATATGAAATCAATTGGCTACGGCGCATCAAGGCGCATTTCTCTATTACTACTTGGTGCGTTTTTGATTCCTCAATTTACTCAAGCAGTTACTATTTTTAATATGGGAAAAGTAGACCCTTTACAAGACTTTGTGGTTGGTCCTGCTCGACAAGAAATCTTTATTAACCCAGGAGAGACTGTTACTAAAGAAATAACTGTCACAAGCCGTGTGACAGAGCCTACGACCTTTAAAATTGACCTTGAAGACTTTGGTGGTACTGATCAAATTGATAACCCTATTCAACTGATGGGAGCAGATAAAAACCCTCTTTCAATTCGAGACAGTATCATTCCTGAAGTTACTCAATTTAATTTAAAATTTGGTGAGAGAATAACTATTCCCGTAACGATTAAAGTTCCTGCAGACGCGGCACCTGGTGGTTTTTACACTTCTATTATTGTTTCAAATGAGATAGGGCAAGCGAAGGGTGGAAGTGAAGGGGCAACGACTCATGCGGTTTCCCGTGCAGGCTCACTTCTTTTTATTCGAGTTAACGGAGAAGCAAAAGAAGAAGGAAAGGTAGAAGACTTTAGAATCACTCCACATCATTTTATTTACGAACCAGGAACTTTCGGCTTTGAAACAATGTTTTCAAACACAGGAAATGTACACCTCGCACCATACGGACAAGTAACCGTTAACAATATTTTTGGTAAAACGGTAGCAAGTGCTCCTATTGATGCATACTATTCTCTTCCTCAATCAAAACGATATCGGCAAGTAAACATTGATGGATCAGGGCTCTTCGGTATTTATCGAGCTCATTTAGAATTACATAAAGCATATAATAACCCAGGTCATAAAGATGAAATTGATTCAAAAACAATTACCTTTGTTGTTATTCCATGGAAAATCTTGCTCGCGATATTTATTCTGATCATTCTCATGTTGGTTATATTTAGATACGTTTTCAGAAACTTTGACATCAGACGAAAGTAATTTACACAATTAAAAAATGAAGTTTCTTATCCAAGCAATATGTATAATGTGTGCTACGGTATATCTTTCAACGATGTACGCTTCGTATGCGCAGGTAATGCAAAGCTCAAATTATAGTATTAACTTCGATTCAATAAACTCAGGAGGAGTCATTTCTTCAAGTACAAATTACGGAACCGAAGATACGCTAGGAGAGCTTTCGACTGGTGATTCTTCAAGTACCAATTATTCAATTAGTGCCGGATATCAGCAGAACGATACTTATTTTATTGCAATTTCCGTGGCCCCAAACCTTACTCTCTCATCGATTAGTGGTATTGGAGCAAACCAAGCATCAGGAACCGCTTCGTGGAATGTTTCAACAAATGATCCAGTAGGATATTCGTTGTATATTCGTTCAACTTCGTCTCCATCACTTAAGGCAACTACGACAAATTCTAGTTTTGCTGATTATGTTCCGACAGGCGCTTCGCCCGACTACGCATTTACTGTTGGTGCCGCATCTTCGACATTCGGTTTTTCACCCGAAGGAAATGATATCGTTTCAAGATATAAAGATAACGGATCTGCATGTAATACAGGGTCAGGAAATAATACCAACACTTGTTATGATGGATTAAGTACCACTGATAGACTGATTAGTTCGGTTGTTGCTGCCAATTATCCTATTGGAGCAACTACAACCGTTCGTTTTGTTGCAGGAGTTGGAAGTTCAAAAATTCAGGATGCGGCAAATTATCAGGCAACAGTTATTGTAACTGCAATTGCTCCATGAGTAGAATATTTTCTACAATTTTAATCACTACAATAGGATTTTTTTTACTTTTTCTTCATTCACCAATGCAAGTTTCGGCACAAGCAAGAAATATTAACTCAATAAATGTGCAGTTGAATGTTGTTCAATGTAATTACGATCTCATGTGTGATGCTGGAGAAGTATTCGATTCGTGTCCATCAGATTGCGAAGCTGTTGCAACAAGTTCTACTTCTACTCCTTCTATAATTCCTGAAGCACCTATTCAATCTGCACCCATAGGAGGAACTTCAAGAGGAAGTGAGGAACAGATACGACAAAGTTTAAACATGGCAAAAGATTTCTATGCATATAACTTTTTCGGCAATGTTCTTTTGTTGTGGACACCTCCAAGGTTGAATGAGTATCCTCTCGTACCTTCATTTCTTCAGCCAAATCCATTTGTTCGAATACTTCGAAGTACGACAGGGTTCCCTACAGGTCCTCTTGATGAAGGAATTGTTGTATATGAAGGAAGGGGGACAACATTTTTTGATACTGATGTCGAAAATGGAATTCGCTACTTTTACTCATTGTTTGTAAAAGATCCATCTACAGGAAAATATTCTTGGGGTTCATATGCATCAGTTTTTGTGAGTAAAATTATGAAACAAAATACTGATACGTCTACTTCTAGTTCAAATATCTCAATATCGAGTCAAGATAAAACATTTAATACTATAGATCAAAATGGATTTGGTGTTGACACGTCATTTTTCGATTTAAATTTAAGAAACTCAACTTCTAGCCTACGAAGTACACAAACTGGAACAATGATCATCACTCCTACAAGTACAATGCAATATAAATTTCTTTATCAGTCAACCCCTCTTTCGAAGTGGTCACTTTTGATGACATTTGTGTATCAAAATGTGCTCGAATATTTACTCCTTATTTTGACTATTTTTATACTCAGTTTTGTCTTCGTTCGATACGTTCTCTGATTTCGATTTTCTGTTGATAACTAAGGTTTTTTTAAATTTTACGTGCTATAATTTGTGATGTAAATTCATGAAGTTGCACGCCTTCAAAATTACTGTTTTTTCTGTCATCTTTTCTCTCATTTTTGGGCCAGCCTTCGGCTTACTGGGAACGTCTTTTTCTGTTGCAAAAGTTGAAGCAGCAGCCCCCCAAACCATCAACTACCAAGGAAAGCTATACGCCTCATCAAGTGTTGCTGTTCCAAACGGAACATACAACATTGAGTTCAAACTCTATGCGTCATCAACCTCGGTCGGTTCTTCTCAAGGAACATGTTCTGGAGACGCCCAGTGTTTATGGGTTGAAAGTCGAACCAGTGCAAACAAAGTCACCGTCACAAACGGACTCTTTAGTGTTCTTCTTGGAAATGTCACTTCTCTTGCTTCAATTAACTTCAATCAACAACTCTATCTCTCAGTGAACATTGGGGGAACATCATCTCCTGCGTGGGATGGAGAAATGTCACCACGAAAAGCACTTGCATCAGCTCCTTCTGCGCTCACTGCACTCTCACTGAACGGATACAGCGATCAACAATTTCTTCGAAGTGATGTACTTAATTCAACATCATCTGCTGCAACCTTTTTTCAAGTGCAACAAAACGGAGCAGGAAAGCTCGCTGAGTTTTTCGGACCAGCAACAACATCAGTGTTGTCACTTTTGAACAATGGGAATGTGGGGGTGGGGTCGTCGACGCCTTTTTCAAAGTTAACAGTGAATGGTGATGCGTATTTCACTGGAATTATCACCTCAGCATCAACAACAGGAACTTCAACATTCTCAAATGCCTTATCTGCTGCAGGACTCATCACTGCAAGCAATGGTCTCTCAATCGCTGATGCAAAAAATATTGTGTTAGGAACAGGCACAGGAACACAACTTGGTACCGCAACAAATCAAAAACTCGGTTTCTTTGGTGCAACTCCTATTGTTCAATTAGCAAACAACACTGATCTCCGACAAGGCCTAATCAACCTTGGCTTCTTGGCATCAGGAGGAGCAACACCACTTAACTTAAATGGCGGAAATTTAACAGCGGCAACAGGAACGTTTTCTGGAGGACTTTCTTTCAGTGGACCACTTAACGCTGGTGGTTCTGCAGGAACTGCAGGACAACTTCTTCAGTCAACGGGACCTACAGGAATTCCAACATATGTGTCGACATCATCATTGGGGTTTGGTTTATCAGGAGGTGCCAACGGATACCTTGCTCGATGGACGGGAGCTTCAACACTTTCAACAGGATTATTCATCGACGACGGAACAGTTGCAGGAATTAATGCAACAAGTGCAACAACGACATTTAATATTCGAGGAACAGCAGGGCTCAACCCATTTGCCGTTGCATCATCGACGGGAACAAACTTATTTACGATTGAACAAAACGGAGACGTCTCAGTAACTGGAAACTTTACAACGAATACTGGAAATATATCAGGTGGAAGAATTTCAGGAAATCCATTTGCCTTAAGTGGGAATTTTATGTACCCTGCAGCAACCTTCGGTGCGGGTGTCAGATTTACAGATGGGTCGGGATCAACCATCTCATCTGGAGGATTGGAATTATATAATGCATACACAAACACAACGAACTACGAACGAGGTTCAATTAACTGGAATGGGAATGTTTTAGAGGTTGGTGTAACCGCTCTTGGAACAGGAGTAAATAGAAATCTGCTTTTGAAAGGTGCAACAGTAAATATTGGTACTTCAACCGGGGTGTCTTTATTTAATATTCAAGGAGCATCTACTTCGCCAAATGTTTCATTGTTAAGCATTGCTTCATCATCAGGTGCATCATACGTTTCAGTTCTTGCAAATGGAAATGTTGGCATCGGCTCTTCATCTCCTAACGCAACACTCTCGCTCGTTGGACCTACCTCAGGAGGAATTGGTGGATTTGTTCCCGACGCTCTTGCTGTATACGGTGCATCTGGTGCAGTGTCTGGAGGAAATATTATTTTAAGATCAGGAAATGCAGCTTCTGGTGCCGGAGGATATATTGATATTAAAGCAGGAGGAGGAAGTGATGGTACAGGAGGTGCCATTAATTTAACGGGAGGTGATGCATCAGCATCAGGAGGTACAGGAGGAGATTTAAACTTTACAGCAGGACTCAGTGGATCGAGTGCTTACGGAGGAAATGTAAATATTACAGGAGGAGGTGCCGGGGGATTCGGTGCCTTCGGAGGAAATGTAGTAATTAATGCTGGAGTTGCTGGTGGTGTGTACGGAAAAATTAGTTTGGCAACAGCAGGCGGAAATGTTGGAGTAGGTACAACTACTGCATCAGACAAATTTACTGTTGTGGGATCGATGAATCTAACCGGAGCCTTCAAAGCTAATGGTTCAGCAGGATCAAACGGACAAATACTTCAAACAACAGGAACAGGAACACAATGGGTCTCAACATCATCACTCGGTATTGGAGCATCGCTCTCAGGAGGAACACTTGGCTATGTTGCTCGGTGGACATCAGCTTCAACATTATCGACAGGATTATTCATCGACAACGGAACTGTTTCTGGAATCAACGCAACATCTTCAACAACGACATTTAATGTTGCGGGTAATGCCGGAGTTAATGCTTTTAATGTTGCATCATCGACTGGTTTGAGTTTGTTTACTGTTGCTCAAAATGGAAATGTTGGAATTGGAATTACAAATCCATTTTATGCAAAACTTGAAATTCGATCTGACGGATTAGGCACAACAACTTCACCAACTCTTGGCGCTGCAACAAATGGAATTGCATTAACAAACACAACTGTCGCAACAAACGGCTTTCAACAATATTCTCCTGCAATCACATGGATGGGTAATGGTTACGAAACATTTGATCCAGCAAGTTCACCAGTGTCGTTTAGGGCGTTTCTTGTTCCAATTCAAGGAAGTGTTCATCCTACTGGAAATCTTACCTTCCAATCATATGATGGTACGGGCTATGTCGACAGATTTGTTATAAGTACTGGTGGAGCAATTGGGGTTGGAACAACCACCACCACAAACACTCTCAGTTTAAATGGGCGAGCAGGTATTGGAGCGTCATATGCGGGAATCGCTGCACCAACAAATGGACTCATTGTTCAGGGAAATGTTGGAATCGGAACATCGTCTCCAATTGCGCAACTTGCCCTTACTGGAACTGGAGGAACAAATCCTTTCATCATCGCATCATCAACAGGAACTCACCTTTTAACCCTTCTTCAAAATGGAAACTTTGGAATTGGTTCGTCAACTCCATCAGACACACTCTCAGTCACCGGCTCATTCAACTTAACCGGCGCTTTCAAAGCAAACGGATCAGCAGGATCAAGTGGAATGGTTCTTCAGACTACAGGATCAGGAACACAATGGGTTGCCACTTCTTCCCTTGGAATTTCTGGTGGTGCTGGATTATCAGGAGGAACCAACGGATACCTTGCTCGATGGACGGGAGCTTCAACACTTTCAACAGGATTATTCATCGACGACGGAACAGTTGCAGGAGTGAATGCAACATCTTCAGCAACAACATTTAACGTGAAGGGCTCAGCAGGCCTCAATCCTTTTGCAGTTGCTTCTTCAACAGGATTAAATTTATTTACGATTCTTCAAAACGGAAATGTGGGGATTGGTATTACTAGTCCTGATGCACCTCTTACTTTCGCCACATCCCTTGGAGACAAAATAAATCTTTACAGCGGCGGTGGAGGTCAACGATGGGGATTCGGAATTCAAGAGTGGACATTTGCAATGTATATGGATCCGGGAAACCCAGGAGTAGGTAAATTTAGCTGGAGAAACAGTGATTCATCAGGAGATGCTTCAAATGGAAGTGACGTAATGAATCTTTTTACAAGTGGTCAACTTGATTTGAAAGATACAACAAACGGAATTATTAGAACTTATGGTTCTGGTAACAACTATTTTGCAGGTAATGTGGGGATTGGTACCTCATCTCCATCAGACACACTCTCAGTCACCGGCTCATTCAACTTAACTGGCGCATTTAAAGCAAATGGTTCAGCAGGATCAAACGGACAAATACTTCAAACTACAGGATCTGTTACTCAATGGGTTGCAACCTCATCACTTGGAATTATCCCAACAACAAGTTCTGTACTAAAAGGAAACGGTGGAGGTGCAGCTGTTGCTGTTTCAAACGCATACGATATCAATACACTTGATACAATGGGAGACGCTAACAAAACAGTTGCAACAACAACAGATGTTTTGAATCTTACGGCGGCATTTACTGCTATTCGAACTATTACTCTCCCAGCTGCTAGTAGTTATACAAATGGACGAAAGCTTTATGTCTATTCAAATGGTAAACCAACAATTTCAAATTACCTTAAATTTATAAGAGGAGGTTCTGATACGTTGGGAGGGTTAACAACTGATACAAACACACAATTTCAAGGACCATCAGGAACAGGAAACTTTGTTCGATATGAATTTATTTCGGACGGTGTAAGTTCTTGGGATGTGACACTTGTCTACGTGAACGGAGGAAGTTACTCTACGCAGGTATACAATAAAACGTTGTCATTTAACAATGCTCCGTTTTTTGGCATTGGTGCTGGATTTGCCGGAGGTTCTGCGGCAGTACAAGTTACAAGTAACGGATTGGTAACATTCTCAAATGATGGTTCAAATTACTCATTCCAAGTTGCAACAGGTCTTGGAAGAACTGGCCAAGGAATACTTGAAGTTAATAATGGAACACTCGGAACATGGAGAGATTTGATCGCTCGAAATATTTCACTTGGAACCACATCAACTTCATCTGTCTTTACGATTCAAGGAACGACAACCGCACCAACAACATCACTCTTCACTGTTGCATCAACAACAGGTTCAACGTTGTTGACAGTATTGGCAAACGGAACAGTTGGAGTTGGTACAACAACTCCAACAGCAACATTTAAACTTGGTGTTGCTGGAGACATTAACTTCACAGGAAACTTGTATCAAAACGGAACCCTTGTTGCAACAAACGGTTCAGGAACACAATGGACAACGAGTGGAACAAATATTTATTTTAATGGTACTAATGGTTCGGTTGGTATCGGAACAACATCAGCAGCACAAACACTGACTACCGCTGGAACATTTAGCGTATTCAGTACCACTTCAAACGTCACCAGTATTTTCACGGATGGAACTACAGGTAATGTTGGAATTGGAACAACATCTCCAACTGAACGATTAACTATTGAAGGAGGAAATGTGCTTATTGGAAAACGTGTTAACGCTACAGGAACTTATACTGATTTAATCAATACTACAGGAACTATTCAATCAGGAGGAACTGCATCACTCTCTACTACAACAGCCATGGCTGTTTGGAACGGATCAGTATATGCCGGTGTGATGAAAACAGGAGCTGCAGAAGTGTATCGATACAACGGAGGAACAGGTTGGACAAAAGTTTCAAGTACAACAGCTGGAGTTATCGGAGGATCGGGTACACAAACGAACACCATTGCCTCAATTGCTTCAATGGCGGTGTATAACGGACAACTTTATATCGGAACCGCTAAAACTGGAGGCGCTGAAGTGTATCGATACGAAGGAAATAGTACATGGACGAAAGTTTCAAGTACGACCGCCGGATCAATCGGAGGAAATGCAACAACAACTGCAATTGACTCTGTCAGTGCGATGGCCATCTATAATGGACAACTTTATATCGGAACCGCTAAAACAGGTGGTGCTGAAGTGTATCGATTTAACGGATTGAATACTTCTTCGTCTACACAATGGACACGTGTAAACAACACCGTTGTTGCAACAGGCGCGGGAACATTCGGAGCCGCTACTCTTGTGAATAGTGTTAATGCGATGTCTATTGATAATGGAGCGCTATATGTCGGTGTTTCAAAATTGAACTCCGCTGCGGTATATCGATATGAAGGTTCGAACGCTGCAACCCCGATGCTTTTGATGAATAGTGCAGTAGGAACATTCGGCGCCTCAACTGCTGTCGACAATATTAGAACCATGGCTGTGTACAATGGTGCTACGTATATTGGTATCGACGATGGTGCAAATACTGCACAAGTGGTTCGATTCGACGGAACAGTAGCGGCTGGAAACTCATTTACACAAGTCTCAAGTTCAACTGTTGGTACGATTGAAACAAATGTTGCTACACAAAACCTCGACAGAGTATCTGCGATGAGTATATATAAAGATTCATTGTATGTGGGTATATACGAACCAGCCGGCGCGATTTTGTATAAGTATTCTGGTGGAACAAATTGGACTCGAGTTTCAAGTAGTACCGCTGGATATGTTTCAAAAGTAAATGCTTCAACAACAGCCGACGGTGTCACTGCACTCGTTCAAGCTGGAGACAGTTTGTTTGTTGGAACAGAAAAAGTAAGTGCAACACAAGTGTTTAGTTATAACGTGGCAGACTCTGAATCATATGCTCTTGAATTTAATGCTGCAGCAACAACTTCAGAGTCAGAACTTAACGGATTTAAAAACTACGGTGATATTAAGTTTGTTGCAGGAAACACAAATAGTGATGGAACAGGAAATACTAACAACGGTAAGTTTGTTTTCAGTCACGGAATAACCTCTGCTATTGGTGCGTACGACGTTGCTGAAGATTATCCAACTCGAGACGACAGTTTGGCCGCAGGCGACATTGTAAGTATTGATACGCGAGAAAAAGGAATGGTTCGAAAATCAGTTGGAAAAGATGATGCATATGTTATTGGAGTGTATTCAAAAGATCCTGCTTTCAGATTAAGTCAGAGTTCAACACTAATTGACGGTGCACGTGCAATTCCTATTGCTCTTGCTGGACGAGTACCAGTAACGGTGAGCTTAGAAAATGGTCCAATTGCAATTGGAGATTACATCACCGCTTCAACAGTTGGTGGAGTTGGAGCAAAAGCAACAAAACCAGGACGAGTTCTTGGACGAGCGTTGTCACCATATAGTGGAGCTGAAGGAGAAGATCCATCAGTAACAGTGTTTCTCGGTGTCGAAAGTGTGACATGGAATGATATTCAGCAAGCTCGAACAGATGCAGCTGCAGTAACTGATGAATTATCTTCAGGAACAAATGGAACCGTTGGAGAATTTGTTGAATCAGTAAATACTGCAATCAGTGACATCGCATTCATGGTTCTCAATAAAGCAGATAACTTGGCATACTTCATCACTAATAAAATGTCTGCACTTGTTGCTAATATTTCATCACTCTTTGTAAAAGACTTAACTGTTATTCCTGGTGGAACACTAACCATTCCTCGAGGTTCTCAGCAAATTGCTGGAAGTGGAAGTATTCCTGAAGGACAATTTATGGTTACAATTTCAAATCGACAAGTGACAGAAGGAAGTTTGATTTCAATCACTCCAACATCAGCCGTGGATAGTCCTCTTTATGTAACAGACATTACTCCAGGAGTAGGATTCACGGTTCGAATGGCACGATCTCAAACAAATGTCGTCACCTTCAGTTGGTTCATGATCAATACGTACGACCCAGAAACTGCGAATGCTAGCTCAACAGGAACAAGTACACCTCCAATTATTACTATTGAAGATAATAGCTCCACAACATCTTCAGTTGGAACTACAACAATAACGAATGTTTCATCTGATGGTGATTATGTTGCAGCGCCTGTAGAAACTTCAACAACAACATCTGCCTCAACAACTATTAATGGATCAGATCCTGGAAATGCAACATCGTCTGGAACAACCACTTCACCTGTCGATCATTCGAATGATCCTGTGATAACTCCATCTGCTGATACTCCGGTTAATAACACTCAGCAAACGGTTACTGATCCAACGCCAACGCCCGAACCTGCGACACCTGCGACAACACCTGCAGATTCGACACCTTCCGCACCAGTAGATACAGCTCCGGCTGCGCCGTCAGATACAGGTTCATCAACATAGACATTAATCATAAAAAATAGGGTATAGTAGAAATCATATATATGAAATACATCAACAACATCTTTGTTTTTTTAAAAAAACCACTTATCTCAAGAATCAGTTTGATTGCTATTGTGGTTCTTATTTTGTGGTTTTTTGTTGGCTTGATTTCAAGTGCATCTTCATGGAAAGCTGTTTTTATTGATAACGGTCAAGTTTATTTTGGAAAGGGATGGTGGCTTCCATTTAGTGACACGGTCACACTTCGACACGTGTACTATGTACGACCTCAAGATGGGGCAACAACAACAGGTGCTCAAAGTCTTCAGGTGTTGTCACTTCAAGAAGAGCCACAATCACCAAAATCAACCCTCGATATCAATAAATCACATATACTCTATATAGAGTATTTAAATACTAACTCAACACTTGCTAAGGCAATTGTTGAGAGAGATGCTTTGATCAATAAATAAGAAATATTGGTAATTTGGCGAAAGACTTGACAGGGGTGTTATAATGGAGGAAGAATCATATAAAACAAACATATATACATGCCACCATTTCAAAAATTTACAACAAAAGCCAAGGAAGCAATTAGACGAGCCCACGAATTAGCCATTGAACGAGGACAGAACCATGTTAACCCTCTTCATATGCTTACCGCTCTCATTATTCAAGAAGAGAGTGTTATTTCGTCTGTGCTCGATAAGTTAGAGATAGATACCATTTTATTATCAGATTCACTCTTGGAATCAATCGAATCAGGAGAGACAGGAGCCACTCTTTCGGCCTCATATCAGCTTTATCTCACTCCAGAACTCGCTCATATTATAGAGAACTCAGAAAAAGTGGCTATTGCCATGAAAGAAGAGTTTGTTTCAGTAGAACACTTGTTTCTAGCCTTTTTCGACACACCGAGTCCGGCACGAGAATTAATGACAAAGTTCAAACTCGACAAACATTCTATTGTTGCAGTACTTGAAGAAATAAAAGCAGGAAAAGGTCACGGAGAATCAACAGGAGGAAACAAAAAGTTTAAAGCGCTTCATAAATACACTCGCAATTTAACCGCACTGGCAAAAGATAATAAGTTGGACCCTGTTATTGGCCGAGACTCAGAAATTAATCGTGTCATTCAAATTTTGTCACGAAGAACAAAAAATAATCCAATACTAATTGGAGAAGCGGGAGTTGGAAAAACTGCCATCGTTGAAGGATTGGCTAATAGAATTGCACTTGGCGATGTTCCTGAATCATTAAAAGACAAAGATCTTGTATCGCTTGATATGGGATCACTTGTTGCTGGAACAAAATATCGAGGAGAATTTGAAGAGCGACTTAAGAATATTTTGAAAGAAATCGAGCGAGCAGGGGACAAGGTTATTCTTTTCATCGATGAAATTCACACCATTGTAGGCGCAGGTGCAGCCGAAGGCTCACTTGATGCATCAAATATGTTAAAACCAGCACTTTCTCGAGGTGAACTTCGAGCAATTGGCGCAACAACAATTAAAGAATATCAAAAATATATTGAAAAAGACCCGGCACTTACGCGACGATTTCAACCTGTATATGTTAATGAGCCTTCAATTGAAGATGCTGTTTCAATTCTTCGAGGTTTGAAAGAAAAATACGAGCTATATCATGGAGTTCATATCACTGACGACGCACTTGTTGCCGCAGTTGAACTTTCATCACGATATATTGCTGATAGATTCCTTCCTGATAAAGCTGTCGACTTAATTGATGAATCTGCATCACACTTGAAAATTTCTCTTGAAAATAAACCGCAAGCTCTTGAAGAAGCACATCGACGAATCACTCGACTCGAAATTGAAAAAGAAGCATTAGCAAATGAACACAATGGAAGCAAAGCAACAAAAGAACGACTGAAAGAAATTCAAGAAGAAATTGCCAATTTGAAAGATAAAACTGGCGACATTGAGCTTAAATGGAGGAATGAAAAAGAGACGTATTCAGAAATCAAAACCATCAAAAAACAGCTAGAAACGTCACGATTAGAGGCAGAAGGAGCAGAAGCGCGTGCCGATCTTTCAAAAGCTGCTGAAATTCGATATGGAAGAATTCCCGCACTTGAAAAAGATTTAGAAATTAAATCAAAAAAATTAAAAAAACTTCAGAGCTCGCGAAGAATTTTGAAAGAAGAAGTAACAGCAAATGAAATTGCAGATGTAGTTTCTCGTTGGACGGGAATTCCTGTTTCTCGAATGCTTGAAGAAGAAAGACAAAAATTAAATCGAATGGATGAACATTTGAAACAGCGAGTGGTGGGGCAAGACAATGCGGTTCAGAAAATTACCGACACCATTAAACGATCTCGTGCAGGTGTGGCTGATCCTAGTCGACCGATTGGTTCATTTATTTTTCTTGGTCCTACTGGAGTTGGAAAAACAGAACTCACCAAGGCACTCGCAGAATTTCTTTTCGATGACGACAAAGCTCTCATTCGAGTAGACATGTCTGAATTTATGGAAAAGCACTCAGTCTCAAAGTTAATTGGTGCACCAGCTGGATATGTTGGATACGAAGAAGGAGGTCAACTCACTGAAATGGTTCGTCACAGACCATATTCTGTTATTCTTTTCGATGAAATTGAAAAAGCTCATCCTGAAGTGTTCAACTTGCTCTTACAAGTACTCGACAACGGTCGACTAACTGATGCAAAAGGCAAAACAGTAAACTTTAAAAACACTGTTATTATTCTGACATCAAACATTGGTGCTCAGTTTATCGACAAAATGGAAAAGATTGGCTTCAGCACCGATCAAACAGAAAAGCAAAATTATGATGAGGTGAAAGGAAAAGTGCTTGAAAGTATGAAAGATTATTTCCGACCAGAATTCATTAACCGACTCGATGAAATTGTTATGTTCGATGTGCTCAGTCCTGAAAGTATTGAAACAATTGTAGGAATTGAAGTTAAACGAGTGATTGAGCGGTTGGCACAAAAAGAAATTAATCTCGAAGTATCAAAAGATGTTTTGGTTTATCTTGCAAAAGAAGGGTACGATCCTAAATACGGAGCTCGACCACTTAAGCGATTAATTCAAAATAAGATTCTCACGACTGTTGCTTCTCATATTGTAAAAGATGGAGTAGGAAAGGGAGGTTCAGTAAAAGTGGGCATGAATACGAAAACAGGGGAATTCATCTTCGATGTTAAGAAAGGAAGAAAGAGTCTTCAGCTTAAAGAGACAGAGGAGGTAACTGTTTAAGTCGATCAATAAACTTAATATTTGGCAACAAAATCACTAGCAACACTAGTGATTTTGTGCTTTCCAGCCTTCATATTTTATGATACCGTGGAGGCTACGCGCAGGTGGTAGAGCGGTCAATTACAACAGACTGTAAATCTGTCGGCCTATGGCCTACGAAGGTTCGAATCCTTCCCTGCGCACAATGAATGATCTGATTTGAAGGCGAAAACCAGGCCTCATTACCCAAAAATTGATGTTTGATTTTTCGAAAGAAGTAGGCTATAGTAACCCCCATGTCACAAGATAACCTCATCATGCTTCGAAATAAGGAAACGGGCGAAGTGATCAACACTCGTAAAAACCGAAGAAAAGTTCAACGAAAAATTGAGCTTAGTAAGTATAGTAAAAAACTTCGAAAACACGTTAAATTCAAAGAAGCTAAGAAATAATTAGCAGAAAAAAGCCAGAGCGGAGATCCCTTTCAAAAGAGGGGATTTTTTGTTATTGTGAGGCATCACTCGAATTCGAAAGTCTTTATTTGAGTAAGATACGGGTCCATAGTTTCAATGGTAAAACAACGGTCTCCAAAACTGTAGTTGTAGGTTCGAGTCCTACTGGGCCCGCAATATGTCAGTTTCTTCAACTCTCAAAAAACTAGCAAATAAAGAAAAGGCACTAGCTGTTGCTAAGTACTTTAAGACGGGAAAAGGAGAATATGGAGAAGGTGATATTTTCATAGGAATCAACAGTGCTGGTGTTAGTTCTGTTGCAAAAGAGTACAAAGACTTACCACTTGAGGAAATCGCAGAGCTTCTTAAAAGTAAAATTCATGAAGAACGTTCATGCTCTCTTGAGATTCTTGAAATGCGATATACAAAAGCTGATCCAAAGATGCAGAAGCACATTGTTACATTTTATTTGGCAAATACTGCAGGTATCAACAATTGGGATTTAGTTGATTCGTCAGCCTCTTATATTCTAGGTCATTACGTTTTTAATAACTTAAAAGATGAAAAGATGATTTGGAAACTTTCAAAATCAAAGAATATGTGGGAGCGCAGAATCTCAATTGTTTCAATGCTTCATTTTGTGAAAATGAAGAGTCTTGATCTACCATATAAAGTTGCGGAAGCTCTTCTTAAAGAAAAACATGATTTGATGCATAAAGCAGTTGGATGGGTGTTACGAGAAGCGGGGAAGAAAGACGAAAAGAGAATGCTTGTATTTCTTAAAAAACATTATTCAAACCTTGCTCGAACCACTCTTCGATACGCAATCGAACGAGTTGAGGAAAAAAGACGAAAAGCTATTCTTTTAGGAAAGTTTTAACTTTTCTTGATATTTTGTTGAGGTCTGTGTGCTTAAACCATTCGATGTTCTGATTTCGCTTGAACCATGTCCGTTGTCGCTTTGCGTAGTGCCAAATTTCGACCTCTAATTGTTTTAAACATTCTTCTTTTGTTATTTTCTTCTGAGCAAGAAGTGCAAGGTATCTATATTCAAGGCCCATCTCAGACATTCGTTTCCAACTCATACCATTAGCATGTAAGCGTACAACTTCACGAAGCATTCCCTTCTTCATTCTGTCGTTAAGGCGAGTGTAAATTTTTTCTTTGAGTACTTCATCAGGAAGATCAATTCCTACATAGAGGACATCATACTTTTTCTCAGTTTTTACTTTTGGAACTTTTCCTACAGCTTGAACAATTTCAAGCGCGCGAATAATGCGAACTTTATTGTGGTGGTCGATAGATTTTGCTCGCTCAGGATCTGATTTGATAAGCTTTGCAAATAGTTCCTCTACACTTAACTTCTCTAATTTTTTTCTAAAAGCAAGATTCACTTTTACTTCTGGAAGAATTATTCCTTCAAGAAGTGCATCAACATAAAATCCTGTACCACCACAAATAATGGGGAGGTGATTATTCTTGAACACTTGAAGAACTGCTTTCTCTGAATCGTTTTTATATTTTGCGACGGTGTATTGCTTAGTGGGTGATGCAACATCTAAAAGATGATGTTTGATTCCTTCCATTTCTTTTTTTAGGACCTTTCCGGTGCCAAGATTCATTCCTTTATATACTTGTCTCGAATCAGCAGACACAATCTCTCCATTAAAGAGTTTTGCTAATCGAATTGAGATAGATGTCTTTCCCGTTGCTGTTGGTCCGATAACAGCAACAACTTTAGGCAACTTCGTATTGTTTTGCATCGAGTCAGATTTAGAAGTCGCTGATGATGCTGATGTCTGCTCCAATCGAGTTGAGGCGTTCTGCAATATCTTCATATCCGCGATTTATAGCATATACGTTTCGCAAAATCGAGGTTCCTTCAGCTGCAAGCATGGCGATTAAGATAATCATGGCAGGACGAAGCGCTGGAGGGCATACGATTTGAGATCCTCGAAGTTTGGTTGGACCTTGGACAAATACTCGGTGAGGGTCTGCTAAAACCACATTTGCACCGAGGCGGTTAAGTTCAGTGAAATAGATTGCGCGATTTTCCCACATCCAGTCGTGAATAAGTGTTGTTCCAACAGCCAAGGTTGCGATAGGAACAAAAAAGGGAAGGTTGTCAGTATTAATTCCAGGATATGGCAGAGCATGAATTTTGTCTAACGGCGCTTTCAGTTTTGATGGATGAATAGTGATGTCTACCAATTTTGTTCTTCCATTCTCTGCGAAATATTCTTTTGTTGAGGTATATTTCAAACCCATCTTTTCTAATTTTAAAAGTTCAACAGCAAGAAATTCGATGGGGCATCGAGTAACCGTTAGTGTTGATTCAGTCACAATTCCAGCAGACAAAAACATCATTGATTCAACAGGATCTTCACTGTTGGTGTACTCAATTGTCATGTCAATTTCTTTGATGCCATGAATTGTTAGAGTAGTTGATCCAACTCCTTCAATCTTCACCCCACATTTTTCTAAAAAGAAACATACTTCTTGCACCTGATAATTTGGAGGAGTAAAACGAAGAGTGGTTTTTCCAGGAATAAGTGCAGCTGCAATAATGGCGTTCTCTGTTGCGGTGTCACTTGCTTCGTACATAACCACATCTGCAGGTTTAAATTTCTTTCGATTAATAGTGTATCTGTCTGATTTGGTTGAAATATTAATGCCAAGTGCTTCAAGTGCATATCGATGGGCAGCAATTGTTCGTTGTCCCATTTTGCATCCACCAGCATGAGGGATTGAAAATGAAGGAATGTGGTGAGTGAGCGATCCAATCATCATAAGAACAGATCGAATACGAGCGGCTGCACCATGATTCATGTTTTCAAGACAGAAAACTTTTGGAGGAGTTATGCACACTGTGTTTTTTCCCATCCACTTAACTTCTACACCGATACTTTCAAAGATTTCAACAATACGAGCAATTTCTTCAATTCGAGGAATTCCATGAAGAGTAGTGATTCCTTTGTTTAATAGTGCGGCGCAAAAAAGCCCGAGCGCGCCGTTTTTTGAATAGTTAGTTTGAATCGTTCCTGATAGTTTTTTTCCACCATTAATTTCAAAATCATCTGTTGAGTTTTCAAGTCGCATTAAACTTCGTCCAAGCACCTTACTTATTTTTGAGAGTTGCTCGGTACTAAAGTTTTGTTCGCCTTTTTCCATTCGAGCAACAGCACTCTGTGAAGTTGAAAGTGCCTTCGCAAAATCTGCCTGTGTAATTCCTTTATCCTCTCGTAGTGTTTTTATAAAAAAACCAATCTTCTTTACGGGGCTTTCTTTCGCTGTGCTCGTTGTTTTCATAAAAAGTAATATATCACAAATATATCATGTATGATATATTCAATGCATGGCCTTATTTCTTGAAAAAAACGTTCTCCTTCGCGATTTCACGACCTTAAAACTTGGAGGGAACTCGCTCTACTTCTCTCGATTACAAAACACACAAGATCTTCCAGAACTTAAGGAAAAATTAAAAGAATTGAATGTTCCACTTTTTATACTGGGGGGAGGATCAAACGTTGTCGTTAAAGATGTGCTCCCAGAAATATGCACACTCAAAATAGAAAACAAAGGAATACATATTATCGAAGAAAATGAAGACTTTGCAATTATTGAAGTTGCGTCAGGTGAAGTGTGGGACGACTTTGTTGAGTACGCCGTTATCCACAATTTGTCAGGAGTCGAAGCGTTGTCTGCAATTCCAGGAACTGTTGGCGCAAGTCCTATACAAAATATTGGAGCGTATGGAAAAGAGGTTTCAGAAGTTATCCATGAGGTAGAAATTTTTGACATGGTGACAGGAAAAGTAATAATGATGACAAATGAAGAGTGTCAGTTTTCATATCGAGATAGTGTTTTTAAAAGATTCGAAAAAGGAAGAGTGTTAATTACTTCAGTTCGATATAAGCTGACTAAAAGACAACCTATTATGCCAACGTATACAGGTGTCCAAGAAGCAATTCAAAAGTTTGAATTAAGTCTTATTGAGCAAGAAAGGTCAGGCAACTTGTCTGCGATGTCGCTTCAGCAAAAGATTCGAAATGTCATTACTGATATTCGTTGGTCGAAGCTTCCAAAACCACAAGTGATTCCAAATGTTGGATCATTCTTTAAGAATTGTTTGGTTGAAATAAACGTTGCCGAAGTATTAAAAAATGCATATCCAAATATTCCTTTATTTTATATAGACGAAAAGACAGTAAAAATTCCAACAGGTTGGTTGATTGAACAGGTTGGACTTAAGGGATATCAAAGAGGGAATGTTGGTGTATATGAAAAAAACGCACTTGTTCTTACTTCAAATGGTAATGCTCAAACTGATGAGTTGTTCACTTTATCAGACTATATAAAAGACAGGGTAAAAAAAGAATTTGGATTAGATCTTGAAATTGAACCTGAAATTTTCTATCTGTAGAAACAGCAGATTCCCAACACATGTGCCAGAGGAGGGAGTCGAACCCTCATGTCTTTCGACGCTCGATTTTGAGTCGAGTACGTATACCAATTTCGTCACTCTGGCATGTTTTCCTATTCTATTTTGAAGGTCTTTTGACTGACTTTTTGTGAAATGAGATAAAAGACTATCGGACTCGATTCTAAAACTAAATTGGTTAAAAGTAAAATGTTGCGGAAGTATTCATCATGATATACTCACTCCATGTCACAGTTTTATAACGATGCAATTTTCTGGGTTGAGGTCGACAAGATCAAACCCAACCCCTATCAACCACGACGGGAATTCGATCCAGTCGCATTACAAAGCCTCGCGGATTCGATTAGACAATACGGAGTTCTTCAGGCTCTTGTGGTGACTCGAAAAGAAATTCAAAAAGAAGATGGAGGCATCGCTGTTGAGTATGAACTTATCGCAGGAGAGAGACGACTTCGTGCATCAAAGCTCGCAGGTCTTGCACAAGTACCTGTTCTTATAAGATCAGGAGAAGAGAATAACTTAATGAAGCTTGAGCTCGCTATTATTGAAAATATTCAACGAGAAGATCTGAATCCTGTTGATCGAGCTAAATCATTTCAACAATTGGTGAAAGAATTTGGATTCAAACATGTCGAAGTTGCAGATAAGGTTGGAAAGAGTCGAGAGTACGTTTCAAACACACTTCGAATTTTGCTTTTACCTGAACACATGCTCCAAGCACTTTCAGAACAAAAAATTAGCGAAGGACACACTCGACCACTTCTGATGTTAACTGACCGACCACTTGAACAAGACACTTTGTTTAAAGAAATTTTATATAAAAAATTAAATGTTCGAGAAGCAGAACTGATTGCTCGAAAGATCGCAACAGATCGCGCTCGAAAGAAAGAGAGAGTGCTTGATCCTGAAATTATCGAACTTGAAGAAAAACTCACCGAAAGTTTAGGTACTCGTGTACAAATTGAAACCAAACAAGAAGGAAGTGGAGGAAAAGTAACTATCGACTTCTTTTCTGCAGAAGATCTTCGAACTATTCTGAGTTTGATTCACACTAATAAAATCAAGGCACCAGAAAATATGTTAGATAAACATGTTGAACATATTATGAAAACTGTGCAGGCAAGTATCGCAAGTTCTGCTGAGGCTAACGCCAATTCACCACAAGTTGAAGCACAAAGTTCAGAGCAATACATTTCTGAGGAAGTTCCACTTACCGACAAAGATATTGCAGAACCAATACCTGAAGTTCCTAAAGAGAAAGAAGAGGATCCTGATATTTATTCAGTGAGGAATTTTTCTCTTTAGCTGTTTTCTTTTTTCTTAAACCCACCACGTCGCACCTTTTTTTCTTCAGCTAAAATCGCCAATGCTCGTTCAGTAGTAATTGTGTATACGTTATCTGTCTTCAATGATCGAAAATCTCCATCATGCATAATGTACGGACCAAATCTTCCAACATTCGCAACTATCTTTTTTCCGGTAACTGGATGCTTTCCTAAATCTCGAGGAAGGGTGAGGTAAGTAAGAGCTTGTTCAATCGTAACTTCTTCAGGTTTTACTGTTTTTGGAATACTAGCCATCTTTGGTTTAGCTTTCACTTTCTTTTTTGTCACCTTTCCTTTTTTCGAAACCTTCTCCACTTCTTCTAATTGAGTTCCATCACCTAATTGTACATAAGGGCCAAATCGTCCGATTTTTACAAAAATATCCATTCCAGTTTCTGGATCTTTTCCAAGAGGCTCATCTCGTTTAATTTGTTGACCATCAATAGTAAGTGCTCCATCACATTCGGGAAATCGTGAACAAGAAACAAACTTTCCTCCACGACTAAGTTTGATAACCATAGCTGATCCACATTTTGGACAAGTGAACTTTGGATCAGCGTCACCCAAGTTTGTTAGTTTTTCTATTTTGTCTTTTGCTTTAACATCTTTCAAAAATGGACCATAGAAATCTGAAAGAGTTTTAATGTATTCTGCTTTTCCGTCTGCAATATTGTCGAGTTTGTCTTCCATTTCGGCAGTGAATGAGTCACTGATGTAATCGGTGAAGTTTGATTCAAGGAAACTACTTACCACATCTCCTGTGTCTGTTGGCTTGAGTGATTTGTTGATTTTCTCAACATACCCTCGTTCTTCAATAGTTTTAATAATAGCAGCATAGGTTGATGGGCGACCAATGCCTCGTTTTTCTAATTCTTTAATGAGACCAGCTTCTGAATATCGAGAAGGAGGTTCAGTTTGTTTCTGTTCAGAAATAACCTCAGTTACATCGAGTGACTCATTTTTTTTGACCTGAGGAAGAATAACATCTTCACCTCGCGCTCCTGGGTCGGCTTTTAACCATCCGTCGAACATAATTCGAGAACCAGTAACTGAAAAGTCAGGAATTTCTTTTTCTTTTTGTGATTTTAGAAATGAGTCAGAAATGTTTGCGGTGATTTTTGTTCGAGAAAGAAGCGCATCTTTCATCTGAGATGCCACAGTTCGAGCCCAAATGAGTTCATAGAGCTTTTTTTGTGATTCATCAGCTCCAAGACTAAGTGCACTCATGTTTGTTGGTCGAATAGCTTCGTGTGCTTCTTGCGCATTTTTACTCTTTGATGCATATGCGCGAATCTGGAGATAATTTTTTCCATATTCCTTCTCTATATATGTGGCTGTTTGACCAATAGCAACTTTACTTAAGTTTGGGCTGTCTGTTCGCATATACGTGATGTATCCCGATTCATATAGTCGTTGAGCTAAGCCCATGGTTCGCGAAGGACTAAAACCCAATCGTGAACTAGCTGCTTGTTGAAGTGTTGAAGTAATGAAGGGAGCTTTTGGAGATCTTTTAACTTCACTTTCGGCGACATCGGTAATTGTCCATTCATTCTTTTTTGCGGCATTATTTCCAAGTTCAACAATTCGTTCAGCCTCTTTTTTGTCACGAGGTTCTTCAGCACAATTAAAAACTGTTACTTCTTTAGAATTTTTTCCAAGATGAGTGTTTGCGGTAATTGCAAAATATGTTTCAGGAATGAATGCTCGAATTTCACGTTCTCGTTCCATGAGAATTCGTAAGGCAGGAGATTGTACTCGTCCTGCAGATAGTCCGTATCGAACTTTTTTCCAAATAAGACCAGAGAGATCGTAGCCTACAAGTCGATCGAGTACTCGTCGTGCTTCTTGCGCCTGTTTTAAGTTGTCATCAATATCTCGTGGGTGTTTGATTGCTTCTTGTACCGCGTCTTTTGTAATTTCGTGAAAAACAACGCGTTTAGGATTTTTAAGACCAACTGCTTCTTTAATGTGCCACGCAATAGCTTCTCCTTCTCGGTCGGGGTCAGTCGCAAGAATGACTTCGTCAGCCTCTTTTGCTAAATGCTTAATTTCAGCAATAACCTTCTCTTTTCCGGCAGAAATTTCGTAATGGGGAGTAAAGCCATGTTCAATGTCGATAGCTTTTTTATTGTTCTTTGGAAGATCGCGAACATGACCAACAGAGGCTACTACTTTGTAGGTGACTCCTGGTTCTTTCATCTCATTTAAATAGCCAGCAATTGTTTTTGCTTTGGCCGGAGACTCTACAATAAGGAGTTTCATTTTATTTGTTTTTTCTGCTGAAGATTTTTTTGCCATGAGTTGTTTTTATTGCTTGTTCTTTGCAGTATTACACGATTTCCTTTCTTTTTACAAACAACGCAATAAAAACATAAAAAATAATTAGTGTACTTTTCGTATATATCCTCCTTCTTCCTTAATGATATTTTCTATCTCTAATTTTGAAATACAAACCACAACTTGTGAAATACTTTGAGTTGTGGAAAGTTTTTGAATCAAGGCTTCTTTTGAAATTCCGTCGTTTATTTCTTCAAGCATTAATTGCTCTTCACGAGATAGGTTGGCGACGCTGGTTTCAAGTTTTTGCTCCGTAGATTCTTCTTCACTAAAGCCAAGTGCATACAGAAGATCTTTTGAATGTTCAATACATGTTGCTCCTTCTTTGAGTAAATAATGAACACCTTTACTTTGTGATGAAAAGATTGATCCGGGAACGGCTAAGACCTCTCTATTATAATCGAGTGCTAAATGTGCAGTGACCAACGTTCCACTTTCAAGTGATGCTTCAATAACCAGGGTGGCTTCTGACATTCCTGCCATAATTCTGTTTCGTTTTGGAAAAGACCACGTTTGTGCCTGAAAGTAGGTGTCACTTTCAGAAATTAGTGCGCCACCCGACTCAATAATTGCATGTGCCAACCTCACATTCACTTTTGGATACAACACTGAATCATGTAGACCAGAACCTAGCACTGCAATTGTTTTGAGATTATATTCTAAAGCAGCTTTATGAACTTCTGTATCAATGCCATAGGCTAATCCTGAAACGAGGCAAATATCGAGACCTTGCAAATCGCTCACTAGTTTATTTACAACTTCTTTTCCATATGTTGTTGCGTGACGAGTGCCAACAACGGTAAGAAATGTGGTGTTTTCATATTTGGGTGAATTCCAGAAATCGACCCCACGGATCGATAAATCTTCCGGAGGATCATATATTTCTTGTAAAAGGGGAGGAAACAGGTTGTGTGTGATGGTTGAAATGTTCATAAATCTAAATTATTGGCATATTGTTAGGCCTTCTTTTTCCTGATAGTATGGATATATTGAAGTTACGTTAGTATAGAAAGTGAAACTAAAATAAAACTGAAGAAACTATATGCTCGATATAAAATTTATTCGCGAAAATAAAGAGGTGGTGAAAGAAGGTGCTCGAAAAAAGCATATTGAATTTGATGTTGACGCCTTAATTGCACTCGACGATAAACGGCGAGAAAAACTGACACAGGTTGAAGCAAAAAAAGCAGAACAAAATGCAGTCGGTGACATGATCGTTAATACACCTCAAGGTGAGAAGCGACAAGAACTGATTGACTCGATGCGAATTGTTAAAGAACATCTTCAGAAAGAAGAAGATGAACTTCGAGAAATTATGAAAGAGTGGCAAAAATTGATGGTTGCGGTTCCTAATGTTCCCGACATGTCAGTTCCTGAAGGAGCCACTGAAAAAGAAAATCAAGAATACAAAGTGTGGGGAAAACCAACAAAATTTGATTTCGTTCCAAAGAGTCATGTTGATTTGATGACCAAACTCAACATGATCGATCTTGAACGAGGAACAAAAGTTTCAGGTTTTCGAGGCTATTTTCTTAAAAACGACGGAGCACTTCTTAACTTTGCAGTGTGGCAGTTTGTTCTTGATTCATTGGTTAAGAAAAACTTTCAGCCGATGATTGTCCCATCACTTGTTCGGCGAGAGACATTGGTTGGAAGTGGTTATATTCCTCAAGGTGAAGAAGATTTGTATAAAACTCAAGACGGTGATTATTTAGCAGGAACCGGAGAGGTTGCAACAATGTCATATTATTCAGATGAAGTTATTAAAAAAGAAGACCTTCCTTTAAAGTTTATTTCTTTCTCACCTTGTTTTCGAAGAGAAGCGGGAAGTCATGGAAAAGATACGAAAGGTCTTATTCGAGTGCATGAATTTTTTAAACTTGAACAAGTTATTTTATGCGAAGCCAACCATCAAACATCTGTTACATTTCATGAAGAAGTAACAGCAAATGCAGAAGAATTAATGCAGGCACTTAATTTACCGCATAGACTTCTTTTAATTTGTGGAGGAGATCTTGGGCTCGGACAAGTAAAGAAATACGATATCGAGGCGTGGGTTCCATCTGAAGGAACATATAGAGAAACTCATTCAGCTTCATATTTTCATGATTTTCAGACACGACGATTAAATATTCGATATCGAGATGATGATGGAAAGATGAAATTTGTGCATTCACTGAACAACACTGCAATTGCCACCCCACGAGTGTTGGTATCGATTGTTGAAAACTACCAGCAAGCAGACGGATCAATTCTTATTCCAGAAGTTCTTCGACCATATATGGGTGGCAGAACACACATTAAATGAGGGGACTGAAAAAGCCATTAACAATTCGCGATCGTCAAAGACAGCGAAGAAGAAGCCGAATTATTCGAATCACTCTTCTTTTGATATTTCTTCTATCTGTGCTTTTTGGAATATATTATTTTATTACCGAGCGACTTGCCTACGGTGATATACAAGTAGAAGGAACCAATCTTGTTTCGAAAGATGAAGTTGTTTCATCGATCAATACAACATTAAAATATAAAATTCTACATTTTATATCAACCAATAATATTGTTTTTTCATCTCATGCTCGAGTTCAAGGAGAGTTACTTAATCAATTTCCTGAAATAGAATCAGTCGCCATTAATTCGGTGTGGAGTTTTTCTGAACATCCTTCAATTCGAGCTTTTGTTAATGAACGAAGAGCGACGGCATTGTGGTGTGAGGGTGTTCTAGAGAGTCCTGAGTCGTGTTTTGTTATGGATAAAGATGGATATGTTTTTGGAACCTCGAGCCTCACTTCTGAAAGTGATAGTGGTATCAGCTCAACATTTCTAATTTTCGAAGGATCTTTAAAAGATGGAGATGCAATAAGACAGCACTATGTTTTACCACAGGCGTATCATGATTTAACGACATTTATTAAAGACGTCGGTGATTACACAAGAAATTATGGAATTAAACCCGTTCGATTAGTGTCTCCTTCAATTGGTGAATATGAACTCTTTTTTGATAATAATGAAAGTCTCAAATTTTCAGATCAACGCCCCTATGATAAAACGCTTGAAAATATTAAAATGATCTTATCTCAATCAGAAGTTCGAAGTGCATACTATATTGATGCGAGATATGGTAATAAGATTTTTTATCTCCCACGAGGAACCACAACGAGCATCACATCAACTTCAACTGCTTCGACAACACATTAATATATGAATGACGAAACAATACACGATCACGACATGCCAAATCTTGAAGAAGATTTAAGTATTCTTGATGTAAACAAACAACGGACATTCTATGGAAGTCTTGGTCCGCACACAAAAGATCAAGAATTGATTAAGGAAAAGATAGAACAAAAACGAATTGAAAAATATGTGAAGAAGGTGGTCATTCCTGTTCAAAGCGAAACTAAACGATTAGGAGTTCTTATTTGGGTATTATTCGCTGTTATTATTGGGGGGGCAGCAACTGAAGGTCTTCAAAAAACTGTTGCAATTGTTGGTGGATATATTCATAGAAATAATCCTGAAACCAATTTGGCAATTCAAGCAACATCAACTAGCTTTACGCTACTTCCTCGAAATTCAGGAGTAACAAATGGATTAGGATCAGACGACGATGTTGTTACAACCGATTATCCCGTAACCAAAGACAATACTCATTACGAATTGATAGATACAAAAAAATCTCTCCAAATGTTTAGTCCTGCATATTTAATTGGAGATATAAATACAGGAGAAGTGGTTATCTCAAAAAATGAAACTCTCGTTTCTCCGATGGCATCGGTCAGTAAATTAATGACCGCGGTAGTGACCAAAGAAAACATTGATCTTCAACATGAAGCAGTGGTCACCAAAGAAGCGTATGCAACATTTGGAAATGAAGGAGAACTAAATCCAGGTGAACAAATACTAACAGGAGATTTAATGTATCCATTATTAATTGAATCAAGTAATAAAGGAGCAGAGGTGTTGGCATATGATTATGGTCATCAAGATTTTATGAATCTCATGAATCTAAAAGCAGCAGAAATTGGTATGGCAAGTACTTTCTATGAAGACCCAAGTGGGCTTTCTCCAAATAATGTAAGCACTGTAACTGATCTATTTAGATTAGGACAATATGTAAAAAAGAATCACCCTGAGATTTGGGACATAACACGAGTTCGAGAATACACTATTTTTAAACATGCATGGAAAAACCAAAATCACTCACTTACGTACTCCAACTTCAAAGGAGGGAAGAATGGTTTTATTGATGAAGCAAAAAAAACAACTGTATCATTGTTTGATGTTCAAATTCCTGAAATTCTACTCGAAGCATCTTCAACAATAGCAACATCTTCATCTTCGACTCTTCCAAAAAAAGTTGCTGTTGCTCCAAAATTGATCACAAAAACATTTGCTCTCGTTATTTTAAAAAGTGATGACAGAGATCATGATATTGCGGCACTTCTCGATTACATCAAAAAGAATGTGCAGTATGTTGATAGTCCTCCGCATTAGACCACACTTTTTCATATATTCCGAAATTGACTTTGATAGTAAAAGAAGTAGAATCAGCCCGTATATTATATATCTTGCTTTTAACAGCCCAGCTGGAATGCTAGGTATTTTTATTAACTAATCTCACAGAAATGAACAACGACAGGGAATATTTAACAAAAGAAAAATATGACCAACTAGTAAAAGAGCATGACGCTCTTATTTCGAGTCGTCGTAAAGAAGTTGCAGACAAACTTGAGTTTGCTAAATCTTTGGGTGATCTTTCAGAAAATGCTGAATACCATGAAGCTCGAGAAGAACAAGCTGAGGTTGAAGATCGAATCGCAAAAATTGAATCAATTCTTAAACAGGCAGAAATTATTACTCATCACCACAGCACACTAGTTGATATCGGTTCAACAGTAACTGTTCAGAAGGTGGGAGAAAAAACAAAGCAAACTTTTAAAATTGTAGGTGCTGAAGAAGCAGACATGGCCACAGAAAAACTTTCATTTAAATCTCCACTCGGAGAATCAATGATGGGAAAGAAGAAGGGTGATAAGTTTAGTTTCAAAGCTCCAAAAGGAGAAGTCTCATACTCCGTTGTTGATATTGCATAAAAAGACACTAAAAGACTGACGAATGCTTTAGAAAACAACGATTCACAATCGTTGTTTTCTGTTATAATAGAGACATTAATTTATAGAAATCATATATGGCATCTCTTGAAGAACAACGACAATCACGGCTTGCAAAACTGAGCCTTTTAAAAGAAAAAGGAGTTGATGCATATCCTGCAACATCTCACATTGAACATTCACTTCTCGACACTCAGAAGAATTTCGATACATGGTCAGCAGCTCAAACATCAGTAACTGTTGGGGGGCGAGTTATGTCATTTCGTGCACAAGGAGGATTAATCTTCTTTGATCTTTTCGATGGAACTGCTCGCTTTCAATCACTCCTTAAAAAAGATGAATCAGTTGAAGGAATGTTCGACTTGTTTAATGACACTGTCGACATTGGAGATTTTGTCGAAGTAACTGGAACATTGTTTACTACAAAACGAGGTCAGCAGACTGTTCAAGTTCAAACATGGAACATGCTCTCAAAGAGCTTACTTCCACTTCCTGAAAAATGGCACGGCCTACAAGATGTTGAAGAACGATTCCGAAAACGATATCTTGATGCACTCATGGCAGATGAAGTTCGAGAACGCTTCATTGTTCGATCAAAAATAGTTACACTAATTAGAACTATTCTCGACGGAGCAGGGTATTTAGAAGTTGAAACTCCTGCTCTACAACCTTTATATGGAGGAGCTTCAGCTGAACCTTTTGTAACACATCACAACGCACTCGATATGCGTTTATATCTTCGAATTTCTGATGAGTTATATCTCAAGAGAATGCTCGTAGCTGGTTTTCCAAAAGTATATGAAATCGCTCGAGATTTTAGAAATGAAGGAATTGATATGACACATAATCCAGAATTTACCATGCTCGAATTCTACGAGGCATATAGCGATGCCGATAAACAAATGAAATTTACTGAGCAAATGATTCGAAGAATCGTTAAAGATGTTCTAAAGACTGAAGTTCTCGAACTTGGAGAAAACAGTGTTGATTTCTCAAAAGAATTTAGTGTTGTTTCATATTTCAGTCTTCTCAATAAATTTGCAGGAATATCTGATCCAGAAACTATCTCACTCGCTGATCTTACTGAAAAGTGCCATGAATATGGAATAACGGTAGATAAAGGAGACTCACGTGCAAAAATGCTTGATAATTTGTATAAAAAATCAGCACGACCGGCACTGATTCAACCAACCTTCATTATCGATTATCCCGCAGAATATCTTCCTTTGGCGAAACGAAAAAAATCAGCACCACAATTCGTTGAAGCATTTCAACTTGTAATTGCAGGAGTTGAACTCGTTAAGGCTTTTTCAGAGTTGAATGATCCTATTGATCAACGATCTCGATTTGAGGAACAGGAGAAGAGTAAGGCTGAGGGCGAGAAAGACGCACAAAGTTTAGATGAAGATTTTATTGAAGCAATGGAACACGGTATGCCACCTGCGGGAGGAGTTGGTATCGGAATCGATAGACTGGTCATGCTTCTTACAAATACAAAGAATATTAAGGAAGTGATTTTCTTCCCAACAATGCGCCCACGATAGTCTGAGATCACAAAAAACAGCAGATATGTAGTTTGTCATTAAGTCCTCGGTCTTTGTTCTTTGCGGAACAAAAGCCTGCGAATTCACCTCAAACTACATATCTGCTGTTTTTTTCTATGTACGATCGTTCACTTTCACTTTCCTCAAATCGTGTCCTTGTGCACAATTGGTGAATTTTTGTGGATAAGTATGTTGTTGGGTAGTAAGTACTGTTATATAGTGTCTTCAAGTGGGAAAGAGTGGTAAATAGAAAAACGTAAGAAAGTTGGTGTTGGAATAATTAAAAATGGCTCACGTTAGCGATATCGTTAGCCCGGTCAGAATGAAATATGTTAATAGGTGAATACACACACAGCCAAGATGAAAAGAAACGTATCTCTTTGCCGATTAAGTTTCGAAAAGAGGTAGGGAAGAAAGTGGTGATCACTCACGGCTTGGATAATTGTTTATTCTTGTACCCACTAAAAGAATGGCAAAAAATATCTGAGAAGTTAGGCAATCTCTCAATTGGTCAGGCAAACACCCGAGGATTCAATAGATTCATGCTCGCAGGTGCCGCTGAAATTGATGTAGATAGCGCAGGTCGTATCTTGATTCCTGATTTTTTAAAAGAATTTGCTTCACTTGGTCAGAAAGTTGTATTTGCTGGTGTTCACAATCGAGTGGAATTATGGAATGAAGAACGTTGGGCTACATACAAAAAGTCTGTTATGGAACACGCCGATGAATTAGCCGAAAAGTTAGGAGAAATCGGCGCGCTCTAATTATATGAATCCATACGAGAATGCATCACACGTTTCAGTTCTTTTACAAGAGACAGTCGATTCACTCATCTTGAAACCAGGAGATGTTGTTATTGATGGTACGCTTGGAGGTGGAGGTCACACTGAAGCGCTCGCAAAAAAGTTCGGCACATCAATTCGAATCATCGGATTAGATTGGGACGAACATGCCATTAATAAAACAACCGATAGACTATCAAAAGTTGTTGGTCACTTCACCCTTGTTCATGATTCATATAGAAATCTTGATGTTGTTCTTGCTGAATTAGGAATTGAACACATCGGAGGAATGATTCTTGATCTTGGTTTCTCATCATTTCAACTTGAAGCATCAGGAAGAGGGTTTAGTTTTCAAAAAGACGAACCGCTTCTTATGACCTTCGGTGAAAAGAAAGGTACAGGTTTTACTGCAAAAGATATTTTAAATACATGGAGCGAAGAAAGTATTGCAAATGTTATTTACGGATATGGTGAAGAAACAAAGGCTCGAAAGATTGCAAAAGCAATAGTTGAGGCGCGATATGCTCAACCACTTGAAACAACAGGAGACTTGGTTCGCATCATTGAAAACACTGTTGGCAAAATGCCTTCGTGGATGCGAAAGATTCATCCTGCAACTAAAACGTTCCAAGCACTTCGCATTGCGGTTAATGATGAGCTACAGGCGGTGTCACAAGGTTTAGAAAAAGCCTTCGTTGCATTACGGCCTGAAGGAAGAATCGCTGTCATATCATTTCATAGTTTAGAAGACAGAATTGTTAAGCAAACATTTAAAAAATGGAGTGATGAAGGAAAAGCGGATATCGTCACAAAAAAGCCTCTCATTCCAACAGATGAAGAGGTGCAAAGAAACCCCCGGTCACGGAGCGCGAAATTGCGAGTAATCAGTAAGCGATAAACGAATACAATGAAGAAAATTTTATATAAAAACACAAAATATAGCGGCATGATCTTTTTTAGCCTTTTAGGCGTTCTTGCCATGTTGGTTTCGGTATATGTGTACTTCGTTAATCAAACTGTTTGGAATGTCGCTTCACGACAAACACTTGAAAATAAGCTCGCTGATTTACATAGTGATATTGGAAAATTAGAATCAGAATACATGAGTAAAAAACAAGCAGTTAATATTGCTGATGCACGTAAGATGGGATTTAAAGAGTTGACTGCACAAAATACTTCGTTCGTTAACCGAACAACACTTGGTCGCGCAGATAGTTCTCTCGTCGCTTCTCGGGTAGAATAAAGGCATGAAAGATGTTCGTTTCCGTATTAGGTTGATTTCTGGAGTCATTGCCTTCGTTGCTCTTATTCTTATTTCTAAATTATATATTCTTCAGATTGTTCACGGATCAGAGTTGAAAGAGAAAGGGGACAGACAATATGTTCACACAAGCCAAGCCGTGTTTGATCGTGGCTCTATTTATTTTACCGACAAAGATGGAAACGAAGTTTCTGCTGCAACATTAAAAACAGGATATTCAATTGCCATTACTCCAACAAAAATAGTTGATCCTGAAAAAGTATGTGCAACAATTAAAAAAAGCGTACTCGAACTTGATTGTGTTCAATTTGTGGCAAAGGCAAGTAAGAAAGGTGATTCATATGAAGAAATTACTAAGCGAATAGATGAAAGTGAAATTACACCAGTAGTGAACGCAAAAATTCCTGGTGTCATTATCTACAAGGAAAAGTGGAGATATTATCCTGGTGATGCATTAGCATCACAAACAGTTGGCTTTGTTGCATATAATAAAGATAATTTGGAAGGAAGATATGGCGTAGAGCGAACATACGAAACAACACTTCGAAGAACGAACGATAATAGTTTTACAAACTACTTCGCAGAAATGTTTTCAAATATTAAAAAAAGTATCTCAAGTGACGATTCGCTCGAAGGAGACATTGTGACCACCATTGAACCAAGTGTTCAGGCAAATCTCGATGAAACACTTCAAGCTGTTAAAGAAAAGTATAATGCAGAAAATGCCGGAGGAATTATTATGAATCCAAAAAATGGAGAGATATATGCCATGTCACTTCGTCCTTCATTTAATTTAAATGAATCAAATCTTCAGACTAATCCAGCAATTTATAGTAATGATGTTGTTGAGACGGTGAAAGAGATGGGTTCGATTATTAAACCTCTCACTATGGCAGCTGGCATTGATTCAGGAAAGCTAACTGCAAATAGTACCTATGATGACAAAGGGTATGTGAATGTTGAAAAAAGTACTATCTATAACTTCGACAAAAAAGGAAGAGGAACCATTACATTGCAACAAGCGCTTGGACAGTCTTTAAACACTGGTTTCGTATATATTGAACGCGCAATTGGAAAAGAAAATCTTGCGAAATATTTTAAAGCGTTTGGTTTGGGTGAAAAAACCGGCATCGATTTGCCGAATGAAGCGAGGGGGTTGATTGATAACTTAAATAGTCCGCGAGAAATTGAATATGCTACTGCATCATTCGGACAGGGAATTGCTTTCACTCCTGTTGCTGCTGCACGAGCCGTCGCAGCACTTGCAAATGGTGGATACTTAGTGACACCTCACATTGCTAAATCAATCAGATATTCGCTTGGATATACCAAAGACATTCAGTATCCAATTGGTGAACAGGTTATTAAACAGCAAACCTCAGAAGATATTACACGAATGCTTGTGACTGACTTCGATCAATATTTTCAAAATGGAAAGTCAAAAAATGATCGATACACTATTGCAGAAAAAACAGGAACAGCTCAAATTGCACTTCCTAATGGAAAAGGGTATTACGAAGATAAGTATCTCCACACCTTCTTCGGATACCTTCCCGCATTCGATTCAAAGTTTTTAGTGCTCCTGTACGTTACTGATCCTAAGGGAGCGCAGTACTCATCAGAATCACTCGGTCCTGCATTCGTTGATCTCACCAAGTTTTTGATTAACTATTATCAAATTCCACCTGATCGGTAGTTCGTTATTGTAAAAGGCGCGTTTTTGTACGCGCCTCTACGTCTTCGATTGAGGGTGATATTAAGGCGGCGTTGAATCGCCTAGATACAATTGCCACAAATAGTGGCCGATGACACACGTCTCGCCATATTGACGCCGAGCAATTTCTCGCGTTTCTTCATCCATTGGTTGATGGTATCTAATTAACAATGCGCTTCGTCGTAAGTTAAAACGAGTCTGAAGTCTAATTGCGTAAAGGGTGAATCCCAATTCGTAAACAAGCTTCTTATGATACACAACAAACGGATGACCAAGTTGTGTTTCAAGTTGACTCTGTAAAACTCGAGAAGCTCTATGAGTTCTTCGCTTCATACATAGGGAACAGAAAGCTTTTATAAGTATACTCTTATTTTATTTCGTAAACACCTTGGCTTTGCTACAGGGCTTTTAATGGTATAAAGTTACTCTGCCAGTAATGGCCCTATCGTCTATCGGTTAGGACGAAGCCTTCTCAAGGCTTAAAGCAGGGTTCGACTCCCTGTAGGGTCGCAGACATTGTCATGCTTCACGTATTCAACCGTCTTAACTAGGTAGACCTTATTATATTTACTGCATAAACATGACTAAAAACATTACACTCACTCTTTCAATTATTACCGTTATTATCGTCGGGCTTTTTGTCTATGCCTATATCGCAAGTAATAGTTTGATAAGTACGGGAATTGTCGGAAATCAAACTTCAACCTCAACAGGAGCTCAAGTACAAATTCCAGTTGAAAGCCAAACTATCGAAACATATATCACAACGAATATTTCAAATCTTTCTCCAAAGTCTCCAACACTTGGTGGAACATTCTATGTTACCCACATTGAATCACATAAAGGAGTCGGTGCTGTCTCATACGAAGATGGCCACAATGCGTATGTAGCTGATTTCACTTACACAATTGATTCGCAGGGAATTCCAACTATTCTTTCATTTGTTGTTCGAGAAGGAACAACTCCTGTTGCAACAAGTACAGGATACGTCTCAGCAAATATTTCATTAAAAGTTGGAGCTGCAACAACGGTAGAAAATTCGGATGTCAGAATAAAACTAAATGGAATTGTAAGTGACAGTCGTTGTGCTGTTGATGTTCAGTGTATTCAAGCAGGCTCAGTTACGGTAAATGTCACATTAACAGATAGCACGGTAACAAGAACATTTGACTTGATTTCAAACCAACCAACATATTCATTCAGTAGATACAAGATAGGAATCAGTGATGTTTCTCCTACAAAATATTCAACAATAAAATTGAATCAAGAAGATTATGTAGTCACTTTTCACATCGATAGTTTGAAGTAATCATTCAATAAAAAAATAATAACAAACAAAGGGCGGTGCGTATGCGCACCGCCCTTTGGGTTAACCAACCGATCCACTTCTTCTCAGTAGGCGTTGATCAGTCTTACGGTGACTTCTTTCGACATCAAGTCGACAGACTTCGCGGTGATAGCTTAATTGAAGGAATTGGCGCAACAAATGGAAACGATTTAGTTAGTGATCTCTCAAAAAAGATAGCACAACCAATTGTTAATCTTGGAGTATCTGGAAACACAACAGCAGACGGTCTTGCGCGAATTGATGCGGTGATTGAAATGAAGCCACAAATAGTGATCGTGCTTCTTGGAGGAAATGATTATTTAAAGAAAGTTCCTAAAGAACAAACATTTAAAAATTTAGAAACTATCGTGACTAAGCTTCAAGAGTCAGGTTCTATTGTGTTACTTCTCGGTGTTCAAGGAGGAATTTTCTCAGACCAGTTTGAATCATTATTTAAAGACTTAGCGAAGCGAAAGGGAGTTGGGTATGTTTCAAATGTGCTTGATGGTTTGGTGACTCATTCAGAATATATGTCTGACGCAGTGCATCCTAATGATATTGGATATGCAAAGATTGCCGATCGAGTGTATCCAGTTCTTAAAAGTTTGTTGAAATAGTTTTATATAAAAAGGAAAGGCCCGACGCGAGGTCGGGCTCCTTGGTTTCGGTTGGTTTTCACCAACCGTCTTTTTCGATGAGATAATCGAGAGAGTCGCGTGGTTGCGATCTTTCGATTCGGGTGGCGTTTTTCCACGCCCCTGAGACGAAAGTGTGCTTTCTTGTCTGAAGTTGTTGAGCTGTTGCTCGCACTTCGCCAACGTCTTTCATTGTGGAACGAAGGCGGGCCAAGGCTCCTTCAAGGGTGTTCTGTTCGGGCATTTTGTTTGGAGTTTGTTGGTGAGCAAATGTAGAAGGGGAATAACAAAGTGCTGCTATCTGGCCTCAATTATCCCACTAATTGAAAGAAGAGTCAACTACCTCTTTAACCACCATTCCATCAGCCTTTCCTTTGAGTTCTGTCATCACAGCACGCATTAATAGGCCCATTTTGGTCTTATCAGCACCGTCAGCTCCCATTTCAGCCTTTTTAGCGGCAACAACCTTTTCTACATCTTCTTTGCTCATTTGAGCAGGAACAAATGTTTCAAGAATTGCTAATTCCGCTTTTTCGTCTGCGGCTAAATCTGCTCGTCCTCCTTTCTCAAACTGTTCGATAGAGTCTTTTCGTTGTTTAATAGCTCGTCTAATAACAGCAAGAGCATCTTCGTCTTTCAATACTTCTTGAGGCTTTAATCCTTTTGCAACGAGTTCGTTTGTGAACATTGATGCGAGTCCGCGAAGCACACTTAGTCGAAGTGCGTCTTTTGCGAGCATTGCATCTTTAATCTGATTTTTAATTGATTGTTGTACGGTGTCTTGATTCATAAGTGAATTTTAGCATACCTTCACTTTTTGATATACTGACCACATGAATTCATCTTTCATTCTCATTGTTGCAGTGGTTATCATTCTGCAAGTTCTTATTGTTGGTGGAATCTTGTGGTTCATGAGTAAAAAGATTGGAACACGCAATGATCTCGAAAAAATGAATGGAAACGACAAAGGACTCGAACTGATTCTTGCTCAAATGAATGAACTCTCACGAACTGTTGATCACAAGATTGGAACATCAGCGAAAGATATGCAGGAATCAATGCGATTTCAAGCGGGTGAGACAGTAAAAATTGTTCGAGATATCACTGAAAAATTAACACGCCTCGACGAGACTAATAAACAAGTTGTTTCTTTCGCTGATCAGTTGCAGTCACTTCAAGACATTCTAAAGAATCCAAAACAGCGAGGAATTTTAGGTGAATACTATTTAGAAACACTTCTTAAAAATGTATTACCAACAGGAAGCTATCAAATGCAGTACACATTTAAAGACGGAACAATAGTTGATGCGGTGGTGTTTATTAAAGAAAAAATTATTCCTATCGACTCAAAATTTTCTCTTGAAAACTATAATCGTTTGCTTGGTGCGCATGATCCATCAGAACAAGAACGACTTGAACGAGCATTTAAAGCAGATCTAAAAAATAGAATTGATGAAACTGCTAAGTATGTAAAACCAAGTGAGGGAACAATGGATTTCGCTTTCATGTTTATTCCACACGAAGCACTTTATTATGATCTTCTCGTATCAGAGGTGGGTGCGGTAAAAATGAATACGAGAGATTTAATTGAATATGCCTTTAAAGATAAAAGAGTGATTATTGTTTCTCCAACATCGTTTTTGGCATATCTTCAAACTGTTCTTCAAGGATTGAAAGCGCTTCAGGTTGAAGAATCAGCAAAAGAAATCCGAGAAAATGTTGAAGAGCTTGCACGACATCTTCGAAGCTATGAGGAATATCATACAAAACTTGGTGGAGCACTTGGAACGGTGGTTAATCATTTCAATGCGACCAACAAAGAATTTAAGAAAATAAATAAAGATATTACACGCATCACTGGTTCAACGGTTGAACTTGAAATTAATACGATTGAAAAACCATTAATTGAGGGAGGGGAGTAATAGAGTTTTTCTGTACAAAGCTTGAACTTATTGTATAGTATTGAAAGCTGTTTTTTAAATTGGTTCACCTCAACCCCTTTTTCCAATGCTCGAAATCTTTGCTGTCTCGATCGCGAAACAGAACACCTCGGTTTCTAATACAATGCAATTCCTCATGTTTCTAAGTTGGGTAAGCCTTATTCTTTTGGCTGGCTCGGCACTTTGGCTTCTGCTTCACTTCCTCTCACTTCCGAAGTGTTTGAAATGCAGCAGTCTTCTTAAGAAGGAGAAGGTGATTGAATTGTTTTACGAACCGGACGACGGTTGTGGAAAACAAATGGCAACAGTTAGGTCAGAGTGTCCAAGTTGTCACGCTATGGACGTTCGTTCCCACCGCTATAATTGGCGCGTAAGACGTCTCCCCATTCACCCAGACCGGCGATAAGCCGATCTTTGACCGCCCACTCTCTTCGTTGAGGGTCGGGCGGTTGTCAGTTTTTATAAAGGAAGGGTATATATTGCGCCAATTAACCTTTTAGGTTATGATGCTTGAACTTATGGCAAAAGAAATAACTAAGAAAAAAGCAGCTCCAAAGGCTAAAAAGGCAGATGTTGCAACAGTTTCTACAGAAACAACGGCATCAACAACTTCTAAATCTTTGATCAAACATTATAAAAAAGCAGAAAAGGCAGAAAATGCTACAGATTTCGCTATTATCATGACAGGTGGAAAGCAATATGTAGTTCATGTTGGTGATCTTTTAAAGATTGAAAAGATGCTTGGAGAATACAAAGAAGGAGATACTATCTCATTCGATAATGTACTTCTTTCAAACACTGGAACAACAACAACTGTTGGAGCTCCATTTACTGGAACAAAGGTTACTTCAAAGCTTGTGAAGATCGGACGACATGCAAAAGTTACTATCATCAAATACAAACAGAAGAGTAGATACTTCAAGAAAAACGGACACCGACAGCCATTCTTTCAAGTTCAGATTGAAAAGTTAGCATAGCTAAAATAACAAAAGACCTTTCTGAAGCATTCGCAGGCTGTAAGGCCGAGGACGTTGAAGAAAGGTCTTTTGTTATTTTAGTGAGACTTTATCTTATCGCTTAATTCTTGAACCTAGTGCAAATTTAAGTGTTTCAGAGTCAGAATATTCAAGTTCGGTGCCTGTTGAAAGACCTCGGCCAAGAAGGGAAATAATAAAAGGATGTTTCTGTTTCATTTCTTCCAATTCTCCTTGAATAAAACTTGAAGTATATTCTCCTTCAGTATTCATGTTTTGAGCAATAATTACTTCAGCCAAATTGTCTTCTTTGATTCCTTTTTCAATTCGTTTTCGAAATTCACGTAATCGAACTGCTTGTTCAGGCGCTTTATCTAATAAGGGAATCGTTCCACCAAGTACAAAGTACACCCCATGAAATGTTTTACTTTTTTCAATAGTTTCTAAATCTTGATCTTTAGCCACAATCATAATAAGTGTTCGATCACGATGAGTGTTTCGACAAATTGAGCATTTGGCATCTGATGTTGCAGATGTGTGTGGTTTGAATTCAAAAAATCGATAGCAATCTTCACACATTCGAACAATGTCTCGTAGTTCAAGAAGATGGTCAGATAATTCTTTTAATACTTTTTTGTCACGTGTTAGAAGATAGTAGACGAAACGTTTTGCTTGCCGCGGACCAATTCCTGGAAAGTGTCGAAATATTTCTGAGAGTCGGGTGATTGGATCCATTTAAATTTATGAATATGTCTAAAACGAACCGAAGGCTCCAGCACTTCCCATATTAAATTCACTCTTATCAATATTTTGAAATGAGGTTTTCTTTTCGTTGAAGTAGAGCTCAACAGCACCTGTCGGACCATTTCGATGTTTTTCAATCATGATTCTTGCAATACCTGGTTTATCAGATTCTTTATTGTATTTATCTTCTCGGTGAATAAACATAACAACGTCAGCATCTTGTTCAATAGAACCTGAATCTCGAAGGTCAGATAGTCGAGGTTCTCCACCTCGAGCTTCAACTGCTCGGTTTAACTGAGAAAGTGCAATAACAGGCACGTCCATTTCTCGGGCGAGTTGTTTTAGTGATTTAGAAATTTCTGTTACTTGATTCACCATACTGTCAGCAAATCTATTAGAAACTGGATTCATGAGCTGCAAATAATCGACGATAATCATATCGAGCCCGTGTTCAGCTTTCAGTCGTCTGCAAACTGCTCTCATTTTTACAATATTATTTCCAGGTTGGTCATCAATGAATATAGGAGCTTTTGAAAGTTTGTCACTTGCATCTCGAAGTCGCATGAAATCGTCTTCAGTTGTGCCGTGTCCTGTTCGAATTTTCCATGAGTCAACGTTTCCTTGAGCCGCAAGCATACGATCAACCAATTGCTGAGAACTCATTTCAAGAGAGAAGATTGCTACAGGATGATTGTGTTGCACAGCTGCATTTCGAGCGAGATCGAGGGCGAGAGATGTTTTTCCCATAGAAGGTCGAGCAGCAAGAATAACAAGGTCTGATTTTTGAAATCCAGAGAGTTTACTATCAAGATCTTTGAATCCTGTTCGTACACCTCGTACTTGATCTTGGTTTTTATGAAGCGTATCGAGTCTTTCGAGTGCTTCTCCGAGTGTGTCTTTGAGGTGAATAAATTTGTGAGTTCCTTGATAGTTTGTAACAGAGAAAATCTTTTTTTCTGCTTCGTCGAGTAATTCTTCAATCTCACCGCTTTCGTCGTATCCAATTCTTTCAATATGTTCTGCAGCTTCAATCAACTTTCGCATTCGATGCTTTTTGTCGATGGTGCCTGCATAGTGTTTGATGTTTGCTGATGAGGGAACAATGTGAACAAGTTCAGTTAAGTAACTTGCTCCACCTGATTGTTCGAATAATCCTTTTTCTCGAAGTTTTGCAGAAAGGGAAACAAAGTCGATTGGTTCGCCTTTATTAAACAAATCGAGCATAGCTGTATAAATGATTCGATGTCGATCAGAATAGAATGTTTCGTAACTAATCACATCCATTACTTCATGAATTGATTCTGGTCGAAGCATAATAGAACCAAGAAAAGCTTTTTCAGAGTCGAGATTTTGAGGGGGAAGACGAACACCTGTCATATTTAAAGTAGCAGTTCTGTTTTTAGGGAAGTTTTGAGTTTGGATATCAGGCTGCATGTTGAGGTGATTGTAACACGAAGCGAAGGAGGGGGACAAAGTAAGAATGAGAAGAGTTTTGAACAGGTTGTCCACTGAGTTATCAACATAACAAAACACATATAGTACACAGTGTCACTAAGTCTTCGGTCTAGAAAATCTAATAGAAGGCGTGCGGAATCGCTCCATCTGTACTATGTGTGTTTTATTGTGTTGATTCGAGAATGTAAAAAGGAGAGTCTGGGATATCTTTGATATCGTAACCTAATGAATTGATTTGGTCTCGTAATTTGTCTGATGTTGTCCAAGCTTTTTGTTCACGAGCAGCGAGGCGTTGTTGAATAAGCGACATAATATTTTCAGGAATGTGAGATACCACTTTTTGAGCCAATTCTTTTGCAGATGTAAGTAAGGTAAGTCCTGTAAGTTTATCAACGGTATAAATGTAATTTAGTTTTTCTTCATCAGAAATTGATTCGTTTTTGAGAGAATTCCAGAGTTCGGCAATCAATTGAGGAGTATCAAGGTCGTTATTAATGATCTCAACAAATTTTTCAACATACTCTAATTTTGAATTGTCGACTTTATTAATAATCATACTTGCATGTTTTACTAATCGTTCTCTCGCTGCACGAGCGGCATCTAAAATTTCATAGGTAAAATTTACTTGCTGACTATATCGAGCAAGCAAAAGAAGATATCGATAATCAAGAGGAGAGTAGCCCTTCTCAATAATTTCTTGAAGAAGCACGCTGGTACCAAGAGATTTTCCAATCTTTCCTCCATTAACATTAACGAAGGCATTGTGTAGCCAGTAGTTGGCAAAAGGTTTTCCTGTCACGAGTTCAGATTGAGCAATTTCATTGTTGTGATGTACGGGAATATGATCGATACCACCAGTGTGAACATCAAATGTTTCGCCAAGATATTTCATACTCATGGCAGAGCACTCAATGTGCCAACCAGGAAAACCAATTCCCCATGGAGATTCCCACTCTTGTTGCCGTTTTTCATTTTCGGGAGAGAATTTCCACAACGCAAAGTCTGAAGGATTTCGTTTTTCTCCTGTACTTTCAACACGTGCCCCTTCTTTTTGTCCTTCGATATTGATATTACCTAGTTTTCCATAGTGAGGATATTTTGATGTATCAAAATACATACCGTCTGAAATTCTGTATACAGCATCTTTTGCTTCAAGTTCTTGAATCATTTTAATTTGCTCAGGAATATGATCAGTTGGTTTTGGAAAATGTGTTCCTTCAGTTTCAATATTGAGTGCTTGTAAGTCTTTGAAAAAAGCATCAATATAAAATGAGGTAATTTCTTGTGCAGTTTTTCCTTCTTTCTTTGCTTCTTTTTCAACTCGATCTTCACCGCTATTAGCATCACCTAAGTTGTCGCCGGTGAGGTGTCCAACATCGGTGAGGTTGATAACTTGATTTACTGAATATCCGTTAACTTCAAACATTCGTCTAAGTGTGTCGGCTAATATATATGAACGAAGGTTTCCAATGTGTGCATAGTGATATACCGTCGGACCACAATGATACATACCAACACGATGGTCGGTGAGAGAAGAAAAGGTGTCAGTTGTTCCAGTTAAGGTGTTGTGAAGCTTGATGGGGATATCTTTCATATGATGTCTCTATTATTCTCTTATTTAGTATTAAAGCCAGCGTTTGAATTTGTAGAATACAAAGATACAACACCCTAAGACAAAAAGACATGCGGCTACAATCCAGAATGAATATTCATGCTCAAGGAAGGGGATAGGTGATCGAATTGAAAAAAGCCACAAAATAAAAGAGGGGGGAAGGAAAATGGTTGCTAAAATATTTGAGATTTTGATTGTTTCGTTCTGTCTTGCTGCGAGAAGTGAGTCATTTGTTTTTCGAAGTTCGTCTAGAAATTCTTTACTTTCTTGAATTGCTGCATGATTTCGATAGTATTCATTCATAATACTTTGCATTTGAGGAGCGAAATCGTCGCCAAATAATTTCTTTGAGGCAATTTCAAATGATTCCAAAACACTTTTGTGTAGATTGGTCGCTTCTTTGAAAGTTAAAAGATCTCGATTGATTCGTGACAAACTGTACACCATCTTTTTTTCTTCATCATGAAAAATTTTATTTTCAATACTTCGAAGTGATTCACGAATTGATTCAAGTTCATGCACCATTGATCGATAGAGGTCGCGTAAAATATAAAAGAAGATATATCCAGCGTGATTTCCAAATCGATGTTTTGCTAATCTTCCTTCTGTTTCAAATATATGAGAGAAATTATCGAGGGCATCGATGTGGTCATAGTGGGCAGTGATAAGAAATTTTTCACCAATAATAAAGTCTATTTCTTGGCTTATTTCAGATTGTAGGCCACGATGCATGTTTTGATGAATCATGGGGAAGTGAAGCACCATATAAATATGATCTTCAGTCATGTCTACTTTTGGCTTCACAGTTTTTGTGAGCAACTCTTCTGCAGCGAGAGGATCAATATTAAAAGCTTCCATCAGTTCTCGAACTTCGTCATGTGTTGGTTTTTCAAGATCATACCAAACCAAATCTTTGTACTGATGTTTTTTAACCATGTGCAAACTATTATATCGCAATCGATTGACCTCGTCATCTCAATTTGAGATACTCAACGATATGAATTCTTCTGGCTCGTTCGTTTCAAAAATTATTTTTCCACTTTGTGCAATTCTCTTAGTCGCTGGAGCGTTCGGAGTTGGTGTATACATCGGACATTCACATCACGATCCAGCCCTCGACGTAACATCGGTTGTTTCGAAAGATGTTGGTCAGTCAGACACTGTTGATTTTTCTCCTTTTTGGCAAACATGGGCTTTGATTGATAAAAAATATGTAGCAACTCATCATGCCTCATCAACATCAACAAGTTCTCCACTCACATCAGACACACCCAAAGAACGATTACTCGGTGCCATTAAAGGAATGGTTGCTTCTCTTGGTGATCCGTACACTGTTTTCTTTAGTCCTGAAGAATCAAAAATTTTCAAAAGTGAAATAAGTGGCAACTTTGAAGGGGTGGGAATGGAAATGGGTATTAAAGATGGCATTCTGACTGTGGTGACGGCGCTTCCTGGTACTCCTGCAGATAAAGCCGGCTTAACAACTGGTGATAAGTTATACAAAATTAATGACACTCTGGCCGCAGGTCTTTCAGTAGATCAAGCGGTTAATTTGATTCGGGGTCCAAAAGGAACAGAAGTCGTTTTTAGTATTGTTCGAGGAGATGAAAAAGAGCCACGTGTGATTAAGGTTGTTCGAGATACTATTAGTATTCCAACAATCGATTACAAACTTCGATCAGATGGAGTATTCGTCATTCGCCTCTATAGCTTCACCGCAGAGTCTCCAAACTTGTTTAGAAATGCACTTCGAGAATTTGTAAATTCAAATTCAAATAAACTTGTTCTCGATCTTCGAGGAAATCCAGGAGGATACCTAGATGCTGCAGTTGATATTGCCTCATGGTTCCTTCCAAATGGAAAAGTGGTAGTTCGAGAAGTTTCAAGTAAGGGAAGTGATGAAAAAGATTCACGAAGTAAGGGGTATGACATTTTCACCGACGATTTGAAGTTTGCTATTCTTATCAACGGAGGTTCAGCATCTGCTTCAGAAATCTTAGCTGGTGCACTTAGTGAATACGGAAAGGCGAAATTAATTGGAACTCGATCATTTGGAAAAGGATCTGTTCAAGAGCTTGTTCCTATCACTTCTGACACTATGCTCAAGGTCACTGTAGCCCGATGGTTGACTCCAAATGGCGTTTCTATCTCAGATGGAGGACTAAGCCCTGATATTAACGTTGATTTGACCCGAGACGACTTTACTAACGCTAAAGATCCACAATTAGACCGAGCAGTTGAGTTCGTAAAAACAGGTAAATAAGATTGGTAGACAAATGGCTAAAAATCGATATACTAACTAACCTATGAAAGTAATTTTGTTAAAAGACGTTCCAGCAGTTGGCAAGCGATTTGAAGTAAAAGACGTGGCAGATGGCCATGCTTTGAACTTTCTCTTTCCTAAAAAATTAGCAGAAATGGCATCAGATAAGGCAATGGCCCGACTCGATAAAATGAAGGCTGTGCACGATGCAGATCGGTCAATTCACGAAGACCTTCTTATTAAGAACCTCAAAAGCATTGAAGGAGTTACTGTTACCGTTACTCATTCAGCCAATGAAAAAGGTCATCTTTTTGCCGGTATTCACAAAGAAGAAATTATTCCTGCGATCAAAGAACAGACACATGTCGATGTATTGGCAGACTACCTTGTTATGCCAAAGCCTATCAAAGAAGTTGGAGAATTTGATATGGAAGTCAAAGTTCAAGATAAAACAGCAACATTTAAACTTATAGTTCAGGCCGCAGCGTAAGCTTGCATAAAAGGGCCTAATCTATTACTATACTCACACTATGGCAAGTAAAAAAGCAGGAGGAACAGCTAAAAACCTAACAGACTCAAAACCAAAGTTTCTTGGTGTTAAATTGTATGATGGAGAAATCGCTAAGACGGGCTCTATTATTGTGCGACAACGAGGAACAAAAATCATGGCTGGAAAGAATGTTGGAGTAGGACGAGATCACACACTCTTTGCTCTCAAAGACGGAAAAGTTGAATTTGGAAAGAAGCGAAAAGGAAATTTTGACGGTTCAACAACTGTTCGAAAAATCGTTCACATTGTCTAGATAGAAAATAAAAATACCTTGTTTTGTTACTAAGTCCTCGACCCATAAATTTGAACAGGGTCTGCGGAATCGTTCCAAACAAGGTATTTTTATTTTCCTACACTGAAAACTGCAAATCCTCCGGGTGCTAGGCGGAGGATTTTGTTGTTTTGACTCGTGACAATTTGAGGTGGTCAGACCCTCCTGTCTTCGCTTTTAATGTGTGCGATAAACCTTCGGATCCAACCGATGTGGGGTGCGATGTTGTAACCCGATGCGCACGCGGTGACGGTTGCGATCATCGAGGCAAAATGCATCACGAAAAAGTCGGAGTTTCGGTAGTGATGATGAAGCCAGACAAGACAACCTTGGCTACTAACAATGGCGACGATGACCAGGAAAACCAACGTAACCTTTCGATTCAGTGTGGCCAACATGGCGACACCGATGAAGAGAACGGGAGCTTGAATGAATCCTGTCATGCCAATGCCGGCACTAAAGGTTGTGATGAAGATCATAAAAACAACGAAGCCTTCGAGCGAAGCAACGGCTTTGTGGGGTTGAGTAGTGGTTTGCATAACTGCGATTCGGGTTGATGGTTGAGAGACAGATTTTCAGCACCAATATTGGTTTCAAAAATCTATCCCTAAACCAAAGCCTTTTAAATGAACTACCTTTCACAGATATTGCAACATTATTTGATTTCAGTCAAATCGAGTTGTATTTGATATACTAACGAGATGAACTATTGGTTACTCAAATCTGAAGGGGCTTGTTATTCCATCGACGACTTAAAGAAGGCTAAGGTTACTCAATGGACAGGCATTCGAAACTATCAAGCCCGAAATTACATGACTAATGACATGAAAGTCGGCGATCTTATTCTTTTCTATCATTCAAATGGGGGAGAGGAGACAGGAATTGTTGGAGTTGCTGAAGTCGTTGGTGCTGCACACCCTGACTTAACAGGTCTCGATAAGAAAGATGAACATTTTGACCCAAAGGCTACGAAAGATAAGCCAATTTGGTTTGGGGCAGACATTTCATACAAATATTCCTTCAAAAAACCAGTACTTTTGACCCACATTAAGTTTGATTCTGACCTCAAAAACATGCTCGTTGCGAAGCGGGGAATGAGACTCTCAGTGATGCCAGTTATTAGGTCACACTTTGATAAAATTGTAAAGCTTGGAATGAAGTAAATATTCATATATAGAGCCATTTTTGACGTAGTCGTATGGTCGTTTTCCCGTGTCTCATGATTGACTTTTTGACTGAAAACTGCTATTATCTGGACATACCAGAACAGCTCTGGTTTTTTATTTCTCGCTCCTCGAACTTCGGTTCCCGGAACTTCTGTAAGACGAGATGAAGCACACAACACGATTGAGTAACGACATGTGCATTATCAGCTAAATCTAGGCTTATTTTACGAATCAAGTTTTCTAAATATCTATTGGCTATTGTTATGCTAAGCTCGCTTGTGAGCGGCGTACCAGAGGTCTATGCGGTTTCAGTAGACGGTTCATCAACTAAAATATTGGCTAACAATCTTTCAAGTCCTATCTTGAACGTTTCAGCCTTTACTAGTTCAAACGACGACAAACAGAACAAGATAAAAACAGCGATTTTTACTTCTGCAGTGATAAATGCAAGCACCACAGCAACATTTCCAAATGGTCAGATAACCTTTAAAAAGTCAGTCGAAGAGTTTGTTCGAGACTTTTTCGAAGATACTCCTATTTTGGCAGAAGTTGCTCGATGTGAATCTGAATTTCGACAATTCACTACAACAGGCTCAATCATACGAGGAATCGTAAACCCTAGAGATGTTGGAGTAATGCAGATCAACGAAAGATATCACGCTAAAACCGCTAAGAGTATGGGATATGATATCTATACTCTCAAAGGAAACTTGCAATACGCTCAGTATCTATATGATCAGCAAGGTGTAGCTCCTTGGAGTGCATCAGCTCCATGTTGGGATCACTCACAAACTAAGAAAGAGCAAAAAGCTCCTTCATTTACTGCGAGTATCGATAAGACATCAAGTGTAAGTAATAGTTAATATAAGAAATAAAAAACCAAACAAAAAGCCTCTCGTGTGAGAGGCTTTTTGTTTTATGTTACAATCGCCGTAATGCCTACCTTTTTCATTTTTTTTATTGTGTTAGTACAAGTTATTTTACTTAGCACTCATTGGCTTACAGGAAAAGTGATCGTTCAAGGGCTTGGTCTTACAGGAGTATGGGCAACTTATGGCATGGTTAAATTCTTTGTTTTGAGTTTTATTTTCTTGATCTCAACCGTTTTGACTCGATATAAAGATAATACATTTTCTCGAATATTCTATAAAATATCGGTAGGATGGATGGGACTCTTTTTCTATCTATTCGGTTTTTCAATTATTTTAGGCCTCGTATCTTCGTTTATAACAATCGATCCAGTTGTTTTTGCACTACTTCTCATTATCCCTGTTGCGCTTACAGTGTACGGCATTTTAAACGCTAATAAAGTGGTGGTAACAAGGTATTCAGTATCGCTTCCAAACCTTCCTGAACAGTGGAAGGGGAGAAAGGTTGTTTTTATCTCAGACACCCATTTCGGGCAAGTGAGAAGGTTGGGAACTGCAAAGAAACTTGTTGGTATTATTCAAGGCCTCTCGCCCGATATTGTGCTTCATGGGGGCGATTTTTACGACGGAATGAAAGTGAGTGTTGACGAATTAGCATTAGAGTTCGCCAAAATTAATGCACCATTTGGTATATATGCCATCACAGGGAACCATGAAAGTTTTGGAGATGATCAGTTGTATGTTAAAGCGCTTGATAATGCAGGCATTAAAGTACTCGAAGACAATGCAGTTGTGGTTGATGGATTAGTGATTGCAGGCTCAAGTTATAAAACTACTGAAACTCGAAATTTATTTGCAGAAGAAATAGAAAAATTGGCAGACGATATTGTGACTCTTAAAGAAGATGAAGAAATTCCTTTTGCAGCTCCTGTTTTATATTTAAAACATGTTCCTGATAATATTGATTTGTCTAAGCAAATTGGAAATGGAATTCAAATGTCAGGACACACTCACCAAGGTCAGGTGTGGCCATTTAGATACCTCACAAGAAAAGTATTCAAAGGATATGACTATGGCATAAAGCCAGTGGGGGATTTACAGGTAATTACTTCTAGTGGTGCAGGAACCTGGGGACCACCAATTCGAACATTTACAAAATCAGAAATCGTGTTAATTGATTTGGCTTAAAATATACATTAAATACTATTCACACCTTGACCTTTTTAAAAGGTAAGGTATCATTTTACCTTGGAAGTCAGTTTGATTCCATCACCGAACTTAAGCGCCATTGCGCGAAGGTTCTTGTTCCCACCTAGTAAAATTAAGCATCCATGGCTTCAAAGCCCTCTGTTGGTAACCACTCCTCCGGACACCTCGCCACTGATGTGGTGCCGGAAGCGAATCTCCGTAAGCTCGCCAAGAAGCACTCCCATCTGGAGACTGCTCCCAACGAGCTTCACATGCACATTAAGGCGAAAGTCCTGGCGTGCATCAAGTCGTTCAGTCACCCCATCGGACGCACTCGGATTATCGAGACGTTGAAGGCCGTTTTCGGACGGGTTCGCGATTCGTGGGTCCAGAAGGCGCTCATTGCCCTCGAGACGCTGAAGCAGATCAGGTGCGTCCCCAGCAAGGGCTTTGTGGCCGCCTAGCATCACCTCACCACCAGTTCTTTTTTACCCCCAGTTTTTTTCTTCAGTCTTTCGAGACCGAGGCGCGCACCTGTCGCTCCTCGGTCTCTTCATTTATATGAATACATTTGCCTTATTTCGAGTAATTTAGTATGATAGTTAACAAGTCAACCATCAACAGTATTCACTTATATGGCACAAGAAACAACACATAAAACAGAGCAAGAACATAAAAAAGAAGCAGGAGACGGGTCTCGAAGCAACATTCTCATAATTGGGGGTGTGGTTTTGGGTTTACTAGCTCTCGCGGTTGGTCTCTACTATGTGTTGGTTGTTCAAACTCGAATTTCAATTGATAAGTCAGAAGTATCTGCGCCAGTTATTAACTTGGCGCCTGCAAACCCTGGAGTTTTGAAAGAATTATATGTATCTGAAGGTGATACTGTTCTTCCGTTTCAGCCAGTTGCTCGGGTAGGGGATGCACTCATTAAAACTCAAACAGGTGGAATCGTTATCAGTGTTCAAAATACTATCGGTGAAATTTTCGCTCCTTCTCAAACAGTGGTTCAAATGATTGATCCATCAAAACTTCGAATCGTAGGGCATTTAGATGAAGATAAAGGACTCGATCAAATTCATGTTGGACAAGACGCATCATTTACCGTCGATGCATTTCCTGGAAAGAAATTTGACGGAACAGTATATTCAATCAGTGAAGCAACTCATCAAAATGATGTCGTATTTAATATTTCTGATAAACGAGAAGTTAAGCAATTTGATATCAAAATTGGATACGATCAAAACGCATATCCTGAATTAAAGCAGGGAATGTCAGCAAAGATTGTTATTTATAAAAAGTAAAAAACAATGCCATCACAACGAACAAAGTGGCTTATTTTAATTACTGTTATTGTTGGAACTTTTCTTGGAAGACTTGATCAAACTATTGTTAATTTAGCACTTCCTAAAATTGTTTCCGATTTTGGAATCTCAGTTACTTCTGGTGGTTGGATTGCAACAGCATATATTCTTGCAAATGCTATTTTTGTTCCTATTTGGGGAAAGTTAGGGGACACATGGGGGAGAAAGAAAGTATATATCTGGGGATTCACACTCTTTATTGTTGGATCAGTACTTGCAGGTTTTGCCTGGAATCTTTCATCAATGATTGTGTTTCGAGTGATTCAAGCTATTGCTGGTTCTGCCGATTATCCAACAGCTATGGCAATTTTGGCAGTTACTTTTGGTGAAGGAAAAGAACGAGCCCGCGCACTTGGAATTTGGTCATCATCATTTGCAGCTGCTTCTGTGTTCGGTCCGCTTTTAGGAGGACCACTTATTGATTCATTTGGATGGAGATCAGTTTTTCTCGTTAATCTTCCCATAGGAGTTATTGGATTGGTCATGGCACTTCGATACATTAAGGAGTCTGTTTCTGAAAAGAAGAGTATGTATTTTGATTGGGCGGGTGCAATTTCGCTAGGCATCGCTCTCTCTGCAATGGTGCTCGTGCTCGACAAGGGAACAGATTGGGGATGGGTATCAGTAAAGAGTCTTATTTCATATGTAGTGCTGGTTGTTAGTTCTGTATATTTCTACTTTACAGAAATAAAAGCTCCAGAGCCAATGGTTAATTTGAACTTTTTCAAGAATCGAGTATTTGTACTTACGCTGCTTAATAATTTCCTTTCATTTATGGGCCTCATTGGAGTAGTCTTTCTTATTCCACTTTTTGCACAAACATTTTTAGGATACGACGCCACTCATGCGGGATACCTATTTATTCCGATGGCATTTTGTCTTCTCGTTGCAGCTCCATTCGGCAGTAGTTTAATTGGAAAGATTCAAGCACGATATGTAATTGCAATAAGTACATTTGGGGCAGCAGTTGGAATGTTTCTCTTTTCATTTCTTGATGCTCGATCGTCTGCATATGACATCATGATCCCTCTCGGTATCATGGCCTTTTTCCTTGGACTTGGAATGGCACAACGAACCCAAGCTATTGCTTCTGCAGTTCCGATATCTGAAATTGGAATGGCATCGTCGGTGCTTGCTCTTGTTAGAAATATTGCAGGAGCCTTTGGGGTAGCAATATTTGCAACACTCCTTACAAACACTATTGAAGGAAACGTGCAACGAATTAGTGAAGTGAGTCAGCTCGTTGTTAAAACTACCGATAACTATAAACAGTTTGTGGCACTTATTATTCTTAAAGCTCAAATTTCCTCATATGCAATCGTGTTTGAATGCGCAGCGGCATTGTTAGTACTTGGAGCAATACTCGCACTCTTTATTAGAGTTAGTAAAAAAGAGGAGGAGGGAAGTAAGGATGTTGAAATCTTTGCTGAAGCGTAGTGTACATATAAAACGAAACAACACACATAACACTTTACGTCAAGTACTGTTAGTTGCATAATAAATACAGATCACATGATCACCAAAATGGCAAAGGATTGCCAAAAGATCTTCGAATCGTCTTTGGAGCATGTCTCGAAGTGCTGCGTCAGCAAAAACCTCGGGGAACGAACAAAACGATATCTGAAGGTCAGTTCAACTTCGAAATCAGACGGCGCTTGGGTAGGAGAGCGACACGAAGGTTCGGACCACATACTGCTCGTGTAACAGAATATCTGAACCTGCAAGAGGTCGTAACTCTTCAAGGTGACGAAATCACGATCCTTCCGTCGATCAAACGTTTCGTGCCGTACCCTGTGTACCTTCACAGTCGAGCTGGCGGTTTGGCTATCCCAGTTACCGTCAAGCGACGTTAACTTTCAATCACCTGGTATTTTAAAATTTCACCATCGTCAGAATCGCTCGGGGATTGTACGAAACCTTAACAGGTGTATGTATCCTCGAGCGGTTAGTCTACATATCTATGTCGCACAATATATCTTTTGCGACATTACTATATAGCCCATACCTTCTATGTGTAATTAAATTTAATAATCTCTGTGTGGTCTGTTAAGTCTAGACTACATTCATGTTTAAACTATGAGATTCTGGTAGCAGAATTATCAAAATACTTTTTTACTGTTCTTCTAACTCAATAAATCTATAACAAAATTACCGTAAACAGTTTTTGTTATTTTGTAGGGGACTCACTTCCCTATTGTTTCTTTGAGGAATTTTTATTGTCTCAACCTCGCTTCGTATCCATCAATAAGTCGCTCTGTATCAGGAGTTTCGTCGTATATTTCTGGAAAGCATCCTCTTCCTTCACTTAATTCTTTCGCGGCAAAATCGGGAAATTCTTCTAAAAGAGCTAGATATTTTTTTGCTTTTTTGACTGTACTAACAATAGCATCATACATTTTTGGACTTCTCATGTCTGGTATGTCTTTTGAATATTCTTTAAAATTAAGTGTAGAGAGCCAATTGTTTGTGATGTGTTCAAAGCTTGAACTTACTGGCCCAGGTTTAGCTTTAATCTTCTCAAGAATGACTGAGCATTCTTCAAATACAGATTCCCACTCAGTTTCAGATATGTGTCTTTCAGGTGTTGGTAAGTCAAAGTTCATTACATTTTCATTAACTAATCAAACTTTTTAAATATTCAAGAACTTTAATAAATAAATCAAAGACTGTTTTCAAAATGCCAATAACAAAGTTTACAAAATAGTTTAATGCATCAACAGGAACAATTTTTGTGAAGAAATTTCCAACAGGAGTAAACTTAATAAGTAAGATAACAATTACTAAAAAAACTAATAGTTGAATAAAACCTCCTTGTTGTGTATTTCTTTTCATAATATTACTTATCTAAAAATTTATTAAACCATAACGACAAGATGTACAGTAAATATATTTTTCGTGAATGATCAGCATTTGTTTTACTGTGTTCTTCAATCATTCCCATAACTGAGGCAAGATCGATATATTTCTTTAAATGTCTGTTAGATGAAATTGTATCACGAATAGTTTTGAGCATCACTGGATCTTCTCGAAGCCACAATTTAAGCGCTGTTGGAAAGCCAAGTTTCTTTCTGTTTGAAGACTCTTTAGGAATAATGCCCCTGACTGCTCGACGAAGAATATACTTTGTCATGCCATTCTTATACTTGAGTGAATCTGGAATTCGTGAAGAAATTCGAGCAATATCTATATCGAGAAACGGCACTCGTAGTTCGAGTGAATGAGCCATGGTCATTTTGTCAGCCTTTTGAAGAATGTCTCCTGGCATCCAATAATTAATATCGATGTATTGCATTTTGGCAGAATCTGAATGGGCTCCATTTCGTTCAGCTTGTTTGTACGCTTGCATACTGGGAAGAGTTTTTTCAAATGAACCTGCCTCTTGAATATAGTTTCTTCCTCTCCATAGCTTTTTGACTTCATCTGGTTGAAAGACGCGAGCATTTCCAATATATCGTTCTTCGACAGGTGTTAAAAAACGTTTTAGATAGTTCTTTCCGTAGAAGTTCAGACTTGAAGTAACAAGAGGTTTGATAATCAATTTTCGTAAAAACTTCGGAATAAAGTTACTAACAGAAAGCGCAAGTGGCTCTCGATAAATATTGTAACCACCAAATAATTCATCTGATCCTTCGCCAGAAAGAACAACCTTTACTTTCTTTCGAGCTTCTTTTGCTAAGAAATAAAGACCAACCGCAGAAGGGTCTGCGACAGGTTCGTCAAAATGCCACACCATGTTAGGAAGCGCGTTCATGAAATCAGCTCGAGTAACATTTATTTCTTGGTGGTTTGTCTTTAAGGCTTTTGCGATGACACGAGCTTCATTTGCTTCGCTGACTGAATCGAAGGTTACCGTAAAGGTATTAATTTTCTGCTCCGTTTCTCTGGCCATTAATGAAACAATGACAGCACTGTCGATTCCTCCACTTAGGAATGCTCCAACAGGAACATCGGCAATCATGTGAGCACGAACGCTTTCTCGCAGGTGTTCAAGAAGTTGTTTTGCTAATACTTTTTCAGAAATGTTTTCTTGATGAAATTGATAGCCCCAATACTGTTGTTCGCACACTTTAAGCTCAGCAATATTTACTCGAAGAAAATGTCCTGGGGGCAATTTCCAAATATTTTTGAAGAATGTTTCTTGAAGAGGATTATATTGATATGAAAGATATTGAAAGATCGCTTCTTCATTTACTTCTTTTCGTGCAGCTGGATGAAGTAGTAAACTTTTAATTTCTGAAGCGAAGGCTACGACATTGTTTCTATCAACTAAATAGTAAAGTGGTTTGATACCAAAGTAATCTCTAGCGATAAAAACTTCTTTGGTTGTTTTGTTGTAAATTGCAAACGTAAACATTCCTCGAAGAAGTGTTAACATTTTCGATCCATATTCTTCATATAGATGAAGAACAACCTCTGTATCACTTTGAGTTGTAAACTGATGACCTTTCTGTTTAAGAGTCTTTCGAAGCTCTCGATAGTTATAAATTTCTCCGTTGAAAACAATGGTTAGATTTCCATCTTCATTTTCAATTGGTTGATGACCTCCGCCAAGATCGATAATACTTAGCCGCCTCATTCCCATTGAAAAATCTTTGTCAGTATAGTATCCGAACTCATCTGGTCCACGATGCGTTATTGCATCCACCATTTCGTGAATTAAATGCTCGCCTTTATTGGTTTTTCCTAGTATTCCTGCGATTCCACACATTGCTACACAATAGCATATTAGGCTCTACTTCTGATACTTGCCGATATTCCATTCTTATTTCTTATAGGGAGGAAAATACAACATTGGGTCAAGATAGGCGTTAAGTGCGGCTATTGGCATAGTGTAGAGCTTTCCATTACATGCCTTACTTGGAAGTGTTTGTACCTCTACCCCGTCTGAAGCATAGATAGAAACGTGAAGATGGGCACCAGTTGAATATCCGGTGTTTCCGCTGTATCCAACAATATCCCCTGTTTTTACTTTGTCTCCTATTTGAGCTTTGATAACTGAAAGGTGTCCGAATGTTGAAGAAAGGCCGTTGTTATATTTAATAAAAACCCATCTTCCAAATGATGCCCGAGGACAAGTAACATCGGTGTCACCTACCCCAAGAACAGTTCCTGAGCCCATTGCTTTAACTGCTGTTCCTTGTGTCGCTTTAAAATCGACACCGTTATGCGTTCCTGACACATACAATCTTCCTGATGCTTCTGTTTTTCCAAAAAGTTGAGTGATGTAAATTGAATCAAGTGGCCATGCAAGTGGACTTGATCCTGAGGTTGGAAGACTTGAAGGATTTAAAATGTATTGAAGCTGAGCTTCATAGTCGAACAACTCTTTTTCAAACTGTGCCTTCTTTTTTTGTTTATCTACCACAATTTGTTGATACGTTGATTCTTGGTTTTTTGTATCTTTTAATAGTTGATCTTGTTGTTTCTGATTATCTAAGACTAAACTTTTTTGATCTTTCAAATTGTCTTGAAGTGTCATGAGATCTGCTTTCTGTGCGATTGAATCTTTTTGTTTGCCTTGCAGATCTGTTTTCAAAACTAAAAGATTTTGAATATCGTCACGAATAGCGCTTCCTAAATATGCATTTTGAAATAAACCATCAATTTTTGAATGTCCACCTTCAGCGCTCGCAAACGCAATAAGAGGATGTGTTGAGTCGATCTGATCTATTGCATTTATTGTTTCAATTAAAGCAGACTTTTCTCTATCAATATCTTGTTGTTTTTGAGAAATATCGTCGGTTAGAAGTGTAATTTTCTGTTGTGTGTTGGTGATTTTTGTATTGGTAAGCTTAATATCAAGATCAAGTTTTTTTCCTTGTGTTTGAAGTGATTTAATACTTGTTGCAAGTGTTTTTGCTTGTCCACTTGTTTTATCAACCAATTTTGTATATTCAGCAATTTCTTGTTCAAGTTGTGCAATATTCTTATTTCGTTCATCGATCTGCTTTTTAAGATCTGCTGCATCATCTGCATATACTGGTGTCGAAGAAAATCCAGCAGTATAAAGACTATCCTTTGAAAGAATAAGTGAAAAAGAAATTGCGATGAAAAGAATGTATAAAAAGCCTTTCTTCATCGTTCTAGTATACAATAAATAACAATTCTATCTCTAGATTTTGGCAACCGCAGCCTTTAAACGAGTTATAGAATCATCTTTTCCAAATAGTGAGATAAGGGTGAATGGATCAGGAGACTTTTCCTTTCCTGATAATGCCATTCGAGTAGCCCATAATACCCCACCTCGATGAAGTGAGTCTGCATAAGGCATTAATGCTTCCTTGACCGTTTCTGAATGATCAAATGCTTCATTGTTCAAATTTTCAAGAACTTCGACGACACCAGATAGATATGTTGAAATATCAGACATGGTAATTACCACGTTTTTTCTCATCTTTTCTGAACACAAGAGTTGTTCGACTGCATACACGGGGTCTGAGAAGAAGTAATCAAATTCACCAAGATCAGAAAGAGTTGTGACTTCTCCGAAATATGAAATGCGCTCTCGAAGATTCTTGAAGAACTTTTCCTTTCGAGTATTAAATGTAGGAAGTGAAGTGATCGATTCCGGTAAGAATTCTTTTGTTCGCTTTTCAAATTCTTCATCACTAAGTTCTAAAAGATAATGTCTGTTGATTGATTGTAGTTTTACATCATCAAATATTGCTCCACTTTTTTGTACACGTGCAAGATCGAATTCAACGATTAATTCGTCTTTTGTAAAATATTCTCGATCAGTGCCAGGATTCCAACCAATAAGTGACATATAATTTAATAACGCAGCAGCTTCGTATCCTTTTTTTCGATACTCAGTCATTGAAAGTGCTCCTTTTCGTTTTGAAAGTTTTGTTCGATCAGCTGCAAGAACAAGTGGAAGATGTGCATACATAGGAGTTGCTGCGCCAATTGCTTCTTGAATAAGAATTTGCCGTGGAGTATTTGAAATATGATCTTCTCCTCGAATGATGTGAGTTACTCCTTCATCAAAGTCATCAACAACAACTGCAAGGTGAAAAAGTGGTTCGTCGAAACTTTTTGCAATGACAAAATCTTTTAATTCAGTTGTATCGAAGCTGATGTCTCCTCGAATGATGTCGTGAAAAGTTACAACTCGATTTGGATTTCGAAATCGAATTACTTCGGTTCTGCCACCTTCAACTTTTGGTTCTTCTTTTGAAATGTAGGCTTTATCGTCTGCAATCATTTGCAGCAAGACTTCTTTGTGACGCGCAACATTATCTGATTGTCGATAGAAATGGTCATGTGGAAGATCGAGCCATTTCAAACTTTCAATAATATTTTCTTCATATTCTTTTGTTGAACGCTCTTTGTCGGTATCTTCGATTCGAAGTATGAATTCACCATTATATTTTTTGGCATATAAATATGAAAATACAGCTGTTCGATAGCTACCAGAGTGGAAAAGGCCTGTAGGGCTTGGAGCGAAGCGTGTGACTACCTTTTGAGTATTTGAGTGTAATGTATCCATTGTGTCTTTTATGGCCCTGTTTGGGCGCTGTAGGCCTACTATATCATGCTTTTTAGACAAGAAATATCTTTAATCTCGCAAAGTTACGATTAGTCTTTACTCTCGTGTTTCAAAGCAATTTCTATGATAGCTTCTGCTACTTTCTTGCCTGCATCTAATTTGGCGAATTTTCTTGCGGCATCACTCATTTTTTGAGTCTTTTCTTTGTTTTCAATAATTCGTTCACATTCAGAAATTAATATTTCAGGCGTTAGATTGTTTTGTTCAATTACTACAGCTGCTCCTGTTCGTGCATAGTTAAATGCATTATGTTTCTGATCGTGACTGACGCTTTCTGGAATGGGAACAATAATACTTGGAAGCCCCCACGCAGCAATTTCAAAAATAGAAGATCCAGCTCGCGCGATGACAAGATTTGAAACACCAACTGACATTCGAAGTGATAATGCGTTTAAATAATCGAATGCTTTGTATCGCCCGCTCTTTAAGTTTCCTTCTAAAATAACATCTGCCTCACCCTTCACTTCTTTATAATTTAATTTTCCTGTTGTGTGAATGATTTGAAATTTCTCAACTAATTTTGGAAGTGCTCGAAGAATTGCATCGTTAATAAATTGAGAACCTTGTGAACCACAATAGACTAAAATAACAGGAGTATTTTCTTCGAGATTTAAAAATTCATGTGCACCAGAGGTGATGGGCGTAATTATTTCTCGTCGAATAGGATTTCCCGTCCAAGCAATTCGATTTTTCTTTTTTGCGATGGGAAAGTAATCTGCAGCATCAGGATATGAAAGTGCAACTCGCTCTGCAAACTTTCCAGCCCACGTTGTAACCATGCCAGGTTGTGAATCGCTGTCGTGAATGACAACGGGAATTCGAAGAAGTTTTGCTGCAAAAAGAGCTGGAAAACTTGCATATCCTCCTTTTCCAAAAACAACGTCTGGATAAATTGAGAACATGGTAATAGTTGCTTTGACGATGCCAAAAAAAGTTGCGAAAAGATCAAAGAAGTTTTTAATCAAATTGAGCGGACCCATGTTTCTTCGTATCTTCCCTGCCCCGGCATACACATATGTAATATCATTATCAAATAAGATACTCGGGTTATATGGAGTGTTCGACATGAAATAGAGTTTTGGTGAAAGTAGTTTTCGTTCTCGTGCCACTTCTCTGATTTCCTCAGCAACTGCAATGAGTGGATAAAAGTGACCACCTGTTGCTCCTCCTGTTAATAAGATTTTCATATTATATTTTTTTGACTTGATATTTTGAGACGTTCAACATGATACCAACTGAGATAAGGGTAAAGAATAAAGCTGTTCCTCCGTGGCTCATAAACAAAAGCGGAATACCTGACAGTGGAATGATACCGAGCATGGAGGCAATATTTACCATTGAACCTGCGGTTATTAGTATAACAATTCCAATGATAAGCAGTCTACCAAATGCGTCTTGAATTCGAGACGCAATAACGAGACCTCGAAGTGCAAAAAAGAGATAGAGCAAAATAATAAGCGATGAGCCAACAAAACCGAACTCTTCTCCTGCGATTGCGAAAATTGAGTCTCCAATTGGTTCAGGAACGAATCCAAATTTTTGCACACTTTGTCCGAAGCCTCTTCCAAGCACACCACCTGATCCTATGGCAATTAATGATTGTTGAATTTGATATCCTTTACCACTTGGATCATTGGTTGGATTAATGAAGGTGTGAATTCGATCTCTAATATATGGTCTCGTGAGCGCAAGAATTCCAATTGCCAATATTCCAATTAAACCCATGGCAAAAATATAACGCCACTTTGCTCCGGCACTTATATACATTGCAGTTCCTGCCATGGCGATTACTCCAAATGTTGCGGTGTCTGGTTGGGCCAAAATAAGCGCACCTGAAATTCCAGTAACAATAAGATACGGAAGCATGCCGTATTTAAAAGTTGTGACTTTTTGTTTAACTCCCGCAAGCCACGTTGCGAAATAAATAATGAAAGCCAGTTTGTATACTTCTGATGGCTGAAATGAAAATGATCCTATATCCACCCAACGACGTGCTCCTCCGTGATTCATTCCAATATGTGGAATAAAAACTGCGATAAGTGAAATAATTCCTATAATATAAATCCATAAAGCGTATGTTCGATAGATTCGATACGGAAGTCTCACAGCAATAAACATAGCAATAGATCCGCATCCTAAACCAAGAACAAGTTGATTCATTTTTACCGACTTAAAGATTTCAGGATTTCGAGCAAGAAGACCCAGTGACGCTGAACTAAAGACAAGAAGACCAACAACAATGAGCACAAATACTCCAATGAGAAGTGGTCGATCGACGTGTAATTTTTTTGAAAGAAGTGATGACATGATAATGTTCTGTTCGCCGCTAACACAAACCGAGTAAACTTTTAACCAACCAATGCAAACATGATACCAAGCATTGCGCAGATGATTGAAATGATCCAGTATCGCATTGTTACTTTATATGATGGCCACCCTAATGCTTCGAAATGATGATGAAGCGGTGCAACAAGAAATACTTTTTTCTTGAAATACTTCTTTGAAAACATTTGAATACTTGATGAAAGTGATGTCGCTAACAGTGGAAACGCAATGATAGGAAGTACCAGTACTTGTTTTGTTAAGAATGCCACGATTGAAATCGTTACGGTAAGTCCTAACATACCGGTTTCACCCATAATAAATCGAGCTGGCGGAATGTTGAACCAAAGAAAAGCCAATATTCCTCCAATAACTACGGCACAAAATGCTGCTATGTCGATTTGGCTCTGCATGAATGCAATCACCATATATGCTCCAAAAATAGATGCCATTACCCCGCCGGCTAAGCCATCAATTCCATCAATGACTGATCCTGAAAATACTCCAAGCATAACCAGAATAAAGAATGGAATGAAAAAGAGGCCAAGATCAATATCGCCAACAAATGGAATATGGGTTGAGAAACTTCCTAGTTTAAAGAAAAACCACCACGCGCTCACTGATGCAATAAGAAGAATGATCCAGATGCGATACTTACGAGAAAGGCCGTCGGCATGAATAGTTGCATCTCCGTAAATTTGAAGGAGGTCATCAAATAATCCAATGATTGAACCAAAAAATAAAGCGATGAGTGGAAGAATTGTTTGATTCTTACTTAAGAAGTTTAATTTAAGTGAAAGATCAGTTTTAAAAATAATACCGTTAAGATACAAAAGAATAATAGTGATTAAGACCGAAAGCCAAATAATGATTCCCCCCACTCGAGGAGTTGATAATTCTTTTTCCCTATCATGAATTTTTTTAAAATCTGGTGAGAGTTGATCTTTCCATTCTTCTGTTCTTTCAATACTTCGAGGTCGTCGTTTCCACAGTTTATGTCTGTAGAAAAAGTCTGTTAAGAAAGGAGTTGTTGCGATGCCAATAAAAAACGATAAGACGGCTGGAATAAAGACTTTGACTACGCTTAAAATCATGGCTCAATTATAGGCTTTTTGGCTGATTTTGCAAAACTGCTCTTGTGGATGATGCCAGTGCGATTGCATCACTAAAGCGTGCATCTTTGGTAGAGCCTAATATTGAGATTACATATCGTTCGTTGTTAATGCGTATGGTGAAGACTAAGTTTCCTCCTGCTAATGTGGTAAAGCCAGTTTTCGACGCAATTATGTTTGGTATTTGAGTAATCGCTTCGTTTGTATTGTCAGCAAAATGAGGAATACCGGCAAGTGATGTAATTGTTGTGTGTGCAGTTGAAGTTTTCTCAAGAACGTCTGGATATGCGTCTAGTATATAAGCTTCTAGTTTTGCAGCATCGAGCGCGCTTCCGTATCCACCTGCTCGATGTACTTCTTCAATGTCTAAACCTGTTGGATTATTAAAATGCATACTTTTTAGTTGAAGTAACGTCGCTTCTTCATTCATACTTTTTTCAAATCTTCTCCCTGTTTTTATTTCCGTTGCAATTGCGAGAGCTTTTGCTCCGTCATTTGATGAATTAATAAGAGTGAAATCGTTAAGTTGTCCCCTACTCCATCGTTCATCTTTTTGTAATCCGTATTCACCCTCTTCTTGTAGTGCTTGGTCTGTTACGGTTACCACTTCATTTCTATCTAAATTCATTGCTGAAACAAGTGCTGTCATTAACTTTGTAATTGAAGCAAGTGGAAGCGGAGTATTTTCATTTTGTCCGTATAAAAGTTCTTTTCGTTCAATATTATAAATCGCAATAGCTTTTGCTTGAGTCGGTGTGTTTTTGAAAGTGAGTTGACTAAGTGTTTTCCACTCAGCAACTTTTTGTTCGTACGCAATTTGAGCCTGTCTTTCTTCCTCTGCGTGTTGTTTTTGAGGAATATATACAACAAGCACCGAAAGAGTAACGATGGTAAGTAGTGAGACTATGTATAATGACCATCGCTTATTCATATTACTCCTGTTCTGTTATCACCACCTCTACAACTTTTGTTAATTCCTTTTGAATAGTTTCAAATTCAGGCATATCATTCCAAGAACTGATACCAAGCATCGACAATAATTCCATTGATCCTTTATATTTAGGACTTCTTCCACTTTCATCAACTCGCTCAATTAAGCCTCTTGTTTCAAGTGATCGTAAGATGCTTTGACAATTTACTCCTCGAATATGTTCTATTTCTCGACGATTTGCCGGACCTCTATAGAGAACAATAGCTAATGTTTCCAAACTAGCCTTTCCTAAATCTTTTGAGAGTTCTTCTTTGGTAAGTGATTCGATTAATTTTGAAGATTCGGGTGATGTTTTTAATTCAAATTCAGCATCATTGTTTACAAGAATAATTCCTCTCTCTTTTAATTGTTCACCTAATTCTTCAAGAGCTTTAACCACATCTTCGATTGAATGATTGGTCATTGTCACGAGTTGTTTTAAGGTTACAGGCTCTCCTTTCCAAAAAAGAATACTTTCGATTGTCTGGGCTAGTTTCATATAAATATATTGTAATACAAAATGTAATTAATAGTGTGGTGTTCCGACGTGTTGGTTTTCAAGTAAGATGTCGCCGAAGTCTCCTTGTTGTTTAGCTTCGATCATTCCTTGTTTCACAAGTTCGAGCATTGCAAGAAAGGAAACAATGACCGTTACCTTTTCATGCTTCAAGTGTTCTTTGTCGCGCTTACTCTCACCTAGATCTTTAATGGCCTGTTTAGTGAAATCTTTAAATGACATTGAAATAGCTTTTTGAATTCGAATAGTGAGATCGACAATTACTTCTTCTAAACTTTTCACTCTCTTGACTGATATTTTGGGTAAGTCTTCTTTTTTGGGAACACTATTCAATATTCGAGTAATTCCATCAGCGAGATTTTGAAGTGTAATATCTTTTGCTGGAGCAAAGACTTTGATTGTTGCACTTCCTCGAACGTATCGTTTTGAAAAAAGTGGTTTTTTTCCAAATAATTTTTGAATGTGAATACTTAATGCTTTGGCTTGTTGATATAACTTGAGTCGTTCTTCGAGATCAACAATGCTCTCTTGCTCTTCAAGAGTAAGAGGAAGCTCTGGGAGAAGTGACTTCGATTTAATTAAAATGAGAGTTGAAGCAATAACAATAAAGTCTGATGCGTCTGCCATTGGAAAATCTCCGAACTGCTTAATATGAACAAGGTAATCGTCTGTTACTTTTGAAAGAGAGATGTCGTTAATGAAAAGCTTTCTCTTTTCAATAAGATTTAAGAGAAGGTCGAGGGGGCCTGAAAATGCTTCGTGCTGCAATTCAAATTTCATAGAACAATTGTAACAAAAAATCTCACTTTTATGTATAAAAAGCAAAAAACTCATACCTTTCCCTGGGTATGAGTTTTCGTGGGTGCAGCTCTTTTCCTCGAGCTACTTTTTGACGACCTTAGCTTCTTGCGTGGGAACCTCGTCGGCAGAATGGACGATGCCGATGTAGACCATTTCGGCATATCGCTGACGCCAGGCTGGGCTCATCGCTCGAGCAAGGTCGCGTTGATTTCGGAGGTTGCCCAACTCGATCAAAACCTTACTTGCTACGCCGTTTTTTTCGGGGCGAAGAATGAACTTACGAGTCACACCGTGTGACTTAAAGTCAGTCCCAGCCGTTGGCGTCTGAAGAAAGTCTTCCCCATCCTTCGTTCTCATGAGTTTTGCTTTTGTGAAGCTTTGCACGAGCGACTTGGTGAACGGACCAGGTCCGGGCGGTGGCACAATAATGTGCACACCTTCGATGTTGTCTGGTACGTTGTCGAAATGAATCGACACAAAGAAGACTAACTCTTTCTTCACAGCCTTTTCGAGGACTGCGTTAGCAATTGAGGTTCGCATGCTCAATCCTTCGATACCTCCCTTAACTAACGCCCCATTTGCATGGAAGCGAGACTGAGGGTTCGATGGTGGGATGGCGATTTCGCTTGGTGTCGTTATGTTGTCTTCGTGGGTGAAAACAACTTTCGCTACTTCTCCTTTTTTGAGAAGGAGTGCGAGTCGTCGACAAACGTCGGCGGTGAGAGCGCTTTCGCACACTCGTTCACCTGTCGAGAGTAGAACACTGTTGCCGGTGTCTCCTCCACCGTGTCCTGGGTCAACAATCACCGTTGTGCCGATGGGAAGCTTGGGAAAACTTCCTTTCGTGCTTGACGGTGGAGTCGGTGCCTTTACCGTTTTTACCACAGGCGCGACGGGAGTCGGTGTGGGTGCGATGGTGGCCAAAGGTATGGGAGTTGCCTTTGGTGTTGGGGTTGGTTTGGGGGTGGGTGTTGGATTAGGTGTCGCCTTGCGGGCAGCAACTCTTTCCAACCTAGACTTCTCGACCTGCTGCTGGAAGCTATTCCAGATCAACGGGCTGATGAGAATGACGAGAAAGACGGTTAAAATAGCCGCCGGAGTCAAAGAGCGTTTATCCATAATTCTAAATTGCGAAAACTGAAAAGATTATACAATAAAACCGTACTCTAGTCAATCTTTATTTCAAGAATTAATACTCTCCTTCTGTACCTTCAAGCTTTTCGTCGATTCGATTCATGTCTCGAGGAAACATGGTAGCTTGTCGAACATTTGCTAAGTTCAAAAATTGCATCGTAATGCGTTCTGCTCCAAATGCAAAACCGCCTTCAGGTGGTACTCCATATTTGAATGCTTGTAAAAACATTTTCAAGTTATCTGGATTCATGTCCCACAATTTCACATGCTCTTCTAATTGCGCAAAATTATTAATTCGACGTCCTCCACTTAATAACTCTCTCCCCTTACAAATTAAATCGACTCCTTCGTTGAATTCAGGATTCTCTTTTGAAGGATAAACGTAAAACGGTTTTTTACGTGTCGGATATCCATATACAAACACAAAATCAGATCCTGTTTCTTTTTTTATAATTTCAGAAATTTCAATTTCATCTTGTGATGATAAATCTTTGTCTCCTCGATTGTCACGACCGTACGCTGTTAAAATCTTTTCGTGAACCTCTTTCATTGAAAGTGTTGGAGTTTTCTCAATCATCACAGGTAATTCAACACCTAGTAGTTTTAAATGCTCAGCATTTTTTTTCTGAACATTTTCTATGATAAATCGAATGGTATTTTCAGCCATATCACGAACATCTGTCCAACTATTAATAAACGCCATTTCAGCGTCGAGCGAAACAATTTCTGTAATATGGCGCGTAGTTGCTGAAGGTTCCGCTCTGAAGATTTTATTTACCGAAAAGCATCGTTCGAAAGCTGTCATAACAATTTGTTTGTACAGCTGAGGAGATTGTGATAAGTATGCTTTGTGTTTAAAATAATTGACTTGAAATACTTCGGCACCCCCTTCGGCTGTTACTGGTGTGATTGATGGAGCTTGAAATTCAAAAAACATGTTTTGCTTCATGAATTCACGAAAACTATCAATAATTGTTTCTTTAATTTTAAAAATTGCCTGAATTTTTGGATGCCGTAAAACTAATGCGCGATTATCGAGCTCAGTTGTTAACTCTAAGTTATATCCCTCTAAAGACATGTCGAAAGGAAGTGGTGCAGCTTCAGCTAAAATAGTGATATTTAAAATTTCAAGTTCAATGTCGCCATTAACGATTCCTACTTTGATATTTTTTTCAGGTCGTGAATTTACCTTTCCAGCTACTTCGACAACAAATTCTTGGCGCAGCTTTTTTCCTATTTCAATTGCCTCAGTTTGATTTGGAAGAATCACTCCTTGCACCACTCCTGTCATATCCCGAAAATCCAAAAAAATCATTTTTCCTTGATCACGACGAACATTAACCCATCCTTTGATGAGTACTTCACTTCCTTTTTTTTCCGATAAGTCTTTTATATAGGTTCGTTCCATAATGATAAGTAAATGATAAGTATTTCGAGAAACAAAAAAGCCTCCGAAATATAGTAAATTAATAATATATTCGCAGGGGCGATTTTGTGTCGCGGTGCCACCCTGTTTGATCTTATTAGTACATGTCGGCGCAGAGCCGGAAGAGTCTACTTAGAATATGCTTTTGGGCCTAATCTGTTCTTTCTTCACCTCACCGGTGTCAGCCGGATCGTTGGAATAAAGTCACTATACCACACTCTTAAAGAAGGAAAAGAGTTATTTTGTATATCCCTGAAGTTGCATGGTAAACAGTTCAGAATACAACCCTTTCGCTTTCATTAGTGATTTATGAGTTCCATCTTCTTTAACTTCTCCGTCTTTCATCACCACAATTCTGTCAGCACGTCTTATGGTTGAGAAGTCGTGAGAAATAAGAATAGCTGTAGTGTCTTTCGACATTGCTTCAAGATTGGCAAAAATTCGTGCTTCAGATTCGGCATCAACTGCTGCTGTTGGTTCATCAAGGATAAGAACTGGTGCATGTCGATAGAGTACACGAGCAAGGGCTAACTTTTGACGTTGTCCTTTTGACGGTTCAATTCCTCCAAATTCAACACCAAGTTGTTGGTCGTATTTATCTTTCCATTTAAGAATAAATTCATCAGATGCACTTTGTTCCGCTGCATCAATTACCCTTTCATCACTTGTTTCTTCATCGGCACGGCTAACTGCAATAGAATCTTTTGCTTTAAAGTCGTAAGTTGCGAAATCTTGAAAGAGCACTGCAGTTGCTTTCCACCACTCTTGAATGTCTGCGTCTTTAAGGTCTACTCCGTTGATGAGAATTCTTCCTTCAGTTGGGTCATAGATTCGACACAAGAGTTTGATTAGAGTTGTCTTTCCAGCTCCATTATTTCCAACTAAACCAACTTTCTCTCCTGGGATAAAATTTAGATTGATATGTTTTAGTACATAACTTGTTGAGCCTTCATATTTGAATGAGACATTTTCAAATGTAATTGTTGGTGCAGTATTGATGTTCAGTGGAACCGGATTCTCTGCATATGTTAGGAATGGTTTTGTATCGAGAATTGCAAAGACATCTTTGGCATACAAACTATGTTCATACTGTCTAGCATAGTTTATAAGGAATGATGAAATAGAACTATCGAGCTGTTTTAAGGTGCTTAACATGAAGGTCATTGTTCCGACCGCCACTAGCCCGCTTGTTACATCTCGAACGATAAGCACTGATGCGGTGACGAATCCAACCATTGATAAGATTTCTGCCATACTCGAGACCAGAAGTTTTCGTTTTTCTTGATTAATTTGAGTAGTATTAAATTCATCAAGAATAGCTTTGATGATTGAAAGAAATTTTGTTGCACTTTGAAATAACTTTACCTCAACAATACTTACTCTTCCTCTAAAATAATCTTTAAGATTTGCCATTTTTCGCTTATTCTCACTATCTTCAGACCAAATAGTCCACACAGATTTTCCATATTTAAGCTCTATGATAAATTTTGGAATAGCAGTAACTAAAATAAGTACATATACCTTCCAACTAAACGTAAGGGCAAGAACAGAACCAAGTAAAATCGAAATAACGTTTGCGATCGATTCAAATTGCATTTCAGCTAAGTTAACAATCGGCCAGTATCCTCGATTTCCAATTGAACGTTGTAAGAGATCCTGAAATGCTGCACTTTCATGATGAGCAATATCAATTTCAGCTCGTTTTTTAGGAATCAATACTTCAAATTCGGTTTGAATATAAAAATACCAAATTTTGTTGAAGTAAGAGTTGATTATTTTAATAAGGGGATCTACTGCATTGAGACCTGCGTAGATGAATAGAAATAACCACACTCCTTGACCATTGTTTTTAACCGTATTAATTAAGGCATCAACCAATGATCCAAAAGCTTTCGATTGAAGAAATGGAACGATTGCAATAACAACAGACGTCGCAAAAAACCCAAGTGATGACTTCGGTGCAAATGAAAAGGTATAGCGAAGTGATCGTTTAATCACTATATAGAGCTCTTTTGTGCCTAAAAAGGCTTGTTTTATGGTATTAATCATACGCGTATTAATTAGTGACGCTTAAGAAGGCCATATATTACAATGATTTACTTCAATGTCTAGAAAGACACCTCGATCCATATTTCTATTTTTAGTTAACCCCCACTCTTTCCTTAACAGTTTTCATCTTTGAAGAAGCTACTTCTTTTGCCTTCTTATTACCTTTATCGAGAATACTATGAACCATATCAAGATTGGCTGCTATCGCCTTTCTCTTTTCACGAAGTGGTGCTATAAATGCTTTCAAATCTGCAATGAGTGCCTCTTTAAGTGCTTTGTATTTTCCTTTATGCTCTGTATAGAGTGCATCAAGTTCATCTTTTGATTTGAAGAGTGAGTGAATAGCTCGAACATTAACAGGTTCGTCTCCGGATGAGTCGGTAACAATTGCCATTACCTGTTTTTCAATTTCTGCGTCTTCCGCAAAAAGTGAAATGGTGTTGTTATAACTCTTGCTCATTTTTTGTCCATCAATTCCAGGAATTGTTGCAACATCTTCTGCTATGGCAACTTCAGGCAACATAAATGTTTGAGTCTCTCCTTCTCGATCAAAAATTCGATTAAATTTTTCTGCGGTGTCTCGTGCAATTTCAACATGTTGCTTCTGATCTTTTCCAACAGGTACCGTGTCTGGACTATATAAAAGAATGTCTGCTGCCATAAGCATTGGATAGTTAAATGTTCCGACACTAATTTCTTTATTCTTTGCCATTGCTGCTTTATAGGCATGAGCTCGTTCAAGATATGGCATGGTTGTGATTGTTTCGAAGATCCATGCAAGTTCAGTGTGTTCTGAAATCGCAGACTGCTTAAAAAGAATTATCTTCTCAGGATCTAATCCAACTGCCAAATAGTCAATCACAAGGTCGAGTGATAGTTGTTGCATTTCATCTCTGTTTTGAATGAAGTTGAGTGTGTGATAATCGGCTATCATTGCATACGTTTCGTCGACATGTTTCTGCATATCAACAAGTGGCTTCATGGCGCCAAAGTAGTTACCAATATGGGGTTTTCCTGTAGGTTGTATGCCGGTCAGTTGTCGTTTCATGGCTCAACTTTATCACTTTTTAATCATGTATGCCACCAAGTACCTTCGCTTAAATTTCTGCTGTTTTCCCTCAATTGTCATACGTGCATAATTCTCATTTTTAATAATCTCAACAATTTCAAAATGAGCTCCGTAGTATTCTTTGAAATCTTTTTCGGTCCAAACCCGTTCTGTAATACCAACTCCAGGAAGAATGTAGGTGTCTACTTCAGCCCCAGGAAATTTCTTAATAAGGTTTTTTGCGTTTTGATCACCATCTTTCAGAAGTGCTCGTACAAAGAAATATCCTTTATCTTTTAATACTCGATGAGTTTCTTTGAGATACATCTTCCGTTCATTTTCATATAAAGAATTAGAAGAAGTAACATCGATTGCCAAATCGAATATATTCGATTGAAAAGGAAAAGTTTCTCCAATTGATTGATGAAGAAATGTCACCAGTTTTGTTTCAGATTCTGAAAAGTCTTTCTGTAAGATTTCCTTCGAAAGAACTAATGCTTCTTTAGATATTTCAAGCATGTCGACATGTGAACCTCTTTCGGCTAAGTAGAACGCATTCTTTCCGACACCTGACCCTAAGTCGATTACACGCAAACCATCGATTTCAATATGTTGTTTTCTTCGAAGCCAGTGAATGAAATCAACAAAATCAGATTGAGGAACATTATTTCCCGATACAAGTTTCCGTTCTTTATATTCTTTATCCCAGGCTTTTTCTTGAGGCATAAATTATGATTTATTTATTATATGTGTTTTATATAAAGAGACGTACTTCTGAATCATTGTTGTGCTTTTAAATTTTTCAGACCAATGTTGAGGTGGTGTTGTTAATTTGTGTAGGCGAATTAATTCTCTGTGCTGAAGTAGTGACTGAGCAAGATCTTCAGGGGTGTTTTTGAAGAGCACTATGCTAGGGTTTCCATCTGCAATCTCTTGGAATGGTTTGATATTACTTAAAAATAAAGGAAATCCCAACATTGAAGACTCAAGTGCTGAATAACCAAAACTCTCAGTTCTACTTGGAAGAATTACGATATCTGATAATGAGTACATATCATTTCTATCTGAGAAATTTTCAATCTTTAATGAAAGGTTGGGAAATAATTTTTCTAAATATGATTTATTCTTTACATAGGGATTGTCGCATCCACCGAGTAATACAGTAAACGCAGGGAGTTCATCTTTAATAGAACTCAAAGCCTCTAGTAGTATTTGTTGACCTTTTTGTTCCAATTCAAATCTTGAAGGAACACAAAAGACGATATCATTTTGTGAAATTGCATATTTCTTTCTTACTGCAGCTTTGTTTTTTAGGTGTATATCGGGTCGAAATCCGTGATAAATTACGGTACTTGTTTTATTTGTAAGATCTATAAATGACTGCTCGCTTGCTTTACTCGGTGTTACATACGACGAATGTGTATCAATTTGAATATTTTCAAGTATTTTATTTTTTATATTGCTTGGAAATGATGCTTCAAACTCAGTTTTGTTTGTGTGTACTGTTTGAATACATGGAACATTCTTTATCATGTTCGTAAACAGCAAACTGTTTGAGTGAACTATGTCAAAAGAATTTTTTTTAATAAAAATATTTAATGACTCGCTAATTTTTTCAAATCCTCCATTTTCTAAGTAGAGATATAAAGAGTTTTCATCGAGTTTATTAATAAGGTTAAGACTATGTAAATTCACATTTGGTATTTGAATATCTGCTATTCCCAAAGAAAGTATGGTTACAGAATTTGATTCAGACAGTAAGTTTGCCATATCCACTACAAACTTTTCAGTTCCACCAATACTGTTTGGTGTTACTGACCACAATGAAAGAATTAATATATTCATAATTAACTCTGATAAGCATTAACAATAGTTTGCACGTATTGTTGAGAAGTAAGATTTTCGGAATATAAAAATACGTTATTCGATCTTTCATTATATGTTTCACTTATAATTTGAGTGTCAAAAGGTTCTCCTGGCTTAATTACCCAGCCAAGTTTTTTATTTTTAACAATTTCCGCAAGATCAACGATATCTGTCATTAATACCGGCTTACCTAACGCGAATCCATCAACAATAGAATTTGGAATATCTTTTGTTAGTTGTTTTTGCATAAGGAATAAAACGACATCTGTTTCATTAAAGTTTTTTATTAGATCTGAATGAGATAGTACGGTAGAAAGAGTCACTCTATTTTGTAGATTCCTATCTTTAATCATTTGACGGTACAGTACTGTTTCATTATCACGAAGAAGAATATTACATGTAGTATTTGTATTTCTATTCAAAAGATCAAGAATTGCAACCAAGCCTCTTTTGATCAACGAGTTGTGATCTCCCCCATTCCAACTCCCAAATAAAAATCTCCCCTTAAATTCGTTCGTAGTAAAGTTTCTTTCAAGGATAGATGGAGGGTGTGACACGATAATCTTTGTTTTTTCTATTCCATAATCAATTAATATTTTTCGGTGTTCTTCGATTTCTACATATAAATTCTTCAAGTTGAATAACTTCTTTAAAAAATCAGCATATTCTTTAGTCGGACGTCTGTATAGTGATATGTAAAGATTGTTACTCACAGAGTTGAATATATTTAATTTGTCTTCCTCGGGCTCTTCTGAGAAGTAATGTATTGATTCCTCTTTAGGTAACGAGGCCACAAATTTCGGGAGTTGTTCTAAGAAATCTAACTCTGAGAGTATTATTCTTTTGTTTCTCACGTCTTCAGCTAATAAATGTTTTTGGTCAAGAAAGATGCCAGCAGAAAAAAGACTTCCATTTGTATAACTTCTAAGCATCTCTATTTGATTCGAGATTGCCTCCTTTTTATGAGCATAAAAATTACATATGTAAATCATTTTCTAGATACTCAATAACTTCTTTTATTGCTTTATCTATGCCTTCACTATCAACCTTATCTAAAATTGTGTATCTGCCTTCTCTGGGTTTAATATCTTTCGATGAAATAAGATTTTCTATTTGATTAAGAATATTTTTGCCATAGTCTGATCTCCAGTTTGGGATGTTCTTCACAATAGTTGCCATATCTTCTTTCCAAGAATCTTGTAACTTCATAATTATGAGCATGCCGAAAGATACTGAATACGCGTGAAAGCACTCAATCTTGCTTTCGACTGCTTTGGCTACAATATGTTCTGATCCGCTTTCAGGTCTTCCGTCTCCGTACATACTAACTACCAAACCAGAATGGAGAAGTAGCTTAGTGATATTATAGTAGTTTCCTTCTTTTTCTGGATTAATAGATAAAAAAGAATCTAGTATTCCCTCTGCGAGGTAATACTCAAGCGCGGTGTGAGCTTTATTGTCATTTATTGCTATCCTCCAGTCATGCAATGCGGTATAGATGGAGAGAACGTCTATCAATCCATACATATTGTATTCTCGAGGTGCTTTTTCTAAGAGGCTGTAGATTATATATACCTCTTCTGGTGTCTTTGATTCTAATGAAACTACAATATTGTTTACTTTTAAAGCAGATCTGCCCGTCGAAAAAGCATTTGTACTAATTAATGAAGGAATGACAACGAGTGGTATATTCAACTTGGCGGCTATATATTTTGATTGATCGACGATCTTAGATGCCCCAACTACAATAATCTTTTTTATTTCTTTTAACTTTAAAATCTCTGCGTCTAATACTTCTTGAGATAAACTATATCCTTCACTGAAAGATCCAATTCGAGGCACAAATTGCAACTGATTTCTTATTGAAGGAGTTATAATAAATAAATTATTCTCGTCATCATATTTTTCTAAGAATGTGTTCATATCTGTTTCTCCTTCCAATACAAAGATGTTCGGTATATAAAGTGATATATTATTCATAGTAATTAATTATTCTTTCATTATTTGATGTAAAATCTCCTCTCCGTTCGAAACAAATTTAACAAAATTACTTCCACCAAATTCTTCACTAAAGTCATTTAAGATATATGACAACATACTCGCCTCACTTGCAGCATTAAGATCTGCCATACTGTCACCTACTACTATCCATTCTACATCGATATTTTCATCTAGTTTATATGCTTTCTGCATCCTTTTTTTTGCTTCTAGAAATATATCTGGTGATGGTTTGGGATTTGGCACTTCTGAACCACTTACAAAATTTGAACCAAAGTAATCACCATATGACTGCACTCTTCCATTTTCTATAAAAAAGAGCCCTAAACAACGTTTGATCCATTCTACACTAGATGAGGAGGCAATGAAAATAGGAACCTTTTTTTCGTATAAATGTTCGATCAGTTTCAGCATTCCAGCAACAGGATGTATTTTTTCATTACGGAGTATTTCGTCTACAATTAGATCTTTTTCTTTGATTAATTCAGTTGATGTTTTTACATTACCTACAACCTCAGCAATGTATGTCTCTGTTGGAATGCCAGCATATGTAGTACTTATTTGTTCGGGAGTTAGAATGATCCCATATCTGCTCACTAATTCCGATTCAGCTCTTGCATGGATGATTTCTGAGTCGAGTAGTGTTCCGTCGAGATCAAAAATGAATGCAAGTTTTTTTGTCATAATTAGTTATCAAGTAGAGCTTGAGCTTTTTTGTAGACTTCTTTCCTGCTTTCAACTCTGTAAGGAAAATCATCTAGGTTTGTTTTTTTGTTTATCCACTCAAAACTCGACACTTCTTCGAGTGCTTTTACTTCAAATACAACATTATTTGGAATAATAATTTTATAATATATTTCTATAATCTGTGTTTTATCATCCCAGTCGTATTCCTTCTCATCTCTTTGATTAAGTGCAAATAATTCTATCGTGTGTTGAATAGTCTCGAGATTTAAACCAACCTCCTCGCGTAATTCTCTTTTTAAAACATCTTCGATAAGTTCACCTCTATCTACTCTACCTCCTGGACACTCAAGTGCTCCAAAAAACTCAGAGTCACTTGCTCTATGGAGAAGAAATTGATTCTTGTGAAAAATGAGTCCTTTGCATGTAACATGAAACAATTGATAGTTTTTCATATAAATATGTGGTATAGTATAACTTTAAACATTGCAATGTACAAACTTCTATAAATTACATATATATTCGGTAAAATGGTTTATAATAGGAATATGCCCCTACCCACATACGAGATGAATTTCGAGCGAAATGCAGAGATTTCTGAATTATCAGACTCTTCATTTGAGAATAATGCGCAGGTTCAAACTGAAGGATATACAAGATTTATACCAGCATTGGGGCAACATCTTAAAAATGCTGAAAATTTGAGTATTGAAGAACTGTTGGCTTTTAACACATCTGTTGCAGAAGTTCTCTACGGACCTAAGATTTTAGAGTTATTTAGAAAAAAAGATTTTGATGAAATTCATCGTCTTTCAGAGCTTGTTAAGAGTAGGCAGCTTGAATCAAAAAAAGATGTTCTTGATTTGATAGACTTTACAAATCTAGCCTTACTTGTTGTTCGTCCTGAAGCACGCTTCCTGACAGACAAAGTTAAAACTTTTCTTGAAGAGTCGGATTGCGAAGTTGTTTTAGAACAGCCAACTATTGTTGATCTGAGGAAATATTGGTCAATGTACAATGAAGGATTTTTGAAAAGTGATATTGCAGATTTTCCAACACGGACATTAATTTATACTCGAGGTGAAAGTAAGGTTTTTATACTAAAAAAAGATCAGCCTAATCTACAGGCATACCTGAATGCTGAATTAAAAGGCGTCGCTGGAGTTCGTTCTGAGAAGCCAACTCTTCGAGGATCGGTTATCCTAGAAGGATTCAATCATGTGAAAAGCCAAAATCAAGGATTATTCTATGATTCAATTGATCCTTTATATATGTATCGTGCAATAACATCCGGCAAGATTCCTTCGCAAGACCCTTTTAATAGGACAGTTGATCCAGTTCTGTATTATGCAGGTCAAGGGGTACATCTTCCTGAAGATCACGAATTAAAAACACACGCTGGTGTATTACTTTCGTGAGAGCAACTAGAAGAAGTGTTACAAAAGACTAAAGGTTAATTATTTTGATAACTATCTCGCAATTAGTATGGCAAGTGGAACAACTTCAAGAATAAACGCTCCCCAAGGTGCTTTTAAGAGTGAGGCAAATGATCCGTTGATTGGAACAAAGGTGCTTCCTGGTAGAAGTGAATAGAAAACAAAGAGAAATATTGAGAGTGCTGCTAGTGAATACAAACTATTGTTTACCATATCTACATTTCCTCCCCCATCAAAATCTCCCCATCCTAGATGTCGTGTGGCGAAGAAAGTTAAAGCATAAAGAACGATAAAAACGATTCCAAGAGAAATAACTTTCGACAATGTCGGTGCAATTTTTGTAATTGAAGTTAAGAAGCTATCTGGAAGCGCTTGAAATAAAACAATTGAAGGATAGAAGGAAATGATTGCTCGAATTAATGTGTTTTTTCCACGAACATACCCTACAAGGAAAAAAACCGCAAACGCAATAAGTACATACAAAATGTCATTGGTCATATGTGACTATTATATACCTTCTTTCTTTAATTCTTCAATCTTTTTTCGTTGATCTTTCGATAGTTTCTTAGGCATGTCGATTAAAATACGAACATAGAGGTCTCCTCGAACTTTACTTCGCTCTGATGGAACACCTTTTCCTTTAATTCTAAGTAGCTCAGCATGGTGCACTCCTTCGGGAATTTTAATGTCAATTAGTCCATCAAGAGTTTCAAGAGGAATTTCATCTCCTAGAATCGCACTCGTTAATTTGATGTGAAGGTCGGTTACCAAGTGAGATCCTTCTTTTTTGAAGTTGTTGTCAGGAATAACCCAAATACGAACAAGAAGGTCGCCGGGTTGTGCGTCTTGCAGTTCTTCGCCATATCCTTGAACTCGAAGTGTTGTTCCATTATCGATTCCTGGTGGAATACTAACTGTGATTTTTTTATCTTTCGGTTTTAATTCTCGATTTGTTCCGAAGATCGATTCTTTGAAGGTAAGTTCTACATCCATTTGAATGTTCTTCCCACGTTTTTGACGAGGTCTTCCACCTCCAAAGAATTGTCCTAGAATATCTCCAAGATCAAATTCAACATCTCCTCCTTGATTGAATCCTCCAAAACCTTGTTGGAATCCACTAAAGTCGAATCCTCCAAAGCCTGCGCCCCCATTTCCACCTTGAAAGTTTCCATTCGAACCAAATGTGTCGAATTGTGAACGTTTCTTATCATCAGATAATACTGAATATGCTTCGTTTACTTCTTTAAACTTAGCTTCGTCACCTCCTTCTTTATCGGGATGATACTTATGAGCCAGCTTGTGGAAAGCCTTCTTAATCTCATCTTTTGTTGAAGTTTTTGAAACACCAAGTGTTTCGTAGTAGTTTTTCATTTCTATATGGTGATGTTGTTCAGTCTATTTGTGATTGAGTGTTTATTTTCCTTCCTCCTTAAAATCTGCATCTCGAACATTGTCACCTCCTGGTTTTTGATCTCCTGCAGGTTGCGCACCTGCGGCATCTTTAGCACTGGCTGATTGTTGCGCTTGCTGCATAACCTCTCCAACTTTTGAAAGTTCAGTTGAAAGAAGTTCGGTTGTTTGTTTGATTGCTGCAATATCTGTTCCGTCTTTTACTTTCTTAACTGCGTCTATCTTTTCATTGATTGAAGTTGTAAGTTCTGCTGGAACTTTGTCCCCTGCATCTTTAAGTGATTTTTCAGCAGTGTACACAAGTTGCTCAGCGGTGTTTTTAACTTCAACCACTTCTTTTTTCTTTTTATCTTCGTCGCTATTAAGTTCAGCTTCTTTTTTCATTCGTTCAATTTCATCTTGTGAGAGTCCTGAAGTTGCTTCAATTCGAATTGATTGTTCCTTGTTTGAGGCTTTATCTTTTGCTTTTACGTTAAGAATACCGTTCGCATCAACATCAAATGACACTTCAACTTGAGGCATGCCACGTGGCGCTGGTGGAATTCCATCTAAGATAAATCGTCCGACACTCTTATTGTCTGAAGCCATTGCTCGTTCTCCTTGAACAATATTAATTTCAACTGATGTTTGATTATCTGCTGCAGTTGAGAAGATTTGTGATCTTGATGTAGGAATGGTGGTGTTTCGTTCAATTAACTTAGTGGCAACACCTCCCATTGTTTCGATACCAAGTGAAAGAGGAATAACATCAAGAAGAAGAATGTCTTTCACATCTCCTGAAATGATACCTCCTTGAATAGCTGCACCAAGTGCAACTACTTCATCAGGGTTAATAGATTTGTTTGGTTCTTTATTGAAGAACTTCTTCACCGCTTCGGTAATGGCTGGCATTCGAGTTTGTCCTCCAACAAGAATAACTTCATTGATTTCATTTAGTTTAAACGGAGATGCTTCCATTGCTCGTTTTACAATTTCCATTGATCGGTCGATAAATTCACTTGAAAGCTCTTCAAGTTTTGCTCGAGAAAGTTTAATCAACAAATGTCGAGGGCCAGATGCATCTGATGTGATGAATGGAATGTTAATTTCAGTGTCTACTGCAGTTGATAGTTCAATTTTTGCCTTTTCAGCTGATTCATCGAGTCGTTGAAGAGCAAGTGCGTCTCCTCGAACATCAATTCCTGAATCTTTTTTGAATTCATCTGCGAGCCAGTTAACGATTTTTTGGTCGATATCTTTTCCTCCAAGATGACTATCTCCGTCAGTTGCTTTCACTTCAACAACATCATTTGATACTTCGAGAACTGAAATGTCGAATGTTCCTCCTCCAAAATCGTATACAACAATTTTCTCATCTTTCTTTTTGTTGAATCCATATGCAAGAGCTGCTGCAGTTGGTTCGTTAATGATTCGTTTTACATCAAGACCAGCAATCTTTCCTGCATCTTTTGTTGCTTGTCGTTGTGAGTCGTTGAAATATGCAGGAACTGTAATGATTGCTTCAGTGACAGGTTCTCCAAGTCGAGCTTCTGCATCAGCTTTGATCTTTGAAAGAATCATGGCTGAGATCTCTTCTGGTCGATAGTTCTTTCCAGCTAAACCAACAAGTACTCCTTTATTGTCAGATGCACTTACTTCAAAAGGAACTACCAATTTATCTTTCTGAACCGCTGCTTCGTCGAATGTGTGACCGATAAATCGTTTAATACCAAAAATAGTGTTTTTTGGATTAGTTACTGCTTGTCGTTTTGCCAATTGTCCTACAATTCTCTCTCCTGTTTTTGACTGAGCAACAATTGATGGTGTTGTTCGTGCCCCTTCTGCGTTTTCAAGAATCTTTGGATTCCCTACTTCCATTACCGCTACAGCTGAGTTTGTTGTTCCTAAATCGATTCCAATTATTTTACCCATATATTTTTATTTTATTTTTATATTTACGATTAAACAGCAAAAATACTCTGTTTAGAAAAAGACATGCGGATGGATGCATCGTCATCAATTGTGTGTAAAAACAGTTGGTTGCGATGCGAGGAAAATTTGAGTAGGAAATTATTCCGTGCTTTTTCTAAAACTGAGTAGTGTAACTATTAGGACCTCGAACTTTTTGAGTTGAAAAAAACTCAACTTCATTAAAGATTGAAATGTAGGGAGAAACTACAGATTTGTAGTAAGTACTGACAACTACAGGTGTTACAAATCCGGCAAGAGCTAGGATTGGTTGATTACTGTTATCTAAGTTGTGTTTAGTTCTGTTATCTGTAACAAAAATACCTTTTGTTGCTAGTTCAGTACGGTGAAGCACTAAATGATGAGCCTGCGCCTCTGAAATTACTTGTGTATATTGAGATGACTCAGAAGTTTTGCCTTTATGAGAAACAACCACAACAAAAGCACTTACAAGACTTCCTTTGGTTGAAAGGAACATGTATGCCTTTTGATTATGATGTTTGATGATGTTCATTACTCTCTTTATACTACTTATACAACTAAGTTGCTACTTTGTTTCAAATACCTTAACTAGCGCTGGGCGAATAACCTTATTTTGCATCTTGTAACCCTTTTGAAGGATTTCTGATACATGACCATCTTGTGCAGTATCGACTGTTTCGGTGACTGCGATTGAATGATGTAGATTGTGATCAAAGACATCTCCAACTGACCCAAACGACACCACATCTCGTTTTGCGAGAGTGTTTATAAAGTTTTGATACACTCCCTCAATTCCTTTTTTGAAAGCCTTGGCTGCCTCTCCTGCTTCATTAAGTGCTGAAGCATGTGAGATGGCTACTTCAAGTGCGTCTATGGTTGGAATAATATCTTCAAGAACTTTTTGCTCGGCAAATTTAAGGAATTCCATCTTCGATTCTTCATCTCGTTTTCTGATGTTAATAAACTCTGCTTTATCTCGCTGCCAATTATTAAGATATTCTTGTTTCTCTTCAACAGCTTTAGCCAACTTCTCTCTAAGTTTTTTTATAGCTGCGGGACTAGAATCTGAAAGTGCATTACCTTCTTCGTCAGATGCAACAACTTCAGAATCAATGTCTGTATCTTCTATATCGTTTTGTTCGTCATTAGTATTCATATGTAGCGATATTGTATTACGTTCGTTTTAAAAATCAACAATTGTGTGTAATGGCGAAACAGTAGGAAAATAAAAACAGCTTTTCTGGACGATTTCGCAAGCCGTGAGGCTGAGGATTTTGTGAAGAGAAAGCTGTTTTTATATTTCTGACTATCGTTTTGACCACTGAGGAGCCTTTCGCGCTTTCTTCAATCCGAACTTTCGTCGTTCCTTTACTCGAGGGTCTCGTTTAAGGAAACCAGCTGATTTAAGAGGACCTCGGAAGGTATGATCGAATTCTGTGAGAGCTCGACTAAGACCGTGTCGTACAGCTGCAGCTTGTGATGCAATACCACCTCCGTATACCTGTGCAGATACTTTAAAGTGAATAGCTTCTGCTAGCTTACCAAAAGCTTCAGTAACTGTTTTCTGTAGAGCTGGAGTTCCGAAGTATGACTCGAGAGTCTTTTCGTTGACTACGTATGAGGTTTTTGCAGCCTCAGAGATTCGAACTCGAGCACTTGCTGTTTTTCGTCGTCCTACTGCTTCGATGTATTCTTTTTTTATTGCTGTTGCCATATATGTATATTCAGTATGTATTATTCGGTGATACTAAGATTTGCAAGCATTTTTGCTCGTAATTTATTAGGAGGAAGCATTCCTCGAACCGCCTTTTGGAAAATTGCTTTGTATCCTCGTCGTTGTACAAGCTCTGACATTTTGATTTCTTTCTGACCTCCTGGATATCCAGAATATTCTTTATAAATAGTTGTCTTCATTTTTGTAATTGAAATATCTGCCTTTGAAGCATTGGTGATAGTTACTTTGACACCTGAGTATGTATTCTTTGAAAAATCAATCATATCTTTACCCATAAGAATGAAAGCTGCTTCTGAAGCAATTCTTCCAATCTTCTTATTCTGCGCATCGATAGTGTGGTTTTTCATAAATTTATTGTACGAATTCGATAAGTCCCATTTCAGCTTTGTCTGTTACTCGTGGAGGAAGCTTTAGAAGTCGTGTATATCCACCTTTTCGGTCTGCAAATTTAGGAGCAATGACATCGAAGAGTTTTTTTGTTGCTTGTGCGCCGATAAGGGCAGTAGCTACTCGTCGTTGTGCGATAGTTCCACCTTTAGCTTTAGTAACAAGCTTTTCAATGTTTGGTCGTAGTTCTCGAGCTTTTGCAAGAGTTGTGGTGATTCGTTCGTGTATAACAAGAGAAAGCATTAAAGACTTGATCAAAGCGTGTCTTTGATTTTTTGTTCGGCTTAATTTTCTTGCTGGTCGATGATGCTTCATAAATTGTTATTTTCAGGGTTGTTTTTGAGGAGTCTTAATTCTATGGTTTTTTCTCTCTTTGTCAATTTTTCTTATTCTTTGAGAGAAATACCTTGTTTTGAAAGAAGATCTCGAATTTCTTCAATACCTTTTGTTCCCAAACCGTCGATTTCAAGGATGTCTTTCTCTTTCTTTCGAGCCAAACCCCCTACTGTTCGAATGTTTGCGTTGATAAGAGCGTTTACTGTTCGTTGTGATAGTTCAAGAGATTCGATTCGAGTCTTAAGGAAGTCTTCCATCTCTTCTTTGTTTTCTTCAGATTCTTCAGTGATAGGTTCTGGTGTAACTTCTTCCTCTTCTTTGAATCCAACAATAGCCTTGAGCTGACTGATCATGATGGCAATTGCAGTCTCGAGAGCTTTTCGAGGAGCAATAGTACTGTCGGTGTCGATTGAGACAACAAGTCGATTGAAGTCTGTTCGGTTTCCAACTCGCATGTTCTCAACTTCGTAACTTACCTTGTTAATAGGTGTGAAAGCTGCATCAAGAGCGATTACTCCAATTTCAACTTTGTCTTTCTGAAGCATTTCTTTTGCGACGTATCCAAGACCTTTCTGAACCGTTAGTTCCATATCGAGTTCTGCATTCTTATCTGTAAGATTTGCAATTTCTTGGTCTCCGTTTACAACAGAAACTTGACCTGGACACTCAATGTCTGCTGCGGTAACGTTTTTGATTCCCTTAATCTTAAGAGTTAAGATTTGAGGTTCATCAGTGATCATATTGATTCGAATTCGTTTTAGATTCAGAATAATTCGAATAACATCTTCTTTGATTCCTGCAATTGTTGAAAATTCATGCTGAACTCCCTTAATTTTTACTGAAGTGATAGCTGCACCGGGAAGAGATGAAAGAATGATTCGTCGGAGAGAGTTTCCAAGAGTGTGTCCGTAGCCAGGATAAAGACCATCGATTTCATATCGTCCGTGTGACGCAGTTTCGTCAATAATCTTTGGCTTTGAAGGCAATACAACGTTAAAATCAAACATGTGTGTATAGTTAATGTATAAAAATTATCTCTTGTAGTACTGAATAACTAACTCCAAGTCGAACAGTAAACTCTGCCCTTCCATTGATGGATGCTTTGTTACTTTCCACGAATTGTTCTTTTCAGAAACCAGCCAGATTGGCAGTTCTCGATCTTTGAGTTTGTCACTAAGTTCTTTAAAAGGTCCGATTTTTTTGCTTCCTTCTCGAATAGAGATAACGTCATCTGCTGAGAGTTGATATGAAGGAATATTTACTTTCTTTCCATTGATCATGATATGAGCGTGAGAAACGAGCTGTCGTGCAAATGATCGAGTTGTTGCGAGACCAATTCGATAGACTGCGTTGTCGAGTCGTGATTCAAGTAGTTCAAATAGTTTTTCATGTGGCTTTGATCCCCCTTTTGCAATCACTGATTTAGCATATTTTGAAAACTGCTTTTCAGTTACTCCGTAAGTGAATCGTGCCTTTTGCTTTTCATTAAGTTGAATAGCAAAGTTTGTTGTTGCTCGTTTTCGAGGTGCTCGGTTTTCTGAACTAGCCTTAAACTTCTGAGTTTGTGTTTTCTCAAAGATGGGAGCTCCCAGTCGTCGTGCAATTTTATATTTTGGTCCGATAATCATATATTTCTTATATTAAAATGTTTACAAATTATACTCGTCTTGGCTTCTTAGGTCGTGGTCCGTTGTGAGGAACTGGAGTTACATCTTTGATTGAATTGATAGTAATTCCCTTAGAAATAAAACCACGAACTGCTGATTCGCGACCTGACCCTACACCTTTGATAATAACGTCAATCTCTTTAATACCCAGAGCTTGAGCTTTAAGAGAAAGAGTTTCTCCGATTTTTGCGGCAGCAAAAGGGGTGCCTTTCTTTGCACCCTTAAAACCGATATGTCCACTTGATGACCACGCAATTGTATTTCCCTTTCCGTCGGCAAGCGTTACTTTTGTGTTGTTGTATGTTGACTGCACAAAAAGCACGGCGCTGTCGATGCGTCGTTTAGCAGAAGCCATTTTGACTTCTTTTGCCTCACCTCCTTCAGTTGTTACAATTCGCTTTTTTCCCATAAAATGTTGTCAGTATTATAATTATTGATTATTTCTTATCTGCTTTCTTTCGTCCTGAACCCATAGTCTTCTTAGGACCCTTAAGTGTTCGTGCGTTTGTCTTTGTTCGCTGACCTCGAGCTGGTAATCGTCGAGCGTGTCGTGAACCTCGGTATGACTTGATGTCTTTTAGTCGCTTGATGTTTGAACTTACTTCTCGTTTAAGATCAGCTTCGATTTTGTATGCTTCGATCGCTGCTCGAATTTTGTTCTCTTCATCTTGAGAAAGATCTTTCGCCTTCTTTCCGTAATCAATACCAGCTTTATCAAGTATTGTATGAGCACGTGGTCGGCCAATACCATATAGAGCAGTTAGTGAAATCTCAAGTCGTTTTTCTTCTGGAATTGTAATACCTAGGATACGCATGTCTCGATAAAATATTAAATAATAGTTAACTAACTATCCTTGTCGTTGTTTATGACGAGGATTACTCTTGCAAGTTACATAAAGGTACCCTTTTCGGCGTACAACATTACATTTTGCGCACATTTTTTTTACAGATGCCTTGACTTTCATAAAAATAAAGACGTATCTAAGAGGTTATCATAAGCAAAGGCTTATGTAAAGGGGATTTTCGATCTCCTTTCTTAGATGGGCGCCAAAGGGTATTTATACTGACTTTCTTATAATAGGCTTATTTAGAGCCTTTTTACCAAACGACTCTTCCCTTCATATGGATTCAGTTCAATTTGAACCTTATCTCCTACTTGTACTCTGATTCTGTGAAGTTTCATCTTCCCTGCAAGATACGCATGAATTAATTTATCTGCGCCATCGAGCTTTATCTTAAATTCAGTATTTGGAAGTGCTTCCATTACTAATCCAGAGACAATGTTGGGCTGAGAAGGTTGTGTGTCGTTTGCCATGTGTTGTACGAATACCATGATACGACAACGAGACTCAAAGGTCAATCATTTACTCGTTTATTCTCTCAAGATTGTTACTTTTATTGTTTTTGGGTCAGTAGGAAACGTTTTTTTCCAGAAAGGCTTTACATGTGCTTCACTTTTTTTGATCGAAGGATGGACAGAAAGAATTGAGGTGAGATCTGTTATCTGTTTTCCAGCCAAAAGTGTTTGAATTTGTGCAGGTTGTATTTTTTCTGAAGCAGTCACTGTGCCTGATATTTCATAGCTTCCGTCGTCTTTTTGACCAACAGTTGCATTATTTGCTGAAATGATTGAATCAACACCAGTTACTTGTTCAATGGCATTTTTATCATAAAGTGTCACTGAGATATGTGCGGTTGCAGTTATGCTCGATGTTCCTTGTGTGTAAATGATTGTTGGGTTTGTCAGTTCTCCTGGAATGTAGAGAGTTCCTTCTGGGGCTGAAACAGAAGCTTCCTTTGCAATATAGGTGTTAATTTTAGTAACGAGCCTGCTTTTTGCTTCGGTTAAGGCACTTTCTGAAACATTTGCTTTCATTCCTGAAAAACCACCAGAGAAGGTACCTTTTGATCGAGCGTAAAATCCATCAAACTTGGCTGTTCCTTTGAAGCCGGGAATGGTGAAGTCTGACATGTCAATATTGTATGACTCACCTACATTGTCTGCGAGTACTTGTACCTCAACACTTCCTGGAATAACTTTTCCACTTTTTGTTGTTTTACCTGGAACTGTTACCGCTTTCATTGTTCGATAGATAAGACCTTTTGATGTTTCAACTCTTGTGTTCGTTACAAGCGCTTGTGAGTTTGTATCGAAATTATTATATATAACCACCGTACCTTGTGCTTTTGTATCAACTTTTTTTAATGTACCTGTTGCAACAAGTGGTTCGTTCGCTGTCGTATCAAGACTTAAGATGCTTGTCTGAACAGCATTGGTGTCAGATGTGCTAGTTCCTGCAAGAACAAAGTTGCTCGCAACTTGAATTTCTGCTGGACCAGTAGTTATTTTGACTTCAACTCCGACGAAGATAAAGAAAAGTGCATATAGAAAAGCACACACTGCCAAAATTGCGACTCCCCATATTACCAACATGTGCTTTCTTGGTTCTGCAGTTAACGGATCAAACTTTGAAATATCTATTGTTGATTCTGCCTTTGATGTGGTAATAGGTGTAGGTGCTTGAATGTCGGTATTTTTATTGAGGTTACTACTACTTCTTGGAGATACTTTTGCAGTTGTTTTGCTGAGTACTTCTTCGCTTACCTTATTCTGATTTTTTTCAGAGAGAGGTACATTTCGTATTGATCGACGTGGTGAGATATCTTTAATAGGTTCCATGTGTATAGTTTACTTTTTTATTCCTTCAATTTCAATCAAAAGACGTGTGAATAAGTTGTCTGGTACATTATTTCCTTCTTTAATTGTTATGTTGTCTTGAAATGTTGCTAATGATATTTCTTCAGGAGCATATTGAGCCTGTGAAAGTGTTAATTGAGTAAATTCTTCTGTTTGAATCCATGTACTTAAAAGTGCACTGAGTGGTTCTTTTATAATAAAAAATCGAGAAGGAACAGAGAAGCCTTCAGATAATGTGTAAATTAAAGTACTGAATGATGTTAGCCAATTAGTTCGTGCACTTTTTATTGCTTCTTCAACTGTTGATGTCACTCGTTCTTCGAGTGCGTTTTGGCTATAGAGTTGAAGGAGTGATTCTGCCGCTTCAGAAGTGGTTTTAGCAAACGTAGCAATGTGGGCAATAAGTTCTTGTTTTCCTGACGCACTGAAGCCTGTTTGAAGAATACTTCCTTCTCGACATACTAATACTTCAGTGGCTTGTTCAGAGAGATTAACCACAACAAAATTGCTTGCATTAGGGTCGAGTTTTGCAATTGTTTTAAATGTTGTGAAGGCAAAACTATGAAATTGAATAGTTGCTGAAGAAATAAGTTTATGTGTACGATCAGTTATTTTCTTTACAACATCAGTTGAAATGAAACTCTGAAAAAGTATTGCTTGAAAATTATTTGCGTTTTTACCCACAGGTTTCTTGGTTGGATACCCATTTATGGCTACATGCGTAATATCTTCTTCTATTTGTTCGAGAATCTCACCTTTATGATTTTCTTTGAACGCATCACCAGTTTCAAGAGCTATTTTTTTTAAATGTTCACTTTTAATAGTAAAAGGAGTGTCGTGAGTGATGTGAACTGTTTTTGTTTGTGAAAGCACATCGGGAGCTCCCATCATGATATGAATCTCAGAAATCTTTTTTATATGATCTTTAGGAAGAGCCTTTGCCATAGCGGGCATTCCTTCTTGTATCACTTTAGTGAGGAGTGCGTCATACTCGTCGAATTTTTCGAGTGTGTGGTCTGAAATGTGAGTTGCCCAACCGACGAAAGTTTTTTGTAGTTTAGGGTCAACAAGAGCGAGAGCTCCTGATACTCCTTCGTGTCTCACATCAATAAAAAGTGCAATCGACATGTGTACAGTATACACCAAAATATTTATTCCAAAATTGCTTTGATGCGTCGAACTCCCGCAGAAACTGCTTCTTCTTTTGAAATTTTAAAATGACCGAGCTCGTTTGTGTTTGTTACATGAGGACCGCCACAAAATTCCATAGAAACTGCGTCTTTCTCATCTCCAATTGAGTACACTTTCACCATGTCTCCATATTTTTCTCCAAAGAAATGCAATGCGCCAGTTTTTTCAGCATCTTTAAACGACATTTCTTTTTGTGTGACGGGTAATGCTTTCTGAATTTGTTCATTCACCCACGCTTCTACTTTCTGTTTCTCTTCATCTGTCATTTTTTGAGGATGTGTAAAGTCGAATCGTAATCTCTCGATGGTAATATTACTTCCCTTTTGTTGTACGTGTGTTCCAAGAACTTGTCGAAGTGCCGCATGAAGAAGGTGGGTTGCAGTGTGATATTTAGTCTCAACGATTCCTGTTCCAGCAAGCCCTCCTTTAAATTTCTGTTCTGCACCTGATCGAGAAAGATCTTGATGTTTCTTAAATTCTTCATCAAATGTCTTTGAATCAACATCTAATCCTTTTTCCTTAGCCAGTTCTATGGTCATGTCGATAGGAAAACCAAAACTTGAAAAAAGAGTAAAGGCGTCTGTGCCTGAAATTGTTTTCGTACTATGTGTTGCAATTCGCTCGAATTCCTTGAGTCCTTTTTCAAGTGCGCCTCTAAATTTGTGTTCTTCTTGATCAATAATTTGCTTAATATCTTCTCTTTGAGGATCAAGGTTTGAATAGGCACTCATATAACAATCAACAACACGATCAGCAATCCAAAAGAGTGCCCCATGTTTAATGTTAAGTGTGTCTGCATATCGAATAGCACGTCTTAGAAGTCTTCGAAGAATGTATCCCTGATCAGAATTTGATGGTCGCGCTCCATCTGCAATCATAAATACTGAGGCTCGAAGATGATCTGCAATTACCCGTCGTGCTTTTTCTCGAGATGCTGATGATGAGTCATTGTTTAAAACTGATTCAGGAATATATTCATCAATTTTTTCAAGAATAGGAGTAAAAAGATCAGTGTCAAAAATACTTTTCTTTCCTTGAAGAACCATTGCTACTCGCTCAAGACCAGAACCTGTGTCAACATTTTGCTTTTCAAGTTTTCCAATTACTTTCCCGTCCTTCTTCTCGAATTCCATGAAAACATCATTCCAAATTTCAACAATGTGTTGGTTGTCGCTTGCTTTGATAAATTCTTCTTTATTTAAATCTCCTATTCCTTGGTCGGTGAGATCGTAAAACATTTCAGAATCTGGTCCACAAGGGCCATTGTCACCTGGACTCCACCAATTGTCTTTTGCGCTCATGAAATAAATACGGTGTTCGGGAATTCCCAAACTTTTCCAAATTGCTGCAGATTCAGTATCTTGTGCAGCATTTTCGTCACCTTCAAATACTGTTACATAGAGTCTATTTGGATCGAGGCCAAATCCTTCTTCTTTCGAGGTTAGAAGTTCATAACTCCATGCAATAGCGTCTTTCTTAAAATAATCTCCAAGTGACCAGTTCCCCATCATTTGAAAGAATGTTGCATGAGTGTTGTCTCCAATATCATCAATGTCTCCTGTTCGAACACATTTTTGAATGTTAACGAGGCGATTTCCAAGAGGATGCTTTTGCCCTAAGAGATAAGGAACAAGAGGTTGCATTCCTGCAGTATTAAAAAGCACTGATGGATCATTTTCGGGAATAAGAGAAGCTGAAGGAATTTCTGCATGTCCTCTTTTCTTAAAGAATTCAATAAATGTGTGCCTTATTTGTGTCGATTTCATTGATATGAATGTAACATAAACTGACCAAAATTTCGATTCACTTAGATTTGGCTTGTTTGTTCACCAACTTTTCAAGCGTGATAACTTGTTCTTCAATTTTTTTGAGACCCTCCTTAAAGAATGATGGATTTGTCACATCGATGCCAATTTTTTTAAAGATATTTTCTACTGTGTCATTTCCTCCTGCTTTGAGAAACTCTTTAATTTTTTCAATAAATGAAGGATCCGTTTGATATTTCTTATAAAGTGCTGAAGAAACAAGTGAACCAAATGCATAGCTGTAGACATAGAAATTTCGACGGATATGACTCCATTGATATGCGAAGCTTCCATTGCTTTCTACAAGTTTATATGTTGAACCTAAATATGATGACATGTGCTTATTGTGAATCTCTTTAATCATTTTTGTAGTGAGAGACCCATGTGCTCTTAGTGTCGCGTGCAACTCTTCTTCCATGGTGAAGCATGCAATTTGTCGATAAATTGTTGATATCTCATCCCCAACTTTGTCGTGAAGTGCGATAATTTTCTCTTTATCAGTAAGTGTTGGAAATACTTCATCGAAAACAAAGTTTTCAAAGAGTGTGCTTGCCACTTCTGCAGCAGCGGTTGAATAGCTTTGATAGATTGGTTTTTGAGTTTGAGAAAAGCTACTGTGAATTGTATGTCCAAGCTCGTGAGCTAATGTTTTCAATGAATTAAAGTTGTCTGTATGGTTGAGCATTACATATATAGGAGTATTAATTGAATGTGCACAAAATGCTCCACCAACCTTTCCTTTTTTAGGAAACACATCAATCTGCCCATTTACAAGCATACTTTCTACAATATCTACAAATTCTTGACCAACTTTTTGAAATGAGTTTCGAGTAATGTTAAATGCTGAGTCAAAATCCATTTTTTTATCAATATTTCCAACTTTCGCCATTCTATCTATGTACTCAAGCTTCTTTTCGTTAAGAAGTTTTGCTTTGATTTTCGAAAAGCGATGTGAAATTGTTACTGAATCTAGCACCGTTTTTTTAACTGCTTGTACTGTTGAATCTGAGATGGAATCATTAAGTAGTCTTGAGTGATAAGGTTTTGCATAACCTCTTAGCTCATCTTCAATCTTTTTACTTGTATAAAGTGCAGTTAGTTCCGCCTCAACAACGTCTCCTGTTGTTTCGAGCACTTTTTCTACTCTTGTTCCAAGTTCTCGTCTCTCTCTACTACTCAGATCTCTAAAAATACCATAGGCTTCTGGAAGTGGAATTTGTTTCCCTTTCCATTCAACTGTTTTTGGATTAAGCACTTTGTCGGTGAGATCTTGCCACATCTTTTCAGATGTTATGTTTTTAAGAGCGATAACTTTCTCTTCGGGTTCTGATAAAACATGCTTTCCAGCCGCAAAGCTTGAACTCAAAAGATGCTTATAATGAACAAAATCTTTGTGTGCTAAATATTTCTTTTGTAAATCTGTTGGCATTTTTGAAACCAACACATCAAAAAACACAACTTTATTCTGAGCTTTACTAAGACGATCATAAATTTTGTTTTCCAGTGATCGTGCTTTTTCATTTTGAGACTCAATCGAAAGTAAAAGATTTGTATAAAAATAGGGTTTTCCAGAAGAAAGCAGTGCACTTATTTGCTCAAAGTCAGTCATCATTCGCAAAAAGGTTTTATCGTTCTTAATTAACTCTGGTTCTGATTTATATTTCTTTTCGAACGCTTCGCAAGCTTTTTCTACAGCTACAATATCTTTTTCTATTTGAGGGTCGGCAACAGACTTGTAGAGTAGTCCTAAATTCCATACTACTTTTCCTTTTTGTTTGACTGTTGTTTTTTTAGTCATGTTTGGTTGAATACTTTTTAATTACTTTAAAATCTTCTTTAAGCGTTTCTTTTAATTTCTGGTTGTAGATTGAGGCTGCCGGATGGTAAAGCGGAACGATTACCACCTTACCATATGAGGTCATTCCTTCAAAAACTTGTCCATGAATCTTGCCAATAGTGTCTAGTTGTTTTGTGAGTCCTAAATATTCAAATAAATATGCCATTGAAATTCTGCCAAGTGTTGCAATGACTTTTGGTTGTATGACTTCAATCTGTCTGATAAGAAATGGACCATATAAGGCAACCTCTTCTGGAGTTGGATCTCGATTTTCTTGAGGCCTATCGTTTACCACGCTCGTTATATATACATCTTTTCTCAGCAAAGAAATGGATTCTAAAAGGTTATCAAGAATTTTTCCCGATGCTCCACAAAAAGGTTTTGCAGTTATTGCTTCTTTCTTTCCTGGAGCTTCTCCAATAAACATGATTGATGCACCCAAACTCCCCTCACCAATCACTGGTACGTATGAATTCATATTTCGGTATTCAAATAAGGGAGACTCTTTGAGATGGAGCACCTCTTCCTTAATTTTTTCTATGAGCGAAATTTTTTTAGACATTTCATCCATATTTTTGATTCGTTAGAATGGAACAGACTCGTCAGTGTTTGAAGTTTGCTGTGTGAGATGGTAGTTGAGAGTGTGTGTTAAATCTTCAGATTTGTTATCCATCTTATCTTTCATCCACACTAAGTAGTCTCGATCTTTTTCAAGCACTTCTTTAAAAGTCATTCCTCTATATTTGCCCAGAGATAAATTTTTTAGTAATTGTGGATTAGTCGAGATATCAATAAAATCATTTATTGCTTTTTCTTCAGAGACATTATTCATTTTGCAGTAATCAGCGAGCATATATTCGAAGGCTTTTTCTAAAACCATAACATCGCCTGCGGCATCGTGGGCAACAGCATTATCAATTTCAAATCCCCATCGATATCGTAGTGACTGTAATTTGTAGTTTGGAAAATCATACATTCTGTATGCAACTTTATACGTACAAATAAATTTTCCTGTTGTAATACCTTCGTTTTTTAAAATACCGATATCATATGGTGCATTGTGGGCAACAAGTACTGAACTTGTAAGCATATTTGCTAACTTTTTATATGTCTGAGTATTTTCAAACAGTGGCATGTTCGCCACCATCTTTTCTGTGATGTGGTGAGTGCCCATCGCTTCAAATTCAATTTGAACTGGTGGTTTGTAGTATTCAACGAGAATATCTGTGTCGCCTCTCTTTTTATATGCTAACTGAACGAGACGTCCTTGCTCCAATCCCGTAGTTTCAGTGTCGAGAAATACAATATTCATTAGTTCACTATACCACCTCCAATACAGGTGAGGCCATTATTTGTTTCTTGATAAAAAACAATTGATTGACCAGGAGCTATTGTTTCGCTGATATGTTCTGACATAACAACACAAGTGTTATTTTTATTGTTTTTATTTATGTCTGAGATCCTTCCTTCAAAAAGTGCTTGTCGATAACGATATCTCGTATAAAGAGTTGTGTGAGGGCTGTAGTCTCTAAGAATTACATTGTCCAATTGGTATTCTGTATTTTTAAGTTGCACACTTTTCGGCGAGTCAGAGACGGTGATGGTATTATTTTTTAAATCTTTATTAACAACATACAAGGCTCTGTCATCAGGACTTTTGTGTGAAATATGAAATCCATGTCGCTCTCCAAGTGTATAAAATAATGCACCATCATGTTCACCTATCACTTCTCCTTTTGCATTTAGAACATTTCCTTTTTTATGTTCGATGTAATGAGAAAGAAATTCTTGCATATTTACCTTGCCCAAGAAACATAATCCTTGGCTGTCCTTTTTTTGAGCTGTGGGCAATTTAAATTTCCGCGCTAACGTTCGCACTTCCTTTTTTTTAAGGTGACCAATAGGAAATAATGTCTTCGAAAGACTTTCTTCGGTTAAGGTCCATAGAAAATATGTTTGATCTTTTTCTGTATCTTTTGAAACGACTAGTGAATTGTGATCTTGTTTGTGAAAAACTTGAGCATAATGTCCTGTTGCAATGTAATCAGCGTCCTGCCCCATTGCCCATTCAAAAAAAGCACCGAATTTAATATGTTTATTACACATCACATCGGGATTCGGAGTTCGTCCTACTTTGTATTCTTCTATCATGTAATCAATGACTTCTTTTTTATATTCTTGCTCGAGATCACATGTTAAAAATGAAATACCTAAGGTTGCCGCGACTCGCATTGCGTCTCTTCGCTCATCTTTCCAATTACAAGGCATGAAATCAGGGTGCCATGACTTAATAAAAACACCTGTAACATTGTAGCCACTCTCTTTAAGAAGTGCTGCTGATACTGAGCTATCAACCCCTCCAGACATACCAACAAAGACTCTTTTTCCAGAAGTAGTATTTGAACTATTTGAGATATTTGTTTTTATTTCTAATGTGTTCATCGAATGTGTCTGCATAATGCATTATTCCTTCCTTGTCAGTCAAGAAATACATATATAAAGAAGCTGTGGGGTGAATAGCTGCATCGATCGCAACAAGACCAGGATTTGAGATTGGTGTTGGGGTTAGGCCTTTGTTTCGGTAGGTATTATATGGTGAATTGATTTGTAGATCTGCCAAAGTGAGATCTTTCGTTGTTTTTCCGTTAATTTTTCTAAATGGAGCATCGCTTTGAAGAGGAATACCTGCTTTCAATCTATTGTAGAAAATTCCAGCAACTAATTTCATATCTTCTGGTGACTGAGCCTCTCCTTCTAAAAGTGATGCCATAATAATAACATCTGACCAATTCTTATCTCTTCGGTTTGCTTCTGCTTTCAGGTCTGTAGTTTTTGATTCAAATTGCGCACGAAGTGTTGCATACAGTTCGTTGGGTGTTGTTCCTTTTATAAAAACGTAACTATCAGGAAATAGATAGCCTTCGGAAGATGATGCGAGGCTTAAAAAGTCTTTGGTGTTAAATGTTGTATCGAGCGCTACGGCTTTTTCTGCGATATCTACATTCGTTGATCCTTCTTGAATTAAAAGAACTTGTTGTTCGATATCATATTTTCCTTGTGTTATTCTTCTTGCAATTGTCATTAACGATTCCTTGCTTCCGAAATGGTATACACCAGCCTGAAGTGGATCGTCATACATAAGTGTTGTATATGCTTGCAAAAGTGGTGCATATTTTACAACACGTTTTTCTTCAAGAATTTCGGTTGCTTTACTAAGGCTCGTTCCTTTTTCAATAACAATATTTGTTTCATTGAAATCAGTGGGAGCACTTACAAGATATATAATTATTACAATTGCGATGATCAATAAAATGCCTCCAAATTTAAATAATTTTTTGAGCATGTGTAATATTAGATAGGAAGATTAGTAGGTGGTTCTGAACGTTTTGCTTCGATTCGAGAAAGCGAAGGAGTTTTTGTCAGACTTGGGAAGTGATAAATGGTAGCAAGTTCAGCTGTACTCATAACAAAAGGCTTTCCATCGTAAAGTGGTGGAAAGAACTCACGCGCCTTATATGAAGCAATCATTTCTTTCTTCTTTAATGGAAGTCTCCAACCAAACACATCTTGCCAAGGGTAGTCGAATGCTAAATCGTTTCTAGGTTTGAGCCCATTAAGAAGATTTGATCCAAATTGTCGGTAAATTCCTTTAAGACCCCCTGAGTGACCCTTGTTTTCTTTATCAAGATCTGAAATGTAAATAACTCGAATTCCTGTGTCGAATGCAACTTTAGCAACATTTTCTTCAATCGAATCGAGGGTACTTCGTTCTGCCTTACTCAACTTGTCGATACTTTCACCTTCTTTCACTTTTGCACCTTTCATTGTTTTTTTTACATATTCTTTGGCCATGTACGTCCAATCAACCTTATCGTCAAACATTGACCCTCCAGGTTTCTTCATCTCTTTTTTATGTGCCTTCACTAAAATTTGAATCCAAGCTTGTTCTCCTTTTTGAAGAAGCCCTAGAAATTCAAAAGTGGGAGTTAAGGGTTCAATTTTGTGCTCGTCTTTTGGATCTTTGTCTAAACCAAAATCGGGATATGTTTTGATAGGAATAAAATCCTCTTTCACTTTTTGTAACTCAAATCCAGCTATTGCAAACTTTGTGGGATCATAATCAAACCCAAGAGTATAATCTTTTGATTCAAATATTTCGATATCGGGATACTGACTATACAAGTTCGCCTCAACTGCTGTTCGAAGTTCTGATCTGGTTGCGATATAAAATCTAACTTCGCCTGCTATAGAAACCAACTCAAGTGAAAACCAAGGACGTAGTTGCCCTTTCACTAATCGGTCTATCCATGTTCCTTCATTTTGTGTTTGATATAACGACGTGATAAATATCTCCATTGCAAGTGGTGACTTCGTTACTTCTTTAGGAGGTCGTATTTGAAGAAGAGTATGAGCTTTTCTTGCTAAGAAATTAGTTCGAATATATTTTTTATACTTTTTCCATGCAGAAATTGCAAAAATATATGGAAGGAAAAAAAGACAAGCGATATAGAAACCGTAAATCGCATGATACGGAATATCTGAGTTTAAAAAGTCTGAAAATATCTGAGAGAACATGGCTAAAGTATACCAAACAAAATCTAAGCTGTAGAGACTATGCGATCATGTACGTGTTATCTTTCTGTTTCTTGAAGTACTTTGAGTTTTGAAGATTGACAATGATAGTGTTTTCTTTCACGTATCGTTCTTTGAGAACTTTTTCGATGATCTGTTCTTTGGTGAGAGGACCATGTTTTTCAAGAATTTTTTTAATAACGTCTTTAACAACTCCACTGAGATATCCCCATTCTGAAAGTGCATACAAACCTCGTCCAACGAGTACGAATCGTGCGTCTTTGATTAGTTCATTGTGTGTTGTTGCAACATGAGCCTTTGTCTTAAAGAGTTTCTCAATTGTTTTAGCAATATCTTTGAAGTGAATTGGTGATCCGTGTTTTCGCATTGCAAGAAAGGCAAAATCTCGAATTCCTTTTGTTTTAACATTTGGTGATGTTGATCGTCCCCATTCCCCTAGTGGATTTTTTGAAATCTTTTTTGAAATAGATAACCATCGTTTAAGAATTTCGTCTGTTTTGATTTCATCTGCGATTCCTTCAAGGTGTGTAAGAAATTGTTTAATGATATCTGACTCAGCAAGTAAATCTTCATCTCCTAAACTTTCATATAGTTTCTTTAATGAGTCGTGAACCTTTTTAGAAACATCTGAATCAACAAACCATCGGTGTTTGAAATGTTCATCTTCTTTGTGTTTCTTAAAGCAGTCTCCAAGTACTAAAATAAAGTTGATGTGATTTTGAACTACAGGATCTTTTGAAATATGTAAAAGTAGATCTTGTTCTCCAATGATTCCTCCAAGCACTCTAATCATTTTTTCAAGCTCATCAAAGACAGATTTTTCTGCTTTGTATGATTCTGATTTTCGAATGTGCTGAATAGCAGTGTTTTCGATTTGTCGAACACGCTCTCTCGTGATTCCATAGAGTTCACCGATGGCCTCAAGGGTCATTCGATCACCATCTCCTTCGAGACCGTATCGTTTCATAATAACTTGACGTGCTCTTTCTTGAAGACCAGAAAGAAGGCGTTTTGTTACTTGTTTTGGTTTGAAGGTTAACGTGGTCATTTCTTGATATATATTAGATATTGTTGTCTTATGTTTAACATTATTCTGTCTTTAAGTCAACGATAATATTGATAATTTTGTCTTTTACAAACACGATTCTCCTAACATTTTTTCCTTCCATCCACTTAGAAATTTCTGGAATCTCTAGTGCTTTTTTGGTCACAATTTCTTCAGTATTTCCAGGCTCGATTTCAACAGTTGTTCGGGTTTTTCCATTAATTTGAACTGCGATGGTTATTACTGAATCAATTGTTTTCAATTTGTCGTATTGTGGCCAACGTTGGCTGTGAATAGACTCTTTGTTTCCTAATTCACTCCAAATCTCTTCTGTTACATGTGGAATAAAAGGAGCCAGAAGCTTGAGAAATGTCTCGAATACTTCTTTGCTCACCGCTTCCTCTTTTTCAAGGGTATTGAGGAGTATCATTAAACTCGATACTGCTGTGTTAAAACTCATTGATTCAATGTCTTCACCCACCTTCATAATTGTCTTGTGAAGCATTGATTCAACCTTTGATCCTACCTGAGCTTCATTTGAGACTTTGTAATGAGTGTTCCAAACACGTTCAATGAATCTTCGCGAACCTACGATATTATCGGTACTCCAAGGAATGGGCTGATCGAAGGGTCCCATGAACATTTCATACAGTCGAAGGGTGTCTGCACCCATGTTCTCAACGATTTCATCGGGGTTAATAACATTACCAATTGATTTAGACATTTTTACCCCTCCTTCTGCCAAAATTAACCCGTGTGACGTTCGTTTTTTGTAAGGTTCAGCGGTCGGAACGAGACCAATATCAAATAGAAACTTGTGCCAAAATCGTGAATACAATAAATGAAGTGTCGTGTGTTCCATTCCTCCGTTATACCAGTCAACAGGTGTCCAGTGGTTTAGTTTATCTACTCCTGCAAAAGCATTTTTATTATGAGGGTCGGTATATCGTAAAAAATACCAACTTGAACCTGCCCAGTTTGGCATCGTGTCTGTTTCTCGCTTTGCGTCGCTGTCACATGTTGGACACTTCACATTCACCCACTCAGAAATTGCAGCAAGTGGAGATTCACCACTGTCAGTTGGTTGGTATTTTGCAACAAGAGGAAGAGTAACAGGCAAATCTTTTTCAGGAACAGGAATCCATCCGCACTTCTTGCAATGAATCATAGGAATTGGTTCCCCCCAATAGCGCTGTCGTGAAAATATCCAGTCTCTCAGTTTGAATGTTGTTACCATCTTTCCACCAGCTGCTTCTGTAATAGCTTTTCTTGCTTCATCTGATGACATTCCTGAAAATACGTCAGAGTTTTTAAGTAATCCGTCGTCAGTTAAAGGTTTTTCGGGCTGAATGAGTGACCACAGAATGTGTCGCATGCTGTTTCCTGCAAGAATGGCTTCAATTTTATCTTTTGAAATCCATTCGGTTGTATGAATCGCCAACTCACCAGAATCAACTTCCTTTCTTGCTCCACTTTTTAAGTGGATGAGAACAGGTTGGTAGTGTGCAAATCGATTTTCCTTCTTAAGAAGTTGGTAAAACTTCGCATGAACTTTTCTATCTGCAATATTTGCTACTTCTAAATCGGTATATCCAGTTTCTTCTTCGACTTCACGCAGAGCGGCAGTTGCCACATCTTCATTTTTGTCGATTCCACCTGTAACAAAACCAACCCAGTCACTTTTTGTCCATTTAATGACAAGATATTCTTCTTTTTCCCAATGCTTCACCACCACAGCGGCCACTTGTCGTTCAATAAATGGTTGATCTTCTTTAACAGCATCCGCTCCTCTTTCGCCAATAAGCAATGGTTCGATCACTTCCTTAATTCGAAGATTAAATTTCTGAGCAAACTCATTATCTCTTTCGTCGTGTGCAGGAACTGCCATAACAGCACCTGTTCCGTATGACGCTAATACATAGTCAGCAATCCATATTGGAATTTCCTCGTTTGTAATTGGATGAAATGCGTGAATTCCCTTAAGCTCAACACCTGTTTTTTCTTTTCCTTCAGATGTTCTATCGATTTCAGTTCTGCTTTTTACTGATGCGATATAGTCTTCAATTTCTTTTTTGTTTGTTATTTTCTCTTTCCACTCAGAAACTAATGAGTGTTCAGGTGAAAGCACAACATAAGTCACTCCAAAAAGTGTGTCGGCTCGCGTAGTAAATACGTTAATATTTTTTTCTCCAACCGAAACTTTAAATTCTATTTCAGATCCTTCACTTTTCCCTATCCAATTTCTTTGTTGAATTTTTATTCGTTCGAGATAGTCGACAGTGTCGAGATCTTTATCAAGACGATCTGCATATTTAGTAATGGCAAGCATCCACTGTTCTTTCTCTCGTTTTTCAACTTGTGTTCCACATCGTTCGCATTTTCCATCAATTACTTCTTCGTTCGCTAAGCCAATTTTATCTTTTGGGCACCAATTTATTGCCATCTTATGCTTATACGCTAGCCCTTTTTTATACATTTGAAGAAAAATCCACTGTGTCCACTTGTAGTATTCAGGATCTGAGGTATTTACTTCTCGAGACCAATCGAAAGAGAAACCTAAAGTTTTAAGTTGTCGTCGAAAGGTGTCTGTATTTTGCTTCGTGGCCTCAATCGGATGAATTCCTGTTTTGATTGCATAATTTTCAGTTGGAAGACCGAATGCATCCCATCCTATTGGAAATAAAACATTATATCCTTCTGATCTTCGTTTTCGTGAAATAATATCCATTGCAACATTACTTCTGATATGCCCAGTGTGTAGACCTGATCCTGAAGGAAATGGAAATTCAATGAGAGAATAAAATTTCGGTTTGTCGCTGTTATCGAGTGCCTTGTATGCAGAAGTATCTTCCCAAACTTTTTGCCATTTTGATTCTATTGAAAGATGATTATAGGGAACCTGAGGTTTTTTCATACCATAAGACTATACAATAAAATTGACGTAATACCAATTTAGTTTCATTGCTATTTTTGGAATATATTGCGTAAAAATGAACAGTGCGTTATTCTTCGTTAAACCCGTTCCAAACCCCAAAATCATACCTCCGATATGCCTACTGTGCTGACCCTCAATAATAAAGCCGCAGGAATCACGCTCGTCCACGGACTACGCGTTGTCGAGCTCTACGTCGCATTCACCAATCTTCTCAAGAATCGAAAGAGTGGAAGCAAACAAAGCGCTGCTGACTGGCTCATTGATGAGCAGGAAATTGCGCCGATTCGCCTCAGAAATGCCGCGTTCGTCAATCTCTTGACTGACGCCGGCTTCACTCTTCTGTTTCGGGGGTTAATTACCCCGGAATTGGCCAAAGCGTTGGCTCGACTGCCGAAAGATGAGCAGGATGCCTTGATTCGTACTCATCGGCAAAGCTGCATTATGCAAGGAATCGCTTTTCCAAACGCAGTTGACGGCCGTTATCGTAATTCGGTTCCGCCGAAGTTGACCACTGATCCTTACAAGTATCTGTGGATCGAAAAAAAGTTCGTCGAACTAGAGACGTTCTGACAAGAAGCGCTTGCTCGCCCCCCGGCCAGCAAGCGCGCTTCTTTTTATATAAACGTGTCAGTTGGCTAAATCTTTGAAATCGAATTCGTTTGCACTTTTGTAATTACAGGAAGTTCAACAGTGAAGGTGGATCCTTTACATCTCACACCTTCTGAGGTAAATGAAATCTTTCCACCATGAGCCAAAACTGTTTTTTTAGCAGTTGAAAGACCATATCCACTACTGTGTACATTTGTTTTAATAGAATCTTTACCATGACCACCTTCTTTAAAGATATTTTTCTTATCTTCTTCATTAATACCAATTCCTGTGTCACTTACCACAAAAACAAAAGTATCTGAATCTTTTCTTGAAAGACTAATTTTCAGTGAACCATTTTGAATATTATAATTAACTGCGTTTTCCATAAGATTTCTAAGAACATGAGTAACAAGTTGAGTCTTGTCTGCGACGATGGTGTAATCAGCATCGTTGACAACACATTCAACTGAGAGATTTTTTATTTGAGCGTCTTTTTTAACATCCTCAAGCACCTCGAGAGTGGCTGCTTTTAAATCAAACGGTGAAAGTTGTAGGGTGAGATTACTTCCTGATGCCAAAATATCAACAACCGAATGAATCAACTTTTCTGTATCTGCGTACGACTGTTGAACAAAAGGCTTAATTGCATCTGGAATTGTTCCGAAATCGTCATCAAGAAGTGCTCGAAACATATCTTTGTTTTTTCCAAGGACACCTTTCACATCATGACTCAAAATAGTGTTAACACTCTTTAATCGAAGATTCAACTCTTTCAATTGCTCATCAAGAAGCGCTTTATCAAGCGCAACAGCCACTACGTTTACAAAACTTTCAATAGAAGTCTTTTCATGATCAATCAACTGTTCATACGAACGATTGAGGCCAAACAGCATTGCACCAATAACAGTTCCTCCACTAACTAATGGATAAACGATTGATGATTTAACATGCCCTTCAGAAACGATACGCTCAAGCATTTCTTTTGAAACTAGTGAGTCCCACACCTCTGTAAGTTGCTCAGTTGAAGCACTTTTGTTACTTGAAATAATCTTTTTTAAAAATTGACTATGTGAAAGTGGAATTTCTGTTTTATCAAAAAAGGTATTGTATGTAGATTCGATTTTATGTAATCTCTCTGAATTTGCGAATGCGAGTGGATTTAAAACTTCTGATTCGTTGTTATATAGTAAGATTCCAACAATTTCAAAGACTAAATCTACTTGAATTTCTTCACTCACTCGTTGAGCCATGTCTTGCGGCTCAAGACTTAAGATACTAATTTCGTATAGCTTACTTAAGAGCGAAAGAGTTTTGTTGGTAACACCAAGTTCAATATTTTTTTTATACACACTTTCTGCCAGTGTTTTTAAATCGTCGCTTTGAGTGTTGAGGTTTGGTGAATCAATTGTGTTTGATTTCTTCAAAAAGGAAAACATAGAGATATTTTACCTTAGAAAATATGGAAATGGTAGCCTATTGTAAGCTTGAAGGTACTTCTGAGGGTGCTAAATCTGCAATGAGTGCTATTACTGATTCTCTACACGATTGTCGAGCAGCTCTTCCAAAAAGATTTCCGTATTCATTAATTAATCCATCAACAACTGTTTTTCCATCTGCTCCTTCTGTGATTAAAACATTTCCTTTTACGCGATCAATGATAGTGAGACCCTTCACTTTTGCAGCTTGGTACCAAGCAACAGGGCCCATAAGAGACTCCTGTTCCTTTACTATTTTTATTACAATTTGATCATATATGCTCATAATATTTATTGAGTACTCTCGTGAGACTCTTTTATTTTTGAAAATCCAAGAACACCAAAAGTGAGAAGGAATGTTCCAATCATGAGAAGTAAATCACCAAAATCTGCATTATAATATGTACCGACTGTTGTGGTATAAGAAAATACAGAATCTGCGATATACATAACTCCTAACCCTAGAAGAATAGCCAGAATATCTACTTTGTAGTGACCTCCTAGATATTGAAATGACAAACCAGAAATGATGACCCCAATGGTAAGCCCAACGAAATCTCCTAGAGGATATATCAGATCAAGCAGTATTTTCAATATTCCGTCACCTTCTGGAATAAGAATACCTCCCCGAGCAACAACAATTAATATGTAGTATGAAAGAATTAAAATAATGAGCGGTGCAAGTGTTACAAAGAATTTTGCAGCCTTACTTCGTAAACCATACTTTGCACCAGTTACCTTTGATAAATAGAAAGTTCCAAGGCCGTAGAAGAAAATACTTGGAGCGAAGCCTAGATCTGCAAGTGACGGATATGGTGCTGCAATTCCTAAAAAGAAGTTGTAATATGACCAAATTGTTTCTCCGCAACCCCATAAAAATACTCCAAATCCAATAAAAAATATTGCTTTTCCGAGTGCTGTTTTTAAACCTCCCCACATTCTTGAAGTAAACATCGCAATAATTCCACCAACAAGAGGAATTAATCCAAAAAGAAATGAAAATGTGTAGTTATATATTCCTTCAGTTGTTTTTGTGACTGCTAGGGTGACCCAAAATACTACAAGTAATAAGAAAAAAGTAAGACTAACTTTTTGGGAGGTATTAAACATATCTAAAGTTTACGCCTACTACCCTATCTGTCAATTATATAAAATGAACACCAGGCCTTGGAAAGCCATTAAATCGACTCGAAACCACTAAGCTGTAGGCACCAACATCATGAATCACTAACTTATCTCCGACTGACATGTCGTGTGGAAGTAGTGCTTCTCTCATAATAATATCGGGAGAATCTCCTGTTGGGCCCGCAAGTGCAAATATTGATTCACCAGAGTCAAACGACGAACGCATACTGCTCACTCGATATCGTGTTGATCCTTGGTAAGCCATAGCTTCATAGAGTGAATCATATACACCGGTGTCTAGAAAGAGCCACGTATTTCCCCGCCTTTCAATTCTTCCGATAATACTTGCAACTAATATTCCTGTCGTTGCCACCATTCCTCTTCCCGGTTCTAAAATAAGCTTTGGTTGATATGGAAGTTTCTTGTGTTGAGCGAGTGTGTGTTCCGCAATCTCTTTAAGTGGTAAATCTTTTTCACTTGAAGCGTAGTTACAAGGAAATCCTCCTCCGATATTAATAACATCAAGTTTTATATCGAGTGTAAGTAGGTGTTGAAGTGTTTGGTGAATACTTTCAAGGGCATGCGCCCACGCCATTGGATTATTGGCTTGTGAACCAACATGAAAACTTATTCCATACGGATGTAGTCCTAGTTCTTTTGCTCGAACAAGAAGAGGAACTGCGTTTTCTTTATCTGTTCCAAATTTTTCGGAAAACTTAAACACACTCCCTGTATCGTTTGCAGTAATTCGAACATATACGTTCGCACCAGGAGCAACCGCCGCTATTTTTTCAAGCTCAGATAATGAATCGAATGAAAATCGATTAACACCATAATCAAAAAATTCTTTAATGTGAGCAGATGGTTTAACAGAGCTACCGTAGATGATTTTATCTCCAGGCACACCTATGTCTTTCAACATGTGAAGTTCGTATACTGACGCAACTTCAAAACCACATCCTTCATTAAAAAGTAATTTCAGAATTTCAGGCTCAGAATTTGCCTTCATTGCATAGTGAATAATTGATCCAGGAAAAAACGTTTGAAATTCTTTAAATTTTTCAACAAGTCTGTTACGAGAAAAAAGGAAAAAGGGAGTTGTGTGTTGAAGACTCTCTAGAACCGATTGATCAAATTCATTTTTTGAAGTGTGTGACATTGAAGTACTACGCTCGAATATTTGGTTATTGTAACACAGCCAAAATTATTATTCCAAGAATAATAACAAGAGAACCTGAAAGTTGTACTTGTGTTGTTTTTTCTTTTAAGAAAGTTCTTGCAAGAATAATTGTTGGGAGTGAAAATGCCCCACTTAAAATTGCAACGACACTGAGGTGAAATGTGGTGCTGTATCCTAGACTAATAGCTAAATACGCAATAGTTTCACAAACACCAATAAGAATTAAGTATTTCCATGTGTGTTTTTTAGTAACAACAAGATTAATATTGCGCATCTTTGCAACAATTAATATCACCACAGTCATGAATAGATACATAAACAAGGCATATGAGATCCAATCATGACCATTGATAAACTTATCCCAAAGTAATGTCCAAAAAGCAGCAAGAATAGTGGCAAGAACAACTTCTCGTAACCCTTTAACATGAGAGAAGCTGTAATTTCTTGCTTTAAGCGCTTGAAAATCAGCACTGATGAGAATGATTCCGATAAATAAAGTGATAAGACCAAGTAAAACAAATCCACTCACAATTTCACCAAAAATAAGAATTGATAAAAGTGCGGTGATTCCTGAAAAAGACGCGAACACAGGATTTAAAATTGCCACCTGACCTTTTCCGAATCCTTGATAGACCAAAAGATAGATTGTTGCCTGCACTATTCCAAATAAAAGTAAATAAAACCATGTTTGAGTATCATGTGGTATTGAAATACTATGACCGCTTCCAAATTGATATACAGCAACTAAAGCCAAAATGATGGTGCCGAAAATGTGGCCCCACGCCAAACTGACAACATCACCAATTTCATCAATCGTTTTTTTTGCAAAAAGATCTGCTAATCCCCAACCTAACATTCCTCCAAGACCTGCCAAGATGGCAATAAATAGTTCGTGATGCATTAAGTAATTATATCTTAAACTCCATGACAGTACCATCTTCGTAAACAGTGGCTACTTTGTCGAAATAGCCCTATAAATCTTGAGATTCGTCGATTTGCCCGTCTACTAAGCCCATAAATGCCCTTTTCCGGCCTTAGTAGGCGAGCAAGCCTTTTTATGTGATTTTCAAGTTACTCTTTGAAGGACATCATACCAAGCGCTCGATATATATCAAGCAACGGCGGGTTTGATTTTTCCCCACCGTACTTTTGCGGCTTTTTGACCAAGTTTCTTGAAATACTTTTTACCATATTTCTTCTTGGTCTTTAGGCCACCTTTTTTACCTAGTTCTTGGGCTGCTTTATTCTTCACTCGTCAATTATAGCAAGCGCCTTTTATTTAAGAAAGGGTCTATTGTCCCCTAAATTTGCGATATCGCTTTTCAGCTTGTTTTCCATACATCATGGTATAGATCATCGAGCTCTCGATGCCCTACCGCCAGGCCTCAATTAGAACGAGGTCTTTTTCTTTGTCTAAATCTCGTCAGAGCTTCTGAAGGTGTCTCATGACCAAGCACTTCCATAAATCTTCGATACTTCCTCGTCATCGCTTATAGCTCTTACTGCTTTGCCAAATCGAGTGTATTTTAAAAGTATCGCAAGTCCGAACATAATAAGAATGGAGAGCAACAAAATAATTACCTGTACTTGCGTAATCACTCCACCGGCAATTTCGTATACCTTGAATGACCCTGTAGAAAGTGTCTGAAACTGGCTTGAGAAAATTATTGCAATGACCGCTTGAAGTGCTGTCATGATACCGAGCGATGCAACCAGAAACACCATGCCCGAAGCCTTCCTTTTTCGGAGTGCTCGAAAGATAGTTTTATCTATCAAAAAGCCTATGAGTCCAGCGATACAGATTCCGATGATTGCGCTTGGTATCAAAGGAAGATCCAAAGATTTCGAGAGGTAGAAAACAGCGTATCCTCCGATGGCAGCCAAGACTCCGTGAGCGAGGTTAAAAAACTTCGTAGTTCCATATATCAGATTAAAACCAAGGGCAACCAAGGAATAGATTGATCCTGCAATGATTGAGTTGATAATAAGTTGCGGCAGGATGTTCACATTATTATTTTAGCATTTTTTTCTTAAACAGCCACGTTTTATAAAAAGTAAACACCGCAGAACGAATCTTGCAGTGTTGTTTGAAAGTTTTACGAGGATTGAACTCGTCGGTTACTTCACCGAGTGGGTGCACCACTATTACCGGTAAGGAACGAGGCCGGCGACTTTCATCGCTTGAAGCCAGTTCTTCGGGTGCGGACCGGGCTTTTTATACCAGTCGTCGGAGAGAACGATTTCACCGTTCTCCCAGGCGCCCTCCACCGGACAGGTTCTCGCTTCAACGAAGTAGATGGCCTTTTCTTTGTCATGCGTTCCATCGTTGATGAGATCCATGACCGAGCAGAGCCGATCCTGGTGATGATCGCTGTCCGTGCAGATGACGACCTTCATGCCTTCGTTCATGGCCCTGATCGCGAAGATCAGGCCAGCCGCGATAGGGGTTGCTGCTGTGTCCCCACCACGCATGGCGCCAGTGAAGTCGCCACGAGGCAGCCACAGGTCGGTCAGGACGACGTCGAACTTCTCGCCCGACTTCAGTAGGTCGTAGGCGGCAGTGATGTTGTCCACGACTTTGTAGTCGTAACCCTCCTTAAGGGTCAAGTGAGCAGACGCGACGTTGCAGGGTTGGTCATCGATAACGAGCAATTTCTTGATATTCATGGTGTTTTTTCCTTTGAGTTGAGTGTGGTGAGAAAGTACATAATTCGCTTAGCATTTTGCTAGCAAGTCAATTATGTCCTTTCTTCCAAACTCAACAGGATGACACCTTTCAAAGAACTTACTTTATTATCTTATCATACTTAATATATATTGTCAAGTTACTCGTCTGGATAATAAAAAAACCCACAATTTCTTGTGGGCGTGAGCTTGGGATTGAACCTTGCTCAGCTTCATTCGCTTTTTCTTATTTCTCCTTCTTTTTTTCGACAAAGAGGATGTCCTTGAAGCAGGGATTGACCCGGAGATAGCTTCTGCGCTTCTCGCTTAGTGCCATCCTTGCCGTCTTTATAAGGTCAAGCTCTGGATCAGCGCACATTTTGTCTACGATTTCCAAAAACGCCTCGCGTAGGAAGATCTGTGCCTGCTCCTCAAAGTAGGCTGGGATATCTTTTTCTGATTGACGTGCCTGAGCAAGACCGAAATCAGAAGGCAACATTTCCAGCCCCTGAAGGAGATTCTCGATCACGACACGTCTGATCCCTTTTGCCATAGCCTCGCGGAAATCCTCGAACTGATCCTGCATGCCGACAGCTCTCTTGAAAGATTCTTTGAACATCTCAAAATCGTTCAGAGAAATTGCCAAGTTGATCCTCCAGTTGAGGGCTTCGATCTGCAAATCGTTAGAGGCGGTCGTCCGTACCAATTCAATAGCAGCAAGAAACGCAGAAGCATCCTTCAGGCCGCCCTTCTCAAGCGCTGACCAAAAGAGCATCTCGAGTTTGAATTTCGACTCGATAGATTTCCGGAGCTCTCTTTCAGTTTCTTGGATGTCTTTTTCAACATCAAACTTAGCGCCGACACCAAACTTGTCGATATCCTTCTGAAAGTCGGAAGTGGTGTCTCGCTTGAATTCAGCGCTGCAGGTGATCATGGTCTCGACATACAACACTTCAAACCGTGATGGTTCGGAGAGCTTCATGAGAATCTTATCGCCCAATGCCGCTTTGACTCTCTGAAATGTCTCGAGTTGCATCCTGTCAGCATAATGACAATGGACGCTCTCCTCACTTACATGAGGTGCTCCCATCTCTGCCATTTCCCTTGAAACTTCCTGCCAACGTTTCTTTCGATCTTCGGTGAGATCAGGCTCAAAACCTTTCCAAAGGTTTTGAGCCAATTCCTGTGTGGTTTGATCCATAAGAATGTCTACACTGGTGTTCAACGGCACACCTGATTAAAGCCAGTTTGTGAATGTACCAAAATTTTTTATTATTTAAACATATTTTATACAAAAAGTAAAGCACCGCCCGAAGGACAGTGCTTGTGATGCTTTCAGGGATCGAACCTGAGGATGCTCTCCTGATGGGTATACCATCATTGTGTTTTCGGACTTTCAGTCGCAGCCATCTGCTTTTGATAATCCGCCATTTTGTCGCTCTCGACCGTCACCTTTTCCAAAACCTTTTTCATCTCACCCGTTTCGAGGAGAATCTCTTTGTAATAGAGGCGGTAGCGAAAATGGTCGCCCACTTGTGCCGGTCCTTCAAGGACGAACTTATTGCCGGGATAGGCAGTGAGTTCGCTCCCCACGTTCTTACCCGAATCCTTCCACCAAGACCAAGGAATGCCTGGGGTACTCTCCCATTCGCCAGTGGTGACGACGCCTTCCTTGTCGATTTGAAGAATAATCGCTTTGGGATACTCCATATACATGAAGCCCCGAGTAACGACCTTCTCCTCGACCTTTTTCTTAGCGCAGCCGGTAAGGAAGAGAGCGAGGGCGATGCAGAGCAAGCTGCACACTTGCACGAAAGACGTGCGTAGGATGTTTGTTTGGTTGGTCATAGTTAGGAATCCTTAAAAAATAAGGACTTTTAGCTATGACCAACTTGTAAAGTGCTTTGGTCGAAATCTTATCACATCGAATTTGACTTGTCAATACAGTTGTGTTACTATGTTATTAGAGGCAATCCAGCCCTTTTCCAACTTAACGTTCAAATCCAACCTACAAAGAAAGGCCATATCTCATGAATACCGCTACCACTATCCAACCCATCCGGGTCCACATCGCCATGGAAGCAAAAATCCTAGGCAAAACCATTAAGCAAATCCTCGGTGAGCCCGTAAAGTTCATCGACGTCGCCAGCGAAGCTGATCTCATCATCTTCGACAGCGTTCGCAAAATCGAGAAAGACTTCGATAAAAAGAAGTCCTATCTCTGCATTTGGGGTGTTGGAGGCGGCGGTTACCACACTAAGCCGACCAATCTTCCTGAAAATGTGACAGTCGTGCACGGTGCAGACCTACTTCACAATCTTCTGACCACGATCTCTGAGATCAGCAAGAAGCTCACGCCGATTGCAGAAATCTCTGAGTCCCCTGTGGAAGAACAAGTGCCGATCAAGGCTGATGCGCTCCGCATCCTCGTCATCGATGACGCTGCGAAGCATATCGCGAGCGCCAAGAAAGGCTTGGCTGGTCACTTTCTCACCACGGCAACCGGCTATCAGGAGGCGATGGAGCTTCTCGGCAAGGAGAAGTTCGATGTGGTTCTCACGGACCTCCATCTCCCGATGAGTTCGCAGACGATGGGGGACAAGTTTAAACTCGGCGAGCTGGTGCCCTATGGCATCCTCCTCATGATTGAGGCGGCTCGTCAGGGCGCGAAGCAAGTCGCCGTCGTTACTGATCTCAGCCACCACGATGATCCGTTCTCGGCGGCATTCGACCACTACTCGCGGTTCCCGATTTCGATCGAGGGCGCGAAGGTGCGAATGCTCCATGCGCGGATCAGCGAGGAGGGCAAGGATTGGGTCGATGCGCTCAAGCGTATTGCGGACTAACCCGAAACGTTAACCCTTAACCAAAAGCCACCGAAGTCGAAAGATTTTCGGTGGCTTTATTAATTATTTTTACTTCAGATTAGTTTGGGAGCTTTCCATTCTCAATCGTACCAATTTTAAGTTCAGGAATTCTTATACCATTCTCATCGAATACAATCTTTCCGTCTGCACCATCAAAGCTGGCTTCCTGCATATTTTTAACCCATTTTTCTTTATTTTCATCATAGCTTTGAGCAAGAAGTTTAAATGCGTTATAACCGGTCTCTGATCCAATAGTTGGCTCCGTGCCGAATTTGTTCTTGAAATTATCTGTAAAGTCTTTTCGATAGACGCTCGGTACAGTATAAATAATACTACCATTCAAAACATTAGTATCACCAAGAATTTTTGTGTAGTCAGTAAAACCTGTCTGAATATTGGCATCAAACACGAATTGATAATTATCTTTACTAATTGATTTCAATTCTTTAACCAAAAGTGCTCCTGAAGTGGGTTTGATAATAAATACAACTGCGTCGGGCTTGAGTGTGCTTGCCTTGAGAGCGCTTGTACGCACATCACTTCCATCAGCAGCTATTTTTATTTCTTGCACTGGTAATCCATATCCTTTCTTAAAACCATCTGCAAATCGCTGAAAAGCGGCGGAGCCGTTATCGACGAATAATACAATATTCTTAAATCCTTTTTCTTTGATTGCTTCTCCAAGCTTTACTTCTGCAGGCACACTTCCTGGCCATAACTGGACTACATTATCGTCTCTCGCTTCGATTCCTTGCTCGAATCCAAGTGCTACTGGTATGCCAGATTTTGATACATCATCATATAGTGCATCAATAGTAATTGTGGTTGTATTGATTAAAGCATCAATATGATCAATGCTTGTAAGTTTTTTATAAGCAGAAAGACCTTTCTTTGCATCAAAGCCATCATCTTCCTTTATCATTTGAATTTGTTGGTTTGGATGTGCTGTATTCCATTCAGACTGAGCTAAGTCTGCACCTTTTGCAAATGATTCTCCTACTGCAGAGTAATCTCCAGTGAGATTAGAGATCAAACCAAAGGTCAAATTTTTTGGCTCATTATTACGATTTACATTAACAATCCAAATACCTCCTATGATAATAATGGCTGCAATAATCCCTAAGATCACCTTTGATTTGTTGGTCATAATAATAAATTATTTATAATACCCAATATTGTACTATTTAGTTGAATATATTGCAAAATACTCTAATTTCATACTTGCTATGTAATAAAACACTTAAAACCCTATCTTAGTATATGTGGAATCTTGACTGTGGATAACTCCTTGACTTAAAGCCTTTGAATAGTGTATATTCTAGATATCGGATCGGGGTGTCCCCGGTCGGCAAAAGGTCCCGCAAGGGACTTTTTGCGTTCTAAGGGAAGATTTTCAGACCGTATCCATCTACTTTACCGTTATTCCCTTTTCTTAATTTTCCTTCGATTATCTTAAATGGGATGTATGGTTCTTCTGAATTTAAGACATGGCGAGCAATAGGATAAGCACAGAGATCAGCAATCTGTAGCCCTACGTCATTATCCCTCTTTGTCTTCATCATAAAATGAGATATGCGTTGTTTGAATCTCACGGAGTTAACATGATACGTGCCTTGATCAACAATACTGTTGTAATGGGCAAGAAGCTGGGCGTCTTCTTTCTTTCCTCTTTTTTCAATTGTTATAGCCACTGTTGAGTTAGCATCTTTATCGGTACAAAAAATTAATCGCTCAAGTACATATGACAAGCAAATCGTATAAGGATCATCTGCAATCTTTCCATACTTCTCAATATGCTTTTTCTTATCGATTGCAACAGCCATAACCGTAAATTGCGCCTCTGAAATTATTTTTTGAATTCAATCACATCTCCATCTTGCACAATATATTCTTTTCCTTCGGTTCTTACTAAACCTTTTTCTCGGGCAACGCCGAATGAGCCTGAATCGAGCAATGACTTCCAATTAATGACTTCTGCGCGAATAAATTTGTCTTTAAAATCGGTATGAATTGCAGTTCCGGCAATTGGAGCGGTTGAGCCGACTTTAATTGTCCACGCTCGAGTTTCTTGAACACCTGTTGTAAAATATGTCATGAGACCAAGCATGCTATAACTTTTTTGAATAAGAAGGTCGATTCCATCATCTTTTCCTCCCATATCAACCCGAAACATTTCTTTTTCTTCTCCTTCTAATTCTTTTAATTCATCTTCAATCTTTGCATCTACAATAACAAAACTGGCTTTTTTACCTTCCAAAAATGTGATCAGTTTTTTATATCGTTCGTCGTTGATTTCATCAAGATTTGTTCCTCCTCCTTTTTTATTAAGTGCATACAAAATAGGCTTCATGGTGAGAAGATGAGCGCTTTGTATAATCATTTTCTCATCTTCAGTTAAATCTGCTTCTTGTGCCAACTTTCCTTCTTCTAAAACTTTTTTTATCTTTTCAAGCACAGTATGTTCAGCGATTGCAGCTTTGTCTGCCTTTTTTACATCTTTTCCAAGATTTACCAACCGTTTAGCAACAGTTTCGGTATCTGCAAAAACAAGTTCAAGGTTAATAACTTCGATATCTCCTAGTGGATCAATTCGATTATCAACGTGAATAATATTTGTATCTTCAAATATTCGAACTACCTGAAGAATTGCGTCTGTTTCTCGAATGTTTGAGAGGAATTTGTTTCCAAGACCTTCTCCTGATGCGGCACCTTTAACGAGTCCGGCAATATCGACGAATTCAACAGCCGCAGGAACAGTTTTGAGAGTTTGTGAGAAGGTTGCAAGCTTATATAGACGTTCATCTGGAACCGCTACAACACCAACAGAAGGATCAATAGTGGCAAATGGATAGTTTGCAGCAAGAACACTCTTTTTCGTGAGAGCGTTAAAGAGGGTTGATTTTCCTACGTTTGGGAGACCAACAATTCCGATTGAGAGTGACATGAGTGCGATAGTAACAAATAAAGAGAAACAGTGCTAATGATTACTTTCCATTCATTCCCATTTCAAACATCTTTCCTCGCCATGCATTCTTTTGTTCTTCTGTTAATTTTTCAGCTCGAGCTACACGTGTCGCTTTTGTTTTAATTCCACAAAAATTAAGAATAGCAGTTTTCAATGTTTGAGTAGGGCTTCCAAAAACTCTAAAAAATGAAACAAACCAAGGTGATCCACATGTATAAATGATTCGCCCCGTTCTTCCCTTAAGAAGTTTTGACCATGTATATCCTGATGCTCCATACTTATATGCAAATCCTTGATAAAAAGTTCTGTCAAAAAGACCCTTAAGACGTGCAGGAAGATCGTTCCACCATATTGGATGTTGCACGACAAAATGATCACACCACACAATGTGTTCTTGAAAGAGTTTGAGATCAGGTTCAAGCATTCCAGGTTTTTTCATTTCTTTCATCATGCATGGGTCGAACTGCATATCAGCCATTTTCATGATCTGAACTTCAAAACCAGCCTGTCTCGCACCTTTCTCGTATGATTCTGCAAGCGTTGAACCAAAACTTTCATGCTCAGGATGTCCGTATAAAATGAATATTTTTTTCATTACGCTTTTTGTTCAGGTTTTCCAGCTATTTCTTGTAATTCTTTTTGATACATTTGCATAACAGCCATGGTTGCAGCAGTTTGTTCCATTCCTCCATCCATTCGTTTCTTTATTTCTTCAGCGATTTTCTGGAAAAATTCAGGGTTTTTTGTAATAAGGGTAATGAGTCGTTCTTGTTCTTCCTTAGGAACATTTTTGAGCTGTCTTTCAAGCATCTTTCGCATTAAAAAATCTTTTATCATGTATTTACTGTATCAGAGCCTACTTCGTATGTTAAGAGCGAACTTTGCTGCATGTGTTGTATAAGTGTTTCAACAAACTGCCAAGAAGCTAGAACCTCATCTTTTGGAATAAATACGTCACGTTTATCGTCTAAGGCTGAGCTGAATATTACTTCGTATGCATCAGGAGTGTGTTCCTTTCGAGCCTCTTTTTCCCACACCAATTTTCCGTCTATAGAAATATTTTCATGACCAGACAAAGTGGTCACAATATCGCGACCACTTACAGTTTTTATTTTTATGCTTGAATCACCTTTTTTCAATGCTTTTCCTGCTTCCATAACTATCGATACAGGTTCTATTGAGTTTGTGTTTGTGTATTCAAGGTTTATTTTTACATACGTTTCAGTTTGCGAGTCAGGACTCACTCCTTTAGTTGTTTTAAAACCATTGTACTGAGCTCTCACCATAGACGAAATGTTGATTTGTTTGAGGAATCTGCAAAAACTTTTATCGTCATTATTTTGACCAGAGAAAGAAATCAAAGAGATTTTCAGCATTTGAAGCATATGATTTTGAACCACATCTTTTAATACTCCTGATGCATCATATAGTGAGCCACGTTTTTCTGCTGTGCTGTCTTCTTTGATGTCGAGAGTAATATTTGAAAGCTTTTCTGATTGATCTGATTGAGTTGAAAACCAATTTGAAAACTGAGAAGTATCTTTTCTCACCTTAATCAGATTTTGAAATGATGGTTTTGCTACATAGTGATCAATAACAAAGGCGTTTTGCTCTACACCTTCGGTGATAAATTCTTGCTCTAGTTTTGAAAATAGTTTCTCTGCCTCTACTTTTGACAAACCAAACGGCTTCTCGAAATACACTCTTGTTTTCGCATGAATCTTTTTAATTGAAAGTAAGCCTTCAATAATATCTGAATAAACAAAAGGAGGTGTTGAAATGTACACCACAAGCTCATCATCTGATTTTAATTCATACAATAGCTGCTTGTACGCAGAAATATTGTGATAGTCTCCACTGACATACGAGAATATAGACCTAAATGAATCTTTAGTTCCAATAAGTGTATCTAATTCATCTGTCGAAATTGGTGATCTTCCAAATCCTGTAACCTGGACAAGCTTTAAAAGCTCTCGTTCAAAAAGAGAACGAAGTGCTGGAATAAGTTTCTTTTTCGATAAATCACCTGTAATTCCAAATAAAACGAGTCGTTTCATTCCGACATAATATACTTATTTCTTGAGAAGATCGAGAACTTCTGTTGAAGCGTCACTTTGAGCCTTCAAAATAGCTTGTGCTTCGGTAGCATACCCTTTTGCTTGGCTAAAAGAATTGAGTGCCTTTTCATATTGTTTTGAATCAAGATATGTTCGTGCGTTTTTTATTTCATCTTGTGCTAATTGGAATTTTTCTGCAGCTTTATCTGAGAGAATTGAGTTATTTGACGAATCTTTGGTGCTTTGTGAAGCCTGATCAATAACATTGATAGCGTCTTTTTGTGTTTGGTCGATATCACTTGCGGTAATAGTTGTGCTTGCAACTGGTTGAGTGGTTGTTGAAGTTGAAGTACTTGTTGCTTTATTTTTTGTTGAGGTGCTGAGACTCATGGTTGTTGTCGCAGTTAAAACTGAAGTATTCTTTACACCAATTGTTGATGTTGAACTTGTCGCAACAATAATTGTTGTGGCATCAGTTGAACTAGCGTCATTCTTTAATACCTCACTTAAATCGATAGAAGTTGAAGTTGCACCAACTGATGTGCTTGCAAGATCTGCAACAACTTGTGTATTGATATTTCCAATCAATGAATCAATTTGATTTTGAGTTGTGCTACCTGTTCGTTCTTTAATACTTGAAAGTATTGTTTCGTGTGCTTTTACACTATAGGTAAGATCAGAAATAACAGCGTTTGCAGCTTGAGTATTTTTTTCACTATGAAGTGTTGCAACAGATTCTTTAATTTTTGTTGTGTGTTTTTTGAAATTAGCCTCAATGATGGCTTTTGTGTTTGAATTCAATCTTCCTTTTACAGAAAGTGTTTCTGCTTCTTGAAGTCGCTTTTTTGCTTGATCTACTGCAACCTTTGCTTGAGCATTGGCACCAATAGCAAAAAAGTTTTGAACTTCTTCGTTGACATTAATTTTAACTGAGTACAGTGCATCTCCAGGAAGAGAGCTATCTGCTGCGTAACTTGTTCCAAAGTAACCTGTAAGAATAAGAACAATTGAAGCAAATGCAATGATTTGCTTTCGATGTTTAAACATAAAACTAAAGCTGTATGGTGATACAACCTTTTTTTCGTTTGCTTCCATTCTACGAGAAATAGCAATCCAAAGATTTCTTTTTTCCGTAGACGACATAACCACTGATTCAGCTTCTTCGAGGAATTTCTGAACTTCTAGAGTTTCGTATAGTATTTTTTCTTCCTTAGTATTCATATTTATAATTTCATGATTGCGCGAAGTTTTTCAAGTGCTCGGTAAATTCGTACCGACACCGTATTTTCTTTTTCCTGTAAAATCGCAGCAATTTCTTTTACAGTCATTCCCTCGATGTATCGGAGAAGTAGAATATCTCGATAATCAGGTTCAAGGTCTTTGATATGGCTCAAAACTTTTTCTGCATCAAGTCGGTGAATAGTTGATTCAGTACCTGATTCATCAGAAGGATCGTATCCAACATCTTGTAGAGCATCGAGTGATAATGACTTTTTCTTTCGATACCAGTCGATTACCATTCGTTCTGTTGTTCTGTAGAGATACGCCTTATGATTTTCAATAATGGTTCCTCCTGTAAGGGATTCCCATATTTTGACAAATGTTTCTTGAGTTATATCAAGGGACTTCTCTCGGTCAGAGGTTTTATAGAAAGCATATCGAAAAATAGCGTCTCCGTGCTCTTTATAAAGCGTTTGAACTAGATCTCTGTGGATGTCGTGTTTAGACATAATTGATGACGGCTATGAGCCTAATTTATGACATAACTCTATGATGTCATTTTTGAGTTCCTGACTGTTTTTATTTGATAGAAAACGAATAACTGCCAAGTCTTTTGCCTCTTCTGAAATGCGGCTTGAAGTAAGCTTAATTGAAGATAAACCGAAGCTTTTGTCGATAAAATCAGCATAAACCTCTACTTCTTCAATGTTTCTGTAGGAAATGGTCATATCTTGCGGTGTGATACTGCCTCGTTTTATCATGACATAGTGGTCGTTAATGTCATAAAACACCGATTCAAGCAAGACGAGCTGAACTATAGCGCAGAGAAGCGGAAGTGCAACAAGTAACCCTATGGTTGTCAGCGGTGCCGTAAGGTATGCAAAAGTGAATGAATCTTGAACATCTACAAACGAAACTAAAAGTGGAAGAAAGAATCCTGCTTCAACAATAACGCAAATAACAAAAGAACGAAGCAGCGCAGCCTTAGACCATGGAAATCTAATCATTGTTTTACTTGTCATAACGCTCATAGAATTGTACTCTTAAGTATATCGCAATGAAGGACAGCCAACAATCAAAAAATAGATCTCAAAAGATAGGTGCTAAGATTGGAAAAAAATTTGTCATCACACTTGGTGTTGCACTTCTAATTGCCCTACTTCCTTTTCTCACTAACATTCCTCAAAATATTGCACGAGCCAAAGATATTTTTGGAAGAGCATTAAGTGCCCTTCAAATGTATCAAAACCTTGCGAACCCTTACATGAGATACGTTAAAATTCCTGAAGGTCTTCGAAAAGAAGAAGTGGCCGATATTTATAGCAAAACTCTCGCTTGGAACAATATTGATCGACAAGAATTTTTAGATACAAAACTTGAAGGTTACTACTTCCCTGACACCTATCTTCTTCCTATTGATTCAACAGGGTCAGAGGTAAAAGATGAAATGCTTAAAAACTTTGATGAAGCAGTGCAAAACAATATTGATCCAAAAGCTGCAGGAACACACAAAGCTTCAATGAAAAGCAAAATTAATGTTGATACCGTTGTTAAGATTGCCTCACTCATTCAGCGTGAAGCAGCAGGAAAAAGTGATATGCGACTTATCTCAGGAATCATCTGGAATAGACTTTTTAATGGAATGAGTCTTGATCTTGATGCAACACTTCAATATGCGAAAGGAAGTGATGACAGTGGATGGTGGCCTCAAGTAACTCCTCAAGATAAGAAAATCGAGTCACCTTATAACACTTATAAAAATAAAGGTCTTCCCCCTTCTGCTATTTCAAATCCTGGAATTGCTGCAATTGAAGCAGCGTACGACCCTATCAAAACAGATTACGTTTTCTATTTCCACGACAGTAATAGAATGATTCATCCTTCGAAGACATATAAAGAACATCAGGCATTAATTGAGGAATATCTCAAATAAACCTCTTTTTTACCTTGCCTTTTAAGGTGGCCTGTTTTATACTATTTTTCACCTAGTTAGTGCAGTTTTCGAAGTAAACAAGGTAATCGGGCGCGTAGCTCATCTGGTAGAGCACCTCACTTGCACTGAGGGGGTGGCAGGTTCGAGTCCTGTCGCGTCCACCATACATAAAAGATCTGACATTTAGCCAGATCTTTTAATTATCTGAAAGCTCTGACAGGGCGAGAAGGCCTGAATGAAGTCGCCATGTCGCTTGCGACAGCGACAAATGAGGCGGGGTCGACAGTCTTTTTGTGAAGCAAAAGAACTGGTGACCGAGTCCTATCGCTCCGTTCTGTCATCACAGAAACCTGTTACAATACCGTCATGTCCCCAACTTTAGAATTCGGAATCCCTCGAGAAAATGAAGAACGTCGAGATGGTGGCTGTGCTGTAGTATTTGACCTTCAAACTCAAAAGTTTGCGGTTGGAAAACAAAATAATGGAAGGTTGAGACTATTTTCAGGAGGTGTTGATACCAATGAAGACATAGAACAAGGAATACTTCGAGAAGTTACTGAAGAAAGTGGCCTTCATAATTTTTTATATACTGAAAAAATTGCAGAAGCATTGTGTCATTTTTATAACCCTTTAAAAAAGGTTAATCGTGTTGCATTCGCTACATGCTTTCTTGTCATTCTTAAAAACACCGACCTTATTCCAACAAAATTAGAGGCTCACGAAACGTTTATACTCGATTGGGCGACAGCAGATGAAATTTTATCAAACTGGAATTTACACAATCAAAACAAAGACTGTGATCATTGGATATACTTTTTAAACAAGTCACTCGAACGAATGAAGGAACTGAAATATATATCTTAAGAACGCTTCAAGATACGCTTAATCATGTGATCGAACATTTCTTTGGTTGTTGAGCCAATAGCTCGAAGCGAATGAGGAATAATAGATTGCTCAGTCATCCCAGGGACACTATTTATTTCAAGAAAGTACACCCCACGTTTTGGATGAACGATAAAATCTGATCGAGAGATGTGAGAAAGTCCTAATAATTTATGTGCTTCTATTGCAATTAATTGTAATTCTTCTTTTTCATGTTGCGAAAACGATCCAGGAGTATACAAATGTTCTTCCTTTCCATATTTTGTTGAAAGATCAAAAAACCCCTCTTTTGATGAATGTCTTATTTCCGTCGGAAGGAGTGAATAGTGATCTTGGTTTCTAAATCCATCAATCACACCGACACTTGCCTCTTTTCCTGAAATATATTCTTCAATCAAAACTGCGTCGTCGAAATTTAGAGCAAGCTCAACCCCATATTCAATTTGATGAAAACTTTTTGCTAAGGTCATACCAAATGATGAACCTTTTGAAACAGGTTTTATGATGACGGGCAACGTAAAGTGCCTAACAACCTCTAACGCCACTTGTTCGATGTCAGCCTTGCTTTGAACTTCTTCTTTTTTAACAAGAATTCCCTTAGGTACTTTAATTCCTCCTTTTTGAAGAATGTCTTTTGTTAATTGTTTATTCATTGAAACAGCCGATGCATAAGCCGAAGAACTGTTATGTAAAACATTATGAGTTTCGAGAAACCGCTGTAACTCACCATCTTCGCCGTACTCTCCATGAATAGCATTTAAGAGTAAGTCTATTTTTTGTATGAAATCCGCAGGTTGAACTTCAACACCTTGATGGTGCCAGACTCCATGAGGGTTAACGACAACATCATATACTTCATATTCTGGAGAATCTATCTGAGAAATAATATGTTCTCCCGATTTGAGAGAAATGTCATATTCATGTGAAGGTCCACCGCGAAGAACTGCAATGCGTAATGCCATTAATTTATAGTAACACAATAATTTCGAACACAATTCACATGCTAAATCTTTTTGTGCTTTGGCGCAGCATTTCCAAACATACTTTTACTTCTAAGTTTTCGATGAAATTGAAGGGTGAATCGATGTGCTTCGGCATTTGCTAATAAGAGTGCTTTTTTATGTTTCTTTGCTACATCTTCTTTTTGCCCTAAGAACATTTTTGGTTGATGCTTCTCATCTTTAACAATTGAAAGAAGGGTGATGTCTGTATCAACCACAATTCCCGCCTTCTCGAGAGCTTCTTTTGCTGCACTATACTGACCTTTTCCACCATCAATGAGCATAATGTCAGGTTTAGGCCATTCATCATGTTTTAAACGTCTTGTAATGATCTCTTTAAGACTTGCAGTGTCGTTATTACCAAATCCACCTCTGATTTTAAACATTCTGTAGTCTGCTTTCTTTGCGAGCCCGTCTTCAACAACCACCATCACGCCGGTAACATTAACGCCTGATGTGTGAGCAATATCATATGACTCTATTCTAAATGGCAAACTTCCTGAATCTGTACTTTGAATATTAGCAATTGATTCTGTTCGATATTCGTCTTTGATAAGTGAAACATCTTTAATGTGATCAATCGCAAAAAGCTGGCGTTTTACTTCTTGAGCTTTTTCAAATTGAAGCAAGTTGGCGTATTGATTCATTTCTTTACTCAACACCTTCTTTAGAGCGGTCTTCTTTCCTTCGAAAAACAACTTGATGTGATTAATGTGCTTCGCATATTCTTGTTTAGTGATTGTTCCAGCACATACTCCAGGACATAGCCCAAGTTGGGCATTAAAACAAGGTTTTCCAGAATTTGGAATACATGTATCTCGATAAGGAAAAATCTTTCTAATAATTTTGAGAGCTTCTTGAAGTGCTGATCCATTCATAAAAGGTCCAAATTGATACTTAGCTTTTACTTCTCCTAATGTTTTCATATGTTCTAAGTCTCTTCCTCGGATAACCAGCACTCGAGGATATTCTTCTTCCGTGATTATGACAAAATTGAAACTCTTATTATCTTTTTCTTTTGTATTATATTTCGGTAAATATTGTTTAATTAGATTGGCTTCAAGAATAAGTGCTTCAAGCACTGAAGTTGTTTCTTCGTGTGTAATTGAAGTTGCAAGTGAGACCATGTCGCAAATAAACATTCCACGAGTTTGAATCAGATCATCTGAAAAATAGCTTCGAACACGACTTCGAAGTGATGTTGCTTTTCCAATGTATAAAATCTCTTTTCCTTTACGAAAAAAATAAACACCGGGCATATCGGGCAGCTGTTTCTTTTTTTGCAGTTTTTTAAATTGATCTAAATTCATTTTTTATGGCAATACTATATCATATTCGTCAAATGTGACTTTAAAATATTTAAAGGTATGATTAAGTCTTAGAATGCATCTCATGTTACCCCTCCGCTTTCTGAGAGCTGTACTCATTAAGCCGATCGTTGATTTCGTTTGTCGTGAATGGGAGGCTCGTGCTCATTTTCGTCAACATCAGAAGTTAGTTGCCTTAAACCAAGTTCGACTTGTGTTCAAGGTCGACCCAGAAAGGTTTAGAAACCAACTTCTCGCAAGTATTCCGGTTCGTCAAAGAACATCGTCGTGGTGTCCAAAAGCTTACGCCAGCTGGCTGAAACTCAAGCTTGAAGCACCACAACTCGCTCTTAAGGATCGGTTCATCCCTGACTCAATTCCATGAGGACAGGACACTTTCACGCCGGGTCAACTGTTAAGTTGACCCGGCTCACCCGTTCAACACTATTTCTTTTTAAGTACTTTCTTTAGATATTGGCCAGTATAACTTTTTGCCACTCCTGCAACATATTCAGGAGTTCCTTTCGCAACAATTTGACCACCACCTTCACCTCCTTCAGGGCCGATGTCAATCACATAGTCTGCCGATTTAATAACATCCATATTATGCTCGATGATAACCACCGTATTTCCTTTGTTCACCAAAACTTGAATTATTTCAATCAATTTCTTCACATCTTCATAATGCAAACCGATGGTTGGTTCATCAAGAATATAGATTGATTTTTGAACATGTGGTCGATAGAGTTCAGATGACACTTTAACTCGTTGTGCTTCTCCTCCGGAAAGTGTGGTGGCTGACTGACCAAGTTCTAAGTATCCTAAACCTACTTCTCCGAGAGTTTCTAATCTATCTGAAATAGAAGGAATGTCTTTAAAAAATTCTGATGCTTCTTCGACAGTCATTTTTAATACGTCGTAGATATTCTTCTTTTTATATTTAACTTCAAGTGTTTCTTTCATGAAGCGTTTTCCATTACAAACATCACACGTTACATATACCGTAGGAAGAAAATGCATTTCAACTTCGATCATTCCATTTCCTTCGCATGTTTCGCAACGACCACCTTTAACATTGAATGAAAAACGATTTGATTTCCATCCACGAGCCTTAGCTTCACTTGTTTCTGCGAACAAATCTCGAATATGTGTAAATGCTCCTGTATATGTTGCAGGGTTTGACCGAGGTGTTCTTCCAATTGGAGACTGATCAATCAAAATTGCTCTCCCTAAATATTCTGTTCCTGTAAATGTTGAACAGTTAAATATTTCATTCGTTCGATATCGCTTATCAAATCGAGCTTGTAAGTTTTTATAGAGAATTTCGTATGTGAAAGAAGATTTTCCTGAACCCGATACTCCGGTAACTGCAACCAACTTACCTAAAGGAATATCAACATTCAAATTTTTAATATTGAAGATGTTTCCATTTTTAATTGAGATTACACCTTGATTTTGATCTCGTCTTATCTCTGGAATCTTAATAACCTCGTCACCTCTGAGGTAATCAAGGGTAATAGACCCTGAAGGATTATGTTTGGCAGTTAATAATTCATCGAGATATCCTGACACAACAACGTTTCCTCCATGAATTCCCGCACCTGGACCAATATCAATAATATAATCTGAGGCATAAATAGTATCTTCATCATGCTCAACGACAATAATAGTATTTCCTTGATCTCGAAGATTAAGAAGTGTGCTAATGAGTCGATCATTATCTCGTTGATGAAGACCAATTGTTGGTTCGTCAAGCACATACATAGCACCAACGAGGCCTGAACCTAATTGTGAAGCAAGTCGAATTCGTTGAGCCTCACCTCCAGATAGTGTTGACGCCTTTCGACTAAGTGATAGATATTCAATTCCAACATTATTCATAAACGACAAACGAGCCAGAATTTCTTTAACGATTACTTTTGAGATTTCTTTTTCTGTTGGTGACAGCTTTAAATCGTTGAAAAACTTGATAGCATTTTTTATAGAGAGATCAACAAGTTGAATAACATTAACTTTATTATTATTTTCAATCAGAAAGACATTAAGTGCTTCATCGCGGAGACGAGCTCCATTACATTTAGGACACACTTCATTTCCAAAGAAATGCCGGGTACCTAATCCGTTACATTCAGGACAAGCTCCATAAGGTGAATTGAAAGAAAATAGTCGAGGTTCAACTTCAGGAAATGAGAATCCATCAAAAGGACACATGAACTTTGAAGAAATGAGATGATCTTCACTTTCTGTTGTAATACGAAGCAAACCATCAGATTCTGTTAAAGCTTTCTCAATTGATTCATTAAGACGTTCTTCGAACGCAGCTTTTTGCTTTTTATCTTTTGATTTTAATTCTGAAATATAAAATTCATCAACAAGAACATCAATAGAATGTTTCTTGTTTTTATCAAGAATAATTTGTTCTCGTAGATTTTTAACAGAACCATCGACTCGAACACGGTCATATCCTTTTCCCAACAGATCATAAAGAAGTTGATAATATTCACCCTTTCTTCCAACAATCAGTGGAGCGAAGACTTGAAACATTTGCTTACTAACCTCAACCCCCATTACTTTTTTTGTATTCTTTGACTCAATAGATGTAACCGTTTTGTAAATCGACTCTAAGATTTCTTCTTTTGAAAGCTTTTTAATTTCTCTTCCACAAGTTAAACAGTGAGGCTTTCCAATTCGAGCAAATAAAATTCGAAGATAGTCAAAAATTTCAGTAATTGTTGCAACGGTTGAGCGTGGATTGTTCGATCGAGACTTTTGATCGATAGAAATTGCAGGAGAAAGACCTGTGATTTCATCAACATCTGGTTTCTGCATTTGTCGCAAAAATTGTCGGGCATATGAAGAAAGAGATTCAACATAGCGTCGTTGTCCTTCGGCAAAAATAGTGTCGAATGCAAGTGATGACTTTCCTGATCCAGAAAGACCAGTGATAGCAATCATTTTATTTCGAGGCATTTCAACATCAATATTCTTTAAATTGTGCGTTCGGGCACCTTTGATGATAATTGAGTCGTGACCTACAAAAGTACTTTTGTGATCACTTTTCTTTTTTGATTCTGATGTGCTCATGAGTATGTAATTATAGTGAACGATTGTTCACTAGTCAATGTTATGTACGTTAAAAATCCCCTTCTGAGCCCTAACAACTGGCATGGCTTCTTCGGGGAAACGGTACTATCTTACCTAAAGACGATACATTTGTAAAAGCAAACCCCCCTCCACACGTGGTGGACAGGGGTGAGATAGCTTCAGTCGGTAGTTAACTCCGGCGGCGAAAAAGGCTCGGTGGAAGTTGAACAGGACCAACGTCAGTTTGACCCGCTTGAGTCAAATCTGGTCGCAAGCAACAAATCATGAATTCAGGACCCATTGGTCGCCTTACTTTAATTCCGATTTTTTCCAATTCATGTTTGGTGACGTATCGACTGTCGATGGTGGATTCGGCTGGTGTGGTAGATTCTAACATGTGTAAGTAACTGCGGGGTTGAAAAAACAATGCAGAAAGTAATATATCACTTTTACATATAAATAAAAGGTTTTATCTTTTTGGCTTTTTTGTGACTTTTTTCTTTACGCCATGAATTTTGAGTAGGTCGATTCCTGCTTTTTTAGCCAGTGCAACAATCTCATCACGAAGAATAGCAGCTGTCTCGAAATCGAGATCTTTCACTGCATCATTCATTTGTTTTTCTTTATCTTTGAGAAGTGCTTCTGGATCATCTTCTAGACGCTTCATATCGAATGCCATTAAGGCACTTACTGTTTTTGCATGTTCAGATTGAATTTGCTCGGTAATATCTTGAATCTTTTTTATAATTGTAGTTGGAGTAATTCCATTTTTTGTATTATATGCAACCTGCTTAGTTCGTCGTCGATCTGTTTCTCCTATTGCTCGTTCCATAGAGCCCGTAACTTTGTCAGCATATAAAATAACTCTTCCTTCTGAGTTTCGAGCTGCTCTTCCTATGGTTTGAATTAGTGCCGATTCACTTCGAAGGAATCCTTCTTTATCTGCATCAAGAATTCCAATGAGTGAAACTTCAGGCAGGTCGAGTCCTTCTCGAAGAAGGTTAACTCCCACAAGCACATCGAATACGCCTTTTCTAAGTTCGGTCAAAATTTGAATACGTTCAAGTGTTTGAATATCACTGTGTAAATATTTTGCTTTGATATTCTTTTCCTTAAGATATGCACTTAAGTCTTCTGCCATTTTTTTAGTAAGAGTTGTGGCGAGCACTCTGAATCCTTTTTTTATAACTTTCTCAGCTTCTTCGATAAAATCAAAAACCTGACCCTTATATCGTTTTGTTTTTCCATCAACAACAATGTCTTGTTCGATAATGGGTTTAATTACTATCTCGGGATCAATCAATCCTGTTGGACGAATGATTTGTTCAGCAATATTTTCACTTATTCCAAGCTCAAATTTTCCAGGTGTTGCTGATGTATAAATTGTTTGTCCGATTCTTTCTTCAAACTCTGCAAACTTTAATGGTCTATTGTCTCGAGCAGAAGGAAGTCTGAATCCAAAATCTACCAAACTTTGCTTTCGTGAAGCGTCTCCTGCAAACATTCCATTTAATTGAGGAATAGTAACGTGGGATTCATCGATGATAGTAAGAAAGTCTGCACTTCCATCTTTATTATGAGGAAAGTATGAAAGAAGAGTGTCTGGTGCTTCTCCAGGAGCCTTTCCTGAGAAGTGACGTGAGTAGTTTTCAATACCGTTACAGTATCCAACTTCTTTGATAAGAGCGAGATCATATGTAGTTCGTCTTTTGAGTCGATCTGCTTCCAAAATTTTTCCTTCTTTATGAAGTTCTTTTAATCGAACGTCTAATTCAAGCTTAATATCTAGAATAGCTCTTTTTCGTTCATCTTCTGGTGTAACGAAATGTTTTGCTGGAAATAAGAAAAAAGCATCTACTTCCTCAATAATAGAACGGGTGATTTCATCAATCTTTAATATCTGTTCAACCACACTTCCCTTCTCAGTATTTTTTAAATTGATTCGATAAATCACCCTTTCACTTGTTGGCATAATTTCAACCATGTTTCCAAGAGCTCGAATTTGGCCTGGCTTTAAGTCTGCAATTGTTCGTTCAAAATAAATTCCAATACATTTTCGAATTAATTCTGCACGATCGATCACTAATCCTTTTTCGAGTTTTAAATTAACCTTTTGATACTCTTCTGGAGAACCTAATCCATAGATACAAGAAACTGAGGCAACAATAATGACGTCTCTTCGTGTTAAGAGGGCCTGTGTAGACGCATGTCGCAACCGATCGATCTCTTCGTTAATTTGTGCCTCCTTTTCAATATAGGTGTCGGTAACTGGCATATACGCCTCAGGTTGATAGTAGTCGTAATATGAAACGAAATAGTGAACAGCGTTATTAGGAAAAAATTCTTTATATTCTTGAGCGAGTTGTGCTGCGAGAGTTTTATTATGAGCGATCACCAATGTGGGCTTTTGAATTTGAGCAATAACATTTGCTCCGGTAAAGGTTTTTCCTGAACCTGTTACCCCAAGAAGTGTTTGATGTCGATATCCTTTACCAATTCCCTCAAACAAGCTTTGAATAGCGGTTGGTTGATCGCCGGCAGGTGCGTATTTATTAGAAATCTCAAATTTTTTACTTGATCTCATAGACATAGGGACATACTAGCTTAAATTGACCACTGAGTCACCATATGTTTAACTATTATATAGCAGTTGGCCTATTTCCCTCGACGACACGGATATTGCTGAGCATAACGCTTGGTTGCCGCTATTCTTGGCCAGAAAACATGACGTGTGTAGAAGTGTGGATCCGCTTGAGATACGCAATTGCGTGTGTAGGATCACAACTTTGTTGATATACGCCCAGTCGAATAGGAAGATAAAACAGCGTTGCTGTACGAGCTATGGTGGGCGGTCCTTCAACGGGCCACCCATCTTCTTATTTATATGTATTTAAAAAAGTATTCTTAAACACTTCAAAAGAGTCGTCGAGTATACTTTGTCTAATTTTTTTCACTAAATTTATAATGAAGTAAAGGTTGTGGGCTGAAGCAAGAGTTGCTGCAAGCATTTCATCTGCTCGAAATAAATGTGACAAATAAGCTCTCGTGTAATGTTTGCAGGTGTAACATTCACACTCACTTTCAACTGGAGAAAAATCTTTTATGAATTGAGCATTATTAATATTAATTTTTCCTTTTAGTGTGTATAACTGACCATTTCGAGCAATTCGAGTTGGTGCAACACAGTCGAACAAATCGCACCCTTGTTCAATTGCCATAAATAAATCTTCAGGTTCTCCAATTCCTAGTAAGTGTCTTGGTTTGCTTTCTGGTAACACCGAATTAACCCACGAAACAGCAGATGACATGTCTTCTTTTGCAAACGATCCACCAATACCAAAACCATCAAAACTTTTTCCATCAACCTCCATTAAAGATAGTATTTCAGCACTTTCTTTCCGAAGTTTCTCTTCTCTTCCCCCTTGAATAACACCAAATAAGGCTTGTCGTTCTGCATTGTCTTTTGAAATATGATATGTCAAAGATTTCTTAGCCCATCGATGAGTTCTGTCGAGCGCTTCTCGTTGGTATGCGAAGGGTTCGTTTGGTGATGTACACTCATCGAATGCAAAAATAATATCTGCGCCAATATTATGTTGAATTTCAATAGATTTTTCAGGAGTGAAATAGTGAGCTGATCCATCGATATGAGACCGAAACATCACCCCGTCGTGATCAATTTTAGCAAGCTTTCCTTTTGACAGATCATCTTCATCATGAATTCTTCCGTTTTTATTTTTTGATGTTTCGGTAATTTCTGAAAGAATAACTTCCTCTTTTCCTGTTCGAGCTTTAGTTATTTTCGAAAGTTCCTTTCCGTATGCAGCCCCAAGTGAAAATACTTGAAATCCTCCTGAGTCGGTCATTGTTGGACCATTCCAATTCATAAATTTCTGAAGTCCTCCCGCTTGTTTAACAATATCATCACCCGGCTGAAGATAGAGATGGTAGGTGTTTGCTAAAACAACTTCTGCACCAAGTGAAGCAACCATTTCTGGCGTTAACGCTTTTACCGTTCCCTTCGTTCCAACGGTCACAAAAGCAGGAGTATGTATAACTCCATGTGGTGTTTTAATTGTTCCGACTCTTCCAAGCTTATTCTGAAGCTTTTTTTCAATAGTAAAGGTAAGCGGATTCATTTATTGAATGTACTGTTGTTTTGAACTACTTGCAACTAACCACTCAAAAAAGTTCTTAGCAGCAACGGGTGCACCTTCTTTATATTTTGCTGGACCTTTTTCCATAACAATGACAAAAGCATATCGTGGGTTTTCATAAGGAAAGAATCCTTCAACCAAAGAATTTACATACTGCTTTTTTGTTCCAAGTTCAGCAGTACCAGTTTTTCCTGCAATATGGATTCCTGGAATATTTAAAGCGGTGAGAGTTCCTTGAGTAACCGCTTGTCTCATACCCTCTCTCACAATTTGATAATACGAATCTGGAATATTTGATATTTTTCGATCAATACTAATTGTTGTGGTTGGAGTAGTTTTAATAATAGTTGGATTAATTAATGTTCCACTATTGGTAAGGGCAGCAACCGCACGAAGTGCTTGAAAGGGTGTCACTTGAAAACCAAACTGACCAATCGACGTGTTGTATGTGTCTCCCACTCTCCATTGATCATTATCAAAAACTTTCTTTTTCCATTCAGGATTAGGGATGACGCCATCTTTACTAGCGAAAAATGAATCTTTTACACCTGTTCCAAAACCAAATAACTCCATGTATTTATTAATATTATCGATACCAATTCCTCTTTGATCTTGAAAACCTCCTCCCACTTCATAAAAATAAACGTCGGAAGAAACCGCGATTGCTTGTCGAATGTCAGTCCATCCATTCGCCCTCCAGTCGTGGAAAACTGATGTTTTATCTTTAAAATATGGATTTGGAATTGAAATTGAACCTGTACTTAAAATTTGTTTCTCAGGAGTGATCACTTTTTCATTGAGTGCAGCTAATGCCATGAATGGCTTTACAATCGAACCAGGAGTGTATAGCCCACTCAAGACTCGATTCATATAAGGGTTAGAAGAATTAGAAGAGTATGAATCAATTACTGCCGAGTCGTCTCCATTTGCCAAAACTTGTGAGGAATATTCAGGATAAGTTGTCATTGCAAGAATCTCGCCTGTTTGTGTATCCATAATTGCACCTGATCCACCAACGAACCCTGAAGTTTCAGCAGTGGCTTTAATATTTCGATAGAGTGCCATCTGAAGATCTTGATCAATAGATAATGCAATATTCGTACCATGTTGAGGTGGTACCAAAACACCTTGAGAAACTACACCACCTTTAGCGTTAGTTTCAACAACTTTTTCTCCGTTAATTCCTTTCAACATGCCGTCGAAATATTCTTCAACACCATCGTGGCCTGTTACTTCTGTTTTAAAATAAAAACCATTTTTATCTTTTTTTGGATATCGAACAAAACCCAACAGATTTGAAAAACCTTCTGTTTCTAAATATTTTCTTTTTACATACACATCGTCAGAACTTTCATTTTCAACATTCCACGCAAGAGGAATTCCATTTCGATCAGAAATAACTCCGCGATCTGCAAATACAAACGTAGATCGCAAACTGTTTTGCTCACTTCTATTTTTATACCCTTCGCCATTCGCAATTTGTAAATTCCACGCTCTCCATGTGAAAAAAGCTCCAATAACACAGAAAACTAAAGAAAGCAGAAGTACAGCCTGTCTTCCAATTGGTTTTTCAAGCCTTCCTTCAAATTGATGAGTATCAAGCTCAGGCAAATTATGAGCATCAAGTAAAATTTCGTCAGGATCTATTTCACCATAGTTTCGTTGCATCTGGCATATTATACACGAAAGCGATCTTTAGAATATGTACAGATTACCCATAGAATGAGGCCTAAAATAATACATACAACTGATTGAGCATGTGTAAACTGAAAAGCTTGAAGCGCAACAATTCCGGCAACCCAAATTGGCGCGTATATATCGATAAAAAAGACTGAAATACATGCTAGTGGAAGTGAAATCCACCAAGGTAAAGCGAATGAGATAAGAAATAAACCAAAAAATACAAATAAAATTTTTGCGTACCTAGGATTCATTAATTTTTAATTATCTGAACAAAATGAAGCTCTTGAGGATTAGCGAAAAGCGAAAAGTGAGCTTCAATAAAAGGATTATTCTCAACAGATTCTATTGAAGAAATATTTCCAAAAACATACGTAATGAAGTTTGTGGCGGTCACAACATCTCCATTTTTTATTTCAGTAGCTTTTGGAAGTTTAAGCACAAAACCCCCAGCACCAACTCCTTGAGCTTCTGCTTCTAAATGTTTGTCACCTATTAATACTTTTGTTTTTTTATTAAAGGCAGAAAATAACGTAACAAGAGATTGATGAGAATATACTTCTGTAATGGTCCCGATTGGTACGTTTCCATATGCAACTACCAAACTTTCATTTAAAATTCCATCTTCAGAGCCAAGGTCAACAAGAAGAGTGTCATTTGAGAACTGATTGGGTTTCGGTAAAATTGAAGCTAATTTTGTACTTGAAGCTGTTGTTGTTGCGAGTCTTCCAAGTACTTGTTTTAATTCTCTATTCTCAACTACAAGAGCTTGCTGAAGTGAATCTTTCACCTCACTTGAAGTAAGCTTGCTTTTAAGATCTTCATTTTCTTTTTGAAGATTTGAAGTTGAGAAACTACTGAACACTCTCGCTGTTCCCATTTTAAACCCTTGTTCAATCTTCCAAATCGGAGAAAGCATTGAAATCATGTATCCTCGAAGAGATGTTTGAAAGGTGAGAACCACAACAATGACTACAATTGCAAGACTACTTGCAATTGAAAACTGTCGTAGAAACGATTTTCTATTTCCTTGATTATTTATTGCTGAGTGGAAGTTCTTCTTCATTTTCTAATAAGACTTCTTTAAATGTTGTTATATGCTCAAGAATTATACCAGTTCCTCGAACAACTGCCGACAATGGATCTTCTGCGATAAATACTGGAATACCAAGAAAATTCTCAAGAAGATCTCTAAAACCTGAAATAAGAGCTCCCCCTCCTATTAAATAGACTCCTCGCTGCATAATATCTGCCAAAATCTCAGGAGGTGTTGTTTCAAGAACCTCTTTAACTGCATCCATTAATGTTTCAACTGAACCAATAAGTGCCGCTTGAATGTCGACATCACCAACCATTACTTCTCGTGGTAATCCTGTAATAAGGTCACGTCCTCTAACAGGAATTTGAATTGCTTCTTCTCGAGGAATTGCACCTCCTACTGAAATTTTTAATTGCTCAGCTGTTTTTTCACCTATAAGAATTTTAAACTCATTTTTCATGTAGTTAATAATGTCGTCATTCAATTTATCTCCTGCTACTTTCAAATTTTTTGATTTAACAATTCCTCCAAGTGAAATAACGGCAATATCAGTTGTTCCTCCTCCAATATCGATAATAATATTTCCAATTGGCTGCATAACAGGAAGACCAATACCAATAGCACCAGCCATTGGTTCTTCAACAATAAAAACTTCTCGAGCACCTGCACTTTTTGCAGCATCACGAACAGCACGTCTTTCAACGTTTGTTGTTCCAGAAGGAACTCCGATCACCATTCTTGGGCCCAATAGTTTTTTTACTTTTGATTCCGCTTTTCGAATTAAATAGAGGAGCATTTCTTGTGTCACTTCAAAATCTGAAATAACTCCATCAACAAGAGGACGAACTGCTTGAATGTGTGCCGGTGTTCGTCCAAGCATGTCTTTTGCTTCTTTTCCTACTGCAACAACTCGCCCTGTTTTTTGGTTTATCGCAACAACTGAGGGTTCGTTGATAACAATTCCTTGACCAGCAACATATACAAGAGTGTTTGCCGTACCCAAATCTACTCCAATATCGTTTGAAAATAAGTGTTGAAATCCTCGTGCCATATAGTTACTTGATAGTACGTCTGTTTACAGTATTAGGCAATCGTCGCAAAAATCTTTTCCTTTGGAACTAACGTAGCCATATTCTTAGCTCTTTCTTTCATTTCTACCATTCCATTTGTAAGATTCTTTGAACCAACAATGATCTGAAGTGGGATACCAATAAGATCTGCATCATTAAATTTCTCTCCTGGTCGAAGATCACGATCATCATAGAGAACAGATTTTCCCATTTGTTGAAATGCATTATATAACTCATCACAAGTACTTCTTATGACTTCATCTTTTGGATCAAGAGAAATGAGGTGAATATTAAATGGTGAAACTTCTGCAGGCCAAATAATTCCTTTTTCATCAGACATGGTTTCAACTATTGTTCCCATCACTCGTCCGAGGCCAATGCCATAACTTCCCATAAATACTGGAGTTCGCTCGCCTTTTTCGTCATTATAAAATAATTCAAGTGGCTCAGAAAATCGAGTTCCTAAAGTAAAGATATTTCCAACTTCAACAGATTTTACTTCTTCTAACTCTTCTGCAATAACTCCAAGTTCTTTCATCACTTCTGGCGTGTATACTTCTTTATTGATTGCAATTCGTTTTTCTCGACTTACATAAATAACATCTTCACCAGCATCAGTGATAGTTTGAAATTCGTGTGAATATGGAGCAAATATTCCTCCTGACGCAAATGTAAGAAATGTGCTTTCGCCAAGCCCCACTCTTTGATAGATTTTTGTGTATGCAGTCTTTGTTTTTTCGTAAAATTCAAAATGCGACTGTTCGTTTTTTGAGAAAGAATATAGATCTTTCATTAAGAACTCTCTTCCTCGCATAATTCCACTTTTTGCTCGAAGTTCGTTTCGAAACTTTGTTTGAAATTGATATGCAGCGACCGGCAAATCTTTGATAGATCGAATATGCTCTCTCATTAAATTTGTGATAGGTTCTTCGTGTGTCATACCTAGTCCAAGAAATGCCCCATTTTTTAATTCAGTTTTAAACCAGATATCAACAGCAGCGTCGTCCCATCGATTAGTTTTTTCCCACAATTCCTTATTTTGAAGTGATGCTAAAAATAGTTCTTGCCCGCCAAGTTCATTCATTTCTTCTCGAATAATTTGTTCAATCTTTTTGAGAACCTTAAGACCAAGTGGTAAATATGAATACACACCAGTCATATCTTTATGAATGAATCCAGCACGAATCAAAAGCTGAGCGTTTTTAGCTACTTCATCTTTAGGAGCTTCTCGACGAGTTTTAGTAAACAGTGCCGACTGACGCATTGAGTGATTGTCTATAATTGCCATATACGAGTTATTTTTTAATATCGTGTAGTTCTACGTTGAAGATAAGTGTTGCGTTTGGAGGAATTGTTCCAGGAATACCACTTGGACCGTACGCAAGATTTCCAGGAATAATTAATGTTCGTTTTCCGCCAACTTTCATTCCAGGAATTCCTTCATCCCATCCTTTAATAACTTTTCCGATTCCGATTGCGAAAGAAACAGGCTCACCTCGTTTATATGAACTATCAAACACTGTTCCATCTTCTAACTTTCCTTCGTAATCTACGACAACATTATCACCAGAGACAACTTCTGCACCTGTTCCTACTACTGTGTCTTTAATCATTAAACCACTTGCTGTTGTAACTGTTTCCATATTTGTATTTGAATTATTTGGGACTTGTAAATTATTTTGTGTTGATGTTGCTGTACTTGTTGCAGTCGTACTTGATGATTTTGAAAAATCAGAAGAATAATACAGCAGTGCTCCTAACCCTCCAACTACTACTAAAAATATAAGTGCGTATACCGTTCCTTGTACTTTTGGATTTTCCATGTAGGTAATATACCACACATTTTAATTCAGAAAACGTTGTGTGAAATGAGAGTCTGCATATAATAGTATGCCTATGCAACACACAATAATCGCTATAAAAGGAAGAGAAATTTTAGATTCACGAGGAAACCCAACTGTTGAAGTTGATGTTACTTTAAAAGGAAATAAGCTGGTAAAAAAAGGAGTGCTCGGACGAGCAGCAGTTCCCTCTGGGGCTTCAACTGGATCACACGAAGCAGTAGAGCTTCGAGATGGTGAAAAAAGATATAGTGGAAAAGGAGTTCTTAAAGCGGTGGCACATGTTAATACTGTTCTAAAAAAAGCATTGGTTGGAAAGTTGTGGGATCAAACAACACTCGACAATGCCATGATTGCGCTCGATGGTACAAAAAATAAAGGAAAGTTGGGTGCAAATGCCATTCTTGGAATTTCACTTGCCTTCGCTCATGCGGCCGCAAAGTGTGAAGAAAAGCCTCTCTACAAATATTTTAAAGAAGTAGCAAAGACAGGAAAAGCAATGTCACTCCCACTTCCTATGATGAATATTTTAAATGGTGGAAAACATGCAGAAAATTCGACCGATCTTCAAGAATTTATGATTATGCCTGTTGGAGCCAAAACTTTTAGCGAAGCACTTCGATATGGAGCAGAAGTCTTTCATGCCCTAAAAAAGATTTTGACTGCACGGAAATTAAATACATCAGTTGGAGACGAAGGTGGATACGCTCCCTCACTTCCTTCAAATGAAGCCGCTATTGAAATCATTCTCGAAGCAATCATAAAAGCTGGTTACAAACCTGGAAAAGACATCGCTATCGCAATTGATGCCGCATCAACCGAACTGTATAAAGATGGAAAATATCATTTAGAAAGAGAAGGACGAACACTTACCACGCCTGAAATGGTTGATTTCTATTCTACATGGCTTAAAAAGTTTCCTATCGTTTCTATCGAAGATGGTTTCTCAGAAGATGACTGGGAGGGTTATACACTCATGACAAAAAAGAATGGAAAGAAAGTTCAAATTGTTGGAGATGATTTATTTGTAACTAATCCTGAGCGATTACAAAAAGGTATCGAAACAAAAGCTGGAAATTCAATTTTGATTAAACTTAATCAGATAGGAACAGTCACTGAAACAATTGCTGCAATTAAAATGGCCCACAAAGCAGGCTTTACCGCAGTCGTATCTCATAGATCAGGAGAAACTGAAGACACGACGATCTCTCACTTTGTTGTAGGGCTTGGATGCGGACAAATTAAAACAGGTTCACTTTGCCGAACAGACCGTGTTGCTAAATATAATGAACTTCTACGAATCGAAGAAGAACTTGGAAATAAGGCATTGTTTGCAGGAAAAGGAGCCTTCAAAGGATAAACTGAACGAATTTACTTAAAAATGGAACACAAACAAGTTGTACTTATTATTCTCGACGGATGGGGTCATCGAGAATACACCACGAACAATGCTATTGCACAGGCGAAAACTCCCTTTTTCGACTCTCTTTGGAGTACCTACCCTCACACACTCCTTGATGCTTCTGGACTAGCTGTTGGTTTGCCTCAAGGTCAGATGGGAAATAGCGAGATTGGTCACACTACCATTGGAGCAGGAAGAGCGCTCGATACAGATTTAGTTAGAATCAAAAAATCGATAGATAACGATGAGTTTGTTTCAAACCCAGCATTCACTTCTCTTTTCAAACACGTAAAAAAATTTGATTCCACTCTTCACATTAAAGGGTTACTAAGCGACGGAGGCGTACACAGTCATCAAGAGCATCTTTTTGCATTCCTTAAGGCCGCTAAGAAGGCTGGAATACATAAAATTGCAATTCATATCTATACCGACGGTCGAGATACCGCTCCACAAAGCGCCGCGGCATATATAAAAGAACTGGAACAAGTTCTTAGGGTTGTTGGTATTGGATTCATTGCATCAGCCTCAGGACGTTTTTACGCTATGGATAGAGACAATAACTGGGACAGAATCTCAAAAGTAGAAAATGTATTATTCAACGCAAAAAGTCTTAGTGAAAAACACACAATCAAAACAAATACACCAAGTGAAACTTTTGAGAAGTTGTATGAACTTGGCATTGTCGATGAACACGTTGAACCAATTGTTTTTCTTGATGACAATAACAAATCATATAAAATCGAAAAAAATGACGGGGTTTTATTTTTTAATTTTCGATCTGACAGAGCACGAATGATTTCTAAAAAAATTGCTGAGCAAGTTACGACCATGAATCTTTGTTTTGTAACAATGACTGAATATCAAAAAGAACTTAAAGCGATGGTCGCATTTCCTGCAATTGAAGCAGAAACAACACTTGCAGCAGAAATTTCAGAAGCTAACTTAACACAAGCTCACATTGCAGAAACAGAAAAATTTCCTCACGCTACTTATTTTTTAAACGGAGGAAGAGAAATTCCTCACAAGGGTGAAGTTCACGAATTACTTGAAAGTAGAAAAGATGTGCAGACTCACGATAAAGCTCCTGAAATGCGAGCTGAGGCTATTGCAGACAAAGCAATTGAGCATATCAACAAAGGAACAAACTTTATTTTTATTAACTTTGCCAATCCTGACATGGTTGGACACACAGGAAACGTTCCTGCAATTATTGAAGCAGTTGAAGAAGTAGACAAACAATTAGAACGAGTTGTTACTGCTCTTGTTGAAAAAAAAGGAATAGCCATTGTTACCGCAGACCATGGAAATGCTGAAGTAAATGTTGATTTAGAAACAAAAACAATTCATACCGCACACACAACTAACTTGGTTCCATGTATTATCACTGATCCAAACATTGCCAAACTTGTCGATAATCAATCACTAACAAGTCTTGCTCCAACAACACTTGCCTATCTTGGAATTGAAAAACCAAAAGGAATGACTGGAATAAATTTAGCAGTAGAATAATTAACTTGTACGCTTAGCTTGTTGAATCATTGAGGCCACTTCTTCAAAACTTTTTGCTTTTTCGATACTACCTCCATTAATAAAGAATATCTGATCTGCTTTTTGAATAGTGTTTAACCGATGAGCAATAATAACCTTAGTTGTTGATTCAGGAAGGCTGTCGATCATGTGTTGAAGCATTGATTCAGTGACTGTATCGATGTTTGCAGTGGCTTCATCAAGAATGAGTAACTCAGGTTGACGAAGAATGATTCGAAGAAATGAAATGAGTTGTTTTTGACCCAAACTAATATTTTCCCCTCCAACATCAACTTTTGTTGCAAGCCCTTCTTGAAAACGTCCAATGAGTTCTTTCATTCCTTTTTCATGGAAATGTGACATGAGGTTATCGTCATTCATTCCTTCAAATTCTGAATTTCCATATCGAATATTATCTGCAATTGTTCCCTCAAACATTAAAGGTTCCTGCAGAATAAGACTAACAAGCTTACTTTTTTCTTCAGTAGAATATGAACGAATATCTTTAGATTTTAAGAAAATCGTTCCACTCACTGGATCATACAAACGAGCCATCAAGCTTGCTAGAGTCGACTTTCCTCCTCCAGTAGGGCCAACGAGTGCATATGTTTTGCCCTTTTCAAGCATTAAGCAGGCATCATTAATAATTTTCTGGTCATCTTTGTATCCGAAAGTAACATGATCGAAACACATAATTTCTTTATCACTGTGTGTCATTTTAGCTTTTGTTTCATCAGATTCAGGAACTTGAATTAAATCTGATGTCATTTTCAAAATGTCTTGAATACGGCTCCATGACGCTAGTGACACTTGAATATTAGAGAAAATCGTAGCCATAAAACGAAGTGGGTCATAAAATCTGATGGCATACGTAAGAAAACCAATCAGAATTCCGATAGTCATTTGGCCATGAGTTGTTAAGTAGATTCCATACACAAGTACAACTAACTGGGCGATATATCCACCAAAATCGTATACAGGACTAAGCACATTGTTCCCAAAACCTGCCCACATTGAGGCTTTATATGCGTTAGTTGCCAAACTATTAAGATTCTCTTCGAAATATGTTCGTCGATCGAATGCCACTATCGCTTTAAAGTTAGTAAGATTTTCTTGTACACCCGAAGTAAAAGCCCCAACTGATTGAGAGCTTTTCTTATTTGCTTGCTCAAGAAAAGGAGAAATGATTCGAGTAATAACAAAAAGAATGATAGTGGTTGAAAGAAGTGAAGCACCAAGCTTAAGATTGATATAGAGAACAAATCCAGCAATTCCAAGAAGCGTTGCAAAGCTTCCAGCGAATCTCAAAATACTTTCAGAAAGAAATTGTGAAAGTTTATCGGTGTCGTTATTAATACGAGACATCAAATCTCCTACTTTATTTTGGTTGAAAAATCCTATTGGAAGCGACTGTATTTTTTCGAAAATAACAGAACGTAATTTAAAAAGTGCGTCTTGGCCAACATTTCCCATAATGATTTGCTGTGCATATGAAGTTAATGCAGTAATCACATACAAAACACCAACAATTAGAATAAGACTACCTAAACCTCGTAAGTTTCCAGGCGCAATATATTTATCGATTGCTGAACCAAGTAAATAAGGAGTAACGATTTGTGCAATAGAACTAATGAGTACCAAAAAAATAGCCAGAAACATTTTCTTTTTATCTATATATGCAGATAATCCTTTAAAACTGTCGAATAGTCGCTTGAAATAACTTCTACTATCTTTTGGAATGTCGTTAAGATTGTAATTCATATTAATGTTCAGTTGTTTGTTGTGATGCGTAAATTTGTTGGTATTCAATCGAGCATTTCATCAGTTGATCGTGGCTACCTTGAGCAATAAGCTCTCCTTCCATAAGCACAATAATATGATCGTATTTTTTGATTGGCTCAATTTTTTGAGTAATTGAAACCAAAGTAAGATTTTTGTAGTTCTTATTGAGCTTATCAATAATTTTACCTTCGGTCGCAATATCAACACGTGCCGTAAAGTCATCGAGCAAAAGTAGAGAGGGTTCAGAAGAGAGGGCTCGTGCCAGCATCACTCGCTGTTTTTGACCACCAGAAAGAGTAGTTCCTCGTTCACTGATAATTGTTTCTATTCCTTGTGGAAGGCTTGCCACTAAATCTTCGAGCTCTGAGGTATTTAATGCTTTTGTTAATTGATCTTCGTTTTTAACATCTTTTGTGTGAACTTTTCTTTTCTCATCATTAAGTACAACATTTTCTCTAAGTGTGGTGTTAAAGATAACACTATCTTGAAACACTAGACCGATTTGAGAAAGAAGTGACGACTGATTCCAATCAGATGTTGGTACGCCATCAACCAACACCTTACCCATCGTTGGATCAGTCAGACCTGCCACAAGATAGAATAGTTCGGTCTTTCCCGCTCCGGTTGGTCCAACAATTGCTGTTTTTGTTCCTGGTTTAATTTCGAAACTAATATCTTTTAGAATAATTTTATCACTGTATGAAAGTGTGACATTGTCGAAGACAATTCCCCCTTTTAGTTGAGCTTGGTGATTTCCCCCTTCAACAGCTACTGAACCTTTCGCTTCTAATACTTCTTGAATTCTTTTAAGTGATACATTGGCTCGAGAAATAAACGTACTCGCAAAAGAAAGAATAAAGAATGGATAAATAAATACTGACGTATATGAGAAAAAAGCACTCATTTGTCCAATAGAGAGAGTTCCTCCAATAACTTGCTTACCTCCGAACCAAAGAACAAGAAGAATAGCGACATTCGAAAGAATAACCACAATAGGAATAAGTGAAGCAAAAACCCTTACAATTCCGCGAGCAATATCAGTACTTGCCTTATTTACCTCTTCAAATTTTTTAGATTCAGCATTTCGCGCATTAAGAACTCTAATAAGTGGAGCAGAAATAATACTCTCGTTAATTGTTTTATTTATTCTATCAAGATTAATTTGAGACATTCCAAACAACTTTCCCGCTTTTCCCATAATCATTGAAAAAACAAACATTAAAACAGGAATAACCGAAAGAGTGATAAGGGCTAACTTCCAATTAATACTTAGAAGGAATATAACAGCACCAATGAGTGTAACAATTGCAGTGAGAATTGAAACAATACCTGACGCAACCAAGTTCTTAACAGCATCAACATCTGATGTCAGCGTGGTGATTAATCGTGCGGCCGTTGTCTCACGTACATACCTTAAACTTTGACCCTGAAGAGCGCTAATTATTTTTTGTCGGTATTCTCTTCCAATCTTTTCAGATGCATACGTTGAAATAATAAATTGTATAAAAGCAGTCAATAATATGACGACTGAAAGCCACACAAGACTAAGTATTGTGTCATGCGCTGAAAATGTGCCGCTTTTATATGCATCAACAAATACCCCGACTTTCTTCGGAAACAGGAGTGAGAGTCCATTTGTTGCAACAGAAAAAACAAAAATTGAAAGTATCCAGCCCCAATAACGCTTTATGACAGATATCATGTGTGTATATTTTTACTACAATTTCTCGAAAAAACCTATAGAACGTTACTTTGATTCATCTAAATCTTTCTCGACTTCTTTAAATGCATTATCTAATTCTTTTAAACGAGCCTTACTGTGTTTAATGAGATCAGCTCCTTCTTTCACTTTTTGCAAACCTTCTTCCAAATTTACTTCTTTTTGATGTTCAAACCAGGTAACTATTTCCTGCAATTTCTGAAGTGAATGGGTAATATGCTCTGATGTATTTTCTTTTTCTTGTTTTTTATGTGGCATTGCGGTAATTATATCAAATTTTATTTATAATACTTTTGCACTAATTGACCCGTCAGAGACTTGAATTTCAATTCGATCATTCTTTTTCACATCAGAGATGTATTTTATTACTTTTTCTTTAGACATAACAATTGAATATCCAACCTTCAAAACTCTTCGAGGATCGTACGCATCAATTTGTCTCTCAAATTGAGACAGTAACTGCTTTTGCACATCAAGTTTTGTCTTTAATAATCGAAAATGTTCAGAGACCGAATCGATTATCTTTTGAATATAACTTCGGACTGCAAATGATTTTTCTACCAAATACTTCTCATACACGTACAATTCTTCTGCTTTCTGAGAAATAATATCTTGCCCCCATCTAAACAACTCATATTTAAGATTCTCGAATAAATGAGCTGCTTGCTCCCATGATTCATTTATAACAGAGGTAACTGCCGTTGGAGTTGATGTCATCAAGTCTGACGCCAGAGCAACGAGAGGAACGTCTTTATCGTGTCCAAGCCCTGAAATTAGAGGTTTTGAGTACTCTGATACCTCTCGCACTAACATTTCGTTATTAAATGCTGCAAACGATTCAAGTGAGCCACCACCTCGAATGAGCACCACCACATCAACATCTGTTTTGGCAAAGTGCACAAGTGCTTTTCGAATGTCTTTAAGTGCGTGCAATCCTTCAACATGAACATTAAAAAGCTGCGTATCGTATCCATATCTTCCAAGATTATTAAGGAAGTCATGAATCACCGCACCATCTCTTGATGTAATAACACCTATTTTTTTAATATAAGCAGGTATCTCTTTCTTTTTTTTACTATCAAAGACGCCCTCTTTTTCTAATTTTGCTTTTAATTCAAGATAAGCTTTTTTTAGTGCACCCTCTCCAACCAATTGAACTACTTTAACCTGAAAGTTTAATCTACCAGTCGGTTTATATATTTGAGGAATACCAAGCACCTGAACTTCAAGCCCTTCTTTCAACTCTACCCCAGACATGTTTAAGTCACGGAGCCACATAAAACATGCAAGGCTAGCATTCTCTTTGCTGTCTTTAAGATTAAAATAGACAGCACTCGCTCGTATTACCACACTCGTTACTTCTCCAATTAACTGACCACCATATGAGGTAAGACCTTCATTTACTCCATCAAGAAATTCAGAAATAGTGAAAACTTTATCCATAATTCAATAAAAATTTATGTCATCATGATACCATATGAATGTGAATCAAAAAGTGTATATAACCCTTGTGATACTTATTTTCGGCACAATTGTATACCAACTGGTGTCTCATCCAACCATGGTTGAAAAAATTGTTAAAAATAAAAAAACTCCAGTAACAAGCCTTGCTATCAGTGAGCTTTGTAAAGTCGCAACTCGCCCTAACAATGAAGTGACAAAGGTGACAAAGGTAATCGACGGCGACACCATCGATATCGAAAGACAATGCGGACACGACAAAGTTCGTTTTATTGGAATTAATACTCCCGAAACTGTCGATCCTCGTCGTCCTGTTCAATGTTTTGGAAAAGAAGCCTCTAACTATCTGAAATCAATTCTTAGTAGTAAGAGTATTACAATTTCAGGTGATCCAACTCAAGATGTTCGTGATAAATACGGCCGTCTTCTTGCATATATCTACTTTAAAGATACGACTAGCACCTCATCAACATCAACTCTTAGTTTCATTAACCAAAAAATGATTACAGACGGATACGCATACGAATATACATACGAAACTCCATATCAATTTCAAAAACAATTTAAACAAGCCCAAACTGAAGCAAAGAACAATAAAAGAGGTTTGTGGGCAGACGAAACATGCGCCGGAAAGAAATAGTATTAATGCGGACGAGCAAGTTTGAAAGCTAGCATCATTTTTTCCCAAATTCTAGTTTTTGGCTTTTTCGAGAAAACATCGTAATTACTTTTCTCAATTTTATTAATAACATCTTCATACACTCTCATAATAATTTTCAAAGCTCTTTGGCAGCTTGGATGAACCAGTACTAAACTCTTCTCAGATTCTGCATAAAATAATCTTATTCTTTCAATTTGAAATTTCATAAGATCGGTAAATTCTGGGGTAACTTTTCCCACAATCAACATTTCTTTAGTTACTCCATATGTTTCTAATTCTGTTTGCGGAAGATATATTTTATTTCGAATACACACATCTTCTTTAATATCACGTAAGAAACTAGTCATGTGAAAAGTTATTCCAAGTATTTGAGCTGCTTTAAGAAGGGGTTGCCATGTAATCTCATCTTTAGGATATCTATTTCCACTATTAATACCTATTAAACGAGCCATCATGATGCAAATAATTGAAGACGAACTCATCATATACATTTCGAGATCTTGATAATTCTTATATTCAGATGTAGAAATATCGGCTAAAAGTGATTCTAAAAAAGTAACCGTTTCATTATATGGAATTTCGTACTGATGAAAGACGACCGCGATTTTATTTAACTGTTTATCTTTTGCCATTCCAGAGTCAAAAGCTTTTTGCCATTCAATTTTCCACAAATCTAAGACTTCAGAGGCTTTTTGCAAATCATTTTGAAACGGAGCAATGGCATGATCAGCTATTTTTATAAAGGAATAGAGGGCATGACATGCAACTCTAACATTCTTTGGAAAAAACAAACTAGCTGCGTACAGACTTTTTCCATAATGGTGATAAATTTTATGGCTTGAGAATTTCATATTACATAATTTCTTGTTCTAGCCGACGAATTTCAATTTCATAATTCTTTCTATTCATTTCAAGATTTTTTACTTCTTGCTCTACTGCGACTTTTTGCGCCTTCTTTGTTTCTACGAGTTTCTTATCTTGAGAAATCTGACTTTCTTTTTTTGAAAGATTATTTTTTATAACTCGAATATCATTTTCAAACGCCTGCTTCTTTTTCTCAACTTCTTGAAGTTGATGATCTTCACTGTGAAGAATGGTTTCTTTTAGCTTTTCTTCACGTTTAATACTTGAGCTGTCGTGATCTAGTTGCCCACTTTCCATTTCAACACTTTTCGATTCTTCAAGAGCACGGGTCTTATCTGACAATCTGGTTTGCACATGAGAAGCTTTAGTTTTGACTGCAGTCTCTAGTGCTCCAAGTTTTGTCATTTTAGATTCGGTCATTCTCTTATGTTCGGCAACTTGATTTTGCTTTTTTAACACTTCATCTTTCGATATTTGTAGACTAGTTACCAAGTCTCTCAGTTTAGATTGTAGCTCTTCGATTTGTCTTTTAACATTCAAGACTTCTCTATCTTTTGATTGAACAGTAGTTAGTAAGCTTGTAATCTCTTTTTCAAACGTACTAACAGAATGTTCATTTATTGCAACTTCATTATGTAAAGACCTTACTTCATTTTTTGTCTTTTCTATTTCAGTCTTTTCTCGTTGTAATTCATTTTCAATTTCTGTGACGTGCGACTTTTTTGTTTGCTTTAATTTTAAGTCTGTTAAAAAATGTGATTCTTTTTTATGTAATTCTTCTTTTAACAAAGATATTCGACTCTCAGTTGTACCCTTTTCTCTTTCAACATCTTGGACTTTTCTTTCTATATTTTGCAACTCAGCTTCAGCAACTGTTAAGTTATTCTTAAGAAGGTTGATTTCTCTTTCAGATTCTTGAGAATGCTGCTCAAGTGCTCGAGCATCTTGTTCAATCTTTCTTACATCTGCCTGTTTTCTCTGTAATTCAGAAATTGTAGAAGATAAGAAGCTTTTCTTACTCATTATTTGGATACGCTTTTGATCTGCAAGCTTTCTTTTTGCAGTATCGGCATCGTGTGTTGCTTTAAATCTTAAAGCATCTTGTGTCTCACTGGTTCCATGTGATGAAGTCGAATATTTCTGAAGCATACAAATTTATTGTTCTAAGATAGGACTTGTTATTTTTACCGACTGTTCATTAAAAACTCCATTTTTAACTGCAATGTTTATAGTTTTAGCAATTGTTGGTTCGGCGGCCATCGGTTCATTTTCTCCTCTATCAACAATCGAAATGCTTGCAATATATTCACCCTCACTTGCTTTTGCTTCAAATGTGTCAGTATTTATTTTTTTAACAAGAATTCGATCTCCTAAGAAATAACTTGAAGTGTGCGTAAGTTTACCGTTTTTATATGAAAAAAGAAAAACGTAAGAAAACTCTCCTGTTCCTCCTGAAGAAACACCGAATGCTGCAAGCACATCTGTTCCATGAATAGCGAGAACATCTGGAATGAGCCCAATTGAACCATGAACTTCGTCTGTTGCTTGCCAATCAACTTCACCATTTACCAATTGAGCTTTTGTCCCTTCGTCCGGAATAGTCACAGTTGCAGATAGTAGTGCTTTTTTTACTTCAGCTATTGAAACATTCACAGGAGTTGTTGATGTTGCAGTTGTTGGAACATTGTTTTGTATATCAGTATTTGGTGTAGTTCCTTTCCTCACAACAAAGACAACCAAAATAATAACAAGAACTAACAAAATTAAAACGATAATTTTTTGTTGTTTCATATCTATCTAGTATATCACTAGGTAACTTATGCAAGAAGCTGCTCAATGAGCTTTTTTAAACTCATTCCCGCCATACCAACCACGGTGTCTGCTCCTCCGTAATAAATATGGAGTAAATCTTTTTCAACAACTAATCCACAAGGAAACACTACATTTGGAATTATTCCTTTCTTTTCATATTCTGCATTAGGTTCGAAAATAGGCTGCGAACTTCGTCCTATAACAGAGAATGGATCATTTAAATCGAGAAGTACTGCCCCTACTCTATATATGTGATCTTCTCCAATTCCATGATAGAGAAGAAGATATCCGGCCTTTGTTTTAACAGGTGGACAATTAACACCAACTTTTTTACTATCCCACATACCACGTCGTGGACCGAACAGTGGAGTTACATTATGCATTTTAACATTTTGTTTCCGTAAATCATCAGGTGATTTTAATTTTTCTGGTTGCAATCCAAAAAGAATATCAAAACACACATTATGATTTACTCGATGAAACATCCACCATGCTTTATTGAACTTCTCACCAAAAAGAAGTGCATCTTTATCATCAAGATTTGGCAGTGATACAAAAACAGGCTCATCCCAAGGAATTCTCACTTCTACTGTTCCCTTAATATCTTTGACCATATGAGAAACAGCTTCGGTATATTTTTTAATTGAAACTGATGTCATGGCAACTCCTGGAGGTCGTATGCCATCATATGCTGTGTATACCAAGAATAGTCGATCACCAATAATTGTTGCACGAGGATCTTCGCATCCTGAATTTCCTTCTTTTGCCTTTTTTTCAAAATCAGCGCGAGGTATATATATAGGATCTTTAAATCTTCGATCAATCTTTACCCCGTCTTTTGAAAGGGCAAGGCCTATGACTGAAGTATTCTCTTTGCCCATGGCTCTATAAAAAATGTGAGTTGTTCCATCAATTCGAACTGCAGCTGGATTAAAAACAGCAACGTCTTCCCATAAGTGAAGTTCGTTTGGAATAATGAGGGGATTTTTAGGTGAACGAATAAATTGCTCCGTTCCATTTTTCAGAGACACTAACAACTCATCAAGTGGAATGGTGGCTGCGCAGCCTGTAGTATCTGTTGCGCCGTAGAGCAAAACAACAACATCTTTACCCTTTTCCTTATCAAGGTACGCACCACTAGGAAAAACAATAGCGGGAACTTGTCCAAATTCTTCATACACTTCTTCTGGTACCAAAAAAGGAAATTGAGTTCTTCCAATAACCTTTCGTGGGTCTTTAAGATCAAGTAATACCGCCTCAACTCCAAAAACCCTATCATTACTGAAGTAATTTTGAATATGTGAATAAATAAGTAACCATCCATATTTTGTTTTAATTGGCGGAGCACTTACTTCAATTTGCTCTCCTGAATTTCGTGCGAGATGTAATTGATTTTCTTGAATATTTTGATACCACGAATTCCAATATTCATGAGAAAGAATATCTGCTTCTGAATTAAATGTGATGTAACCAAGTTTTACCCCACGGTCAGGTCTGTCGGTATCAACACTCACAAATGCCGCAATCTTCCCTTTTATCTTTTCAGGAAATAGTGTCATTGCCTTCGCATTAAACGGAGTCAGAAGATGCTTTTCTGTAATATCTTTCAGATTTTTTGTTTTTGCTAATGCTACCTTAATACCATCAGGACCAAATGGAAACGTTCCAAGTGCTGTATAAAAAATGTAGTAGGTGTCTCCAATTTTATGAATTCGGGGATCTTCACATCCAAACTTTTCCCAATTATATTCAGGTGTAATAAGTTGTCTTCGATCTTTCAACGTTGAAAGCTTGTCAGTACTCTTACAGTATCCAATTGTTGAAAACTCTAACTCTTTGTCTTCAATTCGTTTATGTTTCTCTAAAGCTCTATATACCAAATGAACAGTGTTTCCTTCTTTTATACCTGACCAGTTAAATGTTGCATCACCTTCCCAAGCACGCATGCGCTCAGGGTTCAAAATAGGATTATGTTGATTTCGTTTTACGTTATACATATATAAAAATTAAGAAATAGATGCCTTTTTAACTGAAAGTTTTATATCTTTGTGATGCTTCATGCCCGATAAAAACTTTTTAAGCGGAAGTGATGCAACACACACCACGCTGTCAGCTCCTCCGTAATACACAAAAAGTGTATCGTCTTTAATTATTGCTCCACATGGATATGCGACACCTGATTTGTGTCCTCTATTTTCATATTCCATATCTGGAATCAAAATTGGCTTGTTTGTTCGATACAACACTTTTTCTGGATGATGAAGATCGAGAATCATCGCTCCAATTTTATATTGACTGTCATGTCGGTCATCAACCGCTTGATAAATCAAAAGCCAACCCATATCAGTCTTGATTGGTGTTGCTCCAACTCCTAATTTTCGACTATCCCAATGGGTGCCACGTGGTTCAATTTTGTGATGTCCTTCAAGCCATTTTGCATGTTCTCCGAAATCTAAATCTTCAACATAATCAATTAGAATATTAGGAAAGACTCGGTGAAAAATAACAAATTTATCGTTAATTTTTGCAGGAAGAAAACAGGAGTTTTTGTTTGTTTGATGTGGTTTTGAAAGAAGAATTGGTTCAGTCCATTTGTCCCATTTCTTTTTAAGAAAGTTTTTTGTGGTGATTGTTGAAAGTGCCACACGTGGAGCTCTCCATCCATCGTATGCGACATATGTTAAATATACTTTGTCGTCAATCACTGCGAGTCGAGGATCTTCACAACCTCCCCATCCACCTCCTGACATAAATTCGTCGGTATATGAAGAAACTGGCGTTGTTGTTCCTTCAAATTCTTTTCTTGGCCAATACGCAGGCTCTTTTGAACGTTCATCGAATGTGTATCCGTCATCACTCGCTGCATATCCCAAATAAGAAATACCCGCAGATCCCATGGCTCGATAGAGTAGGTGCACTTTCCCATCTAAATAAAGTGCAGCGGGGTTGAATGTTTGAACTGATTCCCAATAATTGTCAGGATTTGGCCTAATTACAGGATTATGTACATGCTTATCAAGTTTTACATTTGCTACATCAGTTGGTTCGCCGAATATTTTTGGAAGAATTAAACTAAAAAATGTTGCTTCGTTTGATTTCCAATATACAGAGATAGAAGTTCTATCAAGAAATGCCGCAAGTGGTTGACCTTGGAAAGGAATTTTAGACGCTTCTACATATAGCGGCGAATCTGAGGCCCACAACGCTCGATATGGCTGCAATTCTGAAAGCATAACTCCTTGAATTTCAAGTACATGCTCTTTTTTCGGATTGTACTGAGCATCTGCCGTTCTTTCGTATAACTTATCGTATAAAATTAAAATGCCTCGATCAGAACGCATTGCTCCAATAATTCTATTTTCCTTATGATGAAGTGCATCTACCGCCTTCTCAGCTCCCATAATATTTGAAAATCTCCACGTTTTTAGATCGTGCGACACAGCAATTCCAAATTGTGGGTCTCTATAAAGAGCAACACATCCACCTTTATATGAAAAATGAGAAATTACCAAAGGAACTTCTTTAAATTCCGATGATTGCGAAATAACCTTAAACTCAAAATAATCTTTTGATGTTGCAAAGTAGACTTTTTTTCCAATCTTAAATGTTAACAAATGATAATCACCCACTTCTGAAAATCGAGCATCCTCAATATCGTCAACAACAATTTCTTTACGCTGCCATACAATACTTATCGATTTTTTTATTTTTGAAAAATTCTTTCCATCTGTTGTTTTATAGTAGACAAGAGATGTTTTAGACGAAATAGATTTACACAGAAACATGTCGATATCATTGTTTCGAATGACACCAATTGGTTCGATAATCATTTTTTTACTCGTCTTTGAAAATAACATACTACGTACGCCCGTAGGCATCATCTAACCGAGTAATGTCGTTCTCGTCAAAATCTCCTTCTGCAATTTCTAAAATAATGGCTTCATCTTCCCCTCCCATAATTCTATGTTTTGCTCCAACAGGAATATCAAATTCATCACCAACTTGAGCCGTGATTTCTTGATCTTCAATAACAATAATAGGAGAACCTGCGATGATTTTCCAAAACTCACTTCTTTTATGATGAAATTGTAGACTTAATTTTTCTCGCGCTTTTACATAGAGCAATTTTACCGTTGCTTTTTCATTTTGGATAAAGTGTTCTTCTTTACCCCATGGTCTGTTATCAATAAACTTATTAATCATGTAAAATTTGAGTGATGAGAATTTGTGTGTCGCTTGGATCTGTTACTGATATTGTATCGAACCCAGCCTCTTTCACGTTAAAATCATTTCCTCCAGGTTCGAGCGCATCTCCGATATACAAAACTTCACTTTTATTGATGCTAATTGTATCACAGAGACGTTGCACTCCGTAAGCTTTATCAAATCCTTTTTTTGTGATGTCGATAGAGGTCATACCACCAAATGCAATATTTGCATCTGGCAACTTTTCAAGAAGTTCTCTCACAAGAACTGCTCGTTTCGAGCGATCAGGGTCAAATACTTTTTTATGTTCAACATCAGCATGTTGGCCAAGCGCTGAAAACGTCATTTCACTTCCCCTATCTTCAAGTTGATTGTCAAAATCATGTGGAATATTAAGTTCAGGATGCATTTCAAGCACTTCTTTAAGTGACACTCTAATTCTTTGTTTAAAATCTTCGTCAGGAATTTCAGAATACTGAGAAGTCCACTCACCTCCTTGATATCTATAGAAACTAAGACCAGTTGTTGGAAGAAGCATTAATTTTGAGAGCAGTATCTTTTCATCGAGCACTTTTTCGAGAACAGAAACAAATTGATCTTGAAATTGTTGATATGACGCTCCGGAAATAACCCCCACTAATTTTCTCTGTAGTAATTTTGAGAGGGTTTGTGCCATCTCTACCGACAAATCAGACTTACTGACAGTGAGAGTTCCGTCGAGGTCAAACACAATAAGAGAATACATGTCGTACTTCATATAAAGATTCTATCATGACCAAAAAAACTTCGCATGGTATAGTGCCAACATCTATGGCCTTAGAAACACTTGTAAAAATCGCATCTGACTTATCAATCACCCTTTCCGACAAACAAATCGAACAGTTTTCAACATATCAGAAAGACCTGCTTGATTGGAACACTCGAATCAACTTAACTGGCATAAAAGACCCTGTTGAGATAGAGATTAAACATTTTGCAGACTCTTTGACTATTTTAGACTCTATACCGAAAGAAGCTCACAGATTAGCTGATATTGGCACAGGTGCAGGCTTTCCTGGAATCCCGATTGCTATTATGCGTCCTGACATTGAAGTGGTCTTATTTGAATCTGTCGGAAAGAAATGTAGCTTTCTTGAGCATATTGTTAACACATTAGAGTTAAAGAATTGTACCGTTGTTAACATGCGAGCGGAAGATGCTGCAAAACAAGAGGTTTGTCGAAATACTTTTAATGTTGTAACAGCACGTGCTGTATCACATACCGAAAATTTAATTACATGGGGGTTAGATCTTCTCGCTTCAAAAGGCATTATGATTCTTCAAAAAAGTTCTGATGCGGCCATTCAAGAAAGTGATCATGTAAAAAACCTACTTCGAGTTTCAAGATTAGATCTAATGAGCATAAAACAAATACATCATCCTTCATTTGTTAATAAATCGATTATTATCTTAAAGAAAAACGTCTAGCACAAGAACTTTAAAAACGTGATATAATATTTTTATGGACGATAATCAAGGTGTTCAATTTGAAGATGAACAGTCGAGCTATCTCTACACTACTTTTAAAAAAGAAAAGATGCCGCCAGCTCTTGTCTCGTGGATGGTAAAAACAGGAATCGTCACAGATCCAAGACATGTAAATATAATACTTCTTTCTTTTATCACACTAAGTTTGTTGCTTTCTGGAGTTATATTTTATAAACAACTATTCGGCTCTGTCGTTGCCCAAATAACTCCGGAACTCTCAAAAGAATTTCTGTTTAAAACTGGAGAGGCTCTTAAGTTTTTAAAAAAGTAATACCATGACTTTACATCTTAAAAGAAACACAGAAAAAGGTTTTACCCTGATAGAACTTCTCGTAGTTGTCTCTATTGTTTCTGTTTTATCTTCAGTTGTTTTCGCTTCAGTAGCAAGTGCGAGGACTAAAGCCCGAGATACTCAACGGGTACAAAATTTACTTCAATTAGAAAAGGCTATCAACGCCTACTATGCTGACAACGGAACATATCCAAGTACAGGAGGTTCATCGAATTGGCTCAAAGAAAGTGATGGAGTTTTTACAGGACCTGGTGGATATGTTCCCAACTTAGCGCCGAAATATATTTCTACTCTTCCAACTGATCCAAAACGAAACATTGCAGATCCTTGGTCGGGATTTATCTATACATCAGATGGTGTTAATTATAAATTATTGAGTTATGTCACCCCCGAAAGCTATCCTTCCGCCAATAGCAGATTTTATGATTTCAGAGATAGTTGGATTCCAGCACCAAGCACTTGGAAAATATGTAGCGATCTTACCTCCTGCAATACGTGGTAATTTTGACAAAAGCTAGATTTTGTTGGAATCTGTGATATAGTCTTTTGGTGAAAAAACCACTATCTAAAAAGGCTTTTCGGGCCCCTAAAGTACCTCCGGTTGTTAAAAAGGACCCTGATCAGGAGGCGCCACTCTTTCCTATGCGTATTAACAAATATTTGGCACACAAAAACTTCTCAACAAGACGTGGTGCTGACGAATTGATTGAAAAGAAACGAGTGCTTATTAACGGACAGCTCGCTTCTCTTGGAGACAAAGTAGCCGAATCAGACATTGTTGAAGTGAAAGGAAAAGGAAAGCCAACAAAGTATGTCTATCTTGCCTATAACAAACCAGTGGGCGTTATTACTCACGCTCAAAATAAAGGCGAACGAGATATTGTTCGATCGCTTAAATTTGATGATCCTTCTATTCATCTATTCCCCATCGGACGACTCGATAAAAACTCGCACGGTTTAATCATTCTTACTAACGACGGAAGAATCACTGACCGACTTTTAAATCCTGATCACGCTCACGAAAAAGAGTATGAGGTCAAATCAACACTTCCTCTTCGAAATAACTTCAAAGAGAAAATGGAAAATGGCGTCAACATTGAAGGATATGTTACAAAAAAATGTAAGGTCACAATTCTGAATGAAAAAACATTTAGAGTTCTGTTAACTGAAGGAAAGAAACATCAAATTCGACGAATGCTTTCTGCATTATTCAATGATGTATATGATCTTAAAAGAACATCAATTCTCAACATTAAATTAGGAAATATTAAACAAGGAGAATACCGACACATTAAAGACGACGAACTCAAGATTTTTCTTACTAGTTTAGGACTGTAAATAAACGCTTTAGACGTTTCTTTATATAGACTTTCTTTGATGTCTACAAATGATCATTTTTCACTGCAACAACACCTCCATGATGAAGAATTTGAATTGTTGGATCGTATAATACCTTAACACCAACACTTCTCGCTCTCTCGCATAAATCAACTTCTTCATGATATAGGAAGAAGTTTGGATCAAATCCATTAAGTCTCTCAAATAGTTTTCTATCAATAAGAAAAGCTGCTCCAGACACCCAGGAAACCAAACATGTTTCGTTTTTTTGACTATAGGTATTGTGACAAAAGAAATCTTTATACAGTTGGAATGGTTGAGTCGAAAGATCTCCATGATCCCATTCTTGAGGTAAACCATGTTCTGTTTTTAATCTTGGACCAAGTATGTCTACTTTATTTGTTTTAAGACTCGTAAGTAAGCGTTCTACAGTATTTGGCTCAATGCATTTAGTATCTGGATTAAGGAGAAAAATGAAATCTCCTTTGGCTTGTTTTGCCAAAATATTATGTGCTGCACCAAAACCAACATTCTCACTGTTTTTCACAAATGAGAATGTTGGACCATACATTGAAGTAAGATCGTCGAGATTGTCATGAGAGGCATTGTCGATGACAAGCACTTCATACGTAAGTTTCGAATTCTTCAAATCTAGTTTGATAGAATCGAGACAATCAATGAGATATTTTTTTGTATTGTAGTTAACGATCTGAATGGAGATATCCATATCGATCATTATAAGTAATTATCGAGCGTCGACAAATGTCAGAGCTTTTCCAGACTTACCTCCTCGGCCAGTTCGTCCAATTCGGTGAACATAGTCATCGTAGGTTGCAGGAATATCGAAGTTAATCACATGACTCACATTTGGAATATCAAGACCTCGTGCGGCAACATCTGTTGCAACAAGAATAGTTACTTTGTTTTCTTTAAATGAAGAAAGTGCTCGCTGTCGTTGAGAATGTTGTTTGTCTCCGTGAATAGATTCTGCTTTGAATCCTCGTTCGATAAGATTTTTAGAAAGCTTTTCTACCCCGTGCTTTGTTTTTCCGAAAATAAGCACTTTATTGAACTCTTCTTTGTTAAGAAGATCGTGAAGTACTTCCATTTTGTCATGTCCTCGTTGAACACGAACAACGTCTTGGTCAACATTCTTTGATGTGTCACCTGTTTTAACAGAAACACGAACAGGATCTCTCAAGAAGTCTTTGATGAGTTTTTCAATATCTGAAGAAAGAGTAGCTGAAAAGAAGAGCGTCTGCTTTTCTTTAGGCATAAGAGCCATCATGTATTTCATGTCGGCAACGAATCCCATTTCAAGCATTCGATCAGCTTCGTCAAGAACCGCAGTATTAAATTCTTTTAGATTGATCCACTTTCGTTCGATCAAATCTTTTAATCGTCCTGGAGTTCCAATAATAAAGTTATTGTGATATCGAAGTTCAGCCATTTGTTTTCGAATGGGTGCTCCTCCAACAACACATACTGAGTAAATTTTCATTCCTTTAGTCAGAAGTTTAAGTTCCTCGTCAATCTGAATGGCAAGTTCTCGAGTAGGTGCAACAATTAAAATGTTTTCTTCTACTTTAAGTGTAATTCCTTTAATGATCTTATCAATCAAAGGAATAAGAAAGGCTGCAGTTTTTCCAGTACCAGTATTTGCAATACCGACAATGTCTTTTCCAGCCATAATATGAGGAATGGCTGCGTCTTGAATAGGAGTTGGTGTATCAAATCCTTTAGCAAGAATATTAGCTTTTAATTGTTCATCAACAGGAAGTGCACTAAACGTAGTCTGAGGAATAAATTCCTTCACAGGTTCGTTTGAAACAACTGCTTTGTTGATATATTTTGATTCGTTAATAAACTGACCACCGAATCGACTTCGCTTTGGAGCAGAAGAGAATCGTGATCGTGATGGACCAGAAGAAAAGCCTCGAGACGCTGATGGTCCTCGACTTGCTCCAAATGATGGACGACTTCCTGGTGTGTACGATGAAGATCGACTTGCAACTGAAGGTGGCCCACTTTTAAAACGCGATCTACTGGCTGAGCCAGTGTTTGATGATGAATACATACAATAATGCGAACCGCGAGATCGCTGCTAGTCTATAGAATAAACGTAAGACGACTAGGACTCGCGAGTTTTACCTAAAGTAGATTCATAGGCCGAAGTTTCGAAGAGATGACTCACCAAAACAAAAACTAGAGAGATTGACTTACCAAAGCAGTATATCCCACAAGGCTTAAGCTGTCAATCAACCCTTGTATAGAAACCTTATTTCGCCTTAGGTTTAAGGGCTTTTGGATGCTGTGCACTCCACGCATACATAGCAACAGCGGCAGATGTCGCAGCATTTAATGACTCACATTGGGGGTTAGTTGGAATAGAAAGTACCACATCACATAATTCTAGTGTTTTTTGTCGAATTCCTGTAGCTTCATTTCCTAAAATAAAAAGTGTAGGAGCATCAAATACTTCCTTAGTAACAAGTTTTTTTGATTCCCCATCTAATCCGTATACCCAAAAACCTAATTTTTGAAGATCACGAACAGCGCTATTCACATTAGGTACGGTCACAAGTGGAATTCTGAAGGCCATTCCAGCGGAAACTTTAACCACTGTTCCTGTAAATTGAACTTGATTATGTTCTGGAATTAAAACAGCTCCAACTCCAAACGCTGCTGCAGATCGAATAACTGCTCCAACATTCTGAACATCTTGCAATTCTCCAAGTAAAATAAGACAACTGTCGGCGTTTACTTCAAAGTTAGTTTTAAATTCATCGAAAGGCTTGAGAAGAAGGTCGAGTGATAATGATGCAACCACACCCTGATGAACTTCTTCTTCGGTTTCACCTGGGAGGTCTTTTGTTTGTACAACAACTTGAGCAATAGAATTTTTGTGAACCAATTCTTTTATTCGTCCATCTTCAAAACTAGTATTGAAATATACCTTGTTGAGAGTTTTTGGAGCGTGAAGCAATGCCTCAGTTACCGCATGTTTTCCGTAGATATAGGTTTTGTTTGCACTCATATGAAGAGTATACATATATTTGTCAGAAAGAACATATCGTGATGTAATGGTTCGATGCGATTCCGACCAAAGAAATCAAGCCTCAGATCAAAGCAGAAGGGTCAAAACTTTTGGGATAAAGAATACAAGTCTGGTAACAACCTCACCCTTTCAGATAATCCAAGTGAAGATTTAATCAAATTTACTCGTTTTCTTAAACGACTTGAGAATCCTAAACAAGGACTACAGTATTTAGATATCAGAACATCAGTTGCTGACCTAGGATGTGGAAATGGTCGAAACCTTATTTATCTTTCAGAAACATTTAATATTCATGGAATTGGATATGACATTTCTAAAGAAGCTATTGCTCAAGCTGTTTCAAAAAGTGAGAATCTTCCACTTTCATACGAGACACGCTCTATTGTTGGTACTTTCGATATTGAGAACGATTCTCAAGATATTGTACTCGACATGATGGCCTCTCATTTTCTCAAAAACAACGAGCGGGAAGTTTTTATTAAAGAAATTGTTAGAATTTTAAAACCTGGAGGATGGCTCTTCTTCAAAACTTTTCTTCGAGACGAAGATGAACATGCTGAACGACTACTTAAAGAAAGTCCTGCTGAAGAAGCTGGTTCATATATTCACCCTCACATTGGTGTAGCTGAACACGTATTTACTGAACAAGAAATTAAAGACTATCTCTCACCTGCGTTTACTATTCATAAAATGCATAAGTCTCATGGACATCTTCGACATGGAAAGGCTCACAAACGACGAAGTATCTCTATTTACGCTGAAAAAAACTTCTAAAGTTTAGAAAATAATAAAACCACCTCACATGAGAAATGAGATGGTTTTATATAGACAAGAAATCTACTGTTGCGTCGTATGATTATATATTTGTGTTATGGGTGTTGTTTTTCTATAAGTTTTTTGTGTTAGCTAGTAAATTGGCCTTCACGCCAGATAGATAATTATTGTCAGAAGCCTTCTTAATGCCACCGACATCCCTTATACAACCAACTTTATATTTTATTTCAATATGTAGGTTGAGCAGAAAATTCTTCAGAACTTGAACCGAATTCTGGTCGTTGTGTAGGTGTAGCAGGAGTGAATGTTATATGAATTCCATAAGGAATAAACTTTTCATGATCAATTTCCCCAGCGATGAATACACCTTGACCCAAACTAACCTGTTTGCTGAGTTGAAGTGCTGCAGAATCCATTACCACCAGTGTGTCAGTAGCAACGTCTCCGGCATCGTCAATTTTGACCATAATTGAGCTTGTAGAGATCGCAATGACTGTTCCGTTATAAATGCCGTGATCATGACTTGGACGTCTTACGTGGTCGTATAACCCACCAAGAACGGGCAAGTTATTATGTTTTGCTTCTGACTCGAAATCGTCGTGAAGTGGTGTTAAATAAACAACAAGACCAAGAAGCATTGAAATACCAACGATTCCTAAAATAAGGTATGCAAGTGGTGTTTTATAACCAAAACTAAAGCCTTTAAGAAGCCATTCAATGAGCGCAAGCAGCAAGACCTGAATCAAGAAAAGGCTCCATGGAAAAAGAATGATGAGTGTGGTGAATCCCTTCAATCCAAAACCGAATAAGAAGTAGTAGCCACTTGCTTGAAGTGCAAAGAAAAGAAAACTAAAGAAAAATGAAGAGAAGATGAAGAGAAGAACCGAAACAGCAATAAGCGCAGTAAAACGAAGGGTGAAGTAAAATCGTGGCGTCATAGTCACTTTTCCTTTTTTTATTTGATCAAGAACTTGAAGCATGTGCTCTTTGGCTTTTTGTTCAGTATTTTGATTTTCTTTTGTGAAATTGTTTATGTGGTTCATATGTTTGTAATGTCACAGACTTTCTTTAATGCTTCTTTTGCTCGTTTTATTCTCACCCCAACTGTACTCGTCGGAACTCTAAGCACGTCCGAAATGTCTTTGTAAGCCAAGTCTTCGATGAAGTGAAGAATGAGTACTTCTTTATATTTCGGGTCTAACTTATTTAAGCCAATATCAATCATATTCTTAATTGCCACTTGTTCTTCTGAACTATGTTCTTCTTCGTAAACAGGGTGATTCAACAACGTATCAAAATCAAAGATTCGAAGTGGTGCTTTTTGTTTTCTTTTTAATTCATTCACAAATGAGTTGTGCGCAATTCGATATATCCACGATGAAAACTTTTGAGAGGTATCGAAGCTTTGAATTGCTTGATAACTTTTTATAAAAACATCTTGAACGAGATCAGAAATGTTTTCAGGATCAGAAAGGAACTTTCTTCCATATCGAAAAAGCTTAGCCTGGTATCTTTCCATGACAATACCAAACTTCTCTGCATTTCCCTGTTGAACATCTAAGACAACAGCCTCATCGGTTTCGAGATGTTCTCCCATATATGTAGATCTATACAACTAATACAACAGAGTTGTGTAGTTATTTCATTTATCGAGCTTTTCGTTTGTGAATTAAGACCCGATTATTATCAGGGTCGTTAATTACAGCCATATGGCATGTTGGAAAATCTTGTGGTTCAAGCTTAAAGCTTACATTGTGTTCTTTCAATACTTTCACAACCGCCTCAAAATCATTTGCTTCAAGAGCTACTACCGCGCCATCTTCTGATGGTTTCCAATCGGGAGAACATCCAATACTTAATGTTCCTGATCCAATACTGTATTCAATCCATGCAGACTCTTCAGTTGCTGGAAATTCTGTACTTGGCGTAAGACCTAGTGCCCCTTCATAAAAAGCTCGAGACTTCTTCATATCTGTCACTGCATAAACGGTAAAAGCAATTTCATTAAACATATATTTCTATATTAATGGATAATCATTCTATTGTACTCGGTGAATATAAGACTGCAATTCTTAGACTTTCAAATGTGTGGTACAAAAATCTTCAACTTTTTGTTGAAATTCTTCGATGGTGGCATTGTTTTCAATTTTAAAATCAGCTGTTTGGCCAATAAGTGGAATATCGAGTTCGGTGAGTGCCCTTTCTTCGTTCATAAATTGTTCATAACTCGCTGAAGATTCGCCAACCTTTTCTTTTCGTTCTTTTGTACGCTCATATCGAGCTTTAATGTCGGCTGTAATGTAGATAAGCATGTGTGTTGTAAAACTTCGAATCATTTGTTCATCACTATGCCACCTTACTCCATCAAACATAACAATTTCTCCAGGGAGTTTCTCTATTCTTTTTTTAACAGCGTGAGTTAATGTTCCCTTTCCAAATCCCTCATCCATCACAATAGCCATGTGTTGCAAATTATGTCTTGTTTGAGGAAGATCCCATGCAGTTAATGTTTCTGCCAAAATATCTGATGATCGCGTATGAGATACTGAACGAGCTTTCTTTTCCAAATATGCCTTAACGTGTAAAACAAAAGTTTCTTTTCCGCTTCCTTTTTCACCAACAACTCCGATAATAGTTTTCATAACTGAATGATATACTTCTTTATATGAATCTCAAAAGAGCTCTCAGTATTAGCCGCCCGCGGTTTTGGATATACGAATTAGGCTCATTTATACTAGGATTTGCTGCAGTTGCTCATGCAGGAGACTATTCTTGGCACTCACTTCCATTTATTATCTTCTCTGTTTACTTTACCTTTCCTGCCAATATCTTTATTTATGGAATTAACGATATATTTGATTATGAAACTGACAAATTAAATCCAAAGAAAATAGCTTACGAATCACTTGTCGCACGAGAAGAACACACTTCTCTGTGGAGATGGATCATTCTAAGCAGTCTTGTTTTTATTATCGTTCTCTTTTTTGTGACCATTTCAAGAGCAACACTTCTTTCACTTATCGCTTTTCTATTCTTTGCAGGGTTCTACTCTTCGAAGCCGATTCGTGCAAAAGCAAAACCTTTTCTTGATAGTCTTTTTAGCGCAGGTCATTACATTGCAACGGCTGTAGTTGGTTATTATGTCGCAGGTGGAATCGGATTTCCTTTAATTCCTTTAGTTGGAGGAATGGCATGGGCAATTGCCATGCATGCATATTCAGCGGTTCCCGACATTAAAGCTGATACCGATGCACACCTACACACAATTGCTACATATTTAGGTGCGCAAAAAACGCTAGTTCTTTGTCTTTTTCTTTATACAATTTCAAGCTTTGTTGCATATCGTTACTTTTCCTTGTTCGGAATCGGAGGATTTATTATCTATACATCGCTTATGATTCTTTCTCTCCGTTCAAAAACTAGTGATGAATTATTTACTCTCTATACATACTTTCCAAAAATAAATACATTAGTTGGAATGATTCTTTTCTTTCTTGTCCTTTTAGCAAAATAATTACACGTTTTTAAGAGGCTCAGGATCTGTAATACCCATAATTCGTTTATATACCAATTCTGCAGATGCGATACAAATTGGCATACCAATTCCAGGATTAGTTCCCGCTCCGACGTAATACAAATTTTTAACTTTTTTATTTATGTTATTTGGTCTAAAAAAAGATGTTTGCATAAAATTGTGTGCCAAGCCAAGTGCCGTTCCTTTAAAAGCATTATAGTCGGTTCTAAAGTTATTCACTGAATAAACTCTTTTATATTCAATCAAATCTCTCATATTTTTTACACCCATATATTTTTCTATGACGTCGAGAACATTTTCCTCAAATGATGCTCTAATTTTTTCATTATCAGGAAGCCCTGCGGCAATCGGAACAAGAATGAACAAATTTTCTTTTCCTTCTGGTGCAACAGAAGCATCACTTTTTGAAGGAGCGCAGACATATAGTGAAATGTCAGTTGGGTACACTGGATCTTTAAAGATTTCATCGAATCCTTTTTTCCAATCTTCTGAAAATAATAAATTGTGATGTGAAAGAGATGGAACTTTTTCTTTTAGCCCTAGATACATAATGAATGCAGAAGGTGCCATTTTTCGAGTATCCCAATATTTCGGAGTTTTTTGTCGATATTCGGGTTCTAGTAACTTCTGATCAGTGTGCTCAATATCTGCATTTGAAACAACAATATCAGCACGTAGCACTTCTCCATTTTTTAATGTCACACCAGTTACATTTTCTTCCTCAACATTTATGGTAAGAACTTCAGCGTTATTTCTAAAAGAAACACCATTCTTTTTAGCCACAGTAATTAATGCTTCAAAGAGTTTTGTGATTCCTCCTTTCGGATAATGAACTCCACCATTAAAATCAACATGATTCATAAGAGCGTAAATTCCAGGAGCATCAAAAGGTGAAGTTCCTAAAAGAACTGTTTGATATTGCAAGACTTTTTGGAGTATTTCACTTTTAAATGACGCTTCCACAATTTGATTCATTTTTTTGAAAATGGGGAGTTTTCTTCCCTCAGTCATTACTCGTTTATTAAAGAAATCAAAAATCGAATCGTAATTTTTAAAAATAAATTCTTTTTTTGCTATGTCGTATTGATACTTACAATCTTCTAAATATTTTTTAAGAACATCACCAGATCCTGGTTCAATTGACTCAAATATTTCCCTATTTTTTTCAATATCACTGTAGAAGTCATAATGCTTCATTTCACTCTTGAGAAAAATACGATATGAAGGAGACAATCTCTGAAGTGAAAGGTAATCATTAATATTTTCTCCAAGTGCTGCAAAAAATTCCTCGAAAACGTCTGCCATCATGTACCACGAAGGGCCCATATCGAATGTAAAACCTTTTTCACTAAACACCCTTCCTCTTCCTCCATACTCTGACAATTTTTCAAGAATGGTCACTTTATACCCTTTCTTTCCGAGTAAACACGCAGTGGCAATACCGCCGATTCCTGATCCAATAACGATAACTTTTTTTTGTTGTTCTTGACTCATATTATAAAGATTTAATTGCAACGAATAACTTTTGTACAAAACTAAGATGTATTCGTTCTCGAAAAATATTGTACTTGGTGTCTTCGATTTTATTGAGAATACTTGAATACAACACTCGTGCAACACGAATTCCTTTTTGAGCATTCTTTGGTAGAAGTGGAATTCCTTCATCTCCGACCACATACAATTCTTTTGTTCTATTGATCTCAAATTTCATCATAGAAATAAATTCTGTTGTAAGAGTCTTTTCTGTTAACATCTTCGTCGTCACGCCATACTTAACAAGATCTTCTTGAGGGAGATAAATTCTTCCTCTTGTTTGTAAATCGTCTGAAATATCTCGGAGAAAATTTGTCATTTGAAAACCTTCTCCAAGTGATTGCGCCTTACTAAGTATAGTATTTCTATATTTCTCATCTTCTAAAAACTTCTGATCTTTTGAACAAAGCACATGAGTCATCATCAACCCAACAACCACAGCTGACCCATACATGTACTCTTCTAATTCTTTGTAGGTTTCATATGTTTGTTTAATCGTATCTTGAAGCATTGCACCAATAAATGCTTCACTGTATTCAAATGGAATGTGATATGTTTTAAAAACATATCGCGCTGCACGCAAAATCTTTAATTGATCTTGTTCAATAGCAACAACCTCATTGTTAAATACCTTTTTCCAAGTATTTTGCCATTCAAGAAGTTTAGTGCGCGCAATTTCTTTTTGATCGTTAAAATATGTATCAACATATTCATCGGGATACCTAAAGAAGGCGTATAAAATACATGTAGCCTCTCGTGCACTTTTTTCAAATAAAAATGTTCCAAAATAAAAACTTTTTCCATATTTCTTATGGATCTTTTTGCAAAACATTACATCCGAAGAATATTCAGGATATGGCATATTACGAGTTTCGATGTTCAAGTAGATTCACAAAATCATGCCATCGTTTTTTATAAACTGTTTTAAATGTACTTTCATCAATCAATGTTCGTGCTTCAGTAATCAGAGTACTAACTTTTTTTGATGCATATGCAGCGGCTCCACTTGAAGTAAACAAACGAGTAAGTGCACTGCGTGCATGATCGTCAAGTTCTTTTCCAAAAAGCGATCGTAGCAAATCTTTTCCTTGAATATCAGCACTCTCAAAAACATACTGACTTAAGAATGTGTGTTGACCATCTTTAATATCGGAAAAAGTATTTTTTCCTAACTTTTTCGAACTGCCTGTAATATCTAGAAGATCATCCTGAATTTGAAACGCCTGGCCGATGATGAGACCAAATTCCCGATAAAATTGATCGTGTACATGTGATTGTGCATGTACAGATCCCATAAGCATTGGATTTACAAATGAATACAGTGCTGTTTTTAATTCATTTTTTCTAGCAATAGACTCAGAAGTTACTTCATATTGAAGCATAAATGTCACATCAAGGGTTTGTCCAGCAACCACCTCATCTACCATTGTATAAAAAATATCTTTTAATTCTTGTGTGTGACTTTTTCCAATGATTTCTTGAGACCAGCTAAACATGAGATCACCCGCAAGAATTGTCATTCCTTCTGCTATGTGCTTTTTATCACCTCGTGGAAATGCCGAAATTGCCTTTTCTGTATACACATGGGTTGTTAATTTTCCATGACGTTCTGTCCCTCGATCAATAATGTCGTCATGAATCAAAGCAAAGGCATGAAATAATTCAAGTGAGATTGCAAGCTTTAGTGTTTCTTCGGTGTCTGTTCCGCCCTCAGACAAATTCGCAAGATAGAACATATAAGGGCGAACTCTCTTTCCACCTTCACAGACCAGTTCAACTGCATACTTCATTACATCAAATACTTCAGAATTATTTGTTATTTTTCTATATATTTGAAGTTTTTTTTCAAGATGTTCTTTTAGGACAAGATTAAATCTACTTTGAAACGATTTCAAATCTACTTCTGTCTTGAGGGGAAAGAATGTTTCAGTGTAGAAATGACTGATGATACTTTTAATTTTTGGAAAAACATTTGAGTACATCATAGGGGTAAAGCTTGAATGGAATTCGCGCCGTATATCAATTTTACCCTTATATAGAGGTTATCGCAAGAAATTGTCTTCTTACATCATTCAGCATCAATAAGAAGTGTTCCAGCAACTGAGTAGTCACTAAACAACATAAGATATTCGAAAGAGAAGTGTTTTAGAAGAATTTCAGGAGATGTAAAATACAATGCAGTCGTCATGGCATCAGCAATAAGTGTTGAGTCTGCCACCACCCAAATTGCTTGTATATCTTTTGAACTTTCAAGTGTTTTTGGATTGATAATATGATTAAACTTTCCCCATGCTCTTCTGTTTCCAGATGAACCTGCAATACTTTTGTTTAATAACGAAATAAGTCCGATCACATTCTTTGTGTCTAGTGGGTCTTCGAGTCCAACACGAAGTGCTTTTGCTTCTGTGCTTTTATGAATCATGTCTCCCCCTGCATCAACACAGAAGCTATTGACTCCTTCTGACTTTAAAACTGTATCCACAATGTCAACGCAATATCCTTTTCCAAATGCACCAAAATCGAGTGAGCACTCTTTTTTGATGGTAATGTGTGGTGGATTAAATTCAATAACATCTTCCCATAAAGGTGGCGATGATAACTCTTTTTTCTGAATTAAAGAATATTCTTTATCATACCCAGCATCAACAAGTACTTGGCCAATAAGAGGAGTAACAGCACCAGCGGTATATTGGTACATGTTTTTATACAATGAGATTAGTACCTCACCATCTGAGGGAATGCCATACGTGCTAGGATTTTTTGAAATTATCTGTAGCCATGAATTTTCTCTAAATCGTGAGTACATTTGTTCAAATTGTTCGATTCGATCTTTGATTTTTTTTGTAAGATTTTCTTCTTTTTCAGCAGAAAGAACATCGTACACATCAATAACCCAATGCGTTCCAATGGCTTTAAAAGAAATATTCATATGAGCAAGGTCAACTAACGAGACATTTATGCTTTCGCAGAAACTTTGATTTTTGCAACTGCATCATTGAAACCTTTTGGTGTGAGAGATGATCCTGAAACCTTATCGAGCTTTAATGAATCAATATTTTTACCAATAACATATTGTTTATAGTTATCAACAAACATTCCTTGATAACGCTTTGAAAAGGTTGCAGTTGCTTCACTTACCACTGTTGAATTGGTAATAACTCCATTTGAAAGGGTGAGTGTTACTTTAATAGCTTCTGGGCCCGCAGGAGAGGTGTAATTTCCTTCTGATGTATATGAACCATCTTTGAACTGAGAATTATTTTCTGAAGGTTGAGTTGTTACAATGGTGGTGTCTGTTGCAGTTTGAGCAGCAGATGTGGTACTTCCTGAAGTTTCTTTAGTAACTTCAACATTTGAATTAGAAATATTTTGATCAACTACAACATCTTTAGATGGCCAAACGAGAAAACCGACAATTCCTCCAATAACAACGAGCACAGCTATTCCTTTAATGAGAGTTCCGTTTTGCATGCTGGATATTTATTATATTGGTTATTACAACTGAGTACTGTTTTTATTTCACTATCTACCTCCTCTTTGTGGACTTATTGATGGACGAGTAGGTGGAGGGACTGGTTTTTGATCATCACCTCGTGGTGGAGGTGTAGGAAATATTCCACTAGAGGTACTTGATGAAGATAATGGTTTTCCATTTTTATCTAACATATTTCGAATCATTCTTTGTAACTCTTCAGACGGAGGAAGAATGCCTACTCGAATAACTACCGCTTTGATAGATCCAGTACTTGTACTTATTTTTCCTTCTACGAGAATTTTACTTCCAACGGTAATGTCAGAAATTGATGCAGTTGTACTAGAGTTTCCCTTAAGAATCTTAGCTTCTGAGGCATCAACAGTGATACTTGTTGATGCGTTTCCAATTTCAACTCTAACAGGAGGAATTGGTCGTGAAGATGTTGCATTTGATGAACTAGCTCTTCCCGTTGTTGGTTTTGGTTCAGTTTTTATCTCAAATCGTGTTGAAAGAGTGATATTTGTTCCATTTACCGCAGATACTGCACCGAAAACACCTCTTAGAAACTGATCTCTGTTTCGCATTTCACCCTGATCTTCTGTTGTACTTGCCATCATTCGTCGTTCTTCCTGACGAAACTCACGTGGAGGTGGTTCAATTCGAGACGTTGTTGATGACGAATGAATTCCGAATGCTCCTTGTACTAACGCTCCCACACTTATAAACAGTCCAGCAATAAATTTAAACATAGGTATATTATTTTATAGTAATTTTAGTCTTTGTCACCTCTTTTATACTTCTATATAGTGAGCGTCATGAGGAAATAGAAGAAGCATGGGATATCCTCCGTTATTTAATTCCACTTTCCCACAATCATGTTCTTTCAAGAAAGAGATCATCTCTGCTGTTGTTGTTTTTGGATCAACGGTCGCCTCTCCTTTATATTCAATCTCAACAAAATTACCTAGGCCAACAACAGTATCAAACGCAACTTCATAATCTTCATACATAAACTTCTTACGATTCTTATTTACTACCACAAGTGAAACGAAATCAAGGGCTACACAAATCTTTCGAGCAGTCTCTTTGTCTCCAACAGTTGTTTCGTATTCGTCAGCATATGTTCCAACACTGTTTTCATAATGCCATTTTTTATAGTTAATACTGAAAATACCCTTTTCATCTCGAATTCTAAACCATTCTACAATTGGTTTTACATCAACGAAATTTTCGTGAGCTGGAGTAAAATATTCATCAATTTGATTCTGCTCAGAAATAAAACTGGCATTACTTTCTAAAAATGCTTGCAGTGTGGCACTTTTTTCAATTCGCGCCTGAATTTCAATCTCAACGTGTTTCATATATGAAGTATATCAAACGACTTTGAAATGCTATATTGGCAATATGTACTCACCTATCGACCTCTCAATATTCCCCAAAGAACGAGAAGAGAAACTACGAAGTATTTATCGATATCATATATTTGAAGTCTTGTTCTATCGTTCAAACCTATGGATGCACACTCACCGCGTACTGTGAATCACTGAAGAACTAATTCCTCTTACTCAACAATATTTTTCATTTGATCCTGAGAAAGCACGAATACTCGCACTTATTCACGATGATGCAGAAATGATCACAGGAGATATTCCAGCAAGCACTAAAGCTCGAATGTCGAACGAAGAGTTGGCAAAAGCTGCAATTGAAGAAGAGTCAGCACTTGATACCCTTGCTGCGTATTATCCAGAAAAAGTTCATGGATATGTTTATCGAGAATTATTGCAAAACACCTTAAAAAAAGATTGCATTGAGGCTTTGCTTGTTTCATATGCCGATAAAATGGATGCAATATGTGAAAGTCTCCACGAAGTACTTGCGGGCAACTTCCTTCTTCTTCGCTCGTTTATGTTCTATATAAATACTCTCACTTTATTTCCAGCAAAATTTCCAGAACTAAAGGAATTTCTAAAAAACAAAGAATCTTCATGGACAAACTTAATGAATACCACGTATCCATATGAAGTTAAACAAAGTCGCTTTACTGAATTAAACAAACCACACACATCATCTTCGGTTGCATTTGAGACTGATTTTTTATTTTATAATGCTTGGAAAAAGTTGATTCTTAAAAGAAATCCAGAAGAAGGAATTGACTGGCTTGCGAAACAGAAAGAATTTTTTATCAAACCTTAGTTTAAGCCCAAACAAAAAGCCCTCAAATTGAGAGCTTTTTGTTTTACTGATGTGAGTTTAGTTTGCGGGTGCTGGGGCTGGAGGCTGACTTCCGCCTTTATCTCCACCACCAATATTAATCTGAAGTCCGCCATCATTTTTTGGAGCATTATCAACTACTCGGTGTGAGTACCAATAAAATCCAAAACCTGCGACGATGAGAATAAGTATTACGATAAGAATCGTATTGGTATTTGTGCCTTGTGATTCCATAAAATTATTTAACTGGGTTTTGTCCATTAATAATTCGAATCAAAAACATAATGACTGCGATGACTAGAAGTATGTGGATGAACCATCCAATACTATAGACCCCAACCACTCCAAGAAGCCAAAGTACCACTAAAATAATTGCAATTGTAGTTAACATAGTGAATGTAAATGTTATTAAGTATCACTAATAATCGACTCCTTAAGTATTCCACTATTTTTAAAAAAAGCTAGCGATTAACTACCAATGTATTTCTAATACTTTCAAATTCATTAAGTAGTGCAGACGAGTCAAACTCTCGTGTAGTTCCTGCTGGATAATTTTGAAACACACCATAGTGAACAAAATATCGCACTGCAATACATGGATTCGTTTCTGGGATAGCAAATACAGTTTCTTCATATCGATTACCCGCACCTGCACCAGATGACGTAGCAACTGAATATGTCACACCATTTCCAGTTTTTATCTCTGAAACATGTGTTCCATCAAAAAACTCACTTGCTGTACACTCTTGGCTTTCGTTGTTTGTTATTTGCTCAACACTTATGTAACTGTCACTTCCCAAGTTTGTTCCGTAAGATGTACTTTTTGGAATTGTAAATTTAACTCCGTTGATTATTTTTAAAGGACTTGCCTGATACTTATACGAATCATCTACTGAATATCCAGCTGGTAATCGAAGTGAAAAACCGTCGGCACCTCTTGAGTATATTTGCGTAAGAAGCGATCCGTTAGGAACATCTGCAACAGTGATACATCCAACATAGCTTTTTTGTTCACTATTTTCTAGAACAAGTGCACCATTTCCTTTACTCCAAAACACAAATGATTCGTCAGAGTTTGCATAACGTACACCATCTGCAGAAATAGTTTGTGCAAGTGTCATGTTTCTTCCATCACTTAAAACGACATCGACACTTCCACCAGGTATCGGTGGTTGAGAATCTGTTGAAAACTTCGCTTCCCCACTATGAAAAACTGCTTTAATGCTTTTTTTGGCGTCACACGAATATTCCACAACAACTGTCTGTTGAGGCTGAGTTTGTGATTGGTCGGAGTACTGATTTGTCTGATTTTTATTTCCCGAAATCATAACTGCGGCAATGATCGCAATAACAACAGCGACAACCAACAATCCAATTTTTTTATTATTGTTCATTTAAATATGATTACTGATAATTATTCTTATAGTACACCTTTTTGTCGAAAAAATTACAAATGCTTTTTGATTTCATTAAACCACAGACCATATCCGTCACCTGTTAAATGAAGCATGTCATTTGAGTAATACTTCTTGATATCGTCTCTGAGAAGTTTCGCAACAGGTGAATTAATAAGGTCAACATATTCCGCTGAATAATTTCCAACTTCAGATGTATAAATATCTCTCACTTCTAAACTACGAGAAGAAAGAATTGGTCGAAGATACCACGGAAAGAATGGTGCTTCTCCAACATTTCCAGAGTGAAGCAAAATAACTTTTCCTCCAAATTTTTGAGCTCTTTCTAACACTTTTTTTATTCCTTCATGAATACGATCGATTGAAGTTAATCTGATTATGTCGTTTGCACCAATTTGAATAAGAACAATATCGTAATGTGTTTTAAGATCGATCTTTTCAAAAATGGCGAGAAGTCCTTCAATTTTTAAACCATTTACTGCTAAGTTAGTAACTGATGCCTGAGGATACATTTCACCCAATCTTCCGGCAGTTGTGGTGGTTGGGCTATCAGAGCCTGTTCCATAAGCCGTACTATCGCCAACTACCAATATTCTCATAGGAGCATTTGGAAGATTTCGAGAAAAAGGCGTCAAACTTCTAATAAGAACTTGTGAGCGTTTTGCTAAAATGAATCCTCTTACAAGGTCAAAGGCCAATACAACAACCAAGAGAGTAATAATAATGAAGGTAAATTTCATATCTGAAGTATACCAGACATCGTTACGCTCTTATTTTCGATTTAAATATGTAATCCTTAGTTGCAACGTCGTTGCAAAAGTAACCCACAAAAGATATGGAATATTTATATATACAACCCAAGCAATTGAATGAGAAACTACAACCATTGACCACACCAGCGTCACAAGCACCAGAACAACATCGATTGCCGCAAGTATATTATTTTTTAGTTTAAACTGAATTGGTGTAAAGAGTATATTAAAAATTATATTTAATATGAAAGGAAGCAAAACAAAAAACGGCAACATACCTACAATGTATGAATACGCTACATATCCAAATGAAATAATGATGAGTAGATAGAGAAATGTCCACACTGGGCCAAATAACCACGCTGGTGGTGCCCAATTCGGCTTCTTAAGTTTTTGATAAGATTGATATGTTTTCATATTATTATTTTGAAGATTTACTTGTTTTGATAAGAATCAGCTTTTCCTCTCGTTTTAAACGCTTAAGTTCAGCTTCTCGTGTGCGCATTTGTTTGAAATTTTCCACCTGTTCAATATAGACAAGCTTAACAGGTCTTCGTATTTTAGTGTAATGCGCACCACCTTTTAAGTTGTTGTGCTGGTGCAAACGTTTTTCCACATCGTTAGTACTTCCAACATATAATGTTTTATCATTGCATTCGAGGATATAAACGAAATGTTGCATGTGGAAATAAATACTATCACAATCACATATCACTATTCTTTTTCTTTTTTATGAAAAATTGAAAGCATCCAAGGGGTAAAAGGAAGTCGTTTATTACGATGCATCCAAAAATAGGCCACTGTGCTAATAACAATTGCACCAGTTAAATCAGCGATGAGATCCCACATGGTGTCGGCATTATCCCACTGCCAACGACTGTGGAAAATATGGTCTCCAATAAATTCAATAATTTCCCAAATAACTCCAAATGATATTGAGAAGGTGACCGCGAAAACTGAAAGAAAACCAGGACTAAGTCCCAACTTAATATTTTTGTGCTCATTAAACATATATACAAGTAGAAATCCAATCGCACCTAGTACTAAGCCAGATTCAAAATGAACGAATTTGTCCCACAAAGGAATGTAATTATAGAAATTTCCAACTTCACCAAGAAACAAGGTGAAGAAAATAAAGGTAGTAACACCAAGTCGTATTGCGAACGGAATATAGTATCGATATCGCTCTTTCAAAATTGAAGGAATAAACATGCAAAGAAGAACAAGACTTGTGCTTAGGGCTGTTTTCCAATTTCCTCGAAAAACAAACACAGCGATAGCAATTAAAACTAAAGCACTCATTCCATAGTAGATAAGAAGTGTCCATTTGTTTTCATATGCCTCAAGTACTTCTTTGTGTTTGGGTGTCTCCATGAAGTGAATATAGCACGTGTGTTTAAAAAGTCAGCTTAGAGTATTTTTATGTTAGGATTATTTTATTAATGAAAGAACTCGAGCAAAAAAGTAACACAGTCTCACAACCCATAAAAGAGCCCGTCTGGGATGTTGTTGTTATTGGTGGTGGACCTGCTGGCATGATGGCCGCCGGGCGTGCAGCTGAAAGAGGTGCAAAGATTCTGTTGATTGAAAAAAACGATTCACTTGGAAAAAAACTTTTAATTACCGGAGGGGGGCGTTGTAATGTCACCAATGCTGAATTTGATACACGAAAGTTACTTGATAAATTCAAAGAAAATAATAAATATTTATTTTCAGCATTCTCTCAGTGGAGTGTGAAAGAGACGCTTGATTTTTTTCACCTTAATCACATGGATACAAAAGTTGAAGCACTGCAACGAGTCTTCCCTATTACCAACAAAGCACAATCGGTTTGGAATGTGTTGGTTGCATATATGAAACAAGGAAATGTGACTATTCTTTCAAATAATGAAGTCACTGGATTCGAAACACTTGGACAATCTATCTTTGCAGTTCGAATTAAAGGTGGCAAACGAATTCAAGGAAAACAATTTATACTAGCCACTGGTGGAAAGTCTAGACCTGAAACTGGTTCAACAGGCGAAGGATTCAAGTGGTTAAAAACAATTGGTCACACAGTTATCGAACCAGATGCAGCACTTGTTCCGATTGCAATTAAAGATGATTGGGTTAAACGACTTCAAGGCACTACGATTCAACACGCAAAAATTACTCTTTTTCAAAATGGCGAAAAACAAGCGGTACAAAAAGGAAGAGTACTCTTCACTCACTTTGGAATTTCAGGTCCAACCATATTAAACATGAGTCGCGATGTGAGCGAACTTTTAAAATACGGTGAAGTAACCGTATCACTCGACATTCTTCCTGATCTCGATTATGGGCAACTCAATTTTAAACTTCAAGAGATATTTAAGTCACACAGTAATAAGAAATTTAAAAACAGCATTGGTGAATTAGTTCTTCCGTCAGTTGCCCCAATTATTATTGAACTCTCAGGAATTGACGGCGACACATGGAGCCACAGCGTTACTCGAGAACAGCGACTCGCTCTTGTGCAATTACTTAAAGCACTTCCTATGAGTGTTGAAGGATTACTCGGTGTTGAAAAAGCAATCGTGACATCGGGTGGAGTCAAACTCGATGAAGTAGATTTCAAAACGATGAAATCACGATTATTTCCAAATCTTATGCTCATTGGTGATATTTTAAATATCGACCGACCATCAGGAGGTTACAGCCTACAACTTTGCTGGACAACTGGTTTCGTTGCGGGGAATTCTGTTGAGGTTTTGATGTAGTATTTCAGCACTAATTCTCAAGTTGAACCAACACTCCATTTCTATACGTTTTAAGATACACATCAGTTGAACTGACTTCATGTGTCGAAAGAAACTGAATAGTGTTATTTGGAGTCTCTGTTGAATGAGATTCAATATATTTTGCTACTTCTGAGTTGCTATTTGTGTGCAAAATTGCATTTACCAACACATATATTGCATCGTATGCTCGCTGTGCGGATTTAGATGGAAGTGTTCCATACATTTTTTGATATCGATCATTGAATGCTGGCTTGCTTGATTCCCAATCAAGAACAGTTATCCCTTCAAGTAAATACTTATTTTCATCGGTGAAGGCGTCGTATGATCCAACATATGTCATGATCTTTGGAGTAAATTCTAATTCTTTTGCTCGTTTCAAAAAGTTTACTGTATCAATATCAACCATATCTATAAATAGTGTATCCACATTTTGATCTTTCAGTTTTGAAATTAACGTTTTAAAATCATTATTTCCAATTTGACTATAGGATTCGTTAATTATTGGACCTTTTCCGATATTGTTTACCATTTCATCAAAAGCTCTTCCGACTTCAACACCAAAAGTTGATGCAAAATGAACAACAGCAACTTTCTTTACATCATCTCTCTTTAGAAATTCTTCAGCTTTTGCAAGTACGGTCTTAAACTCTGGAAGCATAAGAAAACTTTGTTCGTTTGGTTCAAATGTATCTTTTATTCGTAAGTTTGAAGGAGAAATAAAAGTGAGTTGATTTTGTTTGGCAAGAGGAAAAAGAGGTTCGGCGATAAAATCCCAAAGTCCTCCAACTACAGCTTGAACTTTATCGACTGATGTAAGTTTTTTATATGCAGAGACAGCTGACTTTGGGTCAGTCTTGTCATCTTCGTACAACACTTCAACTTTTTGACCTTTGCCACCACTAGAGGCATTTATTTCTTTCACTGCCAATTCCATTCCATTTTTTGCAAATTCACCAAATGTAGCCGCTTGGCCTGACAATGAAATAACTGCTCCAATTTTTATAGTTTTGTCTGAATTCCCTATCTGATTTTCAACATTTCTATAATTCGTAAAATAAACAATTCCAAGAATAACGAGAATAATCAAAACAATAATGTGTGTCTTTTTCATATAATTGGATATAAGTAATAGACAACATTGTACTCATGTGGTATTGTGTGTATATAATTCGGCGAAAAGCGAATAATCAAATACATATGCAGAACGAATCAATGATCAACGATGCACTTACGGTACTTGGCCTTAAACATGCCTCAAAACGAGTTCTAATTGCTCTTACAGAAAACGGAACCTCAACCGCGGCAGACATTGCGAGCTTTCTTAACCTTCCAAAATCGTCTGTCTACGATGCCCTCTCTGAGCTTGTTGGCAAAAGTTTAATTGTTGAATATAGCGAAGATCGAAGTAAGACATTTGGTATTCCAGATAACGAACAGTTGGTTCGAGTTCATAAGCAAGAAATGAATGATTTAGAATCTGCTCATAATCACCTCATTTCTTTTTTAAAGCATCATAGTAAGGAACCTCGAGTTGCGAAACCGAAGGTTAAATTTTATATGGGAGTCGAAGGAATGAGACAAGCGTTCAGAGATATACAGTGGACAAAAGAACACAAAGAGTCTTATCTTATGTGGCCGATGACTGAAATGATGAACACGCTCGGAGAAGACTTTCTTCGTGCACACAGTGAACCACGACTTAAACTAGGAGTTATAATTAACGTTATTCAAAAAGCAGAAGATAGGAAACTGCAAACTAAAAAACACGAATGGCTCGAGAATAGTATGCATACAAAACTTCGTCGTATTCGATATGTCAAAAAAGGAGTCGATTGGCAAATGAGTTATTGGATATACGGCAATAGATGCCTCTTTGCTTCAGGAGGAAAAGAAAAGTTTGCCTTTATGATTCAAAGTAAAGAATTTGCAGATCTCATGAAGCTAATGTGGCAACAAATGTGGGACAATACTAAATAATATTGTCGATTTTTACTTAACCTGAGCACAATCAACTTGTGGAATATGTTCATCACTTGTTGATGCACTTCCTTTTCCATCCCAATCAATCAAAGCATATGAGTTTGCAATAGTAATAGTTCGTGTAGCAGTTGCGGTTATTCCTTCTGCTACATAACTCTGAATAACATTAAGTTCTGTTGTTGTTCCATTTGCTTGCCATGTTCCAGTAAATGTTCCGTATAGAGAATCTTTCTGTGACGGAAGGAAGTACAGTTCCCCTCCAACTGTGTGATTTGGATTCAACGTTGCGCCAATAGATGTTGATGAAGTTCCTGTTTCGTCAAAGACTGTTTTCTGGAAACAAAAATTTCTAACAGCAACAACCGCGACTTTATCTTTTTGATACATATAAACTGAAACTGCTCCGATAACCAGAATGAGAATGATAATACCGATAGTAATGATTGTTCCTTTTTTCATGGGAAGAATATAGCAGATTATAGGAAATGTGACTAATAATCTTAAAACTCTCTAGAATCCCCCTCACTCATTCCAACAAACTCAATATCATTCTTTTCAAAAATTGAAAACAAGCCTAGATCAGTCAGGATAGTTATTCCATTTAGTTTGATGAGAAGGCAGCAGTGGCCGATTTTAGTGATGTTCATATTAAAATTTCAAATTATTAAAAATATATTCCCATCCCGGCTGCCACTTAAAGTGCGAGGTTGTTAATGCCTCAAGTGTCACCCCATTAACGAGGTGATCAATTCCATATTGTGTTGCTCGATGACCAATAACCATTACACGTTTACCGTCATAATTTTTAATTACATCTTCAAGAAATAACTTCATTCGTGCAGTTGTTTGTGTGTAGCTTTCTCCGTTTGGAAATGGTGTATCAATTCTATGTGGTTTTTCGATATCAACCTCTGAACTTGGATGTTGGGTGAGATCTCCATAATCACACTCCCGAAGTCGTTTATCCTGAATGATTACCCATTTATCACCAAAGCCTATTTCAGCACTATTATAAGCACGTTTTAAATCTGAACAGAAAATTGCATCAAAATGGTCGTTTTTATAACGCTCACCCATTTCTTTTGATTGCTGAATTCCTAAAGGAGATAATTCAACGTCATTATGTCCAGACGACAAATGAGCTTCATTATCGAATGTGGTGCCGTGGGCTTCGAAGATTAAAGTGATCATACATTCATTTTAGCAAATAACTCTTAACTAGAAAAACCCCTGTTCTTTAAAAATTTCTAACAAATGTTGAGCTGTGCTTTTTTCAGGCTCATTTGGAATTGTCTTGACCCACCTTTCAGCTTCTACAACTTGGTCATTAACAAGAAAACTTAAGAGTTGTGTAATCTGATTAGGATGATCTGGTCCTTGATATTCAAGTGCTTTTTTAGCGAACATCTGAGCTGCAACTTTATCTTTAATAATTATTGCGTGACTAATTGCATGATGATACCAAAACCACAATATTTCTTGTATCCATTCTCTTTCTTCTTCTGGAATTGTTTCAAGATCAATTGACTCAAGAATAGTTTTAACTTGATTTGTAATTAGATTTTGATCTGTATAATCCCACGATCCTGTTCGAGCTATCTTTTGATCTTCTTCTGTATATCGTCTTGATAATTCAAGTGGATTCTTCGCGTCCAAAAGAATATATGCTTCCTTTACCTGACTTTTTTCTATATCGAAAAAAACTTCATGCTTTTTCTCTGAGAATTGATCCATATGTTTATATTAACACGTATAAAAGAAGAGACCTGTCCGTTGATTTATCGAAACAGTAGCAGACTACGACTTTAAATCAAATCTATTTAGCAGATGGGTCAGGTTGGAAAAGTCCGAAAGTATTTCCTTCAGTATCGAGAAAGTATCATTGCCAACACACAGTTGGAACAGCAAACTTTGGCATCGCTTCTTTTCCACCATTGTCGATAATTAACTTTGCAGTTTTTTCAAAATTTTCAACTTCAAATGAGCATACAAAAGCGTTAGTTCCTTGTTCAAGCGCAGGAGCAGGAGCTGGTCGCTGAAGTAATCCTCCGAACGCTCCACCTGTCACGATTCGCCAATATGGAATAGGAAGTGCGAGCATTGAAGAGAATTCCCACCCAAAAACTTGAGTATAGAAATAAATTGCTCGTGTCGTATTTTCTGCCTGAATTTCGAAATAAACGTTTCCTTTTGTCATGTGTTTTAAATTATTGATTGAAATAATATATCTCTTGTTTTTCTAATATGGGAAGTACTGATTCTGAAATATTTTTATCATTTTTTTATTAATTAATTTTACCATATCAAGCACTGATAAAACAGTAATAAAATCTTACACTTTTCTACTAACTGCTAATTTAATAATTTTCCTCAGTTCTTTTATATCAACATCAGAAAGTTTATGTATGTAGAGACATCCGCCCCCTTCCTTATACTTACCTAAGTTTAGAAGAAAATCGTTTTCTCCTTTATTTTCTTTTAAACCACCCACTGTCATTTTGAAAACTTTTAAACCGTAAAGTGCGATATTTTGTTTACGTGAAGAAAAACCAATTATCATCCACTCTGCCTCTTTACCATTTGCATATGTGTACTTTCTTCGGCCAAAACCAACAATTGATGTGCCCCACATTTCCGGCTTAGATTTTGTGGCTTTCTCCATCATCTGAGAAATAATAATACAATCGTTACGTCTCTCAATATTTTTAATACTACTAAAGAACTTTTCAACACTTGCCTTATTCACTTTTGTTTTTAATTCGGGCATTTCGTTTTTTTGATATTTGTTGTATGAAGTTCAAACTTGTTTAAACTTAATTACAGCAGCGATAGAATGTGGAATTACTCAACAATCTAACCCTGCCGTGCTTCATCAATTTTAGCGACATCAATTTTTTTCATAGTCATCATTGCTTCAAAAGCACGTTTTGCTTCTTCTCCGCCAGCCTTGTTCGCCTCAATCAGAGTGCGTGGTGTAATCTGCCATGACACTCCCCATCGATCCTTACACCATCCACAATCACTTTCCATTCCACCATTTGAAACAATTGCATTCCAATAGAGGTCTGTTTCTTCCTGGCTATCAGTCGATATCTGAAAAGAAAATGCTTCGGTTTGTTTAAATATTGGACCACCATTCAAACCAACACAAGGAATTCCACAGACAGTGAACTCTACAGTTAACACATCACCCTTCTTTCCACTTGGATAATCACTCGGTGCATGAAAAATATCAGTTACTTTACTATCAGGAAAAGTAGCGGCATAAAAATTTGCTGCAGCTTCTGCATCTTTATCAAACCAGATGCAAATTGTATTTTTTGGGATTGTATTCATATGTTTATTTTTGAGTTATTTTATATACCTTACCGTTTGGAGTAATCATTTTTTAACTATACCAGAAAAATAAATTAGCGGGGTTATGTGGCGAAGCTAAAGATTTATTGAACTTATTGTGTACTTCCAATATACTTACGGCATGAATTTACCCCTCTTTCTTATCCTTATTGATGGACCCATGGGTTCTGGAAAAACAACAACATCTAAATTGCTTAACGAAAAGCTTCCAGACACCGCTCGTATTGCCATGCCAGATATTAAAAGACTCGTTCCTAATTATAAAGAAAATGAAAACACACTGTTAGTACTTAAAGATGTCATGGTGGCAATGACTGATAAATACCTTGAACACAACGTGAGTGTAGTGGTTGAATTAGTTACAAAGGAAGATGGAATTACAATGCTCGAAAATATCGCAAAGAAACATAATGCAAAATTTTACGCATACAGATTAAATGCACCTAAAGATATTCGAAGAAAACGTGTTGATGAAAGAACTAAAAAAAATGATGGGGGTTATTGACTTACCTAAAACAAAAATAGACGAACTCACTAATTATTTTGAACCTAATCATCAATTTTTCTTAGACAACTCTCACAACTTGGTACAACTTATTGATACTGAAAATACTAGTCCGATTCAGGTAACAGAAATTATTATTAGTAATATATTAAAATAGCGGGCTGGCCTGTCTGGACCAAGTTAGAACTATCATTCTAGAGGGAAAAACGCATTTTGCCTATCGTCCTGCCCTTACGTTAGTTTGACCCCACCCCGCGCACAACTATATTTTATATGGAATCAGATAACAGTTATTTACAT